>CAWHLM010000001.1:0-11495 GCA_963830215.1 uncultured Alphaproteobacteria bacterium
AGGCCAAGGCCCCAGGCCACCGCCTGCGGCGAGAAGAAGAACTGGTACAGCCACATCGACATCGGCACTGATCCCTGGTCGCCACCGGCAGTCGGGGCAGAGAATAGGCGTTTCCGCCGCTCTCGGCGACCTTCAAGGTGAGGCCGCTTCAGGCCGGGGTTCCGCCGGCTTCCGCCAGGGCCTCGAGGGTGTCGACGTCGCGGGCGACGGCCGCACCCATTTCGATCTCGACGACCAATTCGGGCTGGCCCCGATCAGGCCGTCCGCCGGTATCGCCCTCGATCGCTGCAAGCCGGCCAAAGAAGCGCGCGCCCCACAGGACCGGGTTGCCTCGCCTGCCCTCCCAGACGGGCACCACGATTTCCGCAAGGTTTCGGGGCGAAGGCCTCGATCAGCCGGTCGATGACCGCCGGTCCCACGTCTGGCATGTCGGCGAGCATGACCACGACGCCGTCGACCCCGGCGGGGAGCGCGGCGAGGCCGGCCCTGAGCGAAGTCGACAGCCCCGCGGCATAATTGGGATTGTGCGCGAAGGCGACGGCAAGGCCGGTAAGCGCCGATTCGACCGCCCCGGCATCGTGGCCGGTGACGACGGTGACCGGCGCCGCGTGGCTGGCCAGCGCCGCTTCCACCGCCATGCGCACCAGCGGCTTGCCGCCGATGGTCGCCAGCAGCTTGTTCGTCCCGCCCATGCGGCGGGACTGGCCGGCAGCAAGAACCAGCGCTGCGACGCTGCGCCGCTCGCTCCATGGACGTCACGCGGCGGCCTCGCGGCCGGCCGCGCCGCGGTGGCGGAGCGCCAGGATGACTTCCGCCAGGACGGAGACGGCGATCTCGGCCGGCGACTGGGCGCCGATGCCAAGGCCGATGGGGGCATGGATGCGGTTGAGCGTGGCCTCGTCGAAGCCCAGTGCCGACAACCGCTCGAGGCGCTTGGCGTGCGTCTTCCGGCTGCCGAGCGCGCCGACATAGAAGCAGTCGGCCTTCAGCGCCGCCGCAAGGGCGTAGTCGTCGATCTTGGGATCGTGGGTGAGCGCGGCGACTGCCGTGAAGGCGTCGAGGCCGAGCCGCGGGATCGCCACCTCCGGCCATTCGGCAACCATGGTGACATGGGGAAAGCGCTCCGGCGTCGCGAAAGCCTTGCGCGGATCGACGATGATCGTGTCGAAGCCGGCAATCCTGGTCATCGGCGCCAGCGCCTGGCTGATATGGACCGCCCCGATGACGATGAGGCGCGGCGGCGGCAGATGGACGGTGAGGAACAGGGCCCTGCCATCTGCCATGAGCACGGTGCCGGACGCGCCCGAGCGGAAGCGCTGGGCCAGTTCGCCCGCGAGCGTGTCGCCGGCATAGCCATCCTTCTCGACGACCAGCCGCACCTCCCCGCTGGTCATGTCGGTGACGACAATCGCCGCTTCGCGCCGCGCACGGTGAACGTTCAGCCTCTGGAGCAGCGCAAGGTCCATCAGGTGAGCTTTTCGACGTAGACGCGGATGCGCCCACCGCAGGAGAGGCCAACCCGCCATGCCGTCTCGTCGGCAACGCCGAACTCCAGCGTCCTGGCGGCGCCGTCTCCGATCACGTCGATCGCCTCGGTGACCACCGCCCCTTCGACACAACCGCCGGAGACCGAGCCCTCGAAATTGCCGTCGCCATCGACGACCAAGTGACTGCCCACTGGGCGCGGCGCCGAGCCCCAGGTCTCGACCACGGTGGCGACGGCGACCTCGCGGCCGGCCTTGCGCCAGGCTTCGGCCGTGGCGAGGACGTCGTTTTCAGCATGAGACATCGCGGATCGCCCCGTTTCGCTTGCGATATGTGGCGGCGAATATAGCGCGCGGGCGCCGGCGCCCAACCGATCCGGTTCGCCCGTCGGCGCGACTATGACGGCGCCTTCCCGTAGGAGATGCGCCAGATGGTGCCGTTGCCGTCCTCGCTGACGAGGAGCGAGCCGTCCTTGGCGACCACGACACCGGTCGGGCGGCCCCACACCTGATCGGCCGAGATGCCGAAGCCGGTGACGAAATCCTCGTAGGAGCCGGTGGGCAGGCCGTTCTCGAACTTCAGGCGCACCACCTTGTAGCCGGTGCGCGTGCCCCGGTTCCAGGAGCCGTGCATGGTGACGAAGGCATCGCCCTGGTACTCGGCGGGAAACTGGCTGCCCTGATAGAAGGCAATGTTGAGCGGCGCCGAATGGGCCTGGAACAGAACGTCGGGCACGGTCACCAGATCGGCGAGATCCGGGCGCTCGCCCTTGAGCGGCGTGCGCGGGTCCTCGTTGGCGCCGATGTAGTACCAGGGCCAACCGTAGAAATTGCCGTCGCGTACGCTGGTGGCGTAGTCGAAGGGCACATTGTCGCCGAGGCCGTCGCGCTCGTTGACCACGCACCACAGGTCGCCGATGGCCGGCTAGATGGCCAGGCCCGAGCAATTCCTGAGGCCGGTGGCGAAGACGTGCCGGTTGGAGCCGTCGGGGTTGAACGAAATCACCGCGCCGCGTCCCTCTTCCGCGCCCCACATCTCGCCCGGCGGGTGGCCGTCGACCCATTGCGCGAGGCGGCTGGCGGGCAGCGGCTTCACCGACTGGGCGACATTCGAGGCGGAGCCGACGGCGACATAGAGCGTCGACCCGTCCTCGGAGAAGGCGATGTCGCGCGTCCAGTGGCCCCCGCCGGGATGTCACCGACCACCGTCTCGGCCGGGCCCGACGCCTTCAGGTCGCCGCTCTTGTACGGGAAGCGCACGATGCTGCCGGTGTTGCCGACATAGACCCATTGCGGCTTGTCGTGAGGATAGAAGGCGATGCCGTAGGGCTGGTCGAGGCCGCGGCTGGCGAAGACCGATTGCGCCGTGGGCTTCGCCTGTCCATCGGCCATGCGCAGCACCACGATCTGGTTGGCCGCGCTGTCGGCCACGAAGATATCGCCGTTCGGCGCCAGCGCCATGTCGCGCGGGCCGGAGAGGCCGGAGGCGACGAGCTCCGCCTTGAAGCCCGGGGGAACGTCGGGCACCGCATCCGCCGGCCGCGGCACCAGACCGGGCGCATTGCTCGCCGACTTGGTGGCATAGGGCTGCGGCAGGTCGCCGGCCCCGATCTTGCGCCAGACGCCGGGCTTGTTGTCCTGCCAGCCGCCGAAGGCGTCCTGCCCGATGAGCATGTTGGCCTGGCCCGTATCAGGGCCGCCGCGGACCCGTATCCGCCGCTTGGGTCAGCACCGGCAAGGCGACCAGGACCGCCGCCGCCGGCATGATCGCCCAATACCGCTTCATCATCGTGATCTCCGTTCATGGCTGGTGCCCTCCCGACGCTCCACAGCCTTGCCGGTGGTGCCGGGACAACGGGCGGGGAAATGGGATAGCGTTCGCCTGTCCGCAAAGCCCGCTACACAAGCGCTTAACTAGACAATGCCAGCCGACCGACAAGCTGCCGCCGAGATTCTGGCCTGGTACGCCGAGATGGGCGTCGACGTGGCGCTCGACGAAACGCCCGTCAACCGTCTCGTGCCGCCAGCAGATGCGCCGAGGGAACCGCCGCGCGCCTCCAGCGACGCTTTGCCACTGCCCGAGCCGCGCCGCCCGGCACCGGCGCCGGCGCCCCGCACGACCATCGCTGCGGCCGACGCCGCCGCCCCCGACGACACGGCGCGGGCCGCACGCGATGCCGCCCGCGCCGCGGCCAATCTCGACGAGCTGCGCGCAGCCCTTGCCCGCTTTGACGGCTGCAAGCTGAAGCAGACGGCAACCCAGCTCGTCTTCGCCGACGGCAAGCCCGGCGCCCGCGTCATGCTGGTCGGCGAGGCGCCAGGACGCGAGGAGGACCGCCAGGGCCTTCCCTTCGTCGGGCGCTCGGGCCACCTGCTCGACCGCATGCTGGCGGCCATCGGCCTCGACCGCAGCTCCGTCTACATCGCCAACGTCGTGCCCTGGCGCCCGCCCGGGAACCGCACGCCGACGCCGCAGGAGACCGCCACGTGCCGGCCGTTCATCGAACGGCAGATCGAACTGTGCAACCCGGACTTCCTGATCTGCATGGGAGCGCCCGCCGCGGCCGAGCTGATGGGCAACCGCGAAGGCATCCTCAAGTTCCGCGGGCGCTGGCACGAATTCGACACCGGCAGCCGGAAGATCCGCGCCATGGCGACGCTGCACCCGGCCTATCTGTTGCGCCAGCCGCTGCAGAAGCGGCTCGCCTGGCGCGATTTCCTGACGCTCAAGGAAGCGCTCGACGCGAGCGCACCGAAGGGACGACGACATGAACGACAGCGAACTCTTTGCCGTCATCCGCGACCGTTTGTTCACCGCCGTCATCGGCGACGTGATGGACAAGGCGGGCCTCCGCCAGCAGTTCCTGCCGCCGGAGATCCGGCCGATCACCCCGGAGACCATTCTGGTCGGCCGGGCGATGCCGGTCACCGTCGCCGACGTCGATCATCGCGAGGTGGAAGCCGATCCGTTCGGCCTGATGTTCCGGGCGCTGGACGAGTTGAAGCCGGGCGAGGTCTACGTCGCCGCGGGCGCTTCGCCGACCTACGCCCTGTGGGGCGGGTTGATGAGCAATCGCGCCCAGCGGCTGGGCAGCGCCGGCGGCGTGTTCGACAGCTTTCATCGCGACACGCGCGAAATCCTGCGCTTGCGTTTCCCCGTCTTCTCGCGCGGCGGCTACGCCCAGGACCAGCGCGGCCGCGGCCGCGTCGCCGATTTCCGCGTCCCCGTCACCTTCTCCAACGGCGTGCGCGTCGAACCGGGCGACATCGTCTGCGGCGACATCGACGGGGTGCTGGTCATCCCTTCGGTACATGCGGCCGACATCGTCCAGGCGGCGCTTGCCAAGGTCGAGGGGGAGAGCGGTGTGCGCGCCATGATCGAAGCCGGCGAGACCACCCAGGCCATCTTTGCCAAGACCGGGATCATGTAGGGGGAGAGCGGGAGTCCAACGGCAGCCTTGAAATCGCCGGCACTCCGGCGGACAAGGTGGAGACTCCGATTCCCGTCCAGCCGCCGGTCCAATGGCCCTTCAGCTCGTCGCCGTCGCCTCGCTCCTTCTCGGTTCAGCATTCCTTGTGATGGCAGGCTCCATGCACGGCCTGCTGCTGGCCGTGCATGGCACCGCCGCGGGTTTCTCCACCACCGAACTCGGCCTGCTCGGCACCGGTTGGGCGACCGGCTTCGTCGCCGGATGCATCCTGATCCCGTATACGGTGCGCCGCGTCGGCCACATTCGCGCCTATGGTGCGCTCGCCTCGGTTGCAGCGGTGACGATCCTGCTCAACCTGCTCATCGTCACGCCGCTGGCCTGGATTCTGCTGCGCGCCGTCTCGGGCTTCACCTATGCCGGCGCCTCGATGATCGTGGAGAGCTGGCTGAACGAACGCGCCGGGCGCGAGAACCGCGGCAGGATTTTCTCGGTCTACCAGATGGTCAGTTTCGCCGCCTCGACGGCCGGCCAGCTGCTGCTCGCCATCAACGCGCCCAGCGAATACTTCTATTTCGTCCTCGGTGCGATCTTCTATTGCCTCGCCATCCTGCCCACCGCGCTGTCAACCGCTGCCACGCCGCAACCGTTGAAGACCACGCGCTTCGACATCAGGCGGCTCTACGCCCTGTCGCCGGTGGCAGCGGTCGTGTGTTTCCTCATTGGCCTCGCCAATGGCGCCTTCGGCACGCTCGGACCGGTCTATGCCAGCCGCATCGGCCTGCCCATCAACGAGGTCGCCATCCTCACCGCCGGCGCGCTGCTTGGTGGCTCGCTGATCCAGTTTCCGCTCGGCTGGCTTTCCGACCGCATGGACCGTCGCCGCGTGCTGGTCGCCGTCGGCATCGGAGCAGTGGCGATCGGCGCGGCGATCGTGTCGCTGCGCCCGCGCGACCCCATGCTGATCACCGGCCTGATCGTGCTCTATGGCGCCATGGTTTATCCGATGTATGCGCTCACCGTGGCGCACGCCAACGACTTTGCCGGCACCGACGAGTTCGTGAAGACCGCCAGCGGCCTTCTGCTGCTTTACGGCTTTGGCACCATGATCGGCCCGGCGGCTGCCGCCTACGCCATGCAGCACTGGATTCCGGAGGGGCTGTTCGCCTTCACCCTCAGCGTGTACGCCATGGTCGTGGCCTACACCCTGTTCCGCATGACCAGGCGCGCGCCGCCGAGCCCCGCGGCCCGCGAGACCTTCCAGGGCCTGCCGCTGCCCAAGACGGTGACGCCGGAAAGCGCAGTTCTCGACCCGCGCGCCACCGAACCGGCGCCCTGCCCGACACCTCTTCCGAAGCACCGGCAGGCTAGGCCGCCTCCCGCCGATTCTCGACCTGTTCCCGATAAGCCCGCCAGCTTGATCCTGCGCAAAAGCGCGCCGCCGGAATGGGGCTATCTCACTGGACAAGGCTCAGGGCCGCAGCCAGGCCGCGCAGTTGTCATGCCGGCGGTGCCTTGCTAAGCCAAGTCAGGGGGCAACGGGGAGCTCAAGCCCAGCGTATGTCTCGGGCGCCAGCAGTTGGGCCGGCGACAGTGGGCGGAGATATGGCACCGGATGTGATCATCGAGGCCGTGGCCGTCAGCAAGTGGTTTGGCGGCGTGAAGGCGGTGACGGATTGCTCGCTGAGTGTCGCCCGCGGATCGGTGACCGGCCTCATCGGGCCCAACGGCGCCGGCAAGACCACCCTCTTCGATACCATCGCCGGCACGCTGGTGCCCGACGGCGGGCGCATCGTCTTCGACGGCGCCGACGTCACCGGCCTCAAGCCGCACGAGCTGTTTTCGCGGGGTCTGCTGCGCACCTTCCAGATCGCGCGCGAATTCTCCAACCTGACCACCACCGAGAACCTGATGATGGTTCCCGACGGCCAGCCCGGCGAGACCCTCTGGGACGTCTGGCTGAAGCCCGGCGCGGTCAAGCGCGTCGAGGCGGCCGTCCGCACCAAGGCCGCCGAGGTCATCGACTTCCTCGGCCTGCAGGCGGTGCGCCACGAACTCGCCGGCAACCTGTCCGGCGGCCAGAAGAAGCTGCTCGAACTCGGGCGCACCATGATGGTCGACGCCAAGGCGGTGCTGCTCGACGAGGTCGCCGCCGGCGTCAACCGCACCCTGCTCAAGGACCTCGCGGCCAACATCCTGCGCATGAACCGGGAGCTCGGCTATACCTTCTTCGTCATCGAACACGACATGGACCTGATCAGCCAGCTCTGCGACCCGGTCATCGTCATGGCCGAGGGCGCGGTGATCGCCGAGGGCCCGATGGAGGCCATCCGGGCGATGCCGGAGATCATCGACGCGTATTTCGGCGCGCCGGCGGAGGTCACGGCGTGAACCTGATCGAGATCAGCGGCCTCGAGGCCGGTTATGGCGGAGCGCCCATCCTCAACGGCGTCGACATCGCCATCGAACAAAGCGACATCGCCGTGATCGTGGGCCCCAACGGCGCCGGCAAATCGACCATCCTCAAGGCGATCTTCGGCCTGGTCAGCGTCAGCAACGGCGCCATTACCTTCGCCGGCCAGACCATCACCAACGCCGATCCCGACCGGCTGGTGCCGCTGGGGCTGGGTTTCGTGCCGCAGGAGTTCAACGTCTTCACCTCGATGACGGTCGAAGAGAACCTGGAGATGGGCGCCTATATCCGCCGCGACGATTTCGGCCCGACGATGCAGTCGATCTACGCCATGTTTCCCGTGCTCAAGGAAAAGCGCCGCCAGCGCGCGGGTGAATTGTCGGGCGGCCAGCGCCAGATGGTGGCGATGGGCCGGGCCCTGATGAGCCAGCCGAAGCTTCTGCTGCTCGACGAACCCTCGGCAGGGCTGAGCCCGATCCACACCACCCAGGTTTTCGAGCACGTTAGGAAGGTCAATGCCAATGGCGTCGCGATCCTGATGGTGGAGCAGAACGCGCGCCATGCGCTCGCCTTCGCCACCAAGGGATTTGTGATCGCCAACGGGCGGAACCGGTTCAGCGGCACCGGCCAGGCGCTGCTCGACAATCCCGATGTGGCCAAGAGCTTCCTGGGCGGATGAAGGAGTGCCGGTGAACGAACTCATCTTCTTCGTAAACAAGGTGCTGGTGAACGGCGCGGTGCTCGGCAGCGTCTATGCTCTGGGCGCCATCGGCGTGACGCTGATCTTCGGCATCCTGCGCTTCGCCCATTTCGCCCATGGCGACATGATGACCGCGGGCGCCTTCGTCTCCTTCGCGCTCGCCACCATCGCCGCCGCCCTTGGCATCCACCTCTTCTGGCCGCTGGGTTTCATCGTCCTGCCGCTGGCGATGCCGATCACCGCCCTCGTCGCGCTCGGCATCGACTGGCTGTTCTATCGACCGCTGAGAGCACGCGGCGCCAAGCCGGTAACCCTGCTCATCGCCTCGATCGGCGTGACCCTGATGCTGCAGGGCCTGATCCGCCTGTTCTTCGGCGTCGAGAACCGCAGCTTCTTCGCGACCGAGCCCAAGGCGATCCTGCGCTTCGACCTGCCGTTCGCCGGCGCCACCCGGCCGATCACCATGTCGGTGGCGCAGGTGTTGCTGTTCGCCGTGACGATCCTCGTGGTCGTCGCCCTGCACCTGTTCCTGACCCGCTCGCGCCTCGGCAAGGGCATGCGCGCCATGGCCGACAATCCGAGCTTGGCGCAGGTCACCGGCATCAACACCCGCGAGGTCATCCGCGCCACCTGGATCATCGCCGGCGGGCTTGCCTGCCTCGCCGGCACCATGCTGGCGCTCGACGTCAGCCTCAAGCCCGACCTCGCCTTCAACATCGTTCTGCCGATCTTCGCCGCCGCCGTCGTCGGCGGCCTCGGGCAGGCCTATGGCGCCATCGCCGGCGGCTTCCTGGTCGGCTTCGCCGAAACGCTGGCCGTCTTCAACTGGTCGACCGTGCTGCGCCCGTTCGCGGGTCTCCTGCCCAAGGGATGGGAGTTGCCCGCCGACCTGTCGCTGGTGTCTACCGACTACAAGCTGACCGTGGCCTTCGTGATCCTGGTGGTCGTCCTGCTGGTCCGCCCGACCGGCATCTTCAAGGGGGCCGTAACATGACTGCCTCGGCCAACCTTCGCGACGGGCTGCTCTATGCGGCTCTCGGCGTCGTCATCATTCTGGTGTTCCTCACCCAGGGAACCGCCACCACCATCCAGCTCCTGGTCAGCGCCGTCACCTATGCGCTGGTCGCGCTCGGCCTCAACGTCCACTGGGGCTATGGCGGCCAGTTCAATTTCGCCGTCATGGGCTTCATCATGCTCGGCGGCTATGCCGTGGTGCTGACCTCCTATCCGCTCAACATGGAGTTCTGGCACTCGGACGGGCCAATGCTGCTCGGCCGCGCCGTGCTCGCCGCGGCCATCGGCGCCCTTGTCATCATCGCCGCGTCAATGCCCACCGGATCGGCATCAGGGGCAAGGTCAAGACGGTCGTGGTGGTCCTCGCCTGGTTCATCGCCTATATCGGCTACCGGTCGCAGATCGACCCGCCACCACCTTCATCGAAGCCAAGGCCGGATTCGTCGGCGGGCTTGGCCTGCCGGTCGAGCTCTCCTGGCTCGTTGGCGGCGCAATCGCCGGCGCCGTCGCCTGGCTGATCGGCAATGTCTGCCTCGGGCTGCGGTCGGACTATCTCGCCATCGCCACCATCGGCATCGCCGAGATCATCCGCGCCTTCCTCAAGAACATGGACTGGTTGACGCGCGGGACGCTGACCGTGTCGCCCCTGCCCTGGCCGGTTCCCACCGCGCTCGAGACCGGCATCAGCGACAAGTCCCTCGCTCTGATCACCTCGCGCTCGCTGTTTCCTGGTCGTCGCTCGCAGTCACCGCCATCCTTTTCATCCTGCTGCAGCGCGCCTATGGCGGCGCCTGGGGCCGCATGATGCGCGCCATCCGCGACAACTATGTCGCCGCCAAATCCATGGGCAAGAACGTCAAGGCGCGGCAGGTCGAGCTGTTCGTGCTCGGCGCCGTACTGATCGGCATCGGCGGCGCCCTCATGACCACCTATGTGCAGATCTACGATCCCGGCGGCTACCAGCCGATCAACTACACCTTCATCGTCTGGGTGATGGTCATCGTCGGCGGCGCCGGCAACAATATCGGCGCGCTTTTCGGCGGCGTGTTGATCATCATCGCATGGAACATGTCGGCGCCGCTCTCGCTGATCGCCTTCCGTTGGTTCGACGCCGGCCTGCAGGCGCTGGGACTGTCCCGGCATTCCCGATGTCGAATCGCGCGCCCTGCAAATGCGCGTGTTCATTCTTGGCCTGGTGATCGTTCTGTCGCTGCGCTACGCGCCGAGGGGCCTGATCCCGGAACGCATCCGCCGCCACGAAGCCTCGTAGGCGCGGGCCACGAGCACAAAAAAAGAGCCCGAGATCGCTCCCGGGCTCTTCATGTCTTCTGACTTCGGTCGAGCCGTTACTTCGCCGGCCCCACCGCGATCCAATGGCCGTCCTTGACCGTCTCTTCAAGGATGAAGCCGGCAACGTCGCCGTGAGCGTCGAAATCGACCGGGCCGGTGGCCCCTTCATAGTTCACGTCGCCGCCGGCATCGATGATGTCCTTGGCCTTCTTCCATTCGCCGGGCAGGATCACCTCGCCCGGGGGGTTCGCCACTTCGCGCACCGCCGCCGACAGGCCCTCGCGCTTGGCGCCGTTCTTCTCGATGGCCAGCGCCAGCACGAAGGCGGCGTCATAGGCTTCCGGCCCGTAGATCTTCGTCGGGTCAAGACCGGCTTTCGTCGCCATGTCGTTGAACACCTTCGCACCGGGAACGTCCGCCGTGCCCGGCTTGGTGCCGATCATGCCTTCCAGCGCAGCGGCGTCCATGCCCTTGAACAGGTCGTCCGAGATCATGCCGTCGGCGCCCACATAGTGCGTGAAGTCGCCGCTCTCGATCGCCTGGCGGAGCATGGTCTGGCCCGAGCCCTGAGCATACGCGAGCAGCACGAGGGTCTGCGCGCCGGACGAAGCCAGAGTGCCGAGCTCGGCGCGATAGTCCGCCTTGCCTTCCTCGTGCGGCGCCACGGCCGCGACAGTGCCGCCGTCAGCCTTGAACGCTGCCGTGAAGGTATCGGCAAGCCCCTTGCCGTAGTCATTGTTGACATAGGCGACGGCAACGTTCTTGAGGCCCTTGGACATCAGCAGCCGTGCCAGCACCTCGCCCTGATAGGCATCCGACGGAGCCGTGCGGAAGACGAGGTCCTTGTCGTCCAGTGTGGTCAGTGACGGAGCCGTCGACGACGGCGAGATCATCACGGTGTTGGTCGGAATGGCCGCCGTGTTGGCCGCCGATATCGTGGCGCCGCTGCACATCGCCCCCATGATGGCGAGCACATGCTTGGTATTGATCAGGCGGTCGGCGGCGTTGGCCGCAGCGGTTGCGTCGGCGCAGGTGCTGTCGTCACGCACCGCCACCAGCTTTCCGTCCTTTGTCCCGCCCTGGTCGTCGACATTCTGAATGGCCAGTTCGGCGCCCGCCGCAATCGGCGGCGCAAGGGCCTCCAGAGGGCCGCTGAACCCGAGGAG
>CAWHLM010000002.1:0-18367 GCA_963830215.1 uncultured Alphaproteobacteria bacterium
GCGGGTCCTTGGGGCTGAGGTCGAGGCCGATATTGAAGGCCTCCTTCAGGTCCGCGCCCTTGGTCGGATCGAGCCTCTCCGCCTTCATCGCCACATAGCCGCGATTGTGCGGCGAGTGAGTGATTGACTGTTTGCTCTTGTCGGCTTCCGGCAGGTCGAAAAAGCGGGCCAATTCGCGGAAGACGGCGCTGACCAGAGCCGGGTCGATGCCGTGACCGACGAGGTAGAAGAAGCCGGCGCCGCGTGCCGCCCTGCCTATTGCGTCGGCAACCGCCTTGAGGGCGTGCCGCCCGCCGGTGGAAAGCGGGCTCATGTCGACGATCGGCAGGGACTGGCTCATGGGCTGCTCTCCGGGCCGGGCGGCGCTTTTTGGCCGCGTTCAACGCCTCCGCGCGCTGGGCGTTGCCCAGACACCGAGAGCAAATAGTGCGCCAACACGCGCGAGCGAGCAGCCCCTCGCCTTGGGCGAAAGATGGGCTGTCGTGGGCGGCGACACCCCGGCGTTCAGTCGATGACGGTCAGCTTGAGCCGGCCAAGCTCCGCCGGGTCCGCCACGGCGTCCATCTCCACAATCTTCCCATTGGCGATCCTGATTCGAACCACGAGAAGCAAGCGTCCGTTCGGCGCCACGAGAATACCGATGGCGCCATTCAGCAAAGCCGGCCGCGCCGCCCGAGCCCGTCCCATGAAGCTATCCGCCACCGCGGCCGCGCCGCGCGTCTCTGCCTTGGCACCGAGGCGCATCGCTGCCGCATCGGCCCGCACCACCACATCGGGATCGAGCACCGCGATGAGCCCTGCGAAGTCGCCATTGCGCGACGCCGCCAGGAACGCTTCCACGATCGTGCGCTGCCGGTCGAGATCGCGGTCGGTGGTGGCGGGCGTGGCGCGAATCCGCCGCCGCGCCCGGCTGGCCAGTTGGCGGGCCGCCACCGGCGACCGATCGATGATGGCGGCGATCTCCTCGAAAGGCAGCTCGAACATGTCGTGCAGGACGAAGGCGATGCGCTCGGCCGGCGCCAGCGTGTTGAGCACCACCAGCATGGCCAGGCCGACCGAGTCGGCCAGCAGCATCTCGTGGTCCGGCGCCGGTCCGGGGGAGGCGGGTTCCGGCACCGTCTCGCCGAAGGCCAGCGGCTCCTCGCGTCGCGATTTCCGCTGGCGCAGCATGTCGAGGCAGATGCGTGCGACCACCGTGGTCAGCCAGCCGCCGAGGTTCTCCACCGCGCTCGCGTCGCTGCGGCTGAGGCGCAACCACGCCTCCTGGACGGCATCCTCTGCCTCGCTTCGGGAGCCGAGCATCCGATAGGCGACCGTCTTCAGGTGCGCGCGGTTGGCCTCGAACTCAGCTGCCGGGAACTTCTTCTCGTTCATCCGTCACATCTCCGCCTCGTGCTCCGTCAGGAGAGTGACGATTGGGAGCCGGGCGACGTGACAGGGCCAACGCCTCGCCACGATATCCGGCCGCCTCCCGTCACGAACTGCCCCCTCGATCCAAGGAGACCCATGATGCAGGCTCGCATGAATCACCCGGTTTACGTCATTCCGCAGGCCTTGCAGGCCCTGCAGTCCCTCACCAAGGCGATCGAGAACGACGATCTGCCCCATGTCACCCGCGAGCTTGTCCATTTGCGGGCAAGCCAGATCAACGGCTGCTCCGTCTGTGTCCAGATGCACGCCAAAGCGCTGAGGGAGGCCGGCCAGTCCGATGACCGTATCTTTACCGCGGCCGCCTGGCGCGACACGCCCTATTTCAGCGATGCCGAACGGGCGGCTCTGGCGCTCACCGAGGAACTCACCCGGATTGCCGACCGCGGGGACCCGGTGTCGGACGAAGTCTGGGAAGAGGCCGCCCGCCACTATGACGAAAAGGCGCTCTCCGCCCTGCTGCTCGAGATCGCCGGGATCAACGTGTGGAACCGCCTCAACGCCGCGGTCCGCCAGCACCCGGTAACGGCAGGGAATTGAGCGAACGGTCGGTCGGTGTGGCGGCCCCCCTGTGTGTGCCGCCGCGTCGCCGCGCTGGCGCCTGTTTCTCCGCGGAGCTATCGTCGACCGCCTCACGGGAGAGGGGGCTCGGCGATGGCGACCTTCGGATTGATCCACGGTGCCTGGCACGGCGGCTGGTGCTGGAAATATCTGGTGCCGGAGCTGGAAACGCTCGGCCACGCGGCGCTGACCGTCGATATGCCGATCGACCGGAGCGACGCCACCACCATCGACTACGCCGATGCCGTGGCCGATGCCTTTCGCGGTGCCGGCGATCTCATCCTCGTCGCCCACTCGATGTCCGGCATCGTCGCACCGCTGGTCGCCGACCGCCTGCCGCTGGCGGGCATTGTCTATCTCTGCGCCGTCCTCAGGCGGCCGGGCGGGAGCCTGGCCGACGATAGCAAGGCCGGCGTCAGCACTGACATGGGAACGCCAAACGTCAAGATCGAATACAAGTGGCTCGACGACGGCTTCTCGATCATCCCCTCGGTCGAGGCCGCCACCCTCGCCTTCTACCACGACTGCAAATCCGCGGATGCCGCCTGGGCGTTCAGCCAGCTGCGCAAGCAGAAGACCTACTGGTCGCATCGTTCGCCGCAATCCGAGTGGCCGGCAGTGCCGGTCGCCTCGATCGTCTGCGCCGAGGATCGCTCGGTGAACCCGGCCTGGTCGCGGCGGGTGGCGCGGGACTGGCTGAACGTCGAGCCGATCGAGCTGCCTGGTGCCCACTCGCCCTTCCTGTCGCGCCCGCATGAATTGGCGGCGCTGCTCGACCGCCTCGCCGGCACGACCTTGGCGTAAAGGTTGACGACACTGCCGGGTTGCATCTTCGCCGCAAAAGGCTCTAGGGATCGACCTCTCGATGCTGGCCGGTGAACGTGCGAACCCCATGATCATCCCTGTCATTATGTGCGGCGGCGCCGGCACGCGTCTGTGGCCGGCCTCGCGCGGCGACAACCCCAAGCCGTTCCTGCCGCTGGTCGATGGCGCCTCCACCTTCGCCCTGACTTTGCAGCGTATTGCCGCGCCGTCCCTGTTCGGCCCAGCGGTCGTGATCGCCGGTGCCGACCATGCCCATCTCGTCGCCGCAGCTCTGGCCGAGTCCGGCACCACCGCCATCACGCTGCTCGAGCCGGAAGGGCGCGACACTGCCGCGGCGATCGCCGCCGCCGCCGCCTTCGTCGCCGCCAGCCACCCCGCGGCCACCCTTCTTGTTCTTGCCGCCGATCACGTCATCCGCGATCTTGCCGGCTTCCACGGCACGGTGCGCACCGCGCTTCCGGCGGCCGAGGCCGGCAAGATCGTCGTCTTCGGCATCCCGCCGGCATGGCCGGCCACCGGCTACGGCTACATCCAGCCGGGCGCGGAACTGGTGCAGTCCGGTGCCCGTGCCGTCGAGCGCTTTGTCGAGAAGCCCGACGCCGAGCGTGCCCGCCAGTACATCGCCGATGGCTATCTGTGGAACAGCGGCATCTTCTTGTTGCGCGCCTCCGTGGCTCTGGCCGAACTCGGCGCCCACGCGCCGGAGGTCACCGCGGCGGCGCATGCCGCCGTCGCCGCCGGCGAGGCTGCCGAAGGCGGCGCGGTTCTCCACCTCGACCGGCAGGCCTTCGCTGCTGCGCCGAAAATCTCGTTCGACCACGCCGTCATGGAAAAGACGGCGAACGCGGCCGTCACCGACGCCCGCTTCGACTGGTCGGATCTCGGCACCTGGGGCGCGGTCTGGGATGCCGACAGCCATGATGCCGCCGGCAACGTCGCCGTCGGCGACGCCGTTCTGGTCGATGCCAGAAACAGTTACGTCAGCACCACCCGGCCCAAGGTCGGCGTCGTCGGCCTCGACGATGTCGTGGTCGTTGCCACCGACGATGCGGTCCTGGTCGCCTCGCGTGAGCACACCGACCGGGTGAAGGAGCTGACCCAGGCCATCGCGGCCCAGCCGGAGGCCGTCTACGGCGATTTCGCCCGCCACTATCGTCCCTGGGGCTACTACCAGTCGCTCGACCAGGGCCGGCGCCATCAGGTCAAGCGCATCGTCGTCAAGCCCGGCGCCCGCCTGTCGCTGCAGAAGCACGCCCAACGCGCCGAGCACTGGACGGTCGTCGAAGGCGTCGCCGAGATCACCCTCGGCATGGAGCGCGATGCGCTTGAGGTGATGACGGTCGCCGAGAACCAGACGGTCCACATTCCCAAGGGCGCCATCCACCGCATGGCCAACCCGGGCAAGACGCCGATGGCCATCATCGAAGTGCAGGTCGGCGATTATCTTGGCGAGGACGATATCGTCCGCCTCGAGGACGATTACGGCCGTCTGGGCTCCTAGCCTTCGGCGCCGCTGCACCGACGCGCAGCGACACTCTCACTGACTGCTCAGCTTGGCGCCGCCCGTCACCACCATGCGCGCATCGTAGCAATGCTTGCCCAACATTGAGATGCACACTTGGCAGGCCATGCCGTTGCCGCCGTCGAGCGGGCTGCAATTGTGCACCGAGCGCAGGCGCCAGGTCTGCAACTGGCAGCGCAGGCCGCGATAGTCGAATTTCAGCGGCTTCGTGTTGTCCGGCAGGAACTTGCTCATCTCGCGGATGTAGGCCGAGACCACGAAGGGCACCCGCACCTGGTTGGCGACGTAGCTGCCTTCGCAGCTTCCGAACATCTCGTGTTTGGCCGAGTTCTCGCCGCCGACGCAGCGGTTGACCGACATCGCCGTCACCGAACGCGACAGCGAGACACAGCTCACCACGCCGGCGCGGAAAAGCTCCCGCGCCGTCGCCGGCCCCATCTGCACAACAGCCCCCGCCAGGACCAGGAATACGATCAGTTTCGTACGCATCGTTGCCCCGATGATTCGACGGAACTGCCAGTACACGCCATGAATAGCCTGTGGCCGAGCGCCTGTCACGAGGGCCGAGCACCGAGCGCCCGCATGTCGCGCTTGACGCTCGTTCGCGAATTTGTCCAAATGATCAAAGACCGATGCCGGCCCCCACCTTGCCAACGGGCCGGCGAAAAAGGGGGTATCGATGGCGGCCGACAGGGTTCCCGACATTGCCGCCGGTCGTTTGAAGCCGGAAGAATATCGCGCCAATTTCAGCGACCTGCACCCTCCGCTCGAGCGTCATGAGGCGTTCGTCGAGGCTGACCGCTGCTACTTCTGCTACGACGCGCCCTGCGTCGCCGCCTGTCCCACCGGCATCGACATCCCGCTCTTCATCCGCGAGATCCTCACCGACAATCCCGCCGGTGCCGCGCGCACGATTCTTCAGCAGAACATCTTCGGCGGCATGTGCGCCCGCGTCTGCCCGACCGAGACGCTGTGCGAGGAGGTCTGCGTGCGCGAGGTCGCCGAGGGCAAGCCGGTCAGGATCGGCGAACTGCAGCGCTATGCCACCGATGTGGTGATCGAGTTCCGGCGGCCATCCGTTCCAGCGCGCTCCGCTCACCGGAAAGCGTGTCGCCGTCATCGGCGGCGGGCCGGCGGGGCTCGCCTGTGCCCATCGTCTGGCGCTCTACGGCCACGATGTCGTCATCTTCGACGCCCGGCCGAAGATCGGCGGCCTCAACGAATACGGCATCGCCGCCTACAAGACGGTGGACAATTTCGCCGCCCGCGAGGTCGAATTCATCCTTTCGATCGGCGGCATCAACGTCGAGACCGGCAAGGTGCTCGGCCGCGAGTTCACCCTCGGCGAGCTGAGGGAGGATTTCGACGCCATCTTCCTGGCCATCGGTCTCGGCGGCGTCAATGCGCTGGGTCTCTCCGGTGAGGACATGGCCGGCGTCGAGGACGCGGTCGACTACATCGCCGGGCTCCGCCAGACGAAGGACCTGGCCACCTTGCCGGTCGGCCGCCGTGTGGTCGTGGTCGGCGGTGGCATGACCGCCATCGACATCGCCACCCAGTCGAAGCGCCTGGGCGCCGAGCAGGTCACCATCGTCTATCGCCGCGGGCCGGAACGCATGGGCGCCAGTCGTTTTGAACGTGAACTCGCCCAGACCGACGGCGTCACCATCATCTTCAACGCCCGGCCCACCGGCCTCAGCGACATCGCTGGCCGCGTCACCGGCATCGAATTTGAACATACGCGCGAGGAGAACGGCCGCCTTGTCGGCACCGGCGAGACCTTCACGCTTGAGGCCGACATGGTGTTCAAGGCGATCGGCCAGACCTTCGACGGCGAGGCGTTGAACGGCGCCATCGCCGGGATCCAGCTCGAGGGCGGCCGCATCAAGGTCGATTCCGAGCGCCGCACCAACCTGCCCCGCGTCTGGGCGGGCGGCGACTGTGTTGCCGGCGGCAGTGATCTCACCGTGGTTGCGGTCGCCGACGGCCGCGATGCAGCCGAATTGATCCACCGTGCCCTGGTCGGCAGCGCCGCCGAAGGCGCCTGAGCCGATGGCGTCGCGCCCGGCACAGCTTCCAACCCTCCCCTGGAGGGAGGGTCGAAAGCGCGAAGCGCTTTCGGGGAGGGGCCTGGGCATGTCAGCTATTCACCCCCTCCCGAAAACGGCTTCGCTCAAGCTCGCCGTTTTCGACCTCCCCTCAAGGGGGAGGTTCACCGCGTCATACTCGCTCGCCCGAGCGTAGGAGGTTCTGATGGCCGATCTTCGTAGCGAATTCGTCGGCATCAAGTCGCCGAACCCCTTCTGGCTCGCCTCGGCGCCGCCGACCGACAAGGAATACAACGTCGTGCGCGCCTTCAAGGCGGGCTGGGGCGGCGTCGTCTGGAAGACGCTGGGCGAGGACCCGCCTATCGTCAACGTCGCCGGCCCGCGTTATGGCGCCATCCATTCCGGCGACCGCCGCCTCATCGGCTTCAACAACATCGAGCTCATCACCGACCGCTCGCTGCAGATCAATCTGGAGGAGATCAAGCGGGTCAAGCGCGACTGGCCGGACCGCGCCCTGGTCGTCTCGCTGATGGTGCCCTGCGAGCAGCACAATTGGGAAGCCATCCTCAAGGCGGTCGAGGAAACCGGGGCGGACGGCGTCGAACTCAACTTCGGCTGCCCGCACGGCATGAGCGAGCGCGGCATGGGCTCGGCCGTCGGCCAGGTGCCGGAATACATCGAGATGGTGGTGCGCTGGTGCAAGGCGGCGACCCGCATGCCGGTCATCGTCAAGCTCACCCCCAACATCACCGACATCCGCTATCCCGCCCGCGCCGCCAAGAAGGGCGGCGGCGACGCGGTGTCGCTGATCAACACCATCAATTCGATCACCAACGTCGATCTCGACAATTTCGCGCCGGTGCCGACCATCGACGGCAAGGGTTCGCATGGCGGCTATTGCGGCCCGGCGGTCAAGCCGATCGCGCTCTCCATGGTCTCCGAGATTGCCCGCGACTCCGAGTGCAGGGGCCTGCCGATCTCCGGCGTCGGCGGCATCACCACCTGGCGCGATGCGGCCGAGTTCCTGGCGCTCGGCGCCACCAACGTGCAGGTCTGCACGGCGGTGATGACCTATGGCTTCAAGATCGTCTCCGAGATGATCTCCGGCCTTTCCGGCTATCTCGACGAGAAGCAGATGAGCCTCTCCGATCTCGTCGGCCGCGCCGTGCCCAACGTCTCGGACTGGCAGTACCTCAATCTCAACTACGTCACCAAGGCGCGCATCAACCAGGATCTCTGCATCAAGTGCGGCCGCTGCCACATCGTCTGCGAGGACACCTCGCACCAGGCGATCACGGCCATGAAGGACGGCCAGCGTCATTTCGAGGTGGTCGACACCGAATGCGTTGGCTGCAATCTCTGCGTGAACGTCTGCCCGGTCGAGGACTGCATTACCATGGAGCAGCTCACCGAAGGCGTTGACCCGCACACCGGCGCGCCGGCCACCGGCTACCTCGCCTGGACCGACCACCCCAACAACCCCGCCTGCTTCGTCAAGCCGCCGGCGGAGTAGGGGCGGCCGAGCGAGCCCGCCCCCGCGGCTGAGGTGGTTTGCCGCGCTTGCGCCTGTCCGCGGGCCGTCTCCATCCTGCCGTCACGCGGGCGGGCAACGCTTCGAGCGGTCGCGCCCGTCGGATGGGGAGGACACGCCCATGGCGCGCAGATGTCCCTGGTATATCGGCTATTTCCTGATTAACCCGCTGCGGCGGATCCGGCAGAACCCGGCGCAAATCCTGGCTCCTTACGTCCGCCCCGGCTTTACCGTCTTCGAGCCCGGGCCGGGCATGGGCTACTTCACGCTCGATCTTGCCCGTCTGGTCGGCCCGTCCGGCAGGGTCCATGCCGTCGACGTCGAGCCGCGCATGCAGGCGGCGCTCAAGCGGCGGGCGAAGGCGGCCGGGCTCGCCGATCGCATCGACGCGCGCGTGGCCGGCGCCGAGAGCTTCGGCATCGGCGACCTCGCCGGCACGGTCGACTTCGTCCTCGCCTTTGCAGTCGTCCACGAACTGCCGAGCGCCGAGCGGTTCTTCGCCGAGGCCGCCGCGGCGATGAAGCCCGGGGCGACCATGCTCTTCGCCGAGCCCACCGGCCACGTCACCACGGCCGTCTTCGACCGGAGCTGCGCCGCCGCGGCGCTGGCCGGGCTGACCGCGACCGCACATCCGACGATCTGGCTGAGCCACGCCGCCGTGCTCACCAAGCGGTGAGGCAGAACGCCGCTGCATGATGATCGGGCAGAGGGCGCTCGCGGCTTCCCCCGGAAGCGCCTGCGCCCACGGATGTACGCTCCGGCATCACAATGAGGCGCGCCGATCTTGACCGGACGCGCGTCATGCGGTTGCCTGCCGCGCGTTTGTTTGAGACGGGGTGGGAACGAATGGGACTACGGACATTTGCTGCGTCCGCCATTGTGGCGTGCGCGGGCGCACTGCTTGCGGGCTGCGTTGCACAGACGCCGGCGCCGGAAACGGCAAACGTTCAGCCGGTCGCCTTCACGCCTCCCGCCACCGGCTGGCAATGGAGCGATGCGCCCGCCGGCCCCACCGTCACCCTCACCACCACCGACGTCACGCCGGCGGCGCCCGGCACACGCACGGCCTCCCTCGGTCTCGTCTGCAGCGGTGCGGTACCCTCCGTGCTGATCGCCTGGGATGCCCCGGTCGCGCCGGCCGGGCAGTCGAGCCTGACCTATCGCTTCGACAGCCAGCCGCCGCACGACGTGAACGCGCGCTCGACCGATCCCCAGTCTCAGCTCGTGAGCGACCCGCTGGTGGTGTCACGCTTCATCGACGAGGCTGCCTCTGGCCGGCAACTCGTCGTCCGCGCCGGCGCCACCGTCGCCACCTTCACCACCGCTGACAACGCCGGCAATCTGAGGCGCTTCCGCACCGTCTGTCCGGACGGCACCAACTGAGAAGGTTCACTGATGAGCGATCCGTCCCCGGCGCGCATCCTGTCCGCGGAAGTCCTGTCCGCGGCCTGGGGCCGGCTCACCCGCTACACCATCGCCTATACCCGTCGCGACGGCCGCGGCGAGACCCAGATCCGCGAAGTCTACGATCACGGCAACGGCTCCGCCGTGCTCCCCATCGACGCGGCGCGCGGCACCGTCCTCCTCGTCCGCCAGTTTCGCCTGGCGGCCCAGCTCCAGGGCGGCTCCGGCTATCTCGTCGAGGTGTGCGCCGGCCTCAACGACGATCTGGCGCCCGAACAGGCGATCCTCAAGGAGGCCGAGGAGGAACTCGGCACGCACGTCCGCGATCTCAGGCACGTCATCGACATCCTGATGAGCCCGGGCAGCCTCTCCGAGCGCATCAGCCTGTTCATGGCCGGCTACACGCCCGCCGATCGCTTCTCCGCCGGCGGTGGCGCCGAGGGCGAGGGCGAGGATATCGAGGTGCTGGAAATGCCGCTGGACGAGGCGCTGGCCATGATCGGCACTGGCCAGATCGTCGACGCCAAGACGATCATCCTGCTGCTCGAGGCCGACCGTGCCCGAGGGAACCGCCTGTGACGGTTTTCACCATCCCGCAATCAGATTTGAACCATATTTGTGGTTCAATGGACGCTCGGTGATCGGCAGAGGAGGCAACGGGCTGCGCGATGGATCGCTTGAGGCTGATCGGGCTGATGGCCGTCGGTGTTGCCGCCCTCGTCGCGGCCGAGCCGGCGGCGCGCGCCCAGTACCAGCTGGCGTTCAGCTATTGCGACCGCCTGCAGGCGCAATATCTCGGCGCCCTCAAGCAGGCCGGCAATGCCGGCATGACCGGCCAGCAGATGGTCCAGATGGACCAGATCAGCGGCCAGCTGGCGCAGGCGCAACAGGCCGCCCAGCGCTATCACTGCACCGGCGGTTTCCTGTTCTTCGGCCCGCGTCCGGGTCCCCAGTGCCCGGCGATCATGGGCCAGGTCAATCGCCTCAACCAACAGCTCAGCCAGTTGCGCGGCAACAGCTTCGACTTCTTCTTCGGCACCTCGCCGCAGGCCGAGGCCGCCCGCCTGCGCGACGAGCTGACCAGCAACGGCTGCGACGTGCCCATCGCCGGCGGCACGCGGACGCTCTGCGTGCGCGTCTGCGACGGCTACTACTTCCCCATCGAATTCAACGCCCCCAGCAGCCGCTTCGACACCGATGCCGCCGCCTGCCAGTCCATGTATGCCGAGGATGGCCAGGCCGAGTTGTTCGTGCAGGCGAACAGTGACGACGTCGCCGACGCCACCTCGCTCTCCGGCCAGCGCTACGGCGACGAGCCCTATGCCTTTGCCTATCGCCAGGCCTACACGCCGGTCTGCGTCGCCCAGCTGCACGCCGGCATGTCGGCCTTGGCCGAGCGCTATTTCGCCCTGCTTCCGCCCAACCGGCAGATCGCCGCGGCGCCGCGCAAGCCTGTGCCAGACCCGCAGATGCGCCAGCCCTATCTGGAAGACCCCGAGACGCTGGCCAATGCCGCCGGCCGTTTCACCGTCAAGCCGGTGGCGCCCGTCGTTGCCGTCGCCGATGCGCCGAAGAAGTCCGTGCGCATGGTGGGCCCCGCCTACTATGCCGACATGTTCGACATGTCGAAGACGCGCAAGAAGCAGGAGTCGCTGAGGCCAAGCTTCTCGATCGTCGGCCCCGCCGCCGCGGCGGAAGCGACCGATACGCCGGCGACCTCGAACTAGCCTGGACCAGCCCCTCTACGGGCTGCACGGTCACGATATTGCGGCTGCGGCAACAGAGGCAGGAACGGCTCCGTTCGGCACCGTCCTTGGGTGAACGGCCGGCTCCGGCTCACCTGCGCCACAGCATTGGCCAGAACATGCCGGCCTGCTGGCGGTAGAGGCGGTGCTGGTCGGCCAGCCCCGAGGTGGCGATCTTCTTCTCCTCGTCCCGAGCCGCGAAGAAGTAGATTGCCGCCATGAGAAGGAGGAGGGGCACCGCCAGCCAGGAGAAAGTGATCAGGGCGAAGCCTGTCCAGAAAACCAGGTAGGACGTGTAGAAGGGATGGCGGATGTATTTGTATGGGCCCGACGTCACCAACCTGTCCGGCACTCCGTCATCGAAGGCCATTCTGAACCTGAACTGCTTGGTCGCGGAGAGTGCGGCCGCAAACAGGCCGAGTCCACAAACCTCGATCGCCATGCCGGCAAGCTGCGCGCCAAGCGGCTGCGATTCGGTCCACACAAGAATTAGGAAACAAAGGGCGGTGATCGTGGAAGCGAGCACGATCAACTTCATCCCGGTCGGCATCCTGTCCGACTTGAAATGGCCGCCCAATGCCCAGTTGAACACCAGCAGGATTGCCAGGGAAAGGATCGCCGAAGCGCCGTCGAACACCACTTGAATCATCACCCCTCAGCTCCGCCGACGGCAACTTATGGGTGACAGGTCCGCAGTTCAACTCGGAACGGTCCGCCGGGCAGCTGCCCGTCGTCGCAGGCCTCAGGCGATCCGATGAAGCGCGATAGGCACTGCCGCTTCGCGAGTGGCAATGTCGTCGACGAAGTCGTGCAGCAGGGCATTGTAGACCGCCGATTTCTGCCAGAAGGGTGCGTGACCGGTGCCCTCCAGCACGTAGAAGGTGTCGTGCCAGAGATGGCTGTAGGCAAGCCCGGAAACGTAGCTCAGTCGCGCAAACGGTTCGTCGGCGCCGTTGACGACCGCGATCGGAACGGCGCTGGCTGCGACGGCCCGCGCCTCGTCGGCTCCCTCGCCGCGGAGGATGCTGCGCACGAAGCGCGACCGCACGCGTCCGTCGGCGCGGCGTAGGGCTTGGGAGAATGCCGGCTCATTATTGTCGGCACCGAAGCACAGCGTCAGAAACCGCGCCTCGTCGCGCTCCGAGAAATGCTCCTTGGAAGCAAGCAGCATGTCCCAGTTGCGGCAGAAGCCGCGCAGCAGGCCGAGCGGCCCGGGCGCGATCGGCGGCGCGCCCGTGATCATCAGCCCCGCCACCAGCTCGCTGGTTGCCAGCAGCTCCATCGCGATATGGCCGCCGAGCGACCAACCCACGAAGGTCGCGCGCTCGATGCCGAGGCTTTCCAGGAACTCGCGTGTCACCGCCGCAAGTCCGCGCAGCGAATAGACTGCATCGACGTTCACCGCGTCGGCGGAAGCACCGTGACCCGGCAGGTCGACGGCAATCAGCCTGTAGTCCTCCAGCAGTTCGCTGTCGAATTGCCTGGCAAACGCGTCCGTCGAAGATCCGGCACCATGGAGAAACACGACCGGATGCCCAGCGCCTTCGCTGTCGCGGAAGGCGATGGAAAGGCCTTGAACGTTCACCATGCGGTCGCCCTGGTGCATTGGCTTGACCTCCAAGCCGCACTCTAGCCGCTCAATTCCTAATCAGAAGCAAATGCACCCAGCATGTCTGAAGAGACATGGTGAAAGATGAATTACGCTCAATAGCGGAAAGTCATTCCAACAGAAATAATCGTCGGATCCAGCCGAACGTCAGCATTGATTGGGACGGGCCCGGGGGCGAAGCCGCTCGACGTAGTCGAGATGAAAACCTTCTTGAGATCGGCGAAGAGCCCGAAATGCTCCGACATCATCCAATCCGCGCCGACCTGGACGTTGAATCCGAAAGCATCGCTGACGCTGAATTGGCTAAGTGTGCCGTCCTTGGTATCGAACACATGGAAATAAGCCGGGCCGGCGCCGACATAAGGTTGGAACGCGCCGAAGTCCCTGAAGTGGTACTGGGCATTCAGCTCCATGATGCCGCCGGTCACTTTGCCAAGGCCGGCATAATTCGCAATGCTGCCTGCTCCCCACGCCGTAACGGTCGGCGGATACCCGCTGGACAGGGCGAGCGCGAAGTTGGGCGTGAAGAAATATCCGGCCTCCAAGTTGAGCGTGTAGCTCGGATCCAAGCGGATATTGGAGCCTGGAATTTGGCCCGCCGGCGTGGAGACCACCCCGTTTTCGTCATAGGGAATGGCCGAAAAGCCGAGATGCAGGAAATATTTCTGGGCGGCCGCCACGGCGGCCTCGCCCGGCGCCCATTTGTCTGCCGCAAGACCCGCGCTGGCCGAAAGCCCCAGCAGGCTTGCACTGAGACTCAGGACGGCAAACCAAGAGTTCAAGCGCTTCATGAATCCCCCCGCTTCGGCACAATGAAACCGCGCAGACACCCAGGCTACGATACTTTGCCAATGATAACTGATTCGTTACGGAATGACCGGTCTCGCGCAGACCCGCCGACGGACGGCCTCTGATCTTTGAACGAACGGTCTCTGATCTTTGAAAACGCGGCGGAAAAGGCGCGGCATGGAACGCGCGACTTCGGGCAATCTGTGACCTCTGTGCCGTCGTCAACGAGACCGGCACGGTCCGCGACGGCTCTGGCTCAAGCCCTCGGCGTCACGCCGTTCAGGAACACCTGCTCCAGCGTCGCCTTGGCGCGGGCGAACGGCTCCGGCTGGTCGATGGCGCCGCCGAGCAGGGCGCGGATCTGCACCTCGAAGTCGGCATAGTGCTGGGTGGTTGCCCAGATCATGAAGATGAGATGGTGCGGGTCGACCGGCGCCAGGTCCCCCTTGGCGACCCAGCGGCGGATGACCGCCGTCTTCTCATTGACCAGCTTCTTCAGCCGTCCGGCCAGCACGTCGCCGAGCACCGGCGCGCCCTGGATGATCTCCATGGCGAACAGGCGCGACTCCTTCGCCTTGTCGCGCGACATCTCCAGCTTGCGATCGATATAGGCGGTGATCTCCTTGGCCGGGTCGCCGTCGCCGGAAAGCTGCTCCAGCGGCATCAGCCACATTTCCAGCGTGCGGTTGAGCACCGCCCGGTAGATGTCCTGCTTGCGCCGGAAATAATAGAGCAGG
Organism: uncultured Alphaproteobacteria bacterium; assembly: GCA_963830215.1. Lineage (GTDB taxonomy): Bacteria > Pseudomonadota > Alphaproteobacteria > Rhizobiales > Kaistiaceae > CAVSRC01. The sequence goes on from CAWHLM010000002.1 coordinate 14,200, forward strand.
TTGGGCTTGGTCATCTTCGCCAGCGTCGCGATCTGGTCGACCGTGGCGCCGCGAAAGCCGTAAGTGGAAAAGACTTCGAGCGCCGCGTTGAGGATGCGCTCCTCGTTTTCTTCCTGGATGCGGGTGCGCTTGCGCGTGCGCTGCGCCCGGGCGCTGTTGGCCGGGTTCATCGAGGCATTGAGCCGTGGCAGGCGAGGGGGACAAGGATCACGGTCTGCAAACGCTCAGCCTCGTCGATCCGGCGGCCATGACGACCAACTGCCCCCTTGAGCGGCCTGTGGAAACTGACTAACGTTCCCTTGACCAAATGGTCAGGAAATCACGCCGTCTTCTCCTAGAGGAAAAGGCCCACCGGTGCAATCTGCCCGGTTCCTGTCAGGCCTGACCGACGCCATTTTGCGAGTGGGCAAGGGGAACGGCGCCGGAGGGAAAAGTCGTGGCGCGCACTCAAGTTTCCACCAACAATCTCGAAGCCTTCTGGATGCCGTTCACGGCGAACCGGCAGTTCAAGAAGGCGCCGCGCATGCTGGTCGCTGCGGAGGGCATGTATTACCGCTCCGCCGACGACCGCAAGGTGCTCGACGGTACCGCCGGTCTGTGGTGCGTCAATGCCGGCCACGGTCGGCCGAAGATCGTCGAGGCCGTTGCCAATCAGGTGCGTGAGCTCGACTACGCCCCGGCTTTCCAGATCGGCCATCCCAAGAGCTTCGAGCTGGCGGCGCGCCTGGTCACCTACATGCCGCCCGGCATCGACCACGTCTTCTTCACCAATTCCGGCTCCGAGTCGGTCGAGACCGGCCTCAAGATCGCGCTCGCCTATCAGCGCGCCATCGGCCAGGGCTCGCGCTTCCGGCTGATCGGCCGCGAACGCGGCTATCACGGCGTCAATTTCGGCGGCATCTCGGTCGGCGGCATCGTCGGCAACCGCAAGATGTTCGGCACCTTGCTCACCGGCGTCGACCACATCCGTCACACCCACGATCTGGCCCGCAACGCCTTCTCGCGCGGTCAGCCGGAGCATGGCGCCGAGTTCGCCGACGATCTGGAGCGTGTCGTCGCCCTGCACGACGCCTCGACCATCGCCGCGGTCATCGTTGAGCCGGTCGCCGGCTCCACCGGCGTGCTCATCCCGCCCAAGGGCTATCTCGAGAGGTTGCGCGCGATTTGCGACAAGCACGGCATCCTGCTCATCTTCGACGAGGTCATCACCGGCTTCGGCCGCCTCGGCGTACCGTTCGCGATCGACTATTTCGGCGTCGTGCCGGATATCGTGCTGACCGCCAAGGGCGTCACCAACGGCACCATCCCGATGGGCGCGGTCTTCGTGAAGAAGGAGATCTACGACGCCTTCATGAACGGCCCCGAGCACCTCATCGAGTTCGCCCACGGCTACACCTATTCCGGCAATCCGGTGTCGGCCGCCGCCGGCATCGCCACGCTCGACACTTATGAGGAGGAGGGGCTGCTCGACCGCGGAACCGCGCTTGCCGATTACTGGGCCGACGCTCTGCATGCGCTCAAGGACCTGCCGCACGTCATCGACATCCGCAATTGCGGCCTGGTCGGCGCCATCGAGCTGGAACCGATCCCGGGCGCGCCCACCAAGCGCGCCTTCACTGCCTTCATCGAGGCCTTCGAGAAGGGCCTCCTGATCCGCACCACCGGCGACATCATCGCCCTGTCGCCGCCGCTGATCATTTCCAAGGCCGAGATCGACCAGTTGTTCGATATTCTGACCGGCATCCTCAAGGGCCTGGCGTAGGATAGAACGTTTGTTCCATATGTGAGTTTGTGGAATATTCGTTCTAGCACGCAATCGGAGGAAGCCCGCTATGGAGACGATCTCGAACATCATCGGCGGCCAGCTGAGCCGTTCGACGAGTCCGCGCACTGCACCCATTTTCAATCCGGCGACCGGCGAGCAGTCGGCGATCGTGCCGCTGTCGACTGCGGCCGAACTCGACGCCGCGGTCGCCGCGGCCAAGCTGGCGCTGCCCGCCTGGGCGGACATGCCGCCGCTCAAGCGTGCCCGCTTCATGTTCCGCTTCAAGGAGCTGCTCGACGCCAACACCGACCGCATCGCCAGGGCGATCTCCCTCCAGCACGGCAAGACCCACGCCGACGCCGTCGGCGAGGTCCAGCGCGGCATCGAGGTGGTCGAGTTCTGCTGCGGCATCCCGCATCTCCTGAAGGGTGAGTTCTCCCGCCATGTCGGCCCCGCGATCGACACCCACACCGACCGCCAGCCGCTCGGCGTCGTCGCCGGCATCACCCCGTTCAACTTCCCGGCGATGGTGCCCATGTGGATGTATCCGGTGGCGATCGCCTGCGGAAACACCTTCGTGCTCAAGCCCTCGGAGAAGGACCCCGGCGCCTCGATGGTGACCTACGAGTTGTTCCGCGAGGCGGGCTTCCCCGACGGCGTGCTCAACATCGTCCACGGCGACAAGGAAGTCGTCGACGCCATCCTCACCCACCCGGACGTCAAGGCGGTGTCCTTCGTCGGCTCCACCCCGATCGCCGAATACGTCTACCGAACCGGCACCGCCCACGGAAAACGGGTGCAGGCGCTGGGCGGTGCCAAGAACCACATGATCGTCATGCCCGACGCCGACATGGACAAGGCGGCCGACGCGCTGATGGGCGCCGGCTACGGTTCGGCGGGCGAGCGCTGCATGGCGGTGTCGGTCGCGGTGCCGGTCGGCGAGGAGACGGCCAATCGGCTGGTGCAATCGCTTGCCCCGCGTGTGCGGGCGCTCAAGATCGGCCCCGCCACCGACCTCGAGGCCGAGATGGGGCCTCTTGTCACCAGGGAGCACATGCAGAAGGTCACCGGCTACATCGATCTCGGCGTCAAGGAAGGCGCCGAACTGGTCGTTGACGGGCGCGACTTTAAGCTGCAGGGATACGAGAACGGCTACTTCGTCGGTGGCACGCTTCTTGATCGCGTCACCCCTGAAATGCGCGTCTACAAGGAAGAGATTTTCGGTCCCGTGCTGTCCGTTGTGCGTTCGCCGGACTACGCTCACGCCGTCAACCTGATCAATGCCCACGAATTCGGCAACGGGGCCGCTATTTTCACCCGCGACGGCGATGCTGCCCGTTCCTTTGCCGACAAGGTCGAAGCCGGCATGGTCGGCGTCAACGTGCCGATCCCGGTGCCGGTCGCCTATCATTCCTTTGGCGGCTGGAAGCGCTCGCTCTTCGGCGACCACGCCATCTACGGGCCCGAGGGCGTGCATTTCTACACGCGCCTCAAAACTGTCACGTCACGCTGGCCCGAGGGCATCAAGTCGGGAGCGGTCTTCACCTTCCCGACGATGAACTGACAGGAGACCGTTATGGCAACGTTGAAGGGCGGCCTGATTCAGATGTCCCTGAAGGGCGACACCTCCATGTCGCCGGCTGAGATCCGCGACAGGATGATCGAAGCCCATCTGCCGCTGATCGCCGAGGCGGGCAGGAAGGGCGTCCAGGTGCTCTGCTTCCAGGAGGTGTTCAACCAGCCCTATTTCTGCCCGAGCCAGGACGGCAAGTGGTACGGCGCGGCCGAGAAGGTGCCCGATGGCCCGACCACGAAGCTCATGCAGGAGCTGGCCAGGAAGCACCAGATGGTGATCGCCGTCCCCATCTATGAGGAGGAGATCACCGGGGTCTACTACAACACCACGGCCGTCATCGATGCCGACGGCAGCTATCTCGGCAAGTACCGCAAGACGCACATCCCGCAGGTCGCCGGCTTCTGGGAGAAGTTCTTCTTCAAGCCCGGCAATTCCGGCTGGCCGGTGTTCCAGACCGCCTATTGCAAGCTCGGCGTCTATACCTGCTACGACCGCCATTTCCCCGAGGGCTGGCGGGCGCTGGCGCTGAACGGCGCCGAGTACATCGTCAACCCGTCGGCGACCGTGGCCGGCCTCTCCGAATATCTGTGGAAGCTGGAGCAGCCTGCCTCGGCGGTGGCCAACGGCGTCTTCATCGGCGCCATCAACCGGGTCGGCAGCGAGGCGCCGTGGAACATCGGCGAGTTCTACGGCCAGAGCTATTTCGTCAATCCGCGCGGCCAGATCGAGGCGATCGCCAGCCGCGACAAGGACGAGCTGCTGGTCCACGAAATGGATTTCGACATGATCCGCGAAGTGCGCAACACTTGGCAGTTCTTCCGGGACCG
>CAWHLM010000003.1:0-17320 GCA_963830215.1 uncultured Alphaproteobacteria bacterium
GTGCGCCGGAGATCGACCTCGGCAGTTACCTGCCGACCCGCGCGACGGTGCCCCCGTCGAAGCCCGCCCCGCACTCGATGCCCTCCGCCGTTGCCGCCATGCACGCCGCCATCGGCCGTCTCGAAGAGACCATCGCCATGGAGATCACCGCGCTCAACGAGAGCCTCGCCGCCGACTTCACCGATATCAACCGGCGCAAGAGCCAGAGCCTTCTCGAGCTCACCCGCTTGGCTCGGGCGCTTCCCGTCGGCAACCGTGGCGAGTTGACGCCGCGCCTGAGGAAGCTCAGCGACGCGCTCGCCACCGATCATCGCCTGCTCGGCGTACATCTGGCCGCCAGCCGGCAGCTCTCCGACCTGATGATCGGCGTGCTTCACGAGGCCGAGTCGGACGGCACCTACGGCGAGACGCGTCCGCGGCGAATCTGAGCCATGGGACCGACGCTCAAAACAATCGGGTTGGGGGTCTGGGCCATCGTCGTGGTGCTGATCGCCGGCTACATGGCCGCGACATGGGACACCGGCGCCACGGTTGACGTTGTGCGCGCCGAGAGCAAGCCGTCTGGCCTCGAAGTCCGCCATCCCGACGCGATCACGGTTCCCATGATCTCCGACGGCAAGCTGCGCGGCTACGTCGTCGCCAAGATCTCATTCACCACCGACGCGGCGGCGCTGCAGGATTCGCCCATCGACCCACAGCCTTTCGTGGTCGACGAGGCCTTCCGCCACATCTACACCGACGGCAAGGTCGAGTTCGACCATCTGTCCAAGTACAACCTCGACAAGATCACCGGCGACATCAAGGACGCGGTCAACAAGCGCCTCGGCACCGACCTGATCAAGGATGTCCTGGTCGAGGAGCTGAACTACGTCGACAGCGAGCAGCTCAAGAAGCAACAGACCGCCGACAAGTGAGCTGGGGCTGGCATAAGCCCGAAGAAGCGCGCCGCGCGCACGCCGCCGACCGCCCCTACGAACTCGCCTGCGACATCGCCGCGTCCAGCGACTGGATGAATGCTTCGCTCGACAGCGTCGCGCCGGAGACGATGTCGACACGGGCGCTCTGCGCGCTGATCACCTCGTCGCGCAGCATCGGCAGCGCCTGCCGGTTGATGAAGATCGAGGTCCTGCGATCGTTCGGATATTTCAGCACCCTGATCGAAGTCAGCCGGCCGCCCTTGATGATCGCCTGGATCTGCATCAGGCCGTAATAGGCGTCGACCACCGGGCCGGTATAGGCGCCGTCCCGGTATTGCGCTTGCGCCGGCCTGGCCGCACCAGCGGCGGGCGGCGTCTCCAGCGCGAAATTTGCAACGAGATTTCCGCCGGGATCGCGCACGTCGAATTTCGACCCGTTCTTGTCGATCGTGTAGCAATGCTCGGCGCCCGGCCCCCAAGCCGAGCAGTAGCCGTCGCTCGACAGGCGCCACTTGCCCTGAGCACCGGTCTTCTGCCCCTTGGGCACCGCAGTCGCGCTGCCGTCGGCCCTGAAGGTGAACCAGTATGCCGACCGACCGCTGGCGCTGGTCGCACTGAACGTTTTGCCGGTGCCGAATGTGGATTGGATCTGGCTCGGCGAGAGGGGGCTACCGGCCGCCATCGCCGAAGCGGTTCCAGCCGCCAGAATGATTGCCGCCGTTGTGAATCCTGTGGTTCGCATGGAGCGCGTCCTGTGCTGATTGGCGTTCTGGGGCGCGAACCTAGCGCGGGGTTTCTTGCACCACGCTGACAGCCGAGGTGGGCGTCTCGAAACCCGGTGGGCGCGGCCGCCGCCGCTGGGCTGCCACTGGCCGACGGCCCGCCGCGCCCCAGATTACTGTTCCGGCGACTTCTGAAATCAGGAGTGCATGATGAAAACTCCCCTTCTCGCCTGTTTGCTCGCCACCTCGGCGTTGGCAGTCACGCCGGCACTGGCGGCAAACACCATGGCAGCCACCCCGGCCCCCGCTCAGACCACAGCGGCCGCGGCTTCGGCTCCCGCAGTGAAGAAGCCCGTCGCCACCCCGGCACCGGACATGACCATCGCCATGCTTCAGGTCGGCAAGAGCAGCAAGTTCGGCCGCTATCTGACCGACGGCAACGGGCGCGCGCTCTACATGTTCAGCGCCGACACGCGGGCGCGCGACGACGTCACGGCGAAGAGCGCCTGCACCGGCGCCTGCGCGGTGGCCTGGCCGCCGGCGACGATCAAGAACATGCCCAAGTCCGCCGCCGATATCGACCGGTCCGATCTATCGACCATCGCCCGCGCCGATGGGACCAGGCAGCTTACCTACGATGGACGGCCGCTCTACCTGTTCGTCCGCGACCAGGGTGCCTCGGCGCCGAAGGGTCAGGCGATCAAGAAGTTCGGAGGTGAGTGGTTCCTCGTCACCCCAAGCGGGGCGGAGAACCAGAAGGGCATCGGCTGATCGGACGGCCGCGGTGCGGCTTTCCCCACAACGGCCGAAGGGGATCCTCAAGGCCCCTTCGGCCCGCCACGCCGGACTGACGGCGCGCGCCGCGAACCGGCGGACTCGCGCATTGGCACACTGGACTCCCGCGGCTTGGCGGTGGCAAACCACTACCGACGATCCCGCCGCATGAGGAGCATCCAGTGAACGGTGCCGAGAGCTTGGTTCGCACGCTGCTGGCTGCGGGCGTCGATGCCTGTTTTGCCAATCCCGGCACAAGCGAGATGCATTTCGTCGCCGCGCTCGACCGGGTGCCGGGCATGCGCTGCATCCTCGGCCTGTTCGAGGGCGTGGCGACCGGCGCCGCCGACGGCTATGCGCGCATGGCCGGCAAGCCGGCGGCAAGCCTCCTCCACTGCGGTCCGGGCCTCGCCAACGGCTTGGCCAACCCCCACAATGCCCGCCGCGCGCATGTGCCGCTGGTCAACATCACCGGCGACTCCCGGGCCCGAGGCGTGGTGTGACGGACTGGACACCCGGCGGGCGGTCCTGATTCTGATCCATCTCATGGTGCCCTGGAGCCTTTCCCAAGCTAAATTAGCCTGGCGGTTCGGTTGGATTGACGGGCGCGATGGAAATTGACGGCTGGCCCAATCTGGTGGCCATGTTTCTGTCCCAGGCGGCAAGGCGCGGCCAGCAGCCGTTTCTATGGGAGAAGATCGACGGCCAATACCGGTCGTTGAGTTGGCGTCAGACGGCCGATCAGGTTGCCGCGCTGGCTGCCGCGCTGCAATCCTACGGGCTCACCCGCGGCGACCGGGTCATGCTGCTCTCCCATAACTCGCCGCGATGGGCGATCGCCGATCTCGCCATCATGGCGGCCGGCGGCATAACCGTGCCCACCTACACCACCAACACGCCCGCCGATCACGCCCACATCCTCGCCGACAGCGGCGCCGCCATGGCGATCATCTCGACCGCGGCCCTGGCACGTCCCTTTTTCGAGGCCGCGCGCAAATCCCGGGCCATGAAACGCGTGATCGCGATGGAGGCGCTGGCCGACATCGACGCTGGCCGCGTCGCGCTGGCCACCTGGCAGGACGCGCTGTCGGCGGGCGCGGCGGGCGCCGATGCCGTCATGGCGGCAGCGCCAGAAATCGCGCGCGACGGACTTGCCTGTCTCATCTACACCTCCGGCACCGGCGGCGCGCCGAAGGGCGTGATGCTCTCGCATCGCGCCATCATCGCCAATTGCGTCGGTGCGACCGATGTTCTGGCCGAACTCGGCCTCGAGGATGAGGTGTTCCTGTCGTTCCTGCCCCTCTGCCACGCCTATGAGCATTCGGCGGGCCTGATGTTCCCGATATCGATCGGCGCCCAGATCTACTTCGCCGAGCGCATCGACACGCTGACTGCGAACCTGCTCGAGGCGCGGCCGACGATCATGACCGCCGTCCCCCGGCTTTTCGAAATCATGCGCGAGCGGATTGTGCGCGGCGTGGCGCGGCAGAACCGCCTCAGCGCACGGTTGTTCTGGGCCGCCGTGGAGCTCGGCCGCAGGCGCTACGAAAGCCGCGCGACGATGACCCGCTGGCAGCACTTGGCGGATCGGATCGTCGACCGGCTGGTCCGCGAGAAGGTCCGCACCCGCTTCGGCGGCCGGCTGAAGGCGCTGGTATCGGGCGGCGCGCCGCTCACCTACGACGTCGGCCTATTCTTCACCGCCCTCGGCCTGCGTCTGTTGCAGGGCTACGGCCTCACCGAGGCGGCGCCGGTAGTCAGCGTCAACCTCCTCACCCGCCCCAAGCTGCGCACGGTCGGTCCGCCGATGAAGCATGTCGAAGTCAAGATCGCCGACGACGGCGAGGTGTTGGTGCGCGGGCCTCTGCTGATGGACGGCTACTGGAAGCAGCCCAAGCACACCGCCGAGGTGTTGCGCGACGGGTGGCTCCATACCGGCGACGTTGGCGTCATCGACCAGGACGGCTACCTTCAGATCACCGACCGCAAGAAGGACATCATCGTCAACTCGGCCGGCGAGACGATCTCGCCGCAGCACATCGAAGGTGCGCTGGCGCTCGAGCCGGAAGTCGCCGTCGCCGTGGCGCTGGGCGACAACCGCCCCCACATCGGCGCCATCGTCGTGCCCGATCACGATTTTCTGGCCGACTGGGCGAAGACGAACGGCACCGACGCCGATCTCTCCGAACTGGCCAACAACAAGGATTTCCGCCGCGCCATCGGCCAGGCCATCGACCGCGCCAATGCCAGCCTTTCGGTGATCGAGAAGGTCAAGCATTTCGTCATCGCCGACCAGCCCTTTACGGTCGAGAACGGCATGATGACCCCGACCATGAAGCCGCGCCGGCATGTGATCATCCGGCGCTGGGGCGCGTCGCTCGAACAAATGTATTAGCCGAGGGTGCCAGGCGCCCGTCGCCGCCCTATATGACAAGCGTAGGGCGCGGCGCAGCTTTGGTGCAGCTTTATTAGGCAATTGCCGAACGCACCGCGGCGCTACCGGTGTTATGCTGCCGGGGCGAAGTGCGATTCGGGTTGCTTAGCACGGGAGGCTAATGCGATGCCACGATTTCGCGTCACATTCCGCAAGGTCGTCTACGACAACACGGGTCACGCCCGCGCCATCTGTCAGAGGATCGTCGAAGTGGAGGAGCGCGACAGCGCTTCCGCGCGGGCAACCGCCATGCAGCGATTCTGTGATCTGGAGAACGTCACCAACTGGCTCAATCACGCCGACTGGATGGAGATCGCGCGGGACAATCGGATGGTGGCCAGTTCGTCGGCCCGCGAGAGCCGGGCCCGTCACGCGGCCTAATGGCGCCGTCGCGCCGCCCGAGATCGACCTGACCACGTCGAAGGTCGAGGGCAACGCTTGCACGGACGAACGTGTCACAGCTCCGAGACACGCTCTGGAGTGATCCGGCCACGCGCGAGATCGGCCAGGGCCAGGAAGTTTCCCAGCAGCCTGCCGCGACGATCGACAAACGGCTCGGGTCGAAGCGAGCGGACGGCGTTGCTCAGAAGGTTCTTCGTCGCCTGGCGGGCCAGGTAGAACTTGGGGACGGTGCCCTTCCTGGCGAGATACGCTGCATTTGCCATTTGTGAGTAGCCCAGAGGCACTCCCCGGCTTCGCCCTTGTTTGTGGCCGAGGTGAACCCCCCACAGCGCGTCGGCGTGGACGAAGCGACCGAGCCGAACTGCCTGGCCGTGGAAATCGGCGTCTTCAAGCCAGGCGTAAGCCGGCAGACGCTCGTCGAATCTCAGGCCGCTTATGACGGAGTACCGAAAGGCCATGTTGCAGCCGATGTTGCCGCCGTAACCGACCTTCTCGTGCAAGGCTCCGCGGGAGTCCGGTTCCGAGTCCCGTTGTCCGACGATTGCCTCGGCTTCGGACGGCTCGATACCCCTGGTTGATGCTCCGTCGGCCAGGACCGTGCCAGTCAATCCGCAGATATCCGGCCCCGACGCAAACACATCGGTCATTCGCTCGATCCAGAAGCGGGACGGAACAAAGTCGTCGTCGAAGAAGACGATGTTGGCAAAGCGCGAGCCTGCGAGAATTAGTCCATCATTGCGTTGCGTGGCCGAACCGGGACGGCCGATGCAAACGGTCAGACGCTCGTTGTCCTCGCCCATCCCCGAAACATCGTCGGGACGCGTCGCGATCACAAGGACGTGGTCCGGCGGTCGGCTCTGCTCGGCAAGCCGTCGGACCAGTCCTTGGAGGATATCGGGACGGCCCCGCGTTGCTATGATAACCGCCGTGCCTTCCGGATGCGCGGGAGAGTGAGCCATCGAGGCACCTGCCATTCGGTCAGGTGGTCGCGGCGTAGGCCGATCTGGTTCAATTTGAGACATACATTGATGTCAACGTCGTACCGAGCAGGCCTGAGCAAAACTCCTGCCAGCACGGAAAAGCCAGCCGGTAGGCGTTGTGGCAGTGCCAGGCTGCCCGGCCTCGCGCTACCAGCTGCTGATCGAAGCCCTTGAATCGACCAGGGGCGCCCCGGTCATCGCGGCCATCTCCGGGCCGGACGTGGGCAAACTGGAGCGGGCGAAGGGATTCGAACCCTCGACCGCAACCTTGGCAAGCGGAAAATTGCGAGGTTCGCCCAATGCGTTGGAGTACGCCGCAGGAAGCTGTCGTGCGCGAGAATTCGCGGCCTCTGGGGAGGTCACGAATTGAACCGCGCTACCGGTGACTCCCGCGCCGGCGTCACCAGCGGCGGGACCGACCCAAATAGTCGTCGGCCGCCTGACCGAAGGCATCACGCAGCCGCCGCTCCTCATCTTCGATGAAGCGGCGCGCAATGATGAAGGGGAACACCGCGACCGGAACAAATGCCGTAAGTGCCCCGAGAACGATCGCCCAGCCGAGCAGCATCGTCGTCATGCCGGAATAGATCGGATTGCGGTTGATTCGAAAGTGATACTCAATCAGGAGCACCTTGGGGGTGTGTCGGGGCTCAACCGGCGTCTTTCTGAGCAGGAACAGCAACGCGGCGGAGCCCGCCCAGATGAAGCCGCATGCGAAGATCGCCCAGCCCAGCCAGTCGGGGAGATCGAGCACGACGACCGGAGCCAGCTTCGCAAGGAGCCAGGAAATCGCTGCGGAGCCCAGAAGCCAGACCGGCGGAAGATCAAGAAAGTCTTTCATCGCGCGTCAGCATGCTGATTTGCCGATGCTTTCGCCAGCCCCACCGCAGAGGTCTGGGGCTAACGTGCCCGGAGCGCGGGCGAACTCGCACTTGGTCAAACCAATGGGTGTCGCGAGCTTTTCGCGAAATGTGCCAATTAATCGTCGTGAAAGGCAGCACGCCTAGAGTCAGCGGCTGAGGCCGCCGCTCGGCGAGAGCGGCCGGGACGGTTTGCGAGGCGAAAGGAATGGTTAAGCATCGGCCGAATAGGCCGGACAGCGCCCCTATCGATAGACTCGACATCGAGTTGGGCCGCCTCGTCTCGGCCAATGCACAGGTGCAGGCGGACGTCGGAGCGCGGTTGGCCTCGGGGCCGGATTGGGAAGTCGAGCGCTTCATGCTCCGCGCCATCATCAACCAGCTGCCCGAACTGATCTACGCCAAGGACACCACGGGGCGGTTCCTCGCGGCCAATGATGCGGTCGCACGAGACATCGGCGTGGAGCGGTCGGAGGACCTGATCGGCAAGACCGACTTCGATCTGTTTCCGCCGGACGTAGCGCAGGGGTTCCATGACATCGAGCAGAAGGTCATCGCATCCGGAACGCCGATGATCGACATGGAAGTGAACCGGACAGACGAGGCCGGCGCGCTCAAGTGGCTGCGGACGACAAAGCTGCCGATGAGAGACGATCACGGCGAGATCATCGGGCTGATCGGCGTGGCGCGGGACATTACCGAGCGCAAACGTGCTGAACAGGCCTGGGAAGCCGAACGTGCCTTGTTCCGGGCCATGATCGACCAGGTGCCGGATTACCTCTTCGTCAAGGATACCGCCAGTCGCTTCACCGTCGTCAATCGGGCCGTTGCCGCGGACCTGGGTCTGCAGCCGGAAGATCTGATAGGCAAGACCGACTTCGAACTCCACTGGGCGGAACTTGCCCAAAAGTTCTTCGCCGACGAGCAGAAAGTGATCAGCTCCGGAGAACCGCTCCTCGACATTGAAGAATACGTCGTCGACGTCTCTGGCAACAAGAAGTGGCTATCGACGTCGAAGGTGCCATTGCGCAACGATCGGGATGAGATCATCGGCATCGTCGGCGTCAGCCGCAACATCAGCGAACGAAGGCGCGTCGAGGCTGCGCTTGCCGAGAGCGAAAGCCGCTGGAACTTCGCGCTCGAAGGTGCCGGTCAGGGTGTCTGGGATCATGACCTGAAGCACGGCAAAGCCTTTTACTCGCGCATGTGGAGGCAGATGCGCGGCTTGAGTCTGGATGAGACGGTCGATGGGTCGCGCGATGCGTGGCTGGCGCGCGTTCACCCAGACGATCGTGCGCGCATCGTCGACCAGGCAGATCGACAGAATTCCGGCGAATTGGCCCAGAATTCATTCGAGTATCGCGAGCGGCACCGGGACGGGCATTACATCTGGATTCTGAGCCGAGGCAAAGCGGTCGAGTGGAACCCCGACGGCAGTGTCGCCCGGATCATCGGCACGGACACCGACATCACCAGCCTCAAGGAGGCCGAAGCGCAGGCGGCTGAGGAAAAGGAGCAGACCTATCGTAAGCATGTTGCCGCGCTTGAAAAGGCGCATGAGGCGGCTGAGGCTGCCCAGAGGCTGGCGCAGTCACTTGCCCGGCACGACGCCCTTACCGGTTTGCCCAACAGGCGAGTCTTTGCCGAAGTGCTCGAAGCCGCAAGACTGCAGGCCGGTCGTGGTGGTGCGCAGTTCGCAGTTCTGAGCCTCGACCTGGACCGTTTCAAGCCGGTCAACGATATCTACGGTCATCAGGCCGGCGACGATGTCCTGCGCGAGGTCGCGACCCGGATCGGCGCAGTCGTCAGGGGAGGCGACACCGTGGCGCGCCTGGGAGGCGACGAATTCGCCCTGATCATGCACTGCGTCAATTTGGATGATGAACCTGTCGCCGCTGCCGCCTTTCTCGCAGATCGGATCATTGGTGCTGTCGAGCGCCCGATCAGCATTGGCGATCGTTGCGTCGATGTCGGAGCCAGCATCGGGATCGCCCTCTGTCCGCAGGACGGGACTGATCCGGAAACGCTGCTGCGCGCCGCCGACATGGCGATGTATCGCGCCAAGGAAGAAGGCCGCGGCACGCATCGCTTCTTCCAGAGGAGCATGGAGGATGCTCTGAGGGCTCGTCTGGCGCTGGAAGCAGACGTTCGATCGGCAGTCGCAAATGAGGAAATCGAACCGCACTATCAACCGCTGATGTTGCTGGCCGAAAAGCGTCTCGTTGGCTTCGAAATCCTGGCGCGCTGGCATCATCCGACACGAGGAAACGTCGAGCCGGAATTCTTCATCCCGGTCGTGGAGAAGCTCGGCCTGATTGCGGAGATGACCTACTCGCTCCTGCGGCGTGCCTGTCTCGACGCACGTAGCTGGGCACCCGAGATCACGATCGCCCTCAACGTCTCGCCCAAACATCTTGGCGATCCTCTGTTGACCGCAAAGATACTTGCCATCTTGTCGGAAACGGCGTTTCCGCCAGAACGCCTCGAAATCGAGATTACCGAGTCGGCCCTGGTGGGCGATCTTCCTGCTGCGCGAAATGCCCTCGTCGGCCTTCAGGAGCTCGGCATCAAAATATCGCTCGACGACTTCGGTACGGGCTATTCCAATCTCTACAATCTCCGCGAGCTTCGTTTCGACAAGATCAAAATCGACCGCTCGTTCGTGATGTCGATGGAAACCGATGTCGAAAGCGCCAAGATTGTGCATTCGGTGATCGACCTGGCGAAAAGCCTTGGATTGCCGACGATCGCCGAGGGCATTGAGCACGTCCAAACAATGAACCAGATCGTGCAAAGCGGTGGCGAATACGGCCAGGGGTTCTATTTCTCGAAGGCGCTGCCTGCGGCTGAAGCGGCCAAGCTTGCCAAGAGTGCGAAGCCAGCGTCGGCGACGCGCAAAAAGACGTAAGACCAAGGCTTGGCGTTGCCCTTGAGTCGAACTCGACCATCCGTCGAAGCGATCGAGACGACCGCTCATCGGCAGCGACGGCGATTCTTGACCGGGGATATGGGCGGCAGCCAGCCCCTTTCAGGGCGCCGGCCGAAGCCGGCCACGCTCCCGCTGCCGCCAGGACCAACCCTAAACTGACATCGCCTCCGGGCCACTCCGCGGGGGCCGATGAAGCTCGCGAGTGCGGCGTCGCTCGCGGTAAAGCCCCCACTGCAGATCGACGATCACGCCCAGGATGATCACGCCGCCCATCACGGAGAAGTTGAGGGAAGAAGGAATGCCGAGCAGGTTGACGAGGTTCTGCAATTCCTGCAGCAGTACCACGCCGAGGATCGCGCCGATGATCGAGCCCTCGCCGCCGAACAATGAGAAGCCACCCAGCACCGCCGCCGCGATGGCATAGAGCTCGTAGAAAGTTCCCTGCGTGGAGGGTGCGATGGAGCGCGTGTACATGGCGAAATAGATTGCCGAGATCACCGTCAGGATCTGGCAGATGACATATGCGGCGATAATCACGCTGTGGGTCTTGATGCCGGAATATCGCGCCGCCTCCTCATTCTTGCCGATGGCAAAGAGATAGCGGCCGAAGACCGAGCGATGCACGATGACCCAGGTGATCACCGTGACGATGATCATGGCGATGAAGGAGGCGGGCACCCCGAACAAGCGCCCGGTGGTGATCCCCTCGAGGGTCGGAAAGCTCTGGCCGAAAGCAAATCCCGCAGTGGCGTCCTGGGTGTAGAAACGGGCAAGGCCCCGATAGATCAACAGCCCGCATAGCGTCACCACGAAGGGCTGCATCCTGAGCTTGGTGATGAGAGTGCCGTGAATCGCGCCGATGACTGCACCGAGGAACAGCATCATGACGATTGCCAGCGGCCAGGGAATGCCCCGATTGCCGATGAAATCGACGAACAGCACGCCGATGAGGGCGATCATCGAGCCGACCGAGAGTTCGATTCCGGCGGTCACGATGACGATGGCCTGGCCAAGCGCCGAGATGCCGAACATTCCGACCTGGTTGGCGGTATTGGCGATGTTGATCGGCAACAGGAACCGTGGATTGATCAGGGCGACCACAGCTCCGACCACCACGATCAGGACCAGCAGGCCCAGATCCTTCTTGTTCATTTGAGTTTCCCCAGCGGAATTGGCGCGATTGCCTGCGCCACGGGACGACTATCGCTCATGGGTTCGCCACCGCGGCGATGGCCTTGCCGACGGCCAGCAGCAGCACGTTTTCTTCGCTGAACCGATCGCGGTCGAGAATGTCAGCAATCCGGCCCTCGTGCATCACCGCGATGCGGTCCGAGACGCCAATCACCTCTTCCATGTCACTGGAAATCATCAGCACTGCAACGCCACTGTCTGCGAGGTCGCGCATCAGGCGATAGACTTCAGCCTTGGCGCCGACATCGATGCCACGTGTCGGCTCGTCGAAAATCATGACCTTCGGGCTCATCGCCAGCCATTTCGCGAGGACTACTTTCTGCTGATTGCCGCCCGAGAGCGAGCCAGTGCGCTCGCTGACCGCGGTCACCTTGATGTCGAGGTTGGCGCGCTGCGTCTCGGCGGTCACGATCTCGCGGGCGGGTGTCACCATGAAGGCGCGGGAATGGGCCGTCATATTCGGCAGCGAAATATTCTGCGCGATGGGGAAATCGAGAAGTAGCCCGGAGCTTTTCCGGTCCTCCGGCGCGAGAAAGATGCCGCGCCGCACCGCGTCGTTGGCGGCGCGCGGTTGAAACCGCGCGCCCTCGACCAGCATCTCGCCGCCGAGGATGGGATCGATGCCGAAGATGGCTCGTGCGAGCTCGGTGCGGCCGGAGCCGACGAGGCCGGCAAGACCCAGTATCTCGCCGCGTCGCAACGCGAGATTGACGGTCGTGCCCGGATGGCTGGTGGTGTGCAGGTTGCGCAATTCCAGCACAACGGCACCCGGCGCGGCGCGGGGCGCAACGAACTGCACTTTGAGATCGCGCCCGATCATCATCTTGACCATGCGGTCGTGCTCGATCTCGTCTTTGCCGAGGGTGCCGATGAGCTGGCCGTCACGCAGAACGATGACGCGGTCGGCAGCCCGCTCGACCTCGTTAAGGCGGTGTGAGATGAAGATGACGGCGATGCCCTCCGCCTTGAGGCCGGCGATAATGTTGAGCAGCTTTTCGGTCTCAGCCGGCGGCAGGCTCGAGGTCGGCTCGTCGAGGATAACGAGGCGCGCGTCGAGTGACAGCGCCTTGGCGATCTCGACCATCTGCTGCTGGGCGAGCGACAGCTGGCTGACTGGAGTGTTTGGGCCGAAATTGGCGCCGACGCGGTCGAGTAGCGGCTGCACCATGCGGCGCAGCTTGACGCTGTCGACGAGGCGCAAGGGGCCGCCCCACAACGGCTCGCGACCGATATAGATGTTGGAGGCGACGTCGAGATTGCCGAAAAGGTTGAGTTCCTGATGAACGAAGGCAATGCCTGCCGCGAGGCTGTCGGCAACGCTCAGCGCCGGCCGCTGGCTGCCATCGACGGTGATGGTGCCCTCAGTGGGCTCGATGATGCCGCCCAGAATCATCATGAGCGTCGACTTGCCGGCCCCGTTTTCACCGACGAGACCGACCACCTCGCCCGGACGGATGTCCATGGAAAGTCCGGCGAGTGCGACAACGCCGGGGTAAACCTTGCGGACATCCGTCAAGGTTAGGAACGGAGCCGGCGCGTCTGGGGCCGGAACGGCGTCAGGACTGGTCATCTCGGATCAAGAGTAGGCGTGCCGCAAGGGGCCGCACAAGCGACGAGCAAGCTGGGGACGGGACGGCCCGACCTCTAGCGAGGTCGGGCCGTTTGACTCACTTGCCAGCCATCGCCTTGAGGTTGGCCTCATAGGCTGGGATATCAGCCTTGTAGAGGATCTTGGTCGGCACAATGTCGAGCCCGTTGGCCGGGATCACCGACTTGTCACCTCCCACATAGGCCGCCATCATCTTGAAGCCCTGATAGGCCCATTCGAACGGCTGCTGCACCACCGTGCCGGCGATGCTGCCGTCCGCGACGCCGCCGAGCGTGATCGGATCATCGTCGAAGCCCACCACCGTAATCTGGCCGAGCTTGCCGGATTCCTTGAGCGCCTGATAAATCTGCGGCGTATTGTAGGAATAGAAGCCGACCATGCAGTTGATAGTCGGGTCGGCCGCCAGCACATCCTCGACATTGCTCTTGGCCTTGGTCTGGTCGCCGCCGTCAGCCCGCGTATCGACGAGCGTTATCTTGGTGCCCTTCAGCCCTTCGGTGAAGCCCTGGGCGCGCTCCTTGTAGTTGGCGGCATCGAGCAGGCCGACGAAACCCATGCACTTACCGCCGTTGGGCATCGCCTTCTTGGCGATCTCGGCGGCCTGGTTGCCGGCCAGCACGTTGGATGAGCCGACATAGGCGATGCGCTTGGACTGCGGCGCGTCGGAATCGGTGGTGAAGAAGTCCGTCTCCGCGGCGATCTTGTTGATTAGGTCGGTCGCCTTGGGATCAACGACCGAGGCGATGATCGCCTTGACGCCGGAGGACACCAGATCCTCGAACAGGCGCTGCTGGTCAGCAGTGGTTCCCTGAGCGGGGTATTTGAATTCGAGATTGTAGTTCGGCAGCTCAGCCTGGGCCTTCTTCATGCCGGCTTCGGCCGCCTTCCAGAAGTCAGACGCAACGTTGGCCACGAACGCCAAGGTCGGTTTGTCGGCAGCGAGCGCCGGCGAAAAGGCGGCGACGTTCAAGGTAAGGCCTGCCGCAATTGCGGCAGCAACTCCACCTGCATAGCGCATGGATGTCCTCCGATATGTTGTGTGCTGGTGATTTGGCGACGGACTGATCGCGGGATGTCCCTCATCTACGCGCGCGCCGTCGCCATGGCGCTTGCCGATCGTCGCCCTGATCGGCGAAGCAACCATCATACAATATGAAATATGTGTCAACGTCGGGGCTTTCGGCGGGCGTGACCCGACATCCCCCAGATGACCGGCTCTTCCAGCCAAGATCGATCGGCACGATCATTGGTCGCGGCGACCATCCTCATCACGTCGTCTACTAGGTGTCACATGGTCAGAACCGAAGTTGCGACCAAGGTCGCCGATGACCGAATGCAATGACAACCTTAACGTGGTCGTAGCCGAGCCAGGCACGCGGCCAGACGGTATGGCAGCGCCAACTCTCGATGACGATCTCGGCCCCCGCAGCGTGTAGAAAATCGCAGCGCACTCCTTCGCACCCCTCGGACACCATGACTTCAATACGGCTGTCGCAGCAAACCTGCCGACCTTCGGGAAACGCGGGCATCCGATATCTCGCTGTTTGAGACTTGCCGTGCCTCCGTCCGACCGTTAGCTGTCTTGCGCTGCACGGCCCACCGGCCCTCACGCAGCCCCCTATCAATCGAGGAGAACGACTTTGGCGACGACAAAGAAAACGGGCAAACCCAGTAATCAGACCGTCCGTCCGGTGAAGGACACGCTGAGCAAGTCAGCACTGATCAAACTCATCGCCGAAGAGAATGACCTCTCGCGCAGCACCGCAGCCGGTGTCTTCACCACATTGGAGAAGGTGCTTCTGGGATCGATTCATCCGCGCGGTGCCGGCGAATTTACGCTGCCTGGACTGCTGAAGGTCACGCTGCGGAAGGTGCCCGCCCGGAAAGCCGGAACGATGATCCGGAACCCGGCCACCGGTGAAATGATGAAGGGTGCTGCAAAGCCGGCGAGCGTCCGAGTGAAGATTCGGGCCCTGTCGAAATTGAAAGCGGCAGCCACGCCCTAACCTCCCCGTCACCGAGCGGCCGCACTACTCGACTCCCAACGTCAGTCGGGCAGTCGCGGCCGCACCGGCCGACAGGCAACCGAGGCACCGCTCTGCAACACGGCTTGCGGCCGCATCACATGCGAGGTGCTGGCGCCATCAGAGCAGCATTCACATCGCGCCGGCGTTTGCCCTCGGTCTCAATAGCCTCGACCAGCTCGGGTCGCCTGCCGGCGAGCACCCTGAAATCGGCAATGTCGAGGACCAGCAGCACGCTCGGCTTGGTGGCAACGACGGTGGCCGATCTCGGCTCACCGAACAACAGCGCCATCTCACCGAAGAAGCTGCCATTGCTCAGGACCACCGGCTTGGGCTCCAGCTCAACGGTCACTCCTCCGGAGACAATGAAGTACATCGCGTCACCCGCGTCACCTTGACGGACGATAACCGTGCCCTCGGCCACATAACGCGTCTCCATCAGCCGCACGATGTCGGCCAGCGTCGCAGCACCAAGGTCGCGGAAGAATGGCACTGCGGTGACCAGGTCCCAGGTGTGCAGGAAGTGCCGGCGTTGGAGTTCCTCGGCAAACGCACCTGCAATGATGCCGGCCTGAAGCGCAAACATGACGATGCCACCGATCATGACCCAGCCGGCAAGGAGCCGGCCCCAGACGGTTGTCGGCACAAGGTCGCCGTAGCCGGTGGTCGTCAGCGTCGTGATGGCCCACCACATAGCGCGCGGCACGCTGCCGAAGGCTGCGGGTTGGGCGTCGCGCTCAAAAACGTAGGCGAGCGTGGCCGCCGCCATGAAGATCACAAGAAACATGACCGCCACACTGAGCATTGCAGTTCTGCTGCGGTGCAACGTGCGTATCAGCAACGAGAAGCCCGTGTCGTGGCCGTGCCGGACGTAGCGAAGCGTCCACACGACGCCGAACAGGCGGGCGTCGGGCCAAGTCCTCGTCAACAACCAGCCGAGCGGGATGGCAAAGACCGCAGCCAGATCAATAAGGCCGCTCGCTGAGGCGAGATAAGCGCGGCGCCGTGACTGCCCCTGAGCCGTGCCGACGCGGAATACGAACTCCGCTACGATACAGGCCCAGACGACGATGATCGTGCCCAGGAGGAGCAGGTGCTCGCGGGGATTGATGGAGCGCGAGGTATCGAGCACCACCGCCAACACGCCAATGGTCGTCAGCCCATTGGACAGAACGGGTCGAGGGTCGCGCGCAATGGCGAATCGCAATCGGTCGAACATCGCCACCGGTAGGTAGCCCTCCCGTACCTGTGACGCAAAACGAACCTGAGCGCGCCTCTTTGTGCCCCGCTGCATTCCCCGGACACGGGCTCCAGCTCGGACAGCAGCATGCTCTCCAAACCCCACGAAAACCGCGAGTTTCGGGCATTTTCGATGGTCGGGAAAATTGGAGCGGGCGAAGGGATGCGGATGTTCGGATGTCCGCTAGCCACTCAAACGCGTATATCGGCCGCATCCTTCCGGCACACCCATGATCATGTACCTCTACTAGCGCTTGAGGGCGCCAGCCGCGTTTGCCAACTGCTCCTAAATGGACCAGAACCCGGGCAGACCTTATTCTTTGACATGGGTGCTTCGCAGGCAGGGGCGCCCGGCTTTCGGCACGGTTCGACCGGGAAACACAAACGATGGCCACGGACGTAAACGAGATAAATTTGGCCACTCTCGTTTCCAAACTCTACTACTACGAAGGCAAGACTCAGGACGAGATCTCGCACTCGCTGAAGCTCTCCCGAACGAAGATCGGCAGGCTGCTCAAGCGGGCGCGCGAGCTCGGTCTGGTGACGATCCGGATCAACCTGAACCCGGCCGAGTTCTCCGCGCTCGAACAGGAGTTGAAGGCGCGGTTCGGAATCCAGAGGGCGCTGATTGCGGTCGATCATGACGACGAGGTCCAGCAGAGAAGCGCCGTTGCCCAACGTGTTGCCGATTACCTGACGGAGACGCTGACCGACCAGATGACCGTGGCGGTCGGCATGGGCCGTAACCTTGGCGCCGTCACGGCGCATCTCGGTGCGCCGTCACAGCGTCCCTGCACGTTCGTCAGCTTGATTGGAGGATCGTTGAAAGCAGGCGAGGGACTGAACTCCGATCACATCGCGCGTCGCTTTGCGGCCGCCTTCGGCGGTCGCAGCGAGACTCTCTACGCACCGGCCCATGTGCCTGACCCGGGCCTGCGCAAGCTCCTGCTTGCCGATCCGACAGTTCAGCAGACATTGAACCGGGCGCGCCGCGCCGACGTGGCCTTGATTGGCATCGGCGACCTGACCGAGTCGAGCTACCTGGTGCGCATGGGGTGGTACACGCCACTGGAGATCGCCGATGCGCGACTGCACGGCACCGTCGTCGACGTCTCGGGCTACCTCTTTCTCGACATCAACGGGCAGCCGTCAGCGCCCGAACTGCAGGACCGCGTTATCGGTCTGGCACTCGATGATTTCCGCTGGATTCCTAACGTCGTTGCCGTGGCCAGCGAGCGC
>CAWHLM010000004.1:0-144463 GCA_963830215.1 uncultured Alphaproteobacteria bacterium
CCAAGGTGACGATGTCCTCCGGTGTCTTGAGCCAGGCAACATCCGGATGGCGGCGGATGGTGCCGGTCGTCGAGCAGGGCGCGTCGAGAAGCACCGCGTCGAACGGCTCGGCCGGCTGCCAGTCGAGAATGTCGGCGGCCACCGTCTCGGCTGAAAGATGCAGGCGGGCGAGATTGGCGGAAAGCCGCTTCAGCCGGTTGGCGGAGATGTCCACTGCCGTTACCCTTGCCCCGGCGGCGGCAAGCTGCATGGTCTTGCCGCCGGGTGCGGCGCAGAGATCGGCGACACGCTTGGCCGTCACATCGCCGAGCAGGCGGGCCGGCAAGGCCGCAGCCATGTCCTGTACCCACCAAGCGCCGTCGTCGTAACCGGGAAGCGCTTCGATCGGGTCGCGCATCGGCAAGGCGGACGGAGCCGGTGGCGGTGAGGCTGCCGCCAAGCTTTTCCGCCCAGCCGGCGGGGTCGCTCTTGACCGAGATATCGAGCGGCGCTTCGCCAAGATGCGCTTCGGCGATGGCGCGCGCGGTCTCCTCGCCATAAGTGGCGCACCAGCGCTCCCACAGCCATTCGGGTGCGTCGAGCCTGGCAGAGTCGATATAGGCCAGCAGCGCGTCGCGCTCGCGCGCAATGCGCCTGAGCACGGCATTGGCGAGGCCCTTGAGGTGGCGCGTCTTCGAATCGGCCGCGATCTGGTCGATGGCGAGCGAGACCGACGCATGGTCGGCGACCTCCATGAACAGCACCTGGGTCACGGCGATTTCGAGCACATGGAAGAAATCGCGCGAGCGCGGCGGCTTCTTTTCGATGAGCCGGTCGAGAAGAGCGTGGACCTCGCCATGGCGGCGGAGCGCGGTGGAGGCGATGGCGCGGGCAAGCCGGCGATCGCGGTCTTCCAGTGCGGCGAAGGCGCGGTCGCTGTCGAGCAAGGCGTCGAGCGGCTGCCGGCGGTCGAGCACGCCGGCGAGCAGGCAGGCTGCGGCGGCGCGGGCGGCAAGGCCGGCGGGATTCGTCTGGCTCGGCGGATTGATTCATCGGGTCAGTGGGTTAAGCCACCGACCGGCCGGTAACAAGCCTTATCCCCATGGGCCCCTTCTGGCGGCCGGTGGTGCCGACCCTGGGCACTGCAACCGAGGGTCGGGTGGCGGAGCCGGCGGCGGGACGGATGCCCGATGCACGCGCCATCTCCATCAGCGCAGCGATGCGGTTCTCGGTCGCCGGATGGGTGGAGAACAGGTTGTCCATGCGCGTGCCGGAGAGCGGATTGACGATGAACAGATGCGCCGCCGCCGGGTTCTGCTGGGCTGCGACATTGGGGATGCGCTCGGGCGGCATTGGAGATCTTCGCGAGCGCCGAAGCCAGCGCCTCCGGGCGGCCGCTGATCTCGGCGCCGGCGCGGTCGGCGGAATATTCGCGGGTGCGGCTGATCGCCATCTGAACGATCATGGCGGCGAACGGCGCGACCAGGGCGGCGATGAGCACGCCGACGAACCCGAGCGGATTGTTGCGGTTGCCCCCGAGGCCGCCGAAGAACAGGCCGAAATTGGCGAGCATGGAGACGGCGCCGGCGAGCGTGGCGGTGATCGTCATGGTCAGCGTGTCGCGGTTCCTGCACATGGCCGAGCTCATGGGCCATGACGCCGGCGATCTCGTCGCGCGAGAGCATCTGCAACAGGCCGGTGGTGGCGCAGACGGCGGCGTGCTCGGGATCGCGCCCGGTGGCAAAGGCGTTGGGCTGCGGATTGTCGGCGATATAGACGCGCGGCATGGGCAGGCCGGCGCGGGCGGCGAGATCGCGGACAAGGCCGATAGAACTCCGGCGCGCTCTTCTCGTCGACCTCGCGGGCGCGGTTCATCGACAGCACCAGCCTGTCGGCGTTCCAGTAGGAGAAGAGGTTCATGCCGGCGGCGACGAAGAAGGCGATCACGGCGCCGCCGGTGCCGCCGATCAGGAAGCCGACGCCGATGAAGATCGCGGTCAATGCCGCCAGAAGCATGCCGGTGCGAAGCGTATTCATGGGACTGCCGTAACGTCTCCGGTGCCGCCCTCAGGTCCGCTTCATGTCGGGAGGCCTCTGCCGGCGCGCAAGGGAGCAGGTGGCGGCTGGCTCCCCTCTACTCGTACGGCGCGATTTGTGTGCTATACAACTTATGGTATTGTCTATTGACCGATTCAGGCAGGGTGCGATAGGACGAGACAGGAATATATTCCTGTGCGATTCGCGAAAGGCGCAGCATGGCGGGCGTCCAGGGCCTTGGGTGCGGTGCTGCTGCCGTTGGCGCTGGTCGCGGGCTCCGTCGGGGCCGAGGGCAGGGAGCGTCTGCCCGGACCGTTCGTCGCCGATGTCGAAGCCGTGATCGACGGCGACACGCTGTCGGTTGTGGTGCCGGTCTGGCTCGGGCTGGCAGTGACCACCAGCGTCCGGCTGCGCGGCATCGATGCGCCCGAGCTACACGGGGCCTGCCAGCGGGAGAAGGACCTCGCGGCTGAGGCCAAGCGGTTTCTCGCCACGGAGACGACGCAACAGGTGCGGCTCACCAATATCGAAGGCGACAAATATTACGGCCGGGTCGAGGCGGACGTGACGACGGTGCCCGATGGGCTGAACTTGAGCGATGCGATGCTGAAGGGCGGTCTGGCCCGCCCCTATGACGGCGGCAAGCGCGGCGACTGGTGCGGCTTGGCGAGTCTCGCTCGGTAGACGGGCAAGTCGAGCGGGCGGCGTATCGGCCACCCGCCCGTGCCTGGCGTTACGCCCGGAGGTGCTTGTTCTGGCGATTGGCCACCAGATCGTCGATGACCGAGGGGTCGGCGAGCGTCGTGGTGTCGCCGAGATTGGAGAAATCGTCCTCGGCGATCTTCCTGAGGATGCGGCGCATGATCTTGCCCGAGCGCGTCTTGGGCAGGCCGGGCGAGAACTGGATGAGGTCGGGCTGAGCGAAGGGCCCGATCTCATGGCGCACCCACTGGATCAGCTCCTTGCGCAGCTCTTCCGACGGCGTCTCGCCGTGCATCAGCGTGATGTAGGCGTAGATGCCCTGGCCCTTCATGGCGTGGGGATAGCCGACCACGGCCGCCTCCGACACCTTCTCGTGGGCGACCAGCGCCGATTCGATCTCAGCGGTGCCGAGGCGGTGGCCGGAGACGTTGATCACGTCGTCGACGCGGCCGGTGATCCAATAGTAGCCGTCCGCGTCGCGGCGGCAGCCATCGCCGGTGAAGTAGTTGCCGGGATAGGCCATGAAATAGGTGTCGACGAAGCGCTTGTGGTCGCCATAGACGGTGCGCATCTGGCCCGGCCATGAATCGGTGATGATCAGGTTGCCGGCACCGGGTCCCTCGATCGGCGTGCCCTCGGCACTGACCAGCGCCGGCTTGACGCCGAAGAACGGCCGCGTCGCCGAGCCGGCCTTGAGGTCGGTGGCGCCGGGCAGCGGCGTGATCATGATGCCGCCAGTCTCGGTCTGCCACCAGGTATCGACGATCGGGCAGCGGCCCTCGCCGACGACCTTCCAGTACCACTCCCAGGCTTCAGGGTTGATCGGCTCGCCGACGGTGCCGAGCAATCTCAGCGAGGCGCGCGAGGTCCTGGTGACGTAGTCGTTGCCGGCGCCCATCAGCGCGCGCAGTGCGGTGGGGGCGGTGTAGATGATGTTGACCTTGTGCTTGTCGACCACCTCCCAGACGCGCGACGGCGTCGGCCAGTTGGGCACGCCCTCGAACATGAGGGTGGTGGCGCCGTTGGCGAGCGGGCCGTAGACGATGTAGCTGTGGCCGGTGACCCAGCCGACATCGGCGGCGCACCAGTAGACGTCGCCGTCGTGATAGTCGAAGACGAGCTGATGGGTGAGCGAGGTCCACACTAGGTAGCCGCCGGTGGTGTGCAGCACGCCCTTTGGCTTGCCGGTGGAGCCGGAGGTGTAGAGGATGAACAGCGGATCCTCGGCGTTCATCTCCTCGACCGGGCAATCGGCGGAGACGCCGTCGGCGAGCTCGTGGTACCAGAAGTCGCGCCCGGACTGCATGGCGACCTCGTCGCCGGTGTGGCGGATGACGATCACCTTCTCGTCGCCGAGCGACCGCATCAGCGCCTCGTCGGTGTTGTGCTTGAGCGGCACCTTGCGGCCGCCGCGCAGGCCCCAGTCGGCGGTGATGACGAGGGTCGAGCGGCAGTCGTCGATGCGGCCGCCAAGGCTGTCCGGCGAGAAGCCGGCGAAGACCACCGAATGGATGGCGCCGATGCGGGCGCAGGCGAGCATGGCGATTGCCGTCTCGGGAATCATCGGCAGGTAGATGGTGACGCGGTCGCCCTTCTTGACGCCCAGCTTCTTGAGCACATTGGCGAAGACCGAGACGTCGTGATGCAGCTCGCGGTAGGTGAGGGTTCGCACCGCCGCCTTGGGATCGTCCGGCTCCCACAGGATGGCGACCTGGTCGCCGCGGGTCTTGAGATGCCGATCGAGGCAGTTGGCGGAGATGTTGAGGCTGCCATCCTCGAACCATTTGATCGAGACGTCGGGCGCCTTGTAGGAGACGTTCTTCACCTTGGTGAAGGGCTTGATCCAGTCGATGCGCTTGGCCTGCTCGCGCCAGAAGCCCTCGGGGTCGTCGACCGAGCGCTTGTACATGGCCAGATACTTGTCGTTGTCGATATAGGCGCGCGTCTTCCATTCGGCCGGAACCGGATGGACCGTAACCTCGGACATGCCCTTCCCTCCCGATAGTCGTGCCCGGCTTCAGCCGGAATTGGACCCTTTATAAGCGCGGGGGGACGGGGGGATGCAAGCCTTACGAGGGTTGCGGGAAAGCGGCGCACCGGCCGCCCGGCAACAATTGTCAAGCTGTGACAATGCCTTCGCGAGGCAGTGACGATTTTACAGGCTGTAAAGGCGGCGGCGCGACAGGGCCGGGCTAAAGCGTCGGCCGCAAAGCGGGCGCGAAACCCGGCAATGCGCGGGCGGTCGGCGTCGCGTCGGGCCGGCTGAAGGCCACCGGCGCCGTCGGCGCCGCCGGGACGATCTGGACGATGTGGTAGCCGGCCGCCTTCATGTCCTTGAGGAGCTGCGGCAGCATGCTGGCGGTGGCTTGCTTGGTGTCGTGCAGAAGCACGATGCCGCCATGGTGTAGCTTGAGGCGTATGAGCACCTTCTGGCGGATGGCATCGGCGGAAATGCCGGTCCAATCGTCGCCGACGACGTCGGCGCTGAAGACCGCGATGCCCCTGGCGGCGAGTTCCGTGCGCAGCGTGCGGGTCTGGTTGAGGCCGGGGAAGCGGAAGAAGGGCGCCGGCGGAGCCCCGAGCACGGCGGTGACGCCGGCAATGCCGCGGTCGATCTCGCGGGTCGCGGCGACCACCGAAAGCTTTGCCAGCGACATGGGATGGCGCCAGGTGTGGGTGCCGATGGTGTTGCCGTCGGCCGCCTCGCGGCGGGCAAGCTCGGGATAGGCCCTGGCCATGCGCCCGACGGTGAAGAAGGTGGCATGGGTGCAGGCCGCGTCGAGCGCGTCGAGAACGCGTTCGGTGGTGCCAGGAAGGGGACCGTCGTCGAAGGTGAGGACGACCTCATTCTCGGCGAGCGGCAGGTCGGTGCGATACTGGATGGTGCCGACGGCGAGCGCGCGGCTGGTGTCGACGGTCAATGTCCGCGAGACGCCGATGGCATCGGCGTCGCCGCAGGCGGCAAAGGCGGAGAGAGAACCGGCCAGAACGGCAACGGCCGCGAGCACGCACGACGAACGCAAGAACGCAACTCCACGCAACAAACGCCGCACGACCTATCTAGCATTTCAGCGCCAAGGCCGCGCCGAACTTCGCCGACGTTCGTTAACGGCGCCGCCACAGGCCGGGTCGAGGGCGGCATCGCAGGGGGAGCAGCGGCGATCCTCAAAGGCCGCCCATCGTGCACACGCGCTTCCACTCGGCCTCGCTGACCGGCTGCACCGAGAGGCGGGAGAGCCTGACCAGGGCCATGTCGGCAAGCGCCTTGTCGGCCTTGACGGTGGCGAGCGTCACCGGCTTGGGCAGCGGCTCAACCGCCGCGATGTCGACGCAGACCCACTTGCCTTCGCTGTCGGTCGAATCGGGATGGGCTTCCTTGACCACCTCGACAATGCCGACCACCGCCTTCTCATCGCCGGAGTGATAGAAGAAGCCGCGATCGCCCTTCTTCATGGCGCGCATGGCGTTGCGGGCGGTGAAGTTGCGCACGCCGTCCCATTCCTGGCCGGCCTTGCCTTTCTTCACCTGCATCGCCCAGGACCAGGTCTCGGGCTCCGACTTGAACAACCAGTAGGCCATGGCGGCTGTCTCCTGCTCGCTGGCGCAGAGATTAGCAGCGTAGCCGGCATGGAGCGCAAGCGGAATGCGCCAACCGGTGCCCCGGATCACGCCTCGCTCCATCCAGGCTACCGACTAGTCCGCTTCGCGCCTCAGCGGCCGGCTCATCAGCCCCTCGATGGCTTCGTCGATGGTGAGCGCCCGCTCGACGATGGCGGCGACGGCGTCGACGATCGGCGTCGAGACCGCGTGGTGGCGAGCGAGGTCGCGGGCGACCGTGGCGGTGGCGATGCCCTCGGCAAGCGCGTGCGGCGCTTCCGCGTCGCCGCCGCGGCCGAGGTGCAAGCCATAGGAGAAGTTGCGCGACTGCGGGCCGGAGCAGGTGAGCACTAGGTCGCCGAGGCCGGACAGGCCCATCAGCGTCTCGGGGCGGGCGCCGAGAACCTCGCCGAGACGGCGGAGCTCGGCAAAAGCGCGGGCGGTGAGCGCGGCGAGCGCGCCGGCGCCGAGCGTGCGTCCGGCGACGATGCCGGCGGCGATGGCGAGCACGTTCTTGACCGCGCCGCCGATCTCGACGCCCACCATGTCGGTCTCGGCATAGGGGCGGAAGTTGAGGTTGGCGAGCGCGTGACAGAGGGCGAGCGCCAGCGCTTCGTCGGCGGCCGCGATGGTGACGGCGGTGGGCAGGCCGTGGGCGACATCGGCGGCGAAGCCGGGACCGGAGAGGACGGCCGGGCGGGTCTCGGGCGCCACCTCGGCGATCACTTCCGAGAGGCGCTTGCCGCTCTCCTGTTCCAGCCCCTTGGCGGCGATGACCAGCGGCGTGCCGGCGGGAATATAGGGCGCCGCGGCCATGGCGACGGCGCGGGTCGCCTGGGCGGGAACGGCGAGGATGATGGCGTCGGCTCTGAGTGCCACCGATAGCGACTCGGTCGCCGGTACGTGGGTGAGGTCGATGCCGGGCAGATAGCGCGGATTCTCGTGGCGCTCGTCGATGGCCACGACGGTCTCGCGGTCGCGCGCCCACAGCTTGACGGCACGGCCGGCGCGCGCCGCCGTGAGGGCGAGCGCAGTGCCCCAGGCCCCGCCGCCGATGACACCGATGGACTCGATCATGCGCGAGCTCCCTTGGCACCGGCGCCGAGCTTGGGTGCGGCCAGCTCGTCCAGCGGCCAGCGCGGACGCGCGGGCACGGCGAGCGGATCGATGAGGCCGCGGGCGAGCCGCTCGGCGCCTGCCCAGGCGATCATAACGCCATTGTCGGAGCACAGGCGCGGCGGCGGCACGATGACGCGGAAGCCGTGGCGCTCGGCGGCATCGCGCAAGGCCGCACGCAGCGCCTGATTGGCGGCGACGCCGCCGGCGGCGACCAGGACATCCGGACCGTCGTGGCCGTCGCGAAAGGCCTGCATTGCATGTTCGGCGCGATTGGCGACGACGTCGGTGACCGCCGCCTGGAACGAGGCGCAGAGGTCGGCGACATCCTGGTCCGACAGGGGGGCCACGCTCTCGGCGGCCAGGCGCACCGCAGTCTTGAGGCCGGAGAATGAGAAATCGGCGCCCGGCCGGTCGATGAGCGGGCGGGGCAGTGAAAAGCGGGTCGGATTGCCGGTTCTGGCCGCTTCTTCCACCGCCGGACCGCCGGGATAGGGGAGGCCGAGGAGCTTGGCGGCCTTGTCGAAGGCTTCGCCCAGCGCATCGTCGATGGTCGAGCCCAGGCGGCGGTAGCGGCCGACGTCCTCCACGGCGAGGAACTGGCTGTGGCCGCCGGAGACGAGCAGCAGCAGATAGGGGAAGGCGATGCCGTCGGTGAGGCGGGCGGTGAGCGCATGGCCTTCAAGATGGTTGACGGCAATCAGCGGCCTGCCCGTCGCCAGCGCGATCGCCTTGGCGGTGGTCAAGCCGACCAGAACGCCGCCTATCAGGCCGGGGCCGGCGGTGGCGGCGACCGCGTCGAGGTCGGCGAAGCTGAGATCGGCCTTCACCAGCGCGGCGTGGACGACGCCATCCAGCGCCTCGACATGGGCGCGGGCGGCGATTTCCGGCACGACGCCGCCAAAGGTGGCATGGTCGGCGATCTGGGAGAGCACGATGTCGGAGAGGATGCGGCCGCCGCCGTCGTCGGCGCGCTCGACCACCGCGGCCGCGGTCTCGTCGCAACTGGTCTCGATGCCGAGAACGATCATCCCCGAATACCCCTGAAATCGGCTATTTTGGCCCTCGCTTGTCAGGGCAGGATCGGCCAATAGAGTAGACCGTTTCCCAGCTCCTGCCACCCCGGATGCCACACTTGCAATCGGCCGAAACACGCACCCTGAAGCTTGGCACGCGCGGCAGCCCGCTGGCGCTGTGGCAGGCGGAGGCAGTGCGCGCGGCGCTTGGCAGCATCAGCTGGCAGGCGGGGGTGATACCGATCCGCACCACCGGCGACCGCATCACCGACCGGCCGCTCGCGGAAGCCGGCGGCAAGGGGCTGTTCACCAAGGAGATCGACGAGGCGCTTCTCGACGGGCGCATCGCGCTCGCCGTCCATTCGGCCAAGGACCTGCCCACCGTGCTGCCCGACGGCATCGTCATTGCCGCCTGCCTCGCGCGCGCCGATGTGCGCGACGCCTTCCTGTCGCCGCGGGCGACGCATCTCCGCGACCTGCCCGATGGCGCTGTGATCGGCACGTCCTCGCTCAGACGTGCGGCGCTGGCACTGAGGCTCAGGCCCGATCTCAAGGTCGTTCCCATGCGCGGCAATGTGGAGACGCGGCTGAAGAAGCTCGCAGCCGGCGAGGCGGACGCCACCGTGCTGGCGCTTGCCGGGCTGACGCGGCTGGGCCTCGCCGATCGCGCCGCTGGCATCCTCGGTACTGAGGAATGGCTGCCGGCGCCGGGACAGGGGGCGATCGCCATCACCGCGCGGGCTGACGACGCCGCGGTGCTGGCGGCGCTCGGACAGATCGACCATCGCGCCACCTCGCTGGCGCTTGCCGGCGAACGCGCCTTCCTCGCCGTGCTCGACGGGTCCTGCCGCACGCCGATCGGCGGGCTTGCCGAGATCGATGGCGATCGGCTCCGCTTGCGCGGCATCATCGTCAAGCCGGACGGCACCGAGGCGCATGCGGTCGAGCGGAGCGGCAATGTTGCCGAGGCGAACGCGCTCGGTGCCGACGCGGGACGCGAGCTTGCCCGGCGCGGCGGCCCGGACTTCTTTGCCGGTTGAGACGATGCACCTGCTGGTCACACGTCCTGAGCCCGATGCCAGCGAAACGGCGCGGCGGCTCACCGCGCTTGGCCATAGCGTCACCGTCGAGCCGATGCTGAAGATCGTGCTCAACCCGCCGCCCAGGGACCTGCCGCGGCCTGCCGGGCTGATCGTCACCAGCCGCAACGGCGTGCGGGCGCTCACGACCTGGCCGCAGGCGGCGGGCTGGCACGACGTGCCGCTGTTCGCGGTGGGCGCGGCGACGGCGACGGACGCGCGGGCAGCCGGCTTCAGCAAGGCGACGGCCGGCGATGGCGAGGGGGCAGCGCTCGTCCGGGTGATCACCGCTGCGCTGCCGCCGGGCAGCGGGCCGGTCATCTATGCCGCGGCGCGCGACCTTTCCGGCAATCTGGCGGAGCATCTGGAGGAAGCCGGCACCGACCTGCAGATGGTCGAGGCCTATCGCGCCGAACGGGCGGAGAACCTCAGCCCGGCGCTCGCTGCTGCGCTTGCCGCGGGCACCATCGACGGGGCGCTGTTTTATTCGCGGCGAACGGCGGAGACGTTTCGCGACCTCACTGCCGGCCGGCCCATCCGGCTCAAGCATGTCTTCGCCCTGTCGGCGTGGGTCGCCGGACCTTTGCACGGCCTTGGCGGAGCGCTGCACGTGGCGCCTTCGCCGGATGAGGTCAGTCTGTCCGCGCTGATTCCGCCGCAGTGATTCCTTGCCGGCCGACGTGGCCGCGCCGAGATAAGCTTGTATTGTAGGGTCAGGGATTGCGGATTGCGACGAGGACGAGCATGGCCGCCGAAGACGACGGGACTGAGGACGACAAGCCGGCCGGCGCCGGGCAAAAGAGCCGCCAGCGCCGCCAGCGCCCGCCGGTAACCATCGACCTGACCGCGGAGCGCGTTGCCGACAAGGCCGAGACGCCAGAAGCGCCGCCCGAAGCGGCAAAGCCGGACGCTGAGGCCGAGCCGGCTGTGCCGCCGGCCGAGGAGAAGGCGGAGGGCGGGCCGGCTGCCGCTGCCTCCGCGCCCATGGCGGATGACGACGGCGAGACGGCAGAGAGCGAGCCGCCGCGCACCAAGCGGCCGCCCGGCGCCAGTGTCATCGGCAGCGACGACGGCTGGACGCGGCCGGCGCTTGCCGGCGTGGCCGGCGGCATCGTCGCGCTGATCCTCTTGATCGTGCTGGAGGCGATCGGCCTGGTGCCGTCGCCCGGGCGGTCCGCGGCGGTGCAGGCGGCGGATCAGGCAAAGACGGCGAGCGAGGCGGTGGCCGCGCTCGACCGGCGGGTTTCGGCGATCGAGATGATCACCCAAAACCTGCCGAGCAAGTCCACGGTCGAGGGGCTCGGCGGGCAGGTCGCCCAGCTACAGACGGAAATGGGGGCGCTGGCGACCCGGGGCGACCTCACGGTGGTCGACAACAAGCTCTCGGCGCTCGCCAAGAAAGTCGATGCGTTGCCGCCGGGCGTCACCCCTGACGCGCTGGCGGCACTGGCCGACCGTGTGGCGCGGCTCGAGGCCGGTGGCGCGGCGAGCGGTGGCGGCGATGGCGTCGACGCAACGGCGGTCGCCGCGCTCAACAGTCGCATCGATCAGGCGCAGGCGAACCTCAAGGCGCTCGGCGACCGGGTGGCCGCGCTCGAATCAAAGGCTGCCGCCGGTCCGGCCGACAGCACACTTGCCGCCCGCGCCATCGCCGTGGTGGCGCTCAGACGTGCGGTGGACGAAGGGGCGCCGTTCACAACCGATCTCGATCTGGCGGCGGCGCTCGGCTTGCCGGCGGCCGATGTGGCCGCGCTCAAGCCGTTCGCCGAGAAAGGCGTGGCAACCAAGGCGGCGCTGGCGGCCGAGTTCAGCCAGGTTGGCGATGCGATCGTCGCAGCCACGACGGGCGCCAACCCCAATGCCGGGCTTTTCGAGCGGCTGATCGCCGGACTCGGCTCCCTGGTGACGGTGCGGCCGACGGGGCCGGTCCAGGGCAACGATCCGGCGGCCGTCGTGTCGCGCATGCAGGCGGCGGTCGCAGCCGGCGATCTTGCAACGGCGCTCAGCGAACGCGACAGCCTGCCGGCGGCCGGCCAGGACGCTTGCGCAGACTGGGCGGCGGCGGCCAAGAGCCGCGTCACCGTCGACGCGCTGATCGCCAGGATCGCGCAATCCATCGCGCCAGCCGACGGGAACGGACCGACATGATCCGGGTCCTCCTCTACGTCGTCGTCGTGTTCCTGCTTGCCGCCGGATTCGTCTGGCTGGCGGAACGGCCGGGCGAACTGCTGGTCAACTGGCAGGGCTACGAGATCCGCACCTCGGTGATGGTGGCGGTGGTCGGCGCGGCCATCGCGATCGCGCTGATCGCCATCGTCGGGGCACTCATCCGGGCGGTGCTGCGCACGCCGCAGACCGTGGGCAATTTCTTCGGCGCCCGCCGCCGCGACCGCGGCTACCGGGCGCTGTCGCGCGGCATGATCGCGGTCGGCGCCGGCGACACGCGCGCGGCGCAGCGGGCGGCACGCGAATCCCAGTCCCTGCTCGGAAAGCAGGAGCCGCTGGTCCTGCTGCTCTCGGCGCAGGCGGCGCAGATCGCCGGCGACAGCGGGTCGGCGCGCTCGGCCTTCACCGCGCTGTCGGAGACCGCCGAGACGCGGGTGCTCGGCCTGCACGGCCTTTTCGTCGAGGCGCGGCGGACCGGCGAACATGCGGCCGCACGCCATTTCGCCGAAGAGGCGCTGCGCATTTCGCCGCGCATAGCCTGGGCGGGAACGGCGCTCTTCGACTATCAGTGCCAGGCCGGCGATTGGGAGGGGGCGCTGAAGACGCTGGCCACCAACGCCGATGCCGGCACCATCGACCGCGAACGGGCGCAGCGCCTGCGCGCGGTGCTGATGACGGGCCGTGCGATGGAGCTGGAGGCGGGCACCCCGGAGGAGGCACGCACCATGGCGGTGGAGGCGCATCGTCTGGCGCCTGATCTGGTGCCGGCGTCGGTGACCGCGGCGCGGCTCTTGACCCGCAACGGCGATTTGCGGCGCGCCTCGCGCATCCTGGAAACGGCGTGGAAGGCCGCGCCCCATCCCGATGTTGCCGCCGCCTATGCGGCGGTGAGGGCCGGCGATTCGGTGCGCGACCGCCTGAAGCGCGTGCGCAAGCTGGCTGAGATGCGCGCCAACCATGCCGAAAGCGCCATGGCGGTCGCCCGCGCGGCGATCGACGCGCGTGATTGGCCGGCGGCGCGCGAGGCGCTGGGCGGCATGGTGCGGCTGCAGCCCAGCGAAGGCGTCTGCCTGCTGATGGCCGAGATCGAGGAAGGCGAGCACGGCGATCAGGGGCGGGTGCGCGCCTGGCTGGCGCGGGCGCTCGGCGCGCCGCGCGATCCTGCCTGGATCGCCGACGGGCGCGTCTTCGCCGAATGGGCGCCGGTGTCGCCGGTCTCCGGCCGCGTCGATGCCTTCGAATGGAAGGTGCCGCCCGCCAGATTGCCGGCCGAGCGCCAGATGGAGATCGAGGCGTGGGCGACGGCAAGCGAGCGGCCTACCGTCGAAGCCAAGGCCGTGACGGCAGAGCCGGTGGCAGAGGCACCGCCGAAGACGGCGGAGGCCGCGCCGGACGAGGCCAAGCCAGCCGAAGCCAAGGCGGACGAGGCCAAACCGGCTGTGCCTGGAACTGCGAAGGTCGTGCACGAGGACCTGGCGCCGCGGGCGCCGGACGATCCCGGTCCGCCGCGCCGCGAGGACGAAGACGAGCGCTACCACATCTTCTGATCGTCGAGCTTCGCCACGGCCATGACGGAGAGCCAACCCGTGAGCCATCACCCGCCGAAGCCGCCGCTGGCGCTCAGCGTCGGAATCATCGGGCACCGCCCGAACCGGCTGCCTGAGGCGGCGACGGCCCACGTGGCTGCCGACATCGACGCGGTGCTCGACGGCATCGCGGCGGCGATGCTGAAGGCCCTTGCCGATTACGGCGCGGTCTTCTCCGGCAAGGCGGTGCTCTCCCTGGTCGATTCGCTGGCAGAAGGTGCCGACCGCATGGCGGCCCGTGCGCTTGTGGCGCGCATGGCGGAGGGCGACGGCACGCTCGCCTTCGCCCTCGACGTGGTGCTGCCCTTCGGGCGGGACGAATTCGGGAAGGACTTCGCCGACGAAGCCTCACGTGAAGCGTTCCGCGCGCTTCTTGCCAAGGCGCGGGCGGTGCTCGAACTGCCGGGCAGCCGCGCGGCGGAAGCCAGTGCCTATGAGGCGGCGGCCTACACGGTGATCGACCAGTCGGATGTTGTGGTCGCGGTCTGGGACGGCGGCCCGTCCGGCGGGCGCGGCGGTACCACCGACACGGTGGAGGCGGCGGCGCGCGAGGGCCGCCCGCTGGTCATCATCGATGCCAAGGGCGAGGCGCCGCCGCACCTGCGCTGGCACGGGCTCGACGAGGCAATCGTGCCGACCGGCCGCATACCCGACATGCCAGCGGGCGATCTTTCCACCGGCCTGCCGCGTCTGGTCGATGCGCTGCTGCGCCCGCCGGCGGCGCCCGCCGAAAGGGCCGGCCGCCACCATCTTGCCCGTGACAACGAGGCGGCGAGCCTTGCCGGCTATTTCGCTGAAAGTGCGCCGGCGCATACGCTGCGCATTGGGTTTCCGCTGCTGATGGCGCTCACCGGCATCCAGCGCCTGTCGGGCCGGCACATGAAGCCGCCGGCGCCGGCAGAACTGGCGGAGCGGGAGGCGGGGCTGATGCCGCCGGCTGCCGCCGATGCACCGGCGGCGGCGCGTCCGCTGGCGATCACCGCTGCCTTCGGATGGGCCGATTTCGTCGGCTCGCTGCTTGCCCAGATCTTTCGCGGCGCCTTCATCCTCAATTTCGTCTTCGGCGCGCTGGCGGTGGCCTGCGCGGCGATCTCCATCGTCCGCCACGGCTGGAAGCCCGTCCTGGTGGTGATCGAGATCCTGCTGATCGTCACCGTCGTGCTCAATACCGGGCTGGGCCTCAGGCAGCAGTGGCACCGGCGCTGGTTCGAGGGCCGCGAACTCGCCGAGCGCCTGCGCGTGGCGTTGCTCCTGTGGATCGTGGGGTTGCGGCCAGCGTCAGCGGCCAGCGCCGAACCGACATGGACGGGCTGGTATGCACGCGCTTTCGTGCGGGCGCAGGGGCTGCGTGACGGGCGGCTCGATGACGAGGGCCTGAAGGCTGCCCGCGCCGCCGTTGGCGGGCTCCTCAACGATCAGTGCGGCTATCACGAGGCAACCGCGCATCGCATGCACCGGCTCGAACACCGGCTCGAACGGGCAGGGCTCACCTGCTTCATCCTCACCATTTTCGTGGCGCTGGCCTATCTCGCGGTCAAGCTGCCCGACCTCGGCGGTGGCGGCGAGGGGCACGGCGAAAGCCTCGCCGACAGCTTCGGGATCATCGTGGCGGCACTGACCGCCGGCCTGCCGGCGCTGGCGACGGCCACCTACGGCATCCGGGTGATCGGCGACTTTGCCGGCATCAGCCGGCGCTCGGAGCGGACGCGGCGCGGCCTTGCCGCGCTCACCAGGCAGATCGAGGGAGACGCGCCCGGCCTGCACCAGCTGAGGGCGCGGGTGCGCACCGCCGCCGACGCCATGCTTGGCGACGTCGCCGGCTGGCGCCTGTCGGCTGAGAGCCGCGGGCTGGCGATCCCGGGTTGACGGCCGCGACCTGCGACGGTGACCGGACTTGCGGGGCGGGCCGCCCACGGCTAACCAGCAGGGCGCTTTTGTTCGTCCTTTCCCGCGGAGCCGTCTTGTGACCACCCACAACCTTCTCCTCCTGCCCGGCGACGGCATCGGCCCGGAAGTCATGGCCGAGGTCCGGCGCGTGATCGCCTGGTTCAATCAGGCCGGCGGCGACAGCTTCGACTACGACGAGGACTTGGTCGGCGGGGCGGCCTATGATGCCCACGGCAAGGCCATTTCCGAAGCGGCGATGGGCAAGGCCATGGCCGCCGATGCAGTGATCTTCGGCGCGGTCGGCGGACCGAAATGGGCAGGCGTGCCCTACGAGGTCAGGCCCGAAGCGGGGCTCTTGCGCTTGCGCAAGGACCTGGCGCTGTTCGCCAATCTGAGGCCGGCGATCGTCTATCCGGCGCTCGCCGATGCCTCGTCGCTGAAGCGCGAGCTGGTCGAGGGGCTCGACATCCTGATCGTGCGCGAGCTCACCGGTGGCGTCTATTTCGGCGAGCCCAAGGAGATCCGCGAACTCGGCAACGGCCAGAAGCGCGCCGTCGACACCCAGGTCTACGACACCTACGAGATCGAGCGCATCGCGCGGGTGGCATTCGACCTGGCGCGCACGCGGCGCAACAAGGTCACCTCGATGGAGAAGCACAACGTCATGAAGTCAGGCGTGCTGTGGAAGGAAGTGGTCACCGCCACCCACGCTGCCGGCTACAGCGACGTGACGCTGGAGCACATGCTCGCCGATGCCGGTGGCATGCAGCTCGTGCGCGCGCCCAAGCAGTTCGACGTTATCGTCACCGACAATCTTTTCGGCGACATCCTCTCCGACGTCGCCGCCATGCTGACCGGCTCCCTCGGCATGTTGCCCTCGGCCTCGCTGGGGGCGCCGGACCCGGCGACGGGCAAGCGGCGGGCGCTCTACGAGCCGGTGCATGGTTCGGCGCCGGACATCGCCGGCAAGGGGCTCGCCAACCCGATCGCCATGCTGGCGAGCTTCGCCATGGCGCTGCGCTACTCCTTCGCCATGACCGAGGCCGCCGACCGGCTGGAGGCGGCGATCTCGGCCGTGCTCGGCCGCGGCTTGAGGACCGCGGACATCTGGACGCCGGGCACCGAGAAGATTGGCACGCAGGCGATGGGCAAGGCGGTGGTCGACGAACTGGGGAAGGCAGCGTGAACGCGGCCGGGATGACCCGCCTCTACAACGACCGCGGCTTCGCGGCGCGCAACTGGGCGTCGACGGCCATCCTGGCCGCGGCCGTCCTGTGGGGGATTCTGGAAATCGTGCGGGCCAAGATGGGTGCATCGGACGATACCGGCTATTTGTTCGGAGCCGGATTCCTGGCGGCGGCGGCCTATGGCGGCTATCGCATGCTTGCCGATGCGCGCGACACGATCTTCCGCCTCGAGGCGGATTTCGGCAGCGGTCAATCTGTGGTGACGCTGTGGCGGCCGTGGGGCCTGCAGCGGCTGGCGGCGCCGCTGGCGGCGCTCACCGGATGGCGCATATACATCGCCATCAAGACGCGCCAACAGCGCACCTACCTGCTGCGTGTCGACCATCCGGCCAATCCGGGCCGTCCCCTGCAAATCGAGCTGAGACCGGCGACGACACCGCTCGACGGGCTGCGCCGGGTGGCGCCTGAGGCGATCGCGGACTTCGAGATGAACACCGGGGGGCGTAAGGCTGGCTGAGCAGGGATGTTGAGGTACGTACGCGGCCGGACTAGCCGTCGCAGCCGGATCCAATCGCGGCCGACGTGCGGAGCACGGTGGCTGCTGCCGGCATCGGTCGGCCGGCTATCTCCGCTACCAGCTTGTGACGGATCGCCGCCGCAAAATCATCCTGCTTCTCGACTTTGACGAGGAACGCTCCCGGCCCGCCGACGACGCAGGCCCGGTAGTAGTCATCAAGCCCGACCTCGGTTGGATCCGACATGATCGGCAGACCGTTGATCGTGATCCCGGCCGCGACGACGGCGTCGCGGATGGGCAGGATCTGGGGGCCGAAGTTGTTACGGCCGTTGCCGGAAACGTCGATTACCCGCCGCCTTCCGTCGAAGCCGTTGTTGACAAACAATCCGGACGCGAATGCCAGCGCACCGGAGAGTGACGTGCCCAAACTCGTTTTCGTCCGCGCCACCTCCAGGGCCGAGGCGAAGCGCGCCGCGCTTTTGGCGCCGTCGATCACGGTCCACGGGATGATGATGCGCTGGCTGATCGGGCCCGCCCATTCGACGTAGATGACGGCGATGCGGCCGGTGCGGCCCGAGCGGATGATATCGACCAGCCTTGGGTCGCGAAAGGCGGCTACATAGCCGCGCCGCTGGAGGAAGAACTCCCTGACATCGATGGACGGTGAGGTATCGACCGCGAGCACGAGTTCCAGGTCGACTGGAACGTCTGTGGCGAGCGCTGGCGAGAGCGCGGCACAGAACACGGCGGCTGCGAACAGGAAATTGGCCGCGGCCAATTGCTCCTCCTCCCCATAGCGGGGCCAACCGGCTTTCCACGCACAATCTTAGCTCAAAATCGGCGCGCGGGTCGCGGCCGACGGGCCTGTTCAGCCGGCGGGCAGTCCCGGAATCGGCACGCCCAAGGTCAGCAGGATCAGAATGACGTTGAGCGTCAGCACGATTGCCGAGGCGGCATAGGCGGCGAACGTCGTGAACCGCCGGTTGGTGAACTCGCCCATGATGTCGCGCCGCGCGGTGAACAGCACCAGCGCGATCATCGGCACCGGCAGAGCGATCGAGAGGATCACCTGGCTGACGACCAGGGCCTGGGTGGCGTTGACGCCGAGGCCGACGACGATGAAGGCGGGGACCATGGTCACCAGCCGGCGCACCCAGATCGGGATGCGGAAATTGACGAAGCCCTGCATGATCATCTGGCCGGCCATGGTGCCGACCACCGAGCTCGACGTGCCCGAGGCGATCAGCGAGATGAGGAAGAAGGCCGCCGCGGCGCCGCCGAGCAGCGGCGTCAGCGTGTGGTAGGCGGTCTCGATCTCGGCGACCTCGCTGTGTCCGGCATGGAAGGCGGCCGACGCCATCATCACCATCGCCATGTTGACCATGCCTGCGATGGCCAGCGCGATCACCACCTCGGTGTTGGAGAAACGCAGCACCTTGCGCCGTTCGGCGGCG
The DNA here is from genome assembly GCA_963830215.1 of uncultured Alphaproteobacteria bacterium. Lineage (GTDB taxonomy): Bacteria > Pseudomonadota > Alphaproteobacteria > Rhizobiales > Kaistiaceae > CAVSRC01. The sequence continues at coordinate 18,324 of CAWHLM010000004.1, forward strand.
GAGTTGACCGGCGCGCGTGCCTGGGTGAGCCCGGAATGCAGGTAGATGGCGTGCGGCATGACGGTGGCGCCGATGATGCCGACCGAGATCATCAGCGCCTGGGCGTCGGGGAGCTCAGGAACGACGATGTGGAACGCCGCCGCACCCCAGTCGATCGGCGCGATGAACAGCTCGATCAGGTAGCAGGCGCCGATGATGAGGACGAGCGCGCCGATAACCAGCTCCATCGGCCGGAAGCCGCCGCGCTCGAAGAGCAGGATGCCATAGGTGACGACTGCGGTGACGGCCATGCCGACAATGAGCGGCATGTTGAAGAGCAGCGCCAGGCCGATGGCGCCACCGAGGAACTCGGCTAGATCGGTCGCCATCGCCGCCACTTCGCTGACCGCCCACATCGCCCAGACGACCGGCCTGGGAAACTGCTGTCGGCACATCTCGGCGAGGTTCGTGCCGGTGACGATGCCGAGCTTGGCGGAGAGCGCCTGGAACAGCATCGCGATCAGGTTGGCGGTGAGCACCACCCAGAGCAGGCTGTAGCCGTATTTGGCGCCGCCCTGGACGTTTGTGGCGAAATTGCCGGGGTCCATGTAGGCGATCGAGGCAATGATGGCGGGCCCGGCGAAGAGCCGCACGGCGAAGGCGCCGCGGCGCTCGCCAAGCAGCACCGAGCGAATGCCGTCAACCGTGCGCTCGGTCATGCCCCGCTTCGACGCAAGATTGGCCACGTTTTTCCTGCCTGACACTCCCGCCGAGCCCGTCCGGTTCCGATCGATCGCGACCGGGCGCTTGTGGGTAAGTGCGGCAGTTTTCCAATAATTGAAAATGCGACTTAATCGCATTTAGGCGAATCCGGTGCATTCGTCAAATGCGATTTCGGATGCGAGGCCGGCAATGCCGCGTGCTGCCGCATTCGCCATGATCTTGTCAATTAAGGCGGCTAATTGATACTCCATTGAATATGAGGAGATTCGGTCCGCCACCGCGCGCTCTCTGCGGACAATCCGGGCCGGCCTGCGGCCCTTTGGCCGGTGGGACGAGATAATGGAAAGCACTGCCGTCTTCATCTTGCTGAACCTGGCCGGCACCGTCGCGCTGCTGCTGTGGGGCACGCACATGGTGCAGACCGGCGTGCAGCGGAGCTTCGGCCCGCGGCTGCGCTCGGTGTTGATGAGTGCGCTGCGCAAGCGCCTGGCGGCCTTTCTCGCCGGCATCGGGGTGACGGCCCTGCTGCAGTCGAGCACGGCGACCGGCCTGATGGTCGCCGGCTTCGCCGCCGGCGGCGCGGTCGACCTGGTGCCGGCGCTTGCCGTCATGCTCGGCGCCAATGTCGGCACGACGCTGATCGCGCAGCTGTTTTCCTTCGACGTGGCGGCCTTCTCGCCGGTGCTCATCCTCATCGGCCTGATCCTCTTCCGCCGCGGCAGCGCAGCCCTGGCGCACGATCTCGGTCGCGTCTTCATCGGACTCGGCCTGATGCTGCTCGCCTTACACCAGCTACTCGCCATCGTCTCGCCGATCGAGGATGGCGGAACGCTGGCGCGCGTCATTGCGACGGTCTCGGTGGCGCCGCTGATCTACGTGCTGCTCGCCGCGGGGCTGACCTGGCTGGCGCATTCGAGCGTAGCGGTCGTGCTCCTGGTCATGTCGCTGGCCGCCAGAGGCATCGTGCCGCCCGATGCCGCCTTCGCCCTGGTGCTCGGTGCCAATCTCGGAACGGCGGTCAATCCGGTGCTCGAAGCCAGGACCGGCGACGACCCCGCCAACCGGCGCCTGCCGTTGGGCAATCTCGCCAACCGTGTTTTCGGCGTTCTGGTCGCGCTGGCGCTGATCGCGCCATTGACGCGGCTGATGACGGCGATCGACCCCAATCCGGCCCGCGCCGTCGCCGATTTCCACACGCTGTTCAACTTGACGCTGGCGGTCGTCTTCCTGCCGTTGCTGAAACCCTACGCGGCGCTGCTCAAGAAGGTGCTGCCGGCGCGCGGCGATCCGGCCGATCTGTCGCGCCCGCTCTATCTCGACGCGGGCGCCAGGGCGGTTCCGGCGATTGCGCTCGGCGGCGCCGCACGCGAGGCACTGCGCCTGGTCGACGTGCTGGAAGTCATGCTACTGGGCGCCCGCGACGGGCTGGAGAAGGGCGACCGGCTGAAGATCGAGAAGGCCAAACACCTCGACGACGTGCTCGACCAGCTCAATACGGCGATCAAGGCCTATGTCACGGCCCTGCCGGAAGGCGCCCTCAGCGAGGCGGACCGGCGCCGGCTCAACGAGATCCTCACCTTCGCGACCAACATGGAGCATGCCGGCGACACGATCGACCGCAATCTGCTGCCGCTGGCCGCCAAGCGGCTGAAGCGCGGGCTTGCCTTCTCCGAGGAAGGGATCGGCGAGCTGGCGGCGATGTTCGACCGGGTGCTCGCCAATCTGCGTACCGCCGCGGCGCTGTTCATGACCGACGACCCGCGCGCCGCCCGTCTGCTCGCCGCCGAAAAGGAAGCCTTCCGCGATATCGAGGCGGCCGCCATACAATCGCATTTCGAGCGCCTGCGCGCCGGCCGTACCGAAACCGCCGAGACCAGCGCGCTGCATCTCGACGTGATCCGCGACCTGAAGCGCATCAACTCGCATCTCGTCGCCGGCGCCGCCTATCCGGTGCTCGAGCGCGGCGGTGAGTTGCTGCCCACCCGCATCGCGCCCAGCGGGGTGTGACTAGAGCTTTGCCGCGGGCGACGTCGGGGCAGGTGTTGTCGTGGCCCCGGATCCAGCCGCGCGAGGTCCATTTCTTCTCGTCGATCGCGCCGGTGTCGGGATCCTTCTCGAAGAAGGTGAAGCAATTGGTGCCGTCGCGCTCGACGGTGAAGCAGGCGCCTTCCTGGCCCTCGTAGAAGGTGCAGAACTGGCCGTCCTGGACCGACCATTCGCCGCTGTCGGCGGAGACGGCGTCCCAATACCGGATGGTGCCGTCGTCGTGATAGGCCTCGGTGAAATAGCTGCCGTCGAAATAGGTGCCGTCGAGGGTGGCGCCGCCGAGAGTGGCCTCGATGTCGGCTTCGCTCATGCGTTCACCTCCGGCCGCCGGTGCCGCGACGAAGGCGAGAAACAGGGCGGCGACAACGGGTCCGCGAGCCGGCGCCAAAGCTGGGGCGCGACGCGCTTGTCCGTTGACTTCATGGGCCTTTCGCGTAGAAGGGGCGCGATTTCCCGCTGGGCGATCGCATGATCACGCGCCTCAACACCGTCGCGTCCCTGGCTCAACCGGCGCCCGTCGCCGGCGAGCGGCTATCTATGCCCAAAACGACCGGGAAAACTACCAAAACCACCTGACGCTCGCACCTGGCTCGAACGCTCTCCCCGGCCAGGCCGCGGGATGAGCAGACCGGGTGCTTTGGAGCATCGCGGCGCCAGGGGGAGAGGAGCGGGAGTACTAGAATCATGGGCTACAAGGTTGCGGTCGCCGGGGCCACCGGCAATGTCGGCCGCGAAATGCTGAACATCCTCGCCGAGCGCGGATTTCCGGCGGACGAGGTGGTGGCGCTCGCCTCACGGCGCAGCCAGGGCACCGAGGTCAGCTACGGCGATCATACGCTGAAGGTGAAGGTACTCGACACCTACGACTTCTCCGACACGGACATCTGCCTGATGTCGGCGGGCGGGGCAGTGTCCAAGGAATGGTCGCCGAAGATCGGGGCACAAGGCTGCGTCGTCATCGATAACTCTTCGGCCTGGCGCTACGACGCCGACGTGCCGCTGATCGTGCCGGAGGTGAACGCCGACGCCATCGTGGGCTTCGCCAAGAAGAACATCATCGCCAATCCGAACTGCTCGACGGCCCAGCTGGTCGTGGCGCTGAAGCCGCTACACGACCGGGCGCGCATCAAGCGCGTGGTGGTGTCGACCTATCAGTCGGTCTCCGGCGCCGGCAAGGAAGCGATGGACGAGCTGTTCACCCAGACCCGCGCCATCTTCGTCTCCGATCCGGTGGAAGCGAAGAAGTTCACCAAGCGCATCGCCTTCAACGTCATCCCGCATATCGACGTCTTCATGGACGACGGCTTCACCAAGGAAGAATGGAAGATGGTGGCCGAGACCAAGAAGATCCTCGACCCCAAGATCAAGCTGGTGGCGACCTGCGTGCGCGTGCCGGTGTTCATCAGCCATTCGGAAGCGGTGAAGATCGAGTTCGAGACCCCGATCACCGCGGACGAGGCGCGCGAGATCCTGCGCGAGGCGCCCGGCTGCCTGGTGGTCGACAAGCGCGAGCCCGGCGGCTACGTGACGCCGCACGAGGCGGCCGGTGAGGACGCCACCTATATCAGCCGCATCCGCGAGGACCCGACGGTCGACAACGGCCTGGTGTTGTGGGTGGTTTCCGACAATCTCAGGAAGGGCGCGGCGCTCAATGCCGTGCAGATCGCCGAGGTCCTGGTCAACCGGAAGCTGATCCAGCCGAAGCGCGCGGCGGCCTGACCAACGGCGGGCCGCGGCCCGCGTATCGCCGCAATCTTCGCGTTGTTCTCGGCGTCGTGAGGGATGCCGGGGGCAGCCGGAGTCGCGCAGTGCTGGCAAGATCCTTCTTCCGATCCCTGACTAGGGCCGCGGGCCTCATGATCCTTGCCGGCGGGCTCAGCGCCGTCTCCGCCAGTGCGGCCGATGCCAGTCTGGCTGGCACCCATTGGCGGCTGGTCTCGATCGGTGGCGTGGCGGCCGATGTCGACCGCCGCGAGCCCTTCATCCTTCTCGATGCCGAGGGGCGGGTCACCGGCGGAACCGGGTGCAACAGCTTCGCCGGCGGCTACGTTGTCGACGGCGGCTTCCTGACCTTCGGCCGGGTCGCCACGACGCGCATGTATTGCGCCACGCTGTGGCAGCAGGAAGAGGCGATCCTGGCGGCGCTGCCCAAGGTAGCGCAGTGGCGGGTGACCGACGACCGGCTGGAACTCATCGGCGGCACTGGGCTGGTGCTCGCCGTTTTCCAGGCAGAGCCGGACGCGAACTGATCGAGCGCTTCAGGCCGGTGGGGAAGCCAGAACGCCGTCCAGCCGGTCATAGCTCTGCGCCATGCCGCCAGTCATGCCGGTGGCGAGCGCCGTATCGCGGACCGCGCGCGAGGGGTAGCTGATGGTCAATGTCATGGTCGTGCGGCCGTTCGCTTCTGCAAACAGCGTGGTGACCAGCGCCTCCGGCATGTCCTCACCTTCGAAGGTTTCGAGATGGACGATGCGCGTCGGCGCGGCGATCTCGCGATAGCTGCCGATGACGCAGAATTCCTTGCCGGTCTCGTCGTTCCGCCAGACATAGCGGAAGCGGCCGCCGACGCTGAGGTCGATCTCGCAGACCGGCATCGACCAGCCGGGCGGCCCCAGCAGCCAACGGCTGACCAGTTGCGGCCTGGTATGGCAGTCGAAGACGAGGCGGGCCGGCGCGTCGAAGACGCGGGTGCAGACCACTTCGAAGTCGTTGGGCGTCGCGACGACCAGTTCTGGCTGCATCGGTGGTCCCTCAGCCGGCAAAGGCGCGTTCGAGCGCGGCGATGTCGATCTTGGCCATCTTGAGCATGGCGTTCATGGCGCGGCCGGCCGCGGCACGGTCCTTGTCCTGCAGCAGCTCGCCGAGGGCGTCCGGCACGATCTGCCAGGAGATGCCGTATTTGTCCTTGAGCCAGCCGCAGCGTCCCGGCTCGCCACCTTCGCCGAGGCGCGACCAGAAGTGATCGACCTCGCCTTGGGTTTTGCAGTGCACCATGAAGGAGATCGCCTCGCTAAACTGGAAGTTCGGCCCGCCGTTCAGCGCCATATAGGGTTGTCCGCGCAGGCGGAAGTTGACGACCATGGCGGAGCCCGGCGGCTTGCCGTGGATCTCCTGGCCTTCCGCGCCGTAGCGGCTGACAGAGGTGATGGCCGAATCCTCGAAGATCGCGACGTAGAAATTCGCCGCTTCCTCGGCCTCGGTGTCGAACCACAGGAATGGGGTGATTCCGGTCATCTGGTGGTCCCTCCAATCAGCGGCCGCCGGCTTTCAACAGGTCGACCAGCGTGTCGAGGCGCCGGTAATTGCCCTCAAGGCGTTTCTGAAACGGCTCGAGCCAGCCGGTCGCCTCGGCGAAGCGCGCGACCTCCAGCCGGCAGGGGCGCTTCTGCGCCTCCCGGCCGCGCGAGATCAGCCCGGCGCGCTCCAGCACCTTGAGGTGCTTGGAGATCGCCGGCTGGCTCATGGCAAAGGGCCTCGCCAGCTCCATGACGGTGGCTTCGCCCTGCATCAGACGGGCGAGGATCGCCCGCCGGGTGGGGTCGGCCAAGGCATTGAAAGTATTGTCGAGTTCGGCGGGGGTCATAGACATAACCATTCAGTTCTATAACTTATTGGTTATGTCGTTTCGGCACCCCTGTCAAGCGGGCAAAAAGATGCCGCCGCCGGGGGGCGACCGGCGGCGGCTGGCATGCGACTGCAAGGGGTTGCGGGGAGGGAGGACGTAACCCTGTTCGTCGTGGGCGACGAAACCGCAGCCGCAGCCTGTTCTTGGAAACCTGTCTCTCTCCTCCTTCACCTCCGGGCGGCGGTGCCGTCCTCGATGAGAAGGAGATGGGGGCGCCATTGGCTGCCGGTTGTTAGGGACCTCACAGTGCCGGGTGCGGAGGATTGGGCCATGCAACGCGTCGGTGGCGATGCTTGAGGACGCCCGGTCAGCGGGCTACCATCGCGGGCCCGCTGCGGGCAGAGGGCATGCCGCTGTGACGTCGAAGAAGTGGATGGTGATCGTCGGCGCGGCAGCCTTCCTGGTGCCTTTGGCGCTGGCGCTGATCGTCTTCCCAACCGCGATGATCGACACGCGCGAGCTCTTCGCCTGGGGCCGTTTCTTTCCGCTCGCCACCCAGAAGCACCCCCCGATGATGGCGTGGATCGGCGGATTGACCGAACTCGTCCTGCCGGCCAACGCCGCCTCTGCCATCTTCGTCGGGCAGATCCTCAACGCCATCGGCGTCGCCTACCTCTATGCAACGCTGCGCCTTATTGTCGATCGCGAGCGTGCCGCATTCTTCACCTTCCTCTATGCCACCAGCCTCTATTTCCAGCTGGCGCCGCTCTCCTATGCGCTCAACGCCGATATCCTGCAGGTGCCCATCTGGCTGGCGATTGTCTACCACTTGCTGCGTGCCGAACGCACCGACGCTCTCGGCCATTGGCTGGCATTCGGGGTCTGGTCGGCCGCCGCCGTGCTGACCAAATACACCGCCGGACTGCTCTTCGCCGCCGGCGCCATCGCCACGCTCGCCGTCGCCGAGTATCGCCACATCTGGCGCAATCCACGCCTTTATATGGCCGTCGCCGTCGGCGTCCTGCTCGTCGTTCCGCATCTCATCGCCCTCAGGGCGCATCCCAATGCCATCAGCTATGCGGAGCAGTTCGCGCTGTCGAGACCGAGCCTTGGTGGCGGCCTGCATGGCCTCGCCATGTTTGCCGGTGGCGCGCTGCTCTTTCTGGCGCCCGGCTGGATCATCCTCGGCGCCGGTTTCCTCTCCCGCAACTGCAAACTCGACCGGCACCCCGAGGGCGAGGCCGCGACCGCCGCCACAAGGCGCTTTCTCCTCGTGCTGGCGCTGGCGCTGGTCGCCGTGTTGTTTGCCCTCGTTCTCGGTCTCGGAACGGCCCTCAACCATCGCTATGGCGCGCCGCTCTTCGGATTCTTTGTCATCGCCGGCGCGCCCTATGTCGCCCTCAACCCGGCGACCTGGCCGCAGGCGGCGCGCGCCACCGTCGTTGCCGCCGGGCTGACCGCGCTTGCCGTCTTCGTCATCTCGCTGGTCGTGTACGGCATCTTCACCAGCCACAACTACATGCAGGAGCCAAGTGCCCAGGCCGCCGAGATCGTGGTGAAGGACTGGCGCCAGCATTATTCCTGCGGGCCAGGCTACTTCCTCGGCGACCGCCCGAGCGCGCACGGCATGGCGATCTCGGCGATCGGGTCGCGGCCGGCATCCCCATGGAGGACATCGCCGTCGGCTCCATGGTTCGATCCGGCGCTGCTGAAGCGCGAGGGCGCCATCGTCGTCTTTCGCCATCCCGATCTCCGCTGCCGACGTCGCCGCCCTGCCGGGCATGACCATCACCGACCAGCGGTCGCTTACCCTGCCCCTGCTGCGCACCTTCAGCGGAGCAACCATGACCTATCACTACTTCTTCATCCCGCCGCAGGACTGTGCTAGGGGCTCCGGCGGCTAAGGTTCGGCAGCCCTTGGGAAAATCGCCAACATGGCCCGGCGGGAGATCACCATCGTCATTCCCGTCCTCAACGAGGCGGACGGTCTCGACGCGCTCGTCGCGGAAATCGCCAGATGCCTCGACGGGCAGGATTTCGCCTGGTCGGTGCTGTTTGTCGACGATGGCTCGAGCGACGGGACGCTGGCGCGCATCCGCGATCTGAACGCCGCCGATCCGCGCTTCACGGCCATTTCCTTCAGCCGCAATTTCGGCAAGGAAATCGCCATCGCCGCCGGGCTCCGCAACGCCAAGGGCGATGCGGTGGTGATCATGGATGCGGACCTGCAGCATCCGCCGGCGATGATTGCGGACTTCGTCGCGGAATGGCGCAAGGGGGCCGATGTCATCTTTGGCAAGCGCGAAAGCCGCCGCTATGACAGCGCGCTCAGGCGCGGCGTGTCGCAGATGTTTCATTCGGTCTTCAACCACATCGCGCGCACGCAGCTGCCGGTCGGCATTGTCGATTTCCTGCTGCTCGACCGCAAGGCCGTCGACGCCTTCAATCGCCTCGACGAGCGCACGCGATTCTCGAAGGGCCTCTATGCTTGGATTGGCTTCTCGCCGACCTTCATCCCGTTCGACTACGGCGAACGGCGGGCGGGCATTTCGCGCTTCAATTTCCTGCGCCTGGCGCGTTTCGCCATCGATGGCTTTGTTTCCTTCTCCAGCCTGCCGCTCAAGGTGTGGTCCTATGTCGGCGCGTTGATCTCGCTGGTGGCGATCGGCTACGGCATCTATTTCGCCGTGCGCAGCATCTTCGTCGGCATCGATGTGCCCGGCTACCCCTCGCTGATCGTGTCGATCATGTTCTTCGCCGGGGTGCAGCTGGTGTCGCTCGGCGTCATCGGCGAATACCTGGCGCGCATCTATGAAGAGGTGAAGGCGCGGCCGCTCTACGTGGTTGCCGAGGAAGTCGGCTTGGCCGCCGACGTCGGCGCCGAGCCTAGGGTGAAACCGGCGAAGAGGTCGGCATGACGGCGCCGGTGCCGGTCATCCTCTGCGCCGACGACTTCGCCATGACCAGGGGCATATCGGACGGCATCCTGCAATTGGCCGAATCCGGCCGGTTGTCGGCAAGCAGCGCCATGGTCAACATGCCCCACTGGCCGGCGGTGGCGGCACGGGCCATGGCGCTCCGCGACCGTTTCGCCCTCGGCCTCCACTTCAACCTCACCTTCGGGGCGCCGCTCGGGGCGATGCCCAAGCTCGCACCGGATGGCCAATTGCCGCCGCCCGATCGCGTGGTCGGTCGGGCGGTCGGTCGGGCGATAGATGCGCAGGAAGTCGCCGGCGAGATCGAGCGCCAGCTCGACCGCTTCGAGGCGGTGGCCGGCGTGCCGCCCGATTTCGTCGATGGCCATCACCACGTTCACGCCCTGCCCGGCATTCGCGCGGCGCTGGCCGCGGCACTGAAGCGGCGCTTTCCGGCCGGCGGTCCGCTGATCCGCGATCCCGCCGACCGGCCTGCTGCGATCCTCAGGCGCAGGCTCGTGGCCGGCAAGGCGCTGACGGCGGCGATGCTCGCCTTCGGCTTCCGGCAGGCGATGGAGGCGGCGGGCTTCGCCACCAATCGCGGCTTTTCCGGCTACTCGACCTTCGGCGCGCTGCCCTATGCCACGGAATTCGAGAGGTTCCTGGTCGCGCCGGGTGCCCGGCCGATGATCATGTGCCATCCGGGCCTTGCCGGCGACGAACCGGGGGTGGCCGACGAGATCGCCGCGCGGCGGCCGGAAGAGCACGCTTTCCTGTCGGAGCATGACGGCCTGCCGGATCTCATCTGGCACGTCACGACCCGCGATGCGGCGGGCTTTCCCTGGGCGGCCGGCTGACATGGCCGAGGGTCGCGCGCCGCTCGACTATCGCTCCTTCCGCCATTGGGGCGGCTTCATCTTCTCCGGCGGCAGCGCTTTTCTGGTCGATGCCGGCATCAACACGGCGCTCATCCATCTCGCCGGGCTCAGCCCGTTTGTCAGCCGCGCGGTCTCGATTGGTTGCGCCATGGTGTGGGCCTGGCTGATGCACCGCAACGTGACTTTCGCCGTCGCAGCGCCGCCGCGCTTGAGCGAATTCGCCCGCTTTGCCATGGTTGCCGGCAGCGCCAACGCGCTCAATTACGCCATCTATGCGGTGATCCTGCTGGTCTGGCCGGCGACATGGCCTTTCGCCGCGCTGGTGGTCAGCACCGGCATCGCCACCGCCGCGTCTTATCTCGGCTTCCGCTTCGGCGTCTTCCGCCGCGAGAATTAGTCCGTCAGTTTCTCGATGGTGACGCCGCCGGCCGGTGCGGCGATGGTCTCCTGACCGGCCGCCAGCGGCATTTCGTCGAGACCGTCGCGGTTCGCCGCCTCGACCATGGCGCAGACGGTGCCGGCGGCGCCGGCGGCGGCGGCCTCGGGTGCGGCGCCGTCAAGGCGGTGGCCGAGATAGAGCGCGGCGAACAGGTCGCCGGTGCCGTGCACCGCATTGGCGACGGTCCAGCGATGGGTGAGGGAGACGACCGATGCCGGGCCGACGAGCAGCGTCTCGATGGTTTGCCGGGCCTCATCCGTTGCCGCCGAGGTGACGACGACCTCACGCGGATCGAGGCGACGCGCGGCTGCGACGATATCGGGTCGGGTGTCCGTGGCGGCGCCGGTGAGCCAGCCGAGTTCGAAGCCGTTGGGCGTGGCGATGTCGGCCTGCGGCAGCAGGTAATCGCGAATGGCAATCGCCACGGCTTGCGGTTGGAAGAGGCCGCCGGTGTCGCCGATGATCGGGTCGCAGAGGTGGATGGCCCGTTGGTTCGCCGCCTTGACCGCTGAAACCAGGCGGGCGCTCGGCGCCACTTGATCGGCATGGCCGAAATAGCCGGTGAGCACGGCGCCGACCTCGCCGAGCCAGGCGGCGCCGGCGATGTCGTCGAGCAAGGCCGCGAAGGTCGCCGCATCCGGCTCCAGGCGCGCAGCGCGGCCGTGGCCGGGATGCCAGGGCAGCACCACAGTCGGCAGGAAGATCACCGTGAAGCCCAGACGCTCCAACGCGAAGACGCTCGCCCGGCCGCCGACGCCGCCGCGGGCGACCAGGCTGTTGACGACGATAACCGACGGTTTGCCCATGCGGCGGCCCGCTCTCCCCAATGCCCGTCGTCGCCGACCGGCAAGTTGACAGTGGAGCAAAGCCGGGCAGCGGACTAGTGTCTGTGGCGAGGCTGGGAGGAAAACGCGATGCCGGCAGATCTGCGCCCGCGGCGAAGTGCGCTGTTCGTTCCCGGGGCGAACGCGCGCGCGCTCGAAAAGGCCAGGAGCATTGCAGCCGACGTGCTCATCCTCGACCTCGAGGATTCGGTGGCGCCGGACCGCAAGAACACGGCGCGCGACGCGGTCGCCGCGCTGGTCAGCGAGCTGACCACGGGACGGCGCGAGATCGTCGTGCGTGTCAACGGCCTCGACACGCCGTGGATCGCCCGCGATATCGCCGCCATGGCCGCGGCCAAGCCCGACGCGATTCTGGTGCCGAAGCTGTCGCGCACCGACGACGTGCGGCGGACGCGGGCGGCGTTCGCCGCGGCGCACGCGCCCAAGACGATGAATCTGTGGGCGATGATCGAGACGCCGGCGGCAGTGCTCAACGCCAGCGCCATGGGCGCGATCGCCGCCATGCCGGCACCGGCGGTCACCTGCTACGTGGTCGGCACCAATGATCTGGCCGCCGAACTCGGCGGTGCCATCCGGCCGGGTCGAGCGACGATGCTGCCCCATCTCGCCCAGGTGGTGTTGGCGGCGCGAGCGCACGGGCTGGCCGTGCTCGACGGCACCTTCAACAAGCTCGACGACAGCCGCGGGCTGGCGGAAGAGTGCCTGCAGGGGCGCGACCTCGGCTTCGACGGCAAAACCGTCATCCACCCGGACCAGGTGGCGGTTGCCAATGCCGCCTTCGCTCCCTCGCTTGAGGAGCTTGCCTGGGCACGCAAGGTGATCGAGGCCTTCGCCGCGCCCGACAATTCGGGCAAGGGCGTCATCACGGTCGACGGGCGGATGGTCGAGCGCCTGCACGAGCGTGTGGCGCGGCGCACTCTGGAACTCGCTGATGCGATCCGGGCGATGGGAGACGAAACCGAGGTCGTCTGACGTCCGGCAGGCGCGGTCGCAGTTACCGTTGGGCAGCCGGTGCCGCTACGGGCACTGCTTAGCGACGGCGTCGAGCGCGGCGGTGACGCCCGACAGAGAGTAGGTGTCGGTCACGTCGGTGCCACGGCTCGACGTGCTGCTGACGGTCAGCTTGGTGCCCTTCTTCATGGCATCGATGAGTGTGGGCTCGGTGTCCGGCACCGACCACGCGGTCTCGCCGGCGGCGTCGTTGAAGAACATCTTGAAATCGGTGCCATCGACGTTGGCGGTCACGTCGCTGCCGGCCTTGAAGGGAAAGCCGATGATGGTGCTCGCCTCGTTCTTGATGCTCTTCGACGGAATCGTCGTGATCATGAAATAGGTGTCGCCGCGGCTCCCGATCGTTCTCGAATATTTCGAGCTTGTCGGCTGCGATGCCGCGAAGCAGGTCTTGTCGCTGCCTTCGGTCGAGGAGTAGGCACCCCAGGCCTTGAAGGTGGCGATGGGGGTCGGCGTCTGCGCGGCGGCCCAGCTTGTCGACGCAATGAGAGCGCCGGCCAGGAGCAAGATGGGTGGCTTCATCATCCTCTCACAGGGACGTTGGTCCGTCGCCCTCGGTTTATCCGATTCGCTAAACATTTATTAAACTTCGCCCACGGGAGTTACTATTTCGTGAAGGGTCCGGCAATCCGGGAAAGCGGGATTTCCCGACTCGAGACGCCCCGATCCAACCTAAACCGGTGGAATTCGACGACAATGTGGACTGGCGCGGGAAAGCGCCTTTTCAGAGTTGCGTCTGGTCAAGCGCGCGCCTGGCGGCGGCGCGGTGGGCCGGAGTGATGTGGGCGCCGACGGTGGCGATCGCCGCGATGAGGACGGTCAGGTCGTCGGTGAAGCCGAGACCGGCGATGAAATCGGGAATGGCGTCAAACGGCAGGACGAAATAGGCGAGCGCGCCGATGAGGATGGCGCGGACGCGGGTCGGCGTTGCCGGGTCGAAGGCGCAATAATAAGAGGCGACAAGGTCCTCGGCGAAGGGGATGACGCTGGCGGCCTTGCGAAAGGTCGCCCAGAACTTGCTGCGCACGCGATGTTCGCGCCGGATTTCCTCTTCGGGCCCTAGAATCTCGCCGTACAGCACCTTGGTCATCGTGCTCCTCTCCGCCTGACAGATCCTCGGAAAGATGGGGCGGCAAACCGGCCGCCGCAAGCATCGGCCGAAACCGTGCTTTGGCTAGGCCGTCAGGCGCGCCGTGTCGCCGTCCTGGGGGATCAGCGGATAGCTCTCCTCGACGACATAGGGCCCGCCGCCGACCGAATCGCGCGAGGAGAACAGGACGAAGCGATCGACCTCGACAGGCCCGGTGGAGAAGCCGCCGCGCAGCGTCAGATAATCGGCAATGTCGCGGGTATTGGCATGGCGCAGGCGGGCAAGGGTGATGTGGGGCGTGTACTTGCGCCCTTCCGGCGGCAGGCCGATGCGCTGCATCAGGCGCTCGTGCTCGGCCTGGAGCTCGGTCAGCGGCGGCGACGGCTCGACCCGTGCGACGATGGCGTGCGGCTTGCGCGTGCCGAGCGTGCCCACCCCGGTGATGCGCAGCGAGAAGGCGACGCGGCGTACCCGCGCCAGCGCCTCGGCAATGGCCTCGGCGGCGATCATATCGATATCGCCCATGAAGCGGAGCGTCAGGTGGTAGTTCTGGGTGCTGATCCAGCGGGCGCCGGGCAGGCCGCCGCGGAGATAGGATAAGCGCTCAGCGATCCCCAGGGGGATTTCCACTCCGGTGAAGAGGCGCGGCACAAGCGTGTCTCCCGGCTGGCTGTCGTCCTGCAAGCAGACTCGCTGCTTCGCGGCCGGTCTGTAAAGGGGGTGAAGGGGCCTTTTTTTGCCATGATTTCGGCCACTCACCGTTCATTAAGCTCCTGTCATGGTACTTGTTTAGCCTAGGGCCACGGCCCATATTGTTCGCACGTGCGCCAGGGCCCCAAGGGCCGCGCCGGCTTGCAACGAAAAGAGGGACATTTCGATGGCGAATTACGACAACCAGCCCCGCTTCGGCGCAACGGTCGCGCGCGGCGCTGAGAGTGCGGTCGATGCGGGCCTCCGGGCCCACATGATCCGCGTCTACAACTACATGGCCAGCGGCTTGTTGATCACCGGCGTCGCCGCGTTCCTGGCTTACTCCTTGGCCACGACGACCGATCCGGCCTCCGCGGCGGCGACGCTGCCGAACGGCATCATGCTGACCAGCTTCGGCTCTGCGCTTTATGGCGGGCTGATGTGGGTGCTGATGCTGGTGACGCTCGGCATGGTGTTCTTCCTCAGCTTCCGCATCAGCAAGATGAGCGTCGGCGCGGCACAGGGGACGTTCTGGGGCTATGCGGCGCTGCTCGGCGTGACGCTGTCATCGATCTTCCTGCTCTACACGATGACCAGCATCACCCAGGTGTTCATCATCACCGCCGGCACCTTCGGCGCGATGAGCCTGTGGGGCTACACCACCAAGCGCGACCTGACCGGCATGGGCTCCTTCCTGTTCATGGGCCTGATCGGCATTATCCTCGCGTCGATCGTCGGCATCTTCTGGCATTCGACCGCGCTGCAATTCGCCATCTCGATAATCGGCGTGCTGGTGTTCACGGGGCTCACCGCCTACGACACCCAGAAGATCAAGGAAATCTACTATGTCGGCGACGACGGTACGGTGGCCGGCCGCAAGGCGATCATGGGTGCCCTCAGCCTCTACCTCGACTTCGTCAACCTGTTCCTGATGCTGCTCCGGCTGTTTGGCCAGGGCCGCAACTAGGCGGAGATGACACGATCTGATTGAAAAGGGCGCGGTTCAACCGCGCCCTTTTGTTTTGTGAGGGCGGCAAAGATGAGCGATATCGTCATCCGGCCGGCGACAACGGCCGATCTTCCGGCGATCACCGAAATCTACGCCGAGGCGGTCGCGGTGGGCACGGCGAGCTTCGAGGTGGTGCCGCCGGACGAGGCGGCGATGACGGCGCGGTTCACGCGCCTTGTCGCTGAAGGCTATCCCTATGTGGCCGCCGAACGGGCGGGAACGGTGCTCGGCTACGGCTATGCCGGGCCCTACCGGGACCGTCCGGCCTATCGCCACACGGTGGAGGATTCGATCTATCTGGCGGTCGAGGCCCGCAGCCAGGGGATCGGCGGGGCGCTGCTCCGCCGGCTGATCGACGAGGCCGTCGTCCTGGGCTTCCGCCAGATGGTGGCGGTGATCGGCGATTCGGCCAACGAAGCCTCGGTCCGCCTGCACAAGGCGGCCGGCTTCGAGCTCATCGGCACGCTCAAGGACGTCGGCTTCAAGCATGGCCGCTGGCTGGACACGGTGATCATGCAGCGCCCACTCGGGCGCGGCGCCGAGACGCAGCCGACACGGTAGCGAGGCGTCCGCGGCTACGGAGCAATTGAAGGCCTTCAGGCGACGATCTTCAGTCGCCGGTCGATGACCCTCAGCACATTGGCGAGGTCGTGGCCGCGCCTGAGGATCAGGCCGGTGGCGGTGACCAGTGACCACAGGCCCTGGCGGCGCGCCAGACGCGGCTGCTTGACGATCCGGTAGAGCGGAACTTCCGAGGATCGGCGGAAGATCGAGAAGACGGCCTGGTCCCTCTCGCAGTCGATGGCATAGTCGCGCCATTCGCCATCGGCAACCTTGCGGCCGTAGACGTCCAGAATCTGATTGAGTTCCTGACGATCGAAGCCGACTGGCCCGGAGGGTGGGGCTGTTGGCCTGGCGGCGAGGGCGATCAGGTTCGCCCGGCCGCCGGACGGCTCTTTGTCTTCCGTCTCGCTCATGGTCTTTCCCGTGTCATCCCGCCGTCATGATTGTCCCGTTTTCGAGGCAAGGCAAGAGCGCGGAATTCGGCCGGTTTGTCGCAAGACGGGTATGGCGGCGCCGGAACGGGGCCCTGTGCAATTCCACGATTTTGCCCTTTTTCCGCCGCCGCCAGAACACGTTGCGGCGCGATGATTCGATCGTTGCCTCAGACGGTTCGGTCCGGCGGAGACCACGGTAGTTTCTCAGCCCCCCAGCCCCCCGAGGTTTCTCGTCGGGCCGAATCCCTGACCTCGCGTTTCGTAAGATGCGGCAACATTGGCCGGCCTCGTGCCGGCCAATTTGCGTTTTGGGCTCGCGGTGCCGCCCGCCAAGGCTTGAAAGCCGCGGCGCCAGCGGCGATATCTCGCCCAGCAAAGCCTTCAAAAAGACATCAGGGAAACGACATGGCCGAGGGCGAGACAGCGACCGGCGGCGAAGGGCCGACGACCCGAGCCTTCGAGGCGGAGGTCTCCCGCCTGCTGCACCTGATGGTGCATTCGGTCTACTCCAACCGCGACGTCTTCCTGCGCGAACTGATCTCCAATGGCGCCGACGCTTGCGAGCGGCTGCGCACGCTGGCCCTGTCGGAGCCGGAGCTGGCGGCCGACGAATCACCATTCCGCATCGTGCTGTCTGCCGACAAGGTGGCGGGCACACTGACGGTCGAGGACAACGGCATCGGCATGAGCCGCGCGGAGCTGATCGACAATCTCGGCACGATCGCCAAGTCCGGCACCCGCGCCTTCCTGGAAAGCTTGCCGGAGAACACCGACAAAAGCACACTGATCGGCCAGTTCGGCGTCGGCTTCTACTCGGCCTTCATGGTGGGCAGGCAAGTCACGGTCACCTCGCGGCGGGCCGGCGCGGACGAGGCGTGGCTGTGGCGCTCGGACGGCAAGGGCAGCTACAGCGTCGAGGCGGTCGACCTCGGAGAGGCGCCGACGCGCGGCACGCGGGTGGTCATCGAACTCCTCGACGACGCCAAGACCTATGCGGAAGCCGCGACCATCGAACGGGTTGTGGCCGCCTATTCGGCGCATGTGCCGGTGCCGATCGCGCTCAAGGTTGGCGACGGCGCGGCAGAGAAGACGCTCGCCGACGGCAGCGCCGTGTGGCGCAAGCCGAAGGCGCAGGTCGGCAAGGAGGAGTACGCCGAGTTCTATGGCCATGTCAGCGGCCAGTACGACGAGCCGGCGCTGACCATCCACTACCGGGCCGAGGGGCGCAGCGAATATTCGGTGCTCGTCTTCGTGCCGTCGATGAAGCCGTTCGATCTGTTCGACCCGGAGCGCAAGGGGCGCATCAAGCTCTATGTGCGCCGGGTGTTCATCACCGGCGAGGCCGACATCCTGCCGGCGTGGCTGCGCTTCGTGCGCGGCGTGATCGATTCGGAGGATCTGCCGCTCAACCTTTCGCGCGAGATGCTGCAGACCAATCCGGTGCTGGCGGCGATCGGCAAGGCGGTGACCTCGCGCATCTTGAGCGAACTCGACAAGCTGGCGCAGGAGGACAAGGAAACCTTCGAGAAGGTGTGGGAGGCCTTCGGCGCGGTGCTCAAGGAGGGCCTCTACGAGGACGCCGAGCGGCGCGACGCGCTTTACAAGATCGCCCGCTTCAAGACGACCACCGGCGGCGGCGCGTGGCGCAGCCTCGCCGATTGCGTCGCCGGCATGCGGCCCAACCAGACGGCGATCTATTACGCGCTCGGCGACGACGCGGCGGCGATCCAGGCGAGCCCGCAGCTGGAAGGCTTCGCCCGCCGCGGTATCGAGGTGCTGCTGCTCTCCGATCCGGTCGATGCCTTCTGGGTGCGCACGGCGCTGGGCTTCGACGGCAAGCCGTTCCATTCGGTGACGCAGGGGTCGGCCGATCTCGACCTGATCCCGCTGGCGGAGGGGGCGAGCGAGGACGAGGCGGCGCCGGAGAGCGCCGTGGCGACGCTTGCCGCGCGCTTCAAGCAGACGCTCGGCGACAAGGTCAGCGACGTGCGCGTGTCGAAGCGGCTGGCGGCAAGCGCGGTCTGCCTGGTGGCGCCGGAGATGGGACCGGACCGGCAGCTCGAGAAGATTCTTTCGCGCGCCGGCGAGCTCAAGAAACATGCCGCACCGGTGCTCGAACTCAACCCGACGCACGGTCTCATCAAGGCGCTGGCCGGCAGGGTGGCGGGCGGTGCGGCGGAGATGCTCGACGATGCGGCGGTGATCCTCTACGGCGAGGCCAAGATCCTCGATGGCGAGGCGCCGGACGATCCGGCCGACCATGCGGCGCGCATCGCAAGGCTGATCGAGAAGGGGCTGGGGTAGGAGAGCAAATAGCGAATAGGGAGTAGCGAATAGACGAGCGTCACCTGCTATTCGCTACTTGCTATTCGCTTCTTAGGTCCCAGTCATATCGATGGTGGCGGCGCCGAGGATCGGGCCGGGCAGGCCATCCTTGGTCTCGGCCTGGAGGAGCACGGCACAGCGGTTGACGTCGGCCTGCTTGATCTCGCTCTTGGGCAGATCGACCGACATTGCCTCGCCCTTCCACATGGCGATCGGGCGGAGCTTTCTGACGACATCGTTGTAGGTGATCGTGCGGCCGCTGTTCTCGCCGCGATCGATCGGCACGCTGACCGAGCGGTCGTACATCACCAGCCACAGCGTGGCGTGCGGCATAGCCGCCTTGGCGGCCGGGTCGGCGGCGTCGATGTTGACGGTGACGGCATCGCCGGTCGAGGACAGCGACAGATGCACCGGCAGGCCATTGGGATATTTGGCGAGCGCCGCGTCGATCTGGGCCTGGTTGGAGCCGACGGCGTGGGTGCGGCCGTCAATCACTGCCTGAGGCGTGTAGACCTGGCCGTCGCCGCGCGCCTGCGCGTAGTTGCGCTGGCGCTCGGTGTTGTCGGGGCTGGCCAGCGTGTCCCGCCAGCCGAGATAGTCCCAGTAGTCGACGTTGTAGGACAGTGCCAGCAGGTCCTTGCGCTGGGCCAACTGGCCGAGCAGCTTGTCGGCCGGCGGACAGGACGAACAACCCTGGCTGGTGAACAGCTCGACGACGCCCTTGATCTCGGCCTGGGCCGGTACGGCGGCGGTGAGTAGGCCGGCGATCAGACCGCCGAAGGCAATCGCGGAAATCGTCTTTTTCATGAGGCCTGCACACGTGATCCCAGCGGGTGCCGGAACCTCCGGCTTTTCCCAAGCCGCCCACAGTCAACCTATGGCCGAGGGGGGTCAAGTTCGAGTCACGTTCGCTTGAGAGGGCGCCAGGGGAACCTCGCGCCCGCAATTCCAGGGCCTTACGCGGCGAGCTGGCGCAGCACGTAATGCAGGATGCCGCCGTTGCGGAAATATTCCAGCTCGTCGAGCGTATCGATGCGGCAGGTGAGCGGCACTTCGGCCGTGCGCCCGTCGCCATAGGTGATCGCGGCGGAGAGCGTCTGGCGCGGCTGCAACCCCGCGGCCAGGCCATGGATGGTCACCGTCTCGTCGCCCTTGAGGCCCAGTGCCTTCCACGACATGCCCTCGGCGAAGGTGAGCGGCAGGACGCCCATGCCGACCAGGTTGGAGCGGTGGATGCGCTCGAAGCTCTCGGCGACGACGGCGCGCACCCCGAGCAGCCGCGTGCCCTTGGCCGCCCAGTCGCGCGACGAGCCGGTGCCGTATTCCTTGCCGGCGAAGATGACCAGCGGCACCTTCTCCTCAGCGTAGCGCATGGCGGCATCGTAGATCGACAGCTCGTCGCCAGAGGGTTGGTGGACCGTGACGCCGCCTTCGACACCCGGCACCATCTGGTTCTTGATGCGGATATTGGCAAAGGTGCCGCGCATCATCACCTGATGATTGCCGCGGCGCGAGCCGTAGGAGTTGAACTCCACCGGCCGCACCTGATGCGAGATGAGATACTCGCCGGCAGGCCCGTCGCGCTTGATCGAACCGGCGGGCGAGATGTGGTCGGTGGTGATCGAATCGAGGAAGAGGCCGAGGACGCGCGCATCGACGATGTCCTCGACCGGCTCCGGCGTCATCGTGATGCCGTCGAAATAGGGCGGGTTCTGCACATAGGTCGAGCCGTCCGACCAGTCATAGGTCTGGCCGCCGGTAACCTTGATCTTGCGCCACTGGCGGTCGCCCTTGAAGACGTCGGCGTAGCGGGTGCGGAACATCTCCTGGCTGATGGTGGTGCGGACGATCTCGGCGACCTCTTTCGAGGTCGGCCAGATGTCCTTGAGGTAGACGGGCTGGCCATCCTTGCCGGTGCCGATGGGATCGGTGGTGACGTTGACGCGCATGGTGCCGGTCAGAGCATAGGTGACGACCAGCGGCGGCGAGGCGAGATAGTTGGCGCGGGTGTCGGGATTGACGCGGCCCTCGAAGTTGCGATTGCCCGAAAGCACCGAGGCGACGACCAGTTCCTTGGCGCCGATCGCCTCCGAGATCTCCTCCGGCAGCGGACCGGAATTGCCGATGCAGGTGGTGCAGCCGTAGCCGACGAGGTTGAAGCCGAGAGCGTCGAGGTGCTCCTGCAGGCCGGCCTTGGCGAGATATTCGGTGACCACCTGCGAGCCGGGCGCGAGCGACGTCTTCACCCACGGCTTGGCCGTGAGGCCCTTCTCATGGGCGTTCTTCGCCACCAGGCCGGCGGCGACGAGCACGCTCGGATTGGAGGTGTTGGTGCACGACGTGATGGCGGCGATGACCACGTCGCCGTCGGTGAGCTTGTAGTTCCTGCCCTCGACCGTGGCCGAACGATAGAGCTCGGGCACCGAGCCGCCGCCTTCCTCGTCCATGTCGGAGGCCGCGTCGCCCTTGTTGACGTCGCGGAAATCGGCGAGCGCCGCCTCGAAGGCGCTGTCGGCACGGGAAAGCGCGACGCGGTCCTGCGGGCGCTTCGGCCCGGCCATCGAGGGGACGACGGTGGCAAGATCGAGTGACAGTGTGTCGGTGAACATCGGATCGGGCGTTCCGTCCTGGCGGAACATGCCCTGTGCCCTGGCATAGGCCTCGACCAGGGCAATGCGCCCGGCTTCGCGGCCGGTCGCCTTGAGATAGGCGAGCGTATCCTTATCGACCGGGAAGAAGCCGCAGGTGGCGCCGTATTCCGGGGCCATGTTGGCGATAGTCGCCTGGTCCTCCAGCGACAGGTAGGAGAGGCCGTCGCCGTAGAACTCGACGAACTTGCCGACCACGCCCTTCTTGCGCAGCATCTGGGTGACGGTAAGCACTAGGTCGGTGGCGGTGACGCCCTCGGGGAGCCGGCCGTTCATGCGGAAGCCGACGACCTCGGGGATGAGCATGGAGATCGGCTGGCCGAGCATGGCGGCTTCGGCCTCGATGCCGCCCACCCCCCAGCCGAGAACGGCCAGGCCGTTGATCATGGTGGTGTGGCTGTCGGTGCCGACCAGCGTATCGGGATAGGCGACGGCGCGGCCGTCGTCCTGGCCAGTCCATACGGTCTGGGCGAGGTATTCGAGATTGACCTGGTGGCAGATGCCGGTGCCGGGCGGCACAACGCGGAAATTCTCGAAGGCAGACTGGCCCCAGCGCAGGAAGGAATAGCGCTCGCCGTTGCGCTCGTATTCGCGCTCGACATTGTGGGCGAAGGCCATGCCGTTGCCGAAGGCATCGACCATGACCGAATGGTCGATGACCAGATCCACCGGCACCAGCGGGTTGATGCGCGCCGGGTCGCCGCCGAGCGCCACCATGGCGTCGCGCATGGCGGCGAGATCGACCACCGCCGGCACGCCGGTGAAATCCTGCATGAGCACGCGCGCCGGACGGAAGGCGATCTCGCGGTCGCTCTTGCGGGTGGAAAGCCACGCCGCCATGGCGCGGATGTCGTCGGCGGTGACCGTGCGCCCGTCCTCGTGGCGGAGCAGGTTCTCGAGCAGCACCTTCAGCGAGAAGGGCAGGCGGGAAATGCCGGCCAGCCCGTTCTTCTCGGCATCGGGAAGGCTGTAGTAATCATAGCTGGCGCTCCCGACGGTGAGGGTGCGCCGCGATTTGAAGCTGTCGAGCGACGTGGCCACGTCCTGATACTCCCTGGATTCAGTGAAGCGCCCGCCGCCACGACGGCGGGGCAATGCGGCGCGCCGGACCGGTTCTGGTGGCGACGAGGTGGATCGCGGGCCTTATAGTGAATCTCGCATGGTGATGCCAGACGATCATGGGGCGGCGGGCGGCGGGTTCAAGCGGAATTCCGCTGGGCCACGCCGTGCGATTCGCGCGCTCCGGTCCGGCGCGGGGCGCGAGCGGCCATGCGCCTGACCGCGACCGGGCTTGCGGCGGTGCGCGGCGGGCGCCCGGTCTTTGCCGACCTCTCCTTCACGCTTTCGCCCGGCGAGTTGCTGGCCGTAACCGGACCCAACGGCGCCGGCAAGTCGACCCTGCTCAGGCTGGTCGCCGGCCTGCTCGCGCCCACCGCCGGGACGGTGGTGCTGGAGGGCGCCGAGGATGCCGGAATCGGCGTCCATAGCCACTATCTCGGCCATCTCGATGCCCTGAAGCCGGGCCTGACGGTGCGGCAGAACCTCGATTTCTGGCGGAAACTGTGGGGCGGCGGCGACATCGACGCGGCGCTCGACGCCGTCGGCCTGGAGCCGCTCGGCGACCTGCATGCCGCGGTGCTTTCGGCCGGGCAGCGGCGGCGGGTGGCGCTGGCGCGGCTTCTGGTGGCGCCGCGGGTGCTGTGGCTCTTGGACGAGCCGGCGACGGCGCTCGACGCGTTCGCCGAGGCCGGGCTCGGCAGGCTGATTGCCGATCACCTCTCCGCCGGGGGCATGGCACTTGCCGCCACCCACCGCGACCTGCCGCTGAAGCCGACGGCGACGCTCGCACTGGAGGCGCCATGATCGCCGGCTTCATCGCGATCGCCGTGCAGACGGTGCGCCTGTCGTTGAAGAGCGGCGGCACCGCCTTTGTCGGCCTGGTGTTCTTCGTGGCGGTGGTGACGGTGGTGCCCTTCGGCGTCGGGCCGGACCTCAAGCTCCTGGCGCGGATCGGGCCGGCGATGCTGTGGATCGGCGTGCTGCTGGCCACCCTCCTCGGCCTCGACCGGCTGTTCGGCGAGGATAAGGAGGACGGCAGCCTCGACCTGCTGGCGCTTTCCGGCCTGCCGCTGGAGGTGACGGTGCTGGCCAAATGCGCCGGCGCCTGGGCTGCGACCGCCCTGCCGCTGGTGGTGGTGAGCCCGCTGCTCGGACTGCTGCTCGGCATGGAGCCGGAAGCGCTGGGCGTGACGACGCTCACGCTCCTCATCGGCTCGCCGGCGCTCACCCTCATCGGCGCCATCGGCGCGGCGCTGATGACGGCACTCGGCCGTGGCGGCCTCCTGGTCGCCGTTCTGGTCCTGCCCTTCACCATCCCCGTTCTGATCTTCGGGGTGAGCGCCACCTATGCGGTGATCGGGCCGATGCCGATCGCGCCGCCGCTCCTGATCCTGGCGGCGCTGACACTGGTCAGTCTGGTCGTCGCGCCGGTCGCCGGCGCCGCCGCGCTCAGGATCGGGCTGGAGTAGGGCCTACTGCGCCGTCTGGCAGCGGTCGAGGCGCTGGGGGCTGCCGCTGCCGTCGTCGAGCAGCAGCGTCTCGCCATCGAAATCGATGAGCATGACCGGCATGTCGGTGTCGCCGTTCTGGCCGGAGAGATGCCCCTTGTCGATGGTGTAGGTGCCTTTGACGTCGTTGTCGGGATTGTCGCTCCCCGACGAGAACGTGCCGTCGGCGTTGAAAGTCAGGTGGCCGTCCGTGCAGGTGGGCGTCTGACCCCAGCTGCCCACGATCTTCTGGCGGATGACATCGTCGGACGGCGGCGCGGCAATGGCCGCGGTCGCGGCGAGGATCGAGGCAAGGACGAGAACGGAAAAAGCAGCGCGCATAGGCACTCCTTGGTTGGACGCGGGGCTCCAGAGCCCGAGGGCGTCCGCTGGCATTTGTGCCAATCTAGCATGGCGTCCCTGTGGCAGCATGCATTGCCGAAGCCACATTCCGCCCCTAGAACGACGCTCATGGCCATTGTCGACCTCGCCAACCCCACCCGTTTCCTCGGCTATTCCGGCCGGGCGCTGCCGATCCTGTGGGGGGCGGCGTCGCTGCTGCTCGCCGTCGGGCTCTACCTGTCCTTCTTCGAGGCGCCGCCGGACTATCAGCAGGGCGAGACGGTGCGCATCATGTTCATCCACGTTCCGGCGGCCTGGCTGTCGATGCTGGCCTATGGCGTGATGGCGGTGGCCTCGCTGGGGACTCTGGTCTGGCGCCATCCGCTGGCCGACGTGACCGCCAAGAGCGCCGCGCCGCTCGGTGCCGCCTTCACCTTCATCGCGCTCATCACCGGCTCGCTGTGGGGCAAGCCGATGTGGGGCACCTATTGGGTATGGGACGCGCGGCTGACCTCGGAGCTGGTGCTGCTCATCATGTATCTCGGCCTGATCGCGCTGTGGCAGGCGATGCCCGATGCCGGCCGCGCGGCGCGCGCGGCGGCGGTGCTC
Source organism: uncultured Alphaproteobacteria bacterium (assembly GCA_963830215.1). Taxonomy (GTDB): domain Bacteria; phylum Pseudomonadota; class Alphaproteobacteria; order Rhizobiales; family Kaistiaceae; genus CAVSRC01. Next base: position 42,982 of record CAWHLM010000004.1, read on the forward strand.
ACTCTGGTCGGCACCATCAACCTGCCGATCATCAAGTTCTCGGTCGACTGGTGGAACACGCTGCACCAGGGCGACAGCATCTTCCGCATGGGCGGGCCGACCATCGACATCACCATGCTCATCCCGCTGTTCGTGATGATGGCGGCGATGACGCTGATGTTCGCGGCGCTGCTGGCGATGGCGATCCGCAACGAGATCCTGCGCCGGCGCGTGCGCACGCTGGAGATCGCGGCCGCCTCCGGCGCCGGAGGCTGAGCGTCATGTGGCCCCATGCCGGCTTCATCATCGCGGCCTATCTGGTGACGGCGGTCGTGCTCGCGGTCACCGTCGTCTGGATCGTCCTTGACGGACGCCTGCAGAGGCGCCGTCTGGCCGAGCTGGAAGCCCGAGGCGTCCGCCGGCGCTCGGCGGGGAGGACGCCTTGAGCGAGGAGACGAGCGGGCCCGCGACGGGCGCGACCAAGGGGCCGCGCTTCCGGCCGGTCATGCTGCTGCCGCTCATCCTGTTTGCGGGGCTGGCGGCGCTCTTCCTGACGCGTCTGGAATCGCATACCGGGCCGGATATCGTGCCCTCGGTGCTGATCGGCAAGCCGGCGCCCGACTTCACCCTGCCGGCGCTCGCCGGCGCCGGCGTGGCGGGCCTTTCGCGCGCTGACCTCGACGGCCACCTGACTCTGGTCAACATCTTCGCCTCCTGGTGCGTGCCCTGCCGGCAGGAGCACCCGGTGCTGGAGCGGATCGCCAAGGACAGCCGCATCCGCCTGGTCGGCATCGACTACAAGGACAAGCCGGAGAACGCGCTGGCGCTCCTCAACGACCAGGGCAACCCCTACGCGGCCATCGGCGTCGACGAGACGGGGCGTACCTTCATCGACTGGGGCGCCTATGGCGTGCCGGAGACCTATCTGGTCGGCGCCGACGGCATCATCGCCAAGAAATACATCGGCCCGCTCACCGACGAGACGGTCGCCAAGGACCTCATGCCCGAAATCGCCAAGGTGCTGGGCAAGGGCTGAGGGGGCAGTTGCCGGCACTAACGGCAGGGGCTATATCAAGCTAGCTTGTCAGCTAGATGGTTTACCATGGAAATCGGGTCTTTTGAGGCGAAGAACAAGCTGTCGGCCTTGCTTGAGCGCGCCGAACGCGGCGAGGAGATTGTGATCACTCGTCGTGGCCGGCCGGTGGCGAAGCTTGTGGCCTTTCACGAACCACATGACCGCATTGCCGCCCGCGCTGCCGCCCAACGGATGCGCGAGCGCGCGAAAGCCATGGGTCACGGACGATTCGATTGGGAGGAATGGAAGCGCTACCGTGATGAAGGCCGGCCGTGATCGTCGTTGACGCTTCAGTCGCGCTTGCGTGGATCTATCCCGACGAAAGAGACGCGATCGCGGAGCGGGCATTGGACACGGTTGTTGAATCCGGTGGAGTGGTACCGACGGTCTGGCACCTTGAAGTCGCGAACAGCCTCGTCCAGAGCATGCGGCGCGGCAGAGTATCCGCATCGGAGCGCGATCTTGCGCTCGCCGACCTCTCGCGCCTCGATATTGAAATCGATTCTGAAACGAGCCGACAGGCGTGGAACGCCACACTTGCTCTCGCCGAGCAGTTCAGCTTGACGGTGTATGACGCTGCATATCTCGAGCTGGCGCATCGTCGGCGATTGCCGCTGGCGTCCCTCGACAGGGAACTTCGTGCCGCCGCGGGCGAAGTCGGCGTCGATCTGATCTAGCCGCCTGCCTGCCACTGACGGATCGCGTCGAGTGGCCACAGCAGCATGATGACGTTGAGGGTGAGGTTGTCGCGGATAATCAATGCAAGCGCGACCTCGACGGCGAGTGCGAAGGCGACGCTGAACCAAACCGGCAGGCGCCAGGCGATGAGGAACCCCAGCATCATCGACAATACGTCGCCGACCGAATTGACGATGCTGTCGCCGAAATAGTTCAGCGATATCGTTTCAGCGCGATAGCGATCAATGATCCACGGCGTGTTTTCGAGAACCTCCCAGCCGCCCTCGATGATGACTGCGACGATGAAGCGCCAGGAGAGAGGCGCCCGGCGGGCAACGAGCCAGAGGCCGAGATAGAACAGCAGACCGTGCTCGACGTGGGTCCACGAATACCAGTCGGCGAAGTGTTGCGAATCTTCCGAAGTGTTCAGTCCGTTATGCCAGAGCTTCACCGTGCCGCAGGTGCAGATCCACGGATGGTGCATGGCGGCGAGGGCCAGCGCACCGGCGGCGACGATGACCACGGCAAGGGCCGCGGTCAGCCGTGGCGAGAGCGGGCGCAGAGCGGCCGACACGCTCACGACCCTTCGGTTTCCTCCGCCAGCGTGTGCTTGTTGATGAGCGGCATCTGGGCCAGCGCGAAGACGAAGGTGAGCGGCAGGAAGCCGAAGACCTTGAAGGCGACCCAGGTGTCGGTGGAGACGTTGCGCCAGAGGATCTCGTTGAGGACGGCGAGCACCAGGAAGAACACGCCCCAGCGGAAGGTGAGCTTGCGCCAGCCCTCGTCCGATAGCTTGAACATAGCGTCGAAGACGTAGCCGAGCAGCGAGCGGCCGAAGACGAGGCCGCCAAGCAGCACGCCGCCGAAAAGCACGTAGATGATGGTCGGCTTCATCTTGATGAAGGTAGCGTCGTGCAGCCAGAGCGTGAGCCCGCCGAAGACGACCACGACGATGGCGGTGACGAAGGGCATCAGCGGCAGGCGGCGGGTGAGCGCGTAGGAGACGATGAGCGCCAGCACCGTCGCCACGATGAAGGAGGCAGTGGCGAAGAAGATCGGCCCGCCGAGCGCTGTGATCACCGGCCAGGACGCGGCGAGCTTCTCGCCGCGCGCATTGGCGAAGAAGAAGATCAACAGCGGCCCCAGCTCGAGCACCAGCTTGAGCCAGGGATTGAGCTTCTTCTCTTCGACCGTGTGCGGCTCATTGGGGGCGTGTTCGAAGGCCATCGTTTCTCGCTTTCGCCTCTAGGCCAGCCGTCTTGGCGCGGCGGTGGCGGGGTCGCCGGAATTGGGCGTGCCGGTCGGCTCGATCAGCAGGATATGGACCTCTTCCTCGGCGACCGGCCGGTGCTCGACGCCCTTGGGGACGATGAACATCTCGCCGGGCTGAAGTGTCACCGTGCGGTCGCGGAGCTCGATGGCAAGCCGGCCCTTGAGCACCAGGAAGAAATCGTCGGTGTCGTCATGCTTGTGCCAGACATAGGGCCCCTTGAGCTTGGCGACCATGATGTCGTGACCGTTGTAAACGGCCAGCGTCCGCGGCGCGAAGATCTCGGTGAAGGTGGTGAGCTTCTCCGCAAGGTTGATGGCGCCGTCGCTCATGATGTCCTCCTCTACAGGCCGGCCAGGGCGCGGGCGAAGTCCTCCGCCGCGAAGGGTTCGAGATCGTCGACGCCCTCGCCCACCCCGATGAAATGCACCGGCAGGCCGTACTGGGCGGCGATGGCGACGAGGATGCCGCCGCGCGCGGTGCCGTCAAGCTTGGTCATGACCAGGCCGGTGACGCCGGCGCGCTTGCCGAAGATATCGACCTGATTGACGGCGTTCTGGCCGGTGGTGGCGTCGAGCGTCAACAGCACCGAATGGGGCGCCGATGGGTCGACCTTGCGGATGACGCGGATGACCTTCTCCAGCTCGGCCATCAGCGCGTCCTTGTTGTGCAGGCGGCCGGCGGTGTCGATCAGGAGCACGTCGGCGCCCTCGTCGCGCGCCGTCTCCAGCGCGTCGAAGACGAGGCCGGCGGCGTCCGCGCCTTGGGCGCCGGAGACGACGGTGGCGCCGGTGCGCTCGCCCCAGATTTTCAGCTGCTCGATGGCTGCGGCGCGAAACGTATCGCCGGCGGCGAGCACAACGGACTTGCCTTCGGCGCGGAGTTTTGCCGCGAGCTTGCCGATGGTGGTGGTCTTGCCGGTGCCATTGACGCCAACGACCAGGACGACATGTGGCTTGAGCGAGGAGTCGATGACCAAGGGCCTGGCGACGGGCGCCAGCGCCGTGGCGATCTCCTGCGCCAGCACGGCCTTCACCTCGGCGTCGGTGATCTCCTTGTCGTAGCGGCCGGCGCTGAGCGCATTGGTGATATTAGCCGCCGTGTCGGCGCCGAGGTCGGCGCGGATCAGCATGTCCTGAAGGTCCTCCAGCGCTTCGGCGTCGAGCTTGCGCTTGGTGAAGACCGCGGCGATCTGCTCGGTGAGCGCGCCGGAGGAGCGGGAGAGACCGCTCTTCAGCTTCTGGAACCAGGTCTGGCGCGGCGCCGGCGCGTCCGCTGTCGGCGCCTCGGCGGGCGGCGGATCGGTCGGCGCCGGCTTGCCGCCGCGCAAGCGGCCGAAGAGCCCCTTGCCTTCCGCCATCAGGCCGCCTCGGGGAGGGCGGTGGCGATGAGCGCGGTCTCGGTGCGGCCGGTGATACGCGCGGCAATGATCGCACCAGGCGTGCCGGCGTCGATGGTCGCTTCGGTGAAGTGCTCGGTGCGGCCGCGGCCGTCGCGTTCGATGAGCACGCGCCTGGTGGCGCCCTGCTCGGCGGCAAGATGGGCAGCGAACGCCGCCGCGCCCTTCTCGCGCAGGCGCTGGGCGCGCTCCTTGATCAGCCGCCGGTCGAGCTGGGGCATGCGTGCGGCCGGCGTGCCGGGACGCGGCGAAAACGGGAAGACGTGGAGATGGGTGAGCCCGCACGCGTCGACGATGGACAGGCTCGCCTGGAACATCGCCTCGCTCTCTGTCGGGAAGCCGGCGATGAGGTCGGCGCCGAGGACGATGTCGGGCCGAAGTCGGCGGATGTCGGCCGCGAAGTTCACGGCGTGGTCGCGCCGATGTCGGCGCTTCATCCGCTTCAGGATCGTGTCGTCGCCGTGCTGGAGCGAGAGGTGGAGATGCGGCATCAGCCGCTCCTCCTCGGCGATGGCGCGCATCAGCTCTGCGTCTATCTCTATGGAATCAATGGAGGAAAGGCGCAGGCGCCTGAGTTCGGGCACGTGGCTGAGGATGGTGCGCACCAGCCTGCCGAGCTTCGGGCTGCCTGGCAGGTCGGCGCCCCAGGAGGTGATGTCGACGCCGGTCAGCACCACCTCAGAATAGCCGTTTTCCGCCAGTTTCCGCACCTGTTCGACCACGGCGCCGGCCGGCACCGAGCGCGAATTGCCGCGGCCATAGGGGATGATGCAGAAGGTGCAGCGATGGTCGCAGCCGTTCTGTACCTCGACGAAGGCGCGGGTGCGGCCGTCGAGCCCGTCGACCAGATGACCGGCGGTCTCCCTGACCGACATGATGTCGTTGACGCGCACTTGGGGGCCCGTGGCCAGGCCGAAATCGTAGCTTTGCGCCTGCAGCTTCTCGGCATTGCCGAGGACGAGATCGACCTCTGGCATGGCGGCGAAGGCCTCAGCGTCGATCTGGGCGGCGCAGCCTGACACCACGATGCGGGCGCGAGGATCGTCGCGGTGGGCCTTGCGGATCGCCTGACGGGCCTGGCGAACGGCCTCGGCCGTCACCGCGCAGGTGTTGACGAGCACGGCGTCGCCCATGCCGGCTTCCTCGGCGCGGCGGCGCATGACCTCGGATTCCAGCGCGTTTAGCCGGCAGCCGAAAGTGATGGTGCGCGGCGACTGCACTAGGCCGCGCCCTTGGCGGTGACAGCCCAAGCCAGAGTGTCGGGGTCGAGGGTGCCCTGGAACTCGGTCTCCACCGGCCCGGTCATCCAGACATGGCCGTCGTCGCGCCATTCGATGGCGAGCGGCCCGCCGGGCAGCGTAACCGTCACCCGCCGCTCGGTCAGCTTCTTGCGCATGGCAGCGACGGCGGCGGCGCAGGCGGCGGTGCCGCAGGCGCGGGTGATGCCGACGCCCCGTTCCCAGGTCTTCACCGTGATCGCGGTGGGCGATGTGACATGGGCGAGAGAAATATTGGCGCGCTCGGGAAAGATCGGGTGGTTCTCGAGCAGCGGGCCGAAGCGGCCGAGGTCGTAAGCCTCGACGTCGTCCACCCAGAAGATGGCGTGCGGGTTACCCATGCTCACCGCCGAGGGCGAATGCAGGATGGGATCGTCGATCGGCCCGATCTGCAGCTCGATGGCGCGGGTGTCGCGGAATTCCTCGGAGAGCGGGATCTCGTCCCAGCGGAAGTGCGGCAGGCCCATGTCGACGGTGATGAGTTCCGGCTGGCCGCTGTCATAGGCGCGCAGCAGGCCGGCATTGGTCTCGATGGTCGCACTCGGGCGGCCGGTCTCGCCCATGATCAGCCAGCCGACGCAGCGCGTGGCGTTGCCGCAGGCGTCGACCTCGCCGCCGTCGCGGTTGTGGATGCGCATGAAGGCGTCGCCGCCCGCCTCTCGCGCCGTCTCGATGGTGATCATCTGGTCGAAATCGAGGGCGCCTGGGGCGCCCAGCGCACGAATGGCGCCTTCCGGCAGGCGCACAGGGTCGCGCCGGCCGTCGAACACGACGAACTCGTTGCCGAGGCCGTTCATCTTGCGAAAAGGAATCGCCCTTGCCGTCATGGCAGCGGGTCCGAAAGCTAGAGAAATTCACAGATTTTCCGCTTCTATATGGCGGAAGCGGGGGCAAATTGCCAGAAGCCACCAGGGGCGGTCACGGGATTGTCGTGCCCTTGTCACGCCGCACGCCTAGCAATGGCGTTAACGATTGATTAACCGATTTGACGGGGGCCCCGTCGATGGCCGGCGTGTTTTTGCGCTGGCCTTTATTTTGTGCGTCGTCCCGCGCGGCGACGGGTGCGGCAATCGGCTGCAAATTGCTGCGTCGGAATTGGTCCGTCCGGGCCGTGGATGGTTCAGGCAATCGGGATGGTCCACGCCGGGTCGGATTGGTGACCATGCAGGCACGTGTTCCGCCGCGTCTTCGCGGCCTTTCGGGGTTCTGGCTGGCCCTGCTGTATGTGGCGGCGCTGACGGCGCCGCTGGTCCTGGCCTATCTCACCGGCTGGTCGCACAGGCTCGCCTGGCGCGAGGCGTCTGCGGCGACCGGCATGATCGCCGGTGTCGCGCTGGTGCTGCAATTCGTCACCTCCGGCCGCTTCGAGTTCCTGTCGGGGCGCATCGGCATCGACGTGACCATGGCCTTCCACAAATGGTCGGCGCAGGTGCTGGTGTTGATGATCATCATCCATCCGCTGACCTTCATCATGCCGAACATCCTGGCCGATCCCTCCCGCAGCATCGACTGGCTGCTCTATGTGTTCTTCGACCGGCGCTTCCTGACCGGAACGGTCTCGGGCGCGGCGACCATCCTGCTGGTGGTGATGGCGCTCAATCGCGAGAAGCTGAAGCGTTACGGTGCTTGGCGGGCGACCCACGGCCTGCTGGCGCTGGCAGCGGTGGTGTTCCTCGTGCTGCACATCCTGCGCGCCGGCCACTATGCCCGCTTCTTCCCGCTCGATGCGCTGTGGCCGATGCTCGCCATCGTTGTGCTCGCGAGCGCGCTCACGGTCTATGGCGACCGCGCCTTGCGGATGGTCCGGACGAAATGGCGGGTGGAGAGCAACCGCAAGATCGCCGAGGGCTTGTGGGAGGTGACGCTCAGCCACGGCGCAGGCAAGGGGCTGGCCTATCGTGCCGGGCAGTTCGCCTGGATCGCGTTCGGCGGCAAGCGCTTCCCGTTGTTCGACCACCCCTTCTCGATCGCCTCGGCGCCCTCGGCCGGCAACGACCTCTCCTTCATCATCAAGGAGTCGGGCGACTTCACCGGCAGCATCGGGACGATTCCGGTGGGCACCAGGGTCGGCATCGACGCGCCGCACGGCAGCTTCGTTCTCGACGAAGATTCCGCGGACCCGCTGCTGCTGATCGCCGGCGGTGTCGGCATCGCGCCGATCCTCGGCATGGTGCGCGAGCTCGCGGCGCGCGGCGACCGGCGGCCGGTGCGGCTGATCTATGCGGGCATGCGGCCACAGGCGATGATTGCGCCGGAGCGGATCGTGCTGGAGGCCGGAGGGCTTGATCTCAAGGCGATCTTCCTCGCGGAGGAGGCCGGCGCGGACTGGCGCTACGGGCACGGACGGGTGACTGCAGCGGTGATCGGCGAGGCGCTCGACGGGCTCGATCGCAGCCAGGTCAAGGCGATGCTGTGCGGGCCGGGTGCGATGATGTGCGCCGTCTGTGACCTCATCAGCAAAGCCGGCGTGCCGCTTTCCGCCGTCCGCTACGAGCGCTTCGACTATGCCGATGAGGCGCGCTCGGCCAAGGACCGCAGGCTGCTCACCGGCTTCACGGCAATCGCCGCGGCGATCGCTGCCGCCATCGCCGCCTTTTCGCTCGCCTGAGCGGACGTCACGGCTTCCTCAAGACGAATTGAGTGGGGCGTGTCGTGCGGCTGCCCCTATATTCCGGCCATCGGAGGAAGCGGACGGCCCCATGGAGAGGACATCATGCGCGACAGACCAGTCGAGACGACCCGCCGGCGGTTCCTGCTGTCGACGGCGGCACTTGCGGGCGTGACGGCGGTGGGCGGGGTCATGCGCTGGGCCGGCGTCGCCCAGGCCAACGCCGAATCAGCCATCGGAAAGCCGGGCAAGGTGACGATCATCCGCTTCTCCGACGACGGTAAGAACCTCGGTTCTGAAACCGTCGACAAGGTGGTCAAGACGCTGGACGAGTGGCGCGCCTATCTCCAGGACGCGCCGGCCGCGGGTCCAGTGACAGCCTTCGAGGTGACGCGCCAGGAAGGCACCGAATGGGCTGGTACCGGCCCGAACTCACACAATTTTTCCGCCGGCCTCTATCGCTGCATCTGCTGTGACAACGCGCTCTACACCAACGAGACGAAATTCGATTCCGGCACGGGCTGGCCGAGCTTCTGGGCGCCGATCGCCAAAGAGAATGTGCTCACCGGCGTGGCGCAGCAGGGCGGCCACAAGGTGTGGTGCGCGCTCTGCGACGCCCATCTCGGCCACGTCTTCGCCGATGGAGTGGACATGAGAACCGGAAACCCGACGCCGACTGGCCTGCGCTACTGCATGGACGGTGTGGCAATGCGCTTCATCGCCTGGCCGACGACCTGAGACTTCACCGGACCAAACGGAGAGAGGCTGAGACAGCCATGACCACACCTTCCGACATCCTGTCGTTCCGCCGGATCGCAAAGACGCCGGCGCTGATAGCCGCCGGTGTTTTTGCGCTGGTCGCTTTCGGCGCGTTGATGGGCGGCAGTGAAGCCAATGCCGAGAAGATCGGGCCGGTGGTGGTGATTCCGCCGCCCGCGGTCGACGAGCCGGCAACGGCAGGCAGCGAGACGGCGATCTTTGCCGGCGGCTGCTTCTGGGGCATCCAGGGCGTCTTCCAGCACGTCGCGGGCGTGGAGAGCGCCATCGCCGGCTATGCCGGCGGCACCGTCGACCATCCGAGCTACGAGCAGGTGGGCACCGAGACGACCGGCCACGCGGAATCGGTCAAGGTGACATTCGACCCGTCCAAGGTGACCTACGGCAAGCTGCTGCAGATCTTCTTCTCGGTGGCGCACGACCCCACCCAGCTCAACCATCAGGGGCCGGACATGGGGACGAGCTACCGCTCGGCGCTGTTCACCATGGGCGACGAACAGGCGAAGGTGGCCAAGGCCTATATCGCCCAGCTCGACGCCACCAAGGCGTTCCCGGAGAAGATCGTCACCGAGGTGACGCCCTATACCAACTTCTTCCAGGCCGAGGACTACCACCAGGACGCCGCCACCACGATCGACATCAATCCGAGCTACATCCTCTTCTTCGACGTACCCAAGATCGCGGCGCTGAAGGCGACCTTCCCGGAGCTTTACCGGGAGAAGCCGGTGCTGGTGTTTGCCCAGGACGCGCGGAGCTGAGCCACCCTTGATTGACTTGGGGTTCGCCGCCAACTAAACCGACGCCGACTCTGATAAGAGCCGGAAGTGCAGAAAGCCGACCGGGGCCGGACCCCGGAGGTCAGCGTCCGCCAGCGCAGGTGCGCCCGCGGGCGCATAACTGCTTGGAAGGATGAATGAAATGGCTCGCAAGAACACAGTTGCCCCGATCCCTGATCGCTACCCTGAGGTGGCGCCGCGACAGGCCGCGCGCCGGCAGGAATGGCTGCTCGACGCGGTGCGGCACGTCTTCACGGCGGCAATGGCAGAGCGGCGCGGCTAGACGCGAAGCTTAAGCAGCGATGTTCGAGTCCCTCTCCGAACGCCTCGGCGGCATCCTCGACCGGCTGACCAAGCGCGGCGCGCTCAGCGAGGCCGATGTCGGCGAGGCGATGCGCGAGGTGCGCCGTGCGCTGATCGAGGCCGACGTGGCGCTCGACGTCGTGCGCTCCTTCACCGACAAGGTGAGGGTGCGCGCCGTCGGGCAGGAGGTGATCCGCTCGGTCACCCCCGGCCAGATGGTCGTCAAGATCGTCCACGACCAGCTCGTCCAGATGCTGGGCGCGGAGGCCCAGGCGATCGACCTCAACGCGCCGGCGCCGGTGGCCTTGATGTTGGTCGGCCTGCAGGGCTCGGGCAAGACGACGACCGCCGCCAAGATCGCCCGGCGGCTGTCCGAGCGCAGCAAGCTGAAGGTGCTGATGGCCTCGCTCGATACGCGCAGGCCCGCGGCACAGGAGCAGCTCAAGGTGCTGGGCGAGCAGGCGGAGGTCGCCACGCTGCCCATCGTCGCGGGGCAGATGCCGGTTGACATCGCCGAGCGCGCACTCAATGCGGCGCGCTTCGGCGGCTACGACCTGGTCATCCTCGACACCGCCGGCCGTACCCATATCGACGAGCCGCTGATGGTCGAGATGGCGGAGATCAAGCGGGTGACGAACCCGCATGAGATTCTGCTGGTCGCCGACTCGCTCACCGGCCAGGACGCGGTGACGCTCGCCAAATCCTTCGACGAGCGCGTCGGCATCACCGGCATCGTGCTCACCCGCGTCGACGGTGACGGCCGCGGCGGCGCGGCGCTGTCCATGCGCGCGGTCACCGGCAAGCCGATCAAGCTGATCGGCGTCGGCGAGAAGCTCGACGCGCTGGAGGACTTCGATCCCGGCCGCATCGCCGGCCGCATCCTCGGCATGGGCGACATCGTCGGCCTGGTCGAGAAGGCGGCGCAGAACCTCGACGCCGAGAAGGCGGCGAAGGCCGCCGAGCGCATGCGCAAGGGCGTCTTCGATCTCAACGACCTCGCCGAGCAGCTTCAACAGATGCAGAAGATCGGGGGCATGTCCGGCGTCATGGGCATGCTGCCCGGCATCGGCAAGGCCAAGAAGCAGATCGACGCCATGGGATTCGACGATGCCATGTTCCGCCGGCAGGAGGCGATCATCTCGTCGATGACGGCGAAGGAACGGCGCAATCCGGACCTGCTCAAGGCGAGCCGCAAGAAGCGCGTTGCCGCCGGCTCCGGCACCAGGGTCGAGGAAGTCAACCGGCTCTTAAAGATGCACCGGCAGATGGCCGACATGATGAAGCAGATGGGCCGCGGCAAGGGCATGTTCGCCCGCGGCGGCGGGATGCTTGGCATGCCCGGAATGGGCGGCGCAGGCGGCGGCCTCGGTGGCGGCATGCCGGCGGTCGACCCGGCCGCGCTGGAGAAGCTCGCCAAGGCCGGCGGCGGTCTGCCGGGAGGATTGCCGGGTCTGGGCGGTCCGTCTGGGCCGAAGCTGCCGGGACTCGGCGGTGGCCTGCCGGGTCTTCCCGGCCTCAACAAGAAGAAATGAGGGGGAGACGATGAGCGGAGGCAAACCCGACGGCGGTCTCGCGGAACTCCGCGCCAGCATCGACAATATCGACGCGGCGCTGGTCTATCTGCTCGCCGAGCGCTTCAGGCTGACCAAGCAGGTCGGCGTCTACAAGGCGGCGCACGACCTGCCGCCGGCCGATCCGGAGCGCGAGAAGCAGCAGCTCTCCCGCCTGCACAAACTGGCGAAGGAAGCCGACCTCGATCCCGCCTTCGCCGAGAAGTTCTACGCATTCATCGTCAAGGAAGTGATCCGCCACCACGAAGCGCTGCGCTCATGAGCGCTGCCTAGCAACACCCAAGGAGTGAGTAAACAATGTCCCTGAAGATCCGCCTGTCCCGCGCCGGCGCCAAGAAGCGTCCGTTCTATCGCGTCGTCATTGCCGACTCGCGCTTCCCGCGCGATGGCCGCTTCATCGAGATCGTCGGCACCTATGAGCCGATCCTGCCCAAGAACCACGAGAAGCGCACGGTTCTGAACGTCGAGCGCATCCAGCACTGGCTCTCCCGCGGGGCGCAGCCGACCGATCGCGTTCTGCGCTTCCTCGACCAGGCGGGCGTGGCCAAGCGGCCCCAGCGCAACAATCCGCAGAAGGCCCAGCCCGGCAAGAAGGCGCAGGAGCGCGCCGCTGCCGCCGCCGAGGCGGCCGCCAAGGCCGAAGGCGCCGAGGCACCGGCCGCGGCGGGCTGACGCCTTGCCTCCGTCTCCCCCGCAAGGGGAGCGAAGGGCGGTCGTCGTGGCGCGCATCGGTGCGGCGCACGGCATCAAGGGCGAGGTGCGGGTGAAGTCCTTCACCGCCGAGCCGCTGGAGCTTGCCGCCTACGGCCCGCTCGAAGCTGTCGACGGCCGCCGCTTCACCATCGAGGCGGCGCGGCCGGCCGGGGCGTCTCCCGACATGCTGGTGGTGCGTTTCCAGGGCGTCGCCGACCGCAATGCGGCGGAGGCTCTGAACGGGCTCGAGCTCACGGTGCCGCGCGAGCGCCTGCCCGAGCCGGATGAAGATGAGTTCTACCACGCCGACCTGATCGGGCTTGATGCAGTGACGCCCTCCGGCGCGCCGCTCGGCACGGTCGTGGCGGTGCCCAATTACGGCGCCGGCGACCTCCTCGAAATCGCGCCACCCAGGGGGCCGAGCCTGCTCATACCGTTCACCCGCGCCGCGGTGCCCGAGATCGATCTCTCCGCCAGGCGGGTGACGGTCGATCCGCCGGCGGAGGTGGGGGAGCACGACGCACCATGATCGCCAGAGGTTTGGGCGAGGCCTCGCCGCGAGTTCATCTCCCCCCTTGCGGGGGAGATTGGCGGAGCCCGATTTCCGCAAAGCGGAAATCGTTGGCGGAGCCAAGAGGGGGGTGAGGGCAAAGCCGTGCCATTTCCCCTTGGCGGGCAGATGCAATGACCTTCCGGGCAACGGTGCTCACCCTGTTTCCGGAGATGTTTCCGGGGCCGCTCGGCGCGAGCCTCGCCGGCAAGGGGTTGGCTGACGGCGTGTGGTCCCTGGAGGCGCGCGATATCCGCGCCTCGGCGACGAGCAAGCATCGCAATGTCGACGACACCCCGGCGGGCGGCGGACCCGGCATGGTGATGCGTGCCGACGTGCTGGCCGCGGCGATCGACGCGGCGGCACCGGAAGGCGATACGCGCCCGCGCCTGCTGATGAGCCCGCGCGGTCGGCCGCTCGACCAGCGAAAGGTCGCCGAGCTTGCTGTTGGGCCCGGCGTTCTGATCGTCGCCGGTCGCTTCGAGGGCGTCGACGAGCGCGTGATCGAAGGGCGCGGCCTCACCGAAATCTCGGTCGGCGACTACATTCTCTCCGGTGGCGAGATCGCGGCGATGGCGCTCATTGATGCGGTGGTGCGGCTTATCCCCGGGATCATGGGCAACGCAGATTCGGGGATAGCCGAGAGCTTTGCCGGAGGGTTGCTCGAATATCCGCACTATACGCGGCCGCAAATCTGGGAGGGCCGGGCGATCCCCGAGGTGCTGACCTCCGGCGATCATGGCCGCATCGCCAAGTGGCGCCGGGAAGAGGCCGAGCGGCTGACGGCCGAGCGCCGGCCGGATCTCGGCAGCCCAGCGAAAAGAAACTGACCCGGAGCCGGGCTACTTGGCGTTGTCGTTCGTGAAGGTGAACGTCGGCGTGCCGTTCTGCTTGTCGGTGATCGCGATGAACCGGTCAGAATTGTCGTCGGGGCACGACAGCGCGCCGTCCTTCATGTTGTCGCGGTTGTGGATGGTGAATTTGTCATCGCCCGACAGGCAGAATTCCTGGCCAGGTTCGTTGTCGGCCGCATCCCAGCCGTTCTCTTCGGAATCGCTTTCGCCATAGACGTAGAAGAACGGCACGTTGGTGGCGTCGGCCAGGTAGGTGCCGCACTTGCCTTTGTCGAGCTGGAACCAGCCGGTCGAGGTCGGGTCGCCGCCGTCGACATAGCCGAGAGCGAAATAAACGGTCTCGTCGAACTGGTTGCAGATCGCCACCCCAGTGCCAGCCGCCGCGGCGTGGCCGGCGACGACGATGAACGCGATGGCAGACAGAAGAACGGCCCGCTTCATGGCGCTTTCCCCAAACAAGCCGAATCTGGTGCGATGATATACCGGCCCGCGGCGGCGCAATAGCCGCCGCGGAGCGAGCGACGCCCGGCAGCCGTGCCCCGTCAAGTCACTTGGTCAGGTTGAAGGTGACGTCGCTGCTGCGGATCTTGATCTCGCGGAACTGCTCGATATTCAGGCCGGCGTCCTCGCACATCAGTTCGTGCTGGGCGTTGGAATAGTCCGAATTGCGGGTGCTGAAACCGTTGTCGTCGGTGCAGAACCAGCCGCCGGATTGACTGGCTCTTGGCGGCAGCCGGTCGCCGTTGACCAGAAGATAGACGTAGGAGCCGCCGAGAGGGCTCTTGACCAGCGTCTGGCAGTCGCCGCTGGCGATGCTCCACCAGCCCTCGGCCGTCCAGCCTTTGGCGCCGTCGAGATAGCCGACGGCGACGCTGGCGACCTTGGGGCTCTTGTTGCACAGGCTCATCCCGGCCTCGGCCGGGACCGAAAGGAGAACAGCCCCGGCAATGAGGGCAGTGGCTGCAAGTACGCGTCTCATGGTTGTCGATCCCGCGGTGAAATCACTGCGGCCGCAAGACTAACGGCGTTTTTCGCCACGGCCACACCTATCGACAATCAAGGTTTATTGCGGTAATGAGCGCCCCGGTTTACCGAACAGGCGGACGGACGGCCCGAAACGGGGACGCCCGGTCTTTTGGGGTCGGCGTCCGGCCAGGCGGCGTGAGCCCTAGGGTCTCATGCTCCGGCGCCGCCAGCGAGAAGAAGAAGGTCCTCACCGATGTCGATTATCCAGGAGCTCGAGAAAGCTCAAGCCGCGGCGATCCTGGGCGATCGCACCATCCCGCAATTCGCTCCCGGAGATACGGTCAAGGTCAACGTCAAGGTGACCGAGGGGACGCGCACCCGCATCCAGGCCTATGAGGGCGTGTGCATTGCGCGCGCCGGCGGCGGCCTCAACGAGAACTTCACAGTGCGCAAGATTTCCTACGGCGAAGGCGTCGAGCGCGTCTTCCCGATCTACTCGCCGTCGATCGACTCGATCGAGGTGGTGCGTCGCGGCAAGGTGCGCCGGGCCAAGCTCTATTATCTGCGCGGCCGCCGCGGCAAGTCGGCGCGCATCGCCGAGAAGCAGGATCACGGCACCCGCATCGCGGAGATCGAGGCAAGCCTCGACGCGCCGGCATCGGGAACCGCTTCCGAATAGGATGGCCTTGCGCCTGTCACGGCTGGTGGCGGCTGCGTCGGGTGGCTGGCCGCTGCGACCGTAATCGCCATGTGTGCGTGCGCGACAGCTTTCGCGGCGCCCCTCCAGCTGGTCGACCCTATCTGACCGCAGGTTCGGCGCCGCCATTGCTGGCGCAAGTTGGGGACGGGGCGGCCAGGTGCCGCCCGTTTTCGCGGGGGGCATCGGCAGGGAGGCCGACGCCATGAGCGACCATGTCGAAGCAAACCGCGCCAACTGGGACGAGCGCGCCGGCATCCATGCCGAGGACGTCACCGGCGCCTATGCGATCGAGCGGTTCCTGGCCGGCGAGGATGTGCTGTTCCCGATCGAGGCGGCCGAGATCGGCGACATCGCGGGCCGCGATGCGCTGCATCTGCAATGCCACATCGGCATCGACACGCTGTGCCTGGCCCGACGCGGAGCACGCGCCACGGGGCTCGACTTCTCGGCGGCCGCGCTCGGCCATGCGGAGGACTTCGCCCGCCGTGCCGGCCTGCCGGTTCGCTTTGTCCACGGCACGGTCTACGACGCCCCGGCGCTGGTCGGCGAAGCAGCATTCGACCTCGTCTATACGACCTGGGGCACCATCACCTGGCTGCCGGATATCCGGCGCTGGGCGGACGTGATCTCGCGGGTACTGAGGCCCGGCGGCCGGCTCTACTTCGCCGACCTGCATCCCATGATCGCGACGCTGGAGGAGATCGACGGTCGCCTGACGCCGATCTTCACCTGGCGCACGCCGGCAAGCGTGCCGATCTCCTTTCAGACCGCGCAAACCTATACCGGCGATCCGCGCGCGCTCGACAATGCGCAGACCTATGAGTGGAACCACCCGATCAGCGACATCGTCATGGCGCTGATCGACGCGGGGCTGGTTCTCACCCGGATGAGCGAGCACGAGGCGCTGCCCTGGCAGATGTTCCCGATGATGGTGGCGGGCGATGACCGGCTGTGGCGCCTGCCGCCCGGTGTGCCGCGCCTGCCGCTCTCCCTGACGCTGGATGCGATCAAGCCGGCCTGAGGCCCGCGGGATTCACCAATATCGGAGGATTCGCCGGACGCGATGATGGTTTGCCGGCGTGGAACACTATTTTCACCCTATTCTCGTAGTGGGCTGACAGGATCGTCGAGCGAGACCGGATAGGCATGCTTTCGCGTCGGGCATTGTTGAAATCGATCGGTCTCGGCGCCATCGGCGTCGTCGGGCTCACCTCCTATGCCTTCGCCATCGAGCCGCGCCTCCGCCTGGTGGTGACGCGCTACCGGTTGGCACTGCCGAACTGGCCGGCCAACAGCAAGCCGCTCAGCATGGCGGTGATCGCCGACATTCATGCCTGCGACCCGTGGATGCCCCTGTCGCGGGTGGCCGAGATCGTCGCGGTCGCCAACAGCCTCGAACCAGACGTCACGCTGCTCCTCGGCGACTATGTCGCGGGCTTGCGCCGCTTCCGCACCTCGGTGGTGCCGCCGGCCGAGTGGGGCCGGGTGCTGGCCGACCTTTCCGCTCCGCTCGGCGTCTACGGCGTCATCGGCAACCACGACTGGTGGCACGACATCAGCGGCGTGCGGCGCGCCTTCGCCGACAACCACATCCCGCTGATGGAAAACGACGTCGTGCGGCTGGAGCCCAAGGACGGGCCCGCGGTCTGGTTGATCGGCCTCGGCGACCAGATTGCCTATCCGCTCGGCCACGGCAACTTCCGCGGCGTCGACGACCTGCCGGGGGCGCTTGCCCGCATTCCCGAGGACGGCGCGCCGATCGTTCTGATGGCGCACGAGCCGGACATCTTCCCGCAAGTGCCGGAGCGGGTGAGCCTGACCATCTCGGGTCATACCCATGGCGGGCAGGTCGACCTGCCGCTCTTCGGCCGGCTGGTGGTGCCGTCCGCCTACGGCCAGCGCTACGCCTACGGCCATGTGGTCGAGAACGGCCGCAACCTCATCGTCTCGGGCGGGCTCGGCTGCTCGGTCCTGCCGGTGCGCCTGGGCGTTCCGCCGGAGATCGTGCTCATCGAGATCGGCGGGGCGGCCAGCGTCTGAGGCGGCCGGGCGCGCCGGCAATTGTGTCCGCCCGCGCCTGTTGCTATCTAGACGCAATGAAATCAGCCATTTTCCACAAGGCCGGACGGAACGGCGGGCAGGACCGGCGCCTGCGCGGCAGCTTCGACTTTGCCGCGATCGCCGACCGCGAGCGCATGCCGTGGCGGTTCCTGGCGCGCCATATCGCCGTCGACGGCCTTAGCGCGGCCTGACCCGGTCGGCGACACGCCGGCGCTTGCATCGCCTTCGGGCGCACCTTGAATTTCCTTGGAAAGCAGGAACCTTAAGTCATGACCGCCGCCAAGACGCTCTATGACAAGATCTGGGACGACCACCTGGTGGAGACGGCCCCGGACGGCACGTCGCTCCTCTATATCGACCGCCACCTCGTCCACGAGGTGACCAGCCCGCAGGCCTTCGAGGGCCTGCGCCTCGCCCACCGCACCGTGCATGCGCCGCGAAAGACGCTGGCCGTGGTCGACCATAACGTGCCCACCACCGACCGCCGCGGCGGCATCAAGAACGCCGAAATCCGCGTTGCAGGTCGAGACGCTGGCAAAGAACGCCAAGGACTTCGGCATCGAGTATTACGACGAGCTCGACCATCGCCAGGGCATCGTCCACATCATTGGGCCGGAGCAGGGCTTCACGCTGCCCGGCATGACGATCGTCTGCGGCGACAGCCATACCTCGACCCACGGCGCCTTCGGTGCGCTCGCCCACGGCATCGGCACCTCGGAGGTGGAGCACGTGCTCGCCACCCAGACGCTGATCCAGAGGAAGGCGAAGAACATGCGGGTGACGGTCGACGGCACGCCGCCGCCGGGGGTGGGCGCCAAGGACATCATCCTCGCCATCATCGGCCATATCGGCACGGCCGGCGGCACCGGCCATGTTCTCGAATATGCCGGCGAGGCGATCCGCGGCCTGTCGATGGAAGGCCGCATGACGGTCTGCAACATGTCGATCGAAGGCGGGGCGCGCGCCGGCCTGATCGCACCGGACGCGACCACCTACGCCTATATCGAGGGCCGCCCCAAGGCGCCCACCGGCAAGGCCTGGGATAGCGCGATGGACTACTGGCGCACGCTCTATTCCGACGAGGGCGCCGCCTTCGACGAGGAGGTCAGGCTCAACGCCGCCGAGCTGCCGCCGCTGGTCACCTGGGGCACGAGCCCGGAGAACGTCACCACCATCGACGGGCGCGTGCCCGATCCGGCGGATATCGAGAACCCGGACCGCCGCCGCGCGGTGGAGCGGGCGCTCGCCTATATGGGGCTGGAGCCCAACACCAGGATCACCGACATCGCCGTCGAGCGCGTCTTCCTCGGCTCGTGCACCAATGGGCGCATCGAGGACCTGCGCGCGGCGGCCAAGATCGTCGCCGGCAAGACTGTCCACGAAGGTGTCAATGCGATGGTGGTGCCGGGCTCCGGCTTGGTGAAGGAGCAGGCGGAAGCGGAGGGGCTCGACAAGATCTTCCTCGCCGCCGGTTTCGAGTGGCGCGAGCCCGGCTGCTCCATGTGCCTGGCGATGAACGACGACCGGCTCAAGCCCGGCGAGCGTTGCGCCTCGACCTCCAACCGCAATTTCGAGGGTCGCCAGGGTTTCAAGGGCCGCACCCACCTCGTCTCGCCGGTGATGGCGGCGGCGGCGGCAATCGCCGGCCGCTTCGTCGATATCCGCAACTGGGGCTGACGCGGCTCACATACGCGAATGCAAAAGCCCCGCGGCGCGAACCGCGGGGCCTTTTCAATTCCCAAGTTCCTTCATGTAGCGCAGCAGCTCGGGATCATCCTTGTCCAGCGCCAGGGCACGACGATAGTCCTCCAGTGCCATCTGCGTCTTGCCGAGGGCGGCATAGGCGTATCCGCGGTTCCGAAAAGTAACTGCGGCGAGTTCCTTGGTCGGGTTGAGTTCAATTACGCTCGTGTAGTCCTGAATCGCCTCGTCCAGACGCCCCATGTCGAAATATGCCAGACCGCGGTTGCCGTAGGCCGAGACATGGTGCGGATCGAGCGCAAGCGCCTGATCGAAATCAGCTACCGCCGTTTCTAGTCGCTTCAGATCCATCTCGCAGGTGCCGCGATTATGATAGGCGCTCGCGGTGGGGTGGATGCGGATTGACGTCGAATAATCGACAATCGCCGCGTCGCAGCCCTTGGTGCCACTGAGCAGAATGGCGCGATCGTAATAGGTCTTGTAGTCGTTCGGTTCGATCGCGATGGCCGATGCGTAATCGGCAAGGGCCTTGTCGGTGTCGCCAAGCTCGCTAAAGACACCGCCGCGCGCACGGTAGAAATCACTGTTCTTCGGAGCGAGCGTGATGGCCGCCGAATAGTCGGCAATCGCTTTCCGGGGCTGGTGAAGATTGGCGAAGGCGATGCCGCGGTTGAAATGCGTGTTCGCATCGTCGGGCCTGATCTCAAGCGCCTTTGAGAAATCCGCAATCGCTTCCTCCGACCGGCCGAGCCGGTCCAGTGCGATGGCCCTTCCCCGGTAACCGACAGGGTCGCGCGGATCGAGTTTGATCTCCCGCGTGAAAGCCTCGATCGCGTCGGGCAGACGCCCCTCCGCCAGAGCATTCAGGCCCCTTCCGCTCTGGAGTTCCGGAGAGTAGGGGAGGGTGTAGCGCCCGAGCGTCTGCCAGCCGAGCCAGCCGGCGCCGGCACTGATCAGCAGGCCGCCGGCCAAAAAAGCGATGGCAATCGTGCGCAAGCGCATCACCTATCCTCCGGACGCGTCGCGTCCTGGTGCCGGCCGCGCGGGCTTCACGGACAGCCAGCAAGTCCTCCAATTCAGTCTGCGGGCAGTCTCTGGAGTGCGGCCTGCACCCAGCGATCGTCCGGCGCCAGTTCGAGCGCGCGACGGTAATCCGCCCGGGCGCGATCGATCAGGCCCTTGTGTTCGAATATTGAGCCGCGGATGCGGTAGATCGCCGGATCGTTCTTTTTTATGCGCAAGGCAGCGCTGCAATCGGCCAGAGCCTCGTCATAGGCACCCATCTGACCCAGCGCCGTCGCGCGATTGACGCGCGCGAGGATATCGGCCGGGTCGATCTCGATCATGCGCGAATAATCGGCAACCGCTTCCTTCAGCTTCCCCTGGCCGATCCAGAACTCGGCGCGCCGCATGAGCGTGTAGCTGTCGGCACTGAGAGCGACCGCGCGGTCGAAGGCACGATGCGCCTCCGCGATCCTGCCCAGGTGCGAAAGCACGATGCCGCGTCCAGCGTGTGACGGCGCATAGCCCGGCGCAATGCGCAGGGCGGCATCGTAATCGCGCAGCGATGCGGCATCGCGCTTCAGTTTTCGCAGGGTTTCGGCACGGGCCCAAAGTGCGAAGGCATTGCTATCCGTTGCGACGGCGCGATCCTGGTCGGCCAGGGCTTCGGCCGGCCGGCCGAGATGCCACAACGCGCCGGCGCGGTAGGTGAGCAGCGCCGACAGCGCGCGCGGCGTCGGTGGGCCCATGGCAAGCGCCTTGTCGTATTGCGCGAGCGCGCCCGCATAGTCGTGCTCCTCCCTGCCGAGCCTCTCACCCGACCGGACGGTCTGGGTATATTCCGCATGGGCGGCGTCGGTTTCATCCGGAATGAGCGGGGCAGCAAGACCTAGGCTCGCGCTGCCGATGACCAGTCCGCTCAGAGCGAATGCCAGCAGGCAGCCGGTCACCCGCACCGGGATTTGGAGTCTTGTTCGCATCATTGGTGTCGCCCGAGGATGCCTACGTCTCCGCAAGCATAACCGGCAGGTGATAACAGCCAGTGGTTGCAGATTGTCGCGCCGCCCGGATTTCCGGTCGCGCGGTTAACGGGAGCCTGCCGCAGTTGTTGTCAGCGCAGGAGCTTGAGCGAGCCGGTCAGCGACTTGACCCAGGCAGCGGGGCCGGCGAGGCCGAGGCCGTCGATTTCCTCCTCGTCCAGCGACCTTGTGCCCAACGCCTTTTCATAATCTGCGAAGACGTGGATCGAGCGGGCGAAGGCCGGGAAGGGGACAATCGCCGCGCCGTCCTGGCGCCCGGCGAAAGCTTTCAGCATCACCTCGCGGATCGTTGCCCGGTCCGCCTGCAATATGGGCACAGGCTGGTTGCAGACGCTGCCGAACTGGCGGCCGCCGGCATCGGCGAGCGCGCTGTCGGCGAGGGTGGGGCACTGCGCACCCAGCCCCACGGCGATCACGCCCACCGAATTGGCCGCCAGCCCGAGGGGCATATCCGGCGCCACGATCACCGCCACGCGCAGATTGCTCGTCATCGATACCTCTTGCGGCAAATCCCGAGATTTGTGGCGGTAGTCTAATTCGAATCTGCCGGTGAAATCTTGCGTTCTTACCCGTTTCTCGGCAGGAATTGGAAGCTCTTGCCGATATTCGTTCAAAACGAGGACGATCATGTCCGAGACGCTCGATCTATCCGACATCCGCATCCTGCGCGCGCTGCAGGCCGACGGGCGCCTGACCAACCAGGCACTGGCCGAGCGGGTGGGGCTGTCGGCCTCGCCCTGCTGGCGCCGGGTGCGTGCGCTTGAGGAGGCAGGTGTCATCGGCGGCTACCGGGCGGTGCTGGACCGCCGCAAGGTCGGGCTCGGGGTGCTGGCCTTCGCGCGGGTGCGCGTCGGCGGCCACAGCGACCGGGAGGCGCAGGAGTTCGCCGACAGCGTCGCGCGTCTCGACGCCGTCGTTGCCTGCTATGCGATTGCCGGCGACGCCGACTTCCTGCTGCAGGTGGTGGCGTCCGATCTCGATGCCTATGCCCGCTTCTCCATGGAGGTGCTCAGGGCGCTGCCGCACATCAAGGAGATGCAGACGATGTTCGTGCTGAAGGAGATCAAGCCCTATCAGGGCCTGCCGGTGGAAGCCGGCGTGTGAGCGGTGCAGATCCCACAGGGATTGAGTGCCAAAAGCCCCGCGGCTTCAGCCGCGGGGCTTTTCGGTCGGACGAGGCCCGTCGCCTAGTGACGCCAGTCGTGGCCCCAGCCCGGATTCGGGCCGTACCCGCCCCAGCCCGGATTCGGGCCGCGGTCGTTCCAGCGACCATAGGTCCAGTGGCAATCCTGACGGACGACCACCTGGCGGATGTGCGGGCGGCCCCAGCGGTCCCACCAGCGCACGGTCTTGAACACCGGCTCGCACACCTGATGCGGGCGCTCGCCGCGCCAGCCGGGGCCATTGCCGATGCCGACGCTCCAGCCGGGGCCGCCGAAATAGACACCTGCCGCAGAGGCGGTGCTGGTGGTGCCGACCATGGCGCCGGCGGCGATCAATCCGGCGGTGGCTGTGGCGATCAGGGTCTTCTTCATCATGGCTCAGTCTCCGTCTCTTCGAACTGTTCCGATCGGCTCAGCGATCGTGTGAGGCGATTTCTACGCGACCCGCCTTGAACCGAAGCTGAGGCGGGGGTTCATCTGCCGTTCAGGCTGGCAGCGGGCTTCGGGGCGCAAACGCGATCCGCTTGACGGCGGCGGCGGGCCGGCGGAAATGGGAGACATGAGCCGGAACGACAACAAGCCGGATGCGGTGGAGGTGTGGGCGCGCCGCGTCGGCCGCACGCTCGGCTACATCTTCATGCTGAGCCTGGCCGCCTATCTGGTCGCCACCCTGTGGCCGCAGAAATGAGCAAGGCGGCAGTCGACTGGGCGGGGCGCGAAGCGCCCTCGCTCGACGATATCGAGGGGATTGCGCGGCAAAGCTTCTCCGCGTTGCCCGAACTCGTTCCGCACGCTCTGCGGCGACGTCGAAATCCGCGTGACCGAGTTCCCCGAGGCCGACGTGCTCGACGATCTCGACCTGGAATCGGAATTCGACATCCTCGGCCTGTTCGAGGGCGTGGGCCTTGCCCAGGACGATGCCGTCGGCCGCACCGGGCAAATGCCCAACCGGGTCTGGCTCTACCGGCGGCCGATCCTCGACTACTGGGCGGAGAACATGGAGACGCTGGGGGCGGTCGTCAGCCACGTCCTGGTCCATGAGATCGGCCACCATTTTGGCCTGTCGGACGACGACATGGAAGCCATCGAATCGAGCGCCGAACGGGGCGAGTGACGATCCGTTAACGCCAATGCGGCGCCGCTCCGACTTTGGGCCAATATTCAGTGTTCTGACAGGTTAGCGGCGCTAGATAGCGCACGCTTGCGTAGGGCAAACGCGCCTCCCACGTGTCTGCCCAATGCCCTCCTCCCAACGGATTACGCATATGATGCTTTTTGGTACCAAACTTCGTTACGGCACGGTTGCCCAGGCCTTCCACTGGGTCACCGTGGTTCTGCTGGCAACCGCCTGGCTGGTCGCCCACGGCCACACGCGTACCCTCCACGAGACGCTGGGCTTCGCCGTCTTCGTGATCGTGGCCGCGCGGCTCCTGTGGCGCGCCTTTGACCGCCGACCCGAACACCAGATGTCGCCGGTGGTGGCGCTGGGCTCGAAGCTGGTCCACTGGCTGCTCTACGCGATGCTGCTTGCCATCCCTGCGACCGCGATCGCCGGATCGTGGGTCGAAGGCCATGCGATCACCGTCTATGGCCTCGGCCAGATCGGGCCCTATCTCGCGCAGTCGCGCCAACTCGGCCGCCAGATCATGGAAGTCCACTATCTGCTCGCCAACGCCATCGTGGTGGTGGCCGGGCTGCACGCCCTGGCGGCGCTGTTCCACCACTTCTTCGTGAAGGACGGCGTGCTCAGGGCGATGCTGCCGGGCGGGCGGGCGGCGTAGCCAAAGGCGTCATGAGGCGGGCAGCCGGACAACCGCTGCCCGCGACCCGCCAGCCGCCACCCGTCAAAAGTGCCGCGGGACCGGCGCTCCGTTCCCGGCGTAGGAGTTCTCCGGCGTCCAGCGTGATACCGGCAGAGTTCTTGCGACGGGATCTCTCCATGACGCTCTTCGGAACCAGGTTCCACTTCGGCCCGATCACCCAGACCTTTCATTGGGCGATGGCCGTTCTGGTGATTGCTGCCCTCTTTTCCGCGCTCGCCGCCGACCACGGCGGGGCCGCGATTCTGACGCTGCACGAGACGCTCGGCGTGACGATCTTCGTCATGGCCGCCCTGCGCCTCACATGGCGCGCCTTTGATCGCCTGCCGGGGAAGCCGCCGATGCGCACCGTGCTGGCGCGGTGGTCGTGGCGGATCGACATATTGCTCTACGTGCTGCTTTTCGCGGTGCCGATCAACGGAATCATCGGCGCGCACGAGATGTCGGCGATTGCAGGGGGGCTGGTGCATCCGGCGCCGAGTGTCCTCGGCCTGCACCGGGGGCTCGCCATCCTGCTGATCCTGACCTCAGGGCTGCATTCGGCCTTCGCCCTCTTCCACCACTACGTGAAGCGGGACGGCGTGCTAAAGATGATGCTGCCGGGCGGACGGACGGCGTAGTTAGGCCCCCACTGCAACGTCGAGGGACAGCTCGACCATCTCTCTCAGCGATGACTGGCGCTCCTCGGGTGCCAGCTTGTCGCCGGTGATGATGTTGTCGCTGATGGCGCAGATCGATACCGCGCGGGCGCCGTAGCGGGCGGCGAGCGTGTAGAGGGTCGCCAATTCCATCTCGACGGCAAGCACGCCGTGGGCCCTGAGCGCGTCGTAAACCGTGACGCCGGCGGGGTGGTAGAAGACATCCGACGAGGCGATGCCGCCGACGTGCCAGGTGAGGCCGCGCTTTGTCGCGATCTCGACCGCGGCGCTGAGCAGGCCGAAATCCGCGACTGGAGCGAAGTTGAAGGGGCCGAAGACGTCCCGGTTCATGGCGCTGTCGGTGCTGGCGGCCGATGCGATGACGATGTCGCGGACGGCGAGCTTTTCGCTTAAGCCGCCGGCGGTGCCGACGCGGATGACGGTCTT
Organism: uncultured Alphaproteobacteria bacterium; assembly: GCA_963830215.1. GTDB lineage: Bacteria > Pseudomonadota > Alphaproteobacteria > Rhizobiales > Kaistiaceae > CAVSRC01. The sequence continues at coordinate 68,330 of CAWHLM010000004.1, forward strand.
GACGCCGTATTCGGCCAGAAGCTCGGTGACGTAGATGCCGAGCGAGGGTTGGCCCATGCCGGTCGCCTGGACGCTTACCGGCTTGCCCTTCCAGCTGCCGGTGAAGCCCAGGCAGTTGCGCACGGCATTGACCTGGCGCGGCGCCTTGAAAAAGGTCTCGGCGATCCATTTCGCCCTCAGCGGATCGCCGGGCAGCAGGACCGCTTCGGCGTAGTCGCCCTTCTTGGCTTCGTTGTGGGGGGTCACGGTCGAGAATCTCCAGTTTCCCTCCTCTTGCCATCGAAGCTGGGCGGCGGCAACGGCCGGGCGGCAGCCAGCGCAAAATCCGGGCTTGGCAGTGATGTGGGAATCGAGCCTTCACTCCTATAGGCTCGCTGGGAAATATATCCGGAGCGCCCATGACTGTGACCTGCGAGGTGAGAATAGTAACCGATGCTTCTGGGGCGCATCGTCCTCTGCAATTTGCGGCAGTGCCAAGGGTCGGGGAATACGTTTCCTTTTCTTTGGATGGTCGACGCGATGCCGATGGCATTCTCCGCGGCGAAACGTTTCTGGTGAAGTCCGTCATCCACACAGCGAAGAACGTCATGCCTGCCAAAGAAGTACTTATTGACGTGATCGGCATAGAGGCAAAGGAAACCTAGGACATTTCATGGACACGGCCGCTTGACCTCTGCGGCTCCCCGTCGCATGACAAGCGCCTCAGCCACAGGATTGCGCGCATGGACAAGTTCACGACGCTCACCGCCGTTGCGGCGCCGCTCGACATGATCAATGTCGACACCGACATGATCATCCCCAAGGACTACCTGAAGACGATCAAGCGCACCGGCCTCGGCAAGGGCCTGTTCGCCGAGTTGCGCTACCGCGACGACGGCTCCGACAACCCGGATTTCGTGCTCAACAAGCCGGCCTACAAAAAGGCCCAGATCCTGGTTGCCGGCGACAATTTCGGCTGCGGCTCGAGCCGCGAGCACGCGCCCTGGGCGCTGCTCGACTACGGCATCCGCTGCGTCATCTCGACCGAATTCGGCGACATCTTCTACAACAACGCCTTCAAGAACGGCATCCTGCCGATCAAGGTTTCCAAGGAAGACCTCGACAAGCTGATGGACGATGCGGCACGCGGCGCCAACGCCACGCTGACGGTCGATCTCGACGCCCAGGAGATCAAGGGGCCTGACGGTGGCACGGTGCATTTCGAGGTCGACGCCTTCAAGAAGCACTGCCTGCTCAACGGTCTCGACGAGGTCGGGCTGACCATGGAAAAGGCCGACCGCATCGCCACCTATGAGCAGAAGGTCGCAACGACGCGGCCTTGGGTTTGATCCCGACCGGCTCTAGGTCATGACCGTCACCGCTCCCGTTTCGCCGGAGGTTGCTGCGCCCGGCCGTGCTCACACGCGGCCGTCGCTTGTCGGCATGAGCCGCGCGGAATTGGGTGCGGCGCTCGCCGCCATCGGCGTGCCGGGGAGCCAAGTGAGGATGCGCACCGCCCAGCTCTGGCACTGGCTCTATGTGCGCGGAGCGACCGACTTCGCCCAGATGACCAACGTCTCCAAGGGGCTGCGTGCGACGCTGGCCGAGGCGTACACGGTGAGCCGGCCGGAGATTGTCACCGAGCAGATCTCGGAGGATGGCACACGCAAGTGGCTGCTGCGTTTTCCGCCGCGCGGCGCCGGGCGCCCGGTCGAGGTTGAGACCGTCTATATCCCGGAGGAGGGGCGCGGTACGCTCTGCCTCTCCAGCCAGGTGGGCTGCACGCTCTCCTGTTCCTTCTGCCACACCGGCACGCAGACGCTGGTGCGCAACCTGACCGCCGAGGAGATCGTCGGCCAGATCCTTCTGGCGCGCGATCGGCTGCGAGACTATCCGGCGCCGGGCGTGTCGAAAGCCGCGCCGGCACCTGAGCGGGAAGCCAGCGCCGAAGCGCCCTCGACCGGCCGTCTCGTCTCCAACATCGTCATGATGGGCATGGGCGAGCCGCTCTATAATTTCGACAGTGTCAAACAGGCCCTGCTGATCGCCGCCGACGGCGACGGCATCGCGCTGTCGAAGCGGCGGATCACGCTGTCGACCTCCGGTGTGGTGCCGATGATCGCGCGCGCCGGCGAGGAGATCGGCGTGCTCTTGGCGATCTCGCTGCACGCGGTCACCGACGAACTGCGCGACGTTCTGGTGCCGCTCAACAGGAAGTATCCGATCGCCGAGCTGATCGCCGCCTGCCGCACCTATCCGGGCCTGTCTAACGCGCGGCGCATCACCTTCGAATATGTGATGCTGAAGGGCATCAACGATACGCCTGCGGAAGCGCGGGCGCTGGTCAAGCTGCTCGCTGGCATCCCGGCCAAGATCAACCTGATCCCGTTCAATCCCGTGGCCGGGCTCGGGCTATGAGTGCTCCGACTGGGAGACGATCGAGCGCTTCGCCGATATCGTCAACCGCGCCGGCTACGCCTCGCCGGTGCGCACGCCGCGCGGCCGCGATATCCTGGCCGCCTGCGGTCAGCTCAAGAGCGAGAGCGAGCGTCTGCGCATCCGCGAGCGCATGGCGCTGGAAGCGATGATCGCGGAATAGGCCGAGCGCCACGGTGGCCGATCTCCTGCGTCTTCTCTTCCTGGTGCCGCTCGGCTTCATCGCCGCGGTTCTTGCCGCGGCGCTCACGGTGCTGGGTGGCTGGTACGGCCACGAGATCGGCGGCATCCTCGGCGATATCGAGCAGACCGGCTATCTCATCGGCCTTGCGGTCTGGCTGGTGCTCGAAGTCGGCGCGCTGGCCGTGGTTCCGGCCGTCATCATCATCGTTCTGGCGGAACTCTTCCGCTGGCGCTCGGTGTTCTTCTATCTCGCGGTCGGCGGTGCATTGGGGCTGCTGGCCAGCCAACTCAACGGCATGCTCTGGGACACGCCGAACGACCAGCGTCTGCTGGTGGCGGCGGGCTTCGTTGGTGGCCTTGCCTATTGGCTGGTCGCCGGACGGCTGGCTGGTCTCCGGCGCGCGTCCAAACCGCCGGCGCCGGTTTCCCCGCCGCCTACTTCGCCTGGGTGAGGATCAGCCGCGCGGCGAAGGCGCCGAGCACGCTGGCGAAGAGCCAATCGACGATGCGCGTCACGCGCCGTGAGCGCTTGAGGAGGAGCGCGATGCGGTCGGCGGCGAGGATGAAGCCGCTACACACCGGCAGGTTTACCGCCATGAAGGTGAGGCCGAGGAAGAGCAGCTTGCGTGGCACGTGTGGGTCGCCGGCCGAGACGAACTGCGGCAGGAAGGTCACGAAGAAGATGATGATCTTGGGGTTGAGCAGGTTGATCAGCAGTCCCTTGAGGAAGACTGAGCGCAGCCGCTCCTGCTGTCCGCCCGGCATCAGCGACAGAGACGAGCCGTGGCGGATGGCGTCGATGGCGAGCCAGGCGAGATAAAGGGCGCCGGCGATCTTCAGGATCGTGAAGGCGGTCGCCGAGGCGGCGAGCAGCACCGAGAGACCGGCGGCGACCAGGATGGAATGGACCGTCACGCCGACCGAGACGCCACCCAGCGCCGCGAAGCCGGCCAGTCGCGACTGGGCGATGGTCTTCGACAGGAAGAAGGTCATGTCCGGTCCGGGCGTGATGCCAAGGACGATGGAGGCGGCGACGAAAGCGGCCATCACCGGCAGGTCAGGAACGAAAGTGGCAAGCATGGGCGGTTGCTCTGGCCGTGGAGGAACGGCCGCCTGTTCTAGAGCCCAAATCTTCGCAGCTCGAGGAATTTGTGGCGACCCGAAAACGGCCGGCGCCTGTTGACGGACTGACAGGGAAACCGCTCTAAAGTGCCTCCGGGCGAACGGAGAACGGAAGAAGACGTGTCCGAACACCAGGGCAAGGCCCCCCACACCATCTGGCAGCCGCTGGGCGCGCCGGCGCTGATCGGCGATCCGATCGTCCAGTGCCTCATCCTCATCGTGGTGACCAGCGCCGTCTTCCTCGCGTTTCCTGGCATCGATCTGTGGTTTTCAAACCTCTTCTATGCCAATGGCTTCCTCGCCGGACAACTGAAGGCGTTCGTCGCCGTGCGCGATTTTTGGCGCAACATGACGGCGGTGATCGCGATCGTGCTGGTCGCCGTGCTGGTCATCAAGCTCATCTGGCCCTACCGCCAGAGTCTGCTCAAGCCGCGCGACATCGTCTTCATCCTGTCGACGCTCGCCATTGGCCCGGGCATCATCACCAACCTCATCTTCAAGGACAATTGGGGACGGCCGCGCCCCTATCAGGTGGTCGATTTCGGCGGCAGCGACCCTTTCGTCGGCGTCTGGAAGATCACGCACTACTGCAGCCACAACTGCTCTTTCGTCTCCGGCGAAGGCTCGTCGTCGATGTGGCTGCTGACGCTGGCGGTGCTTCTGCCGGCGCGCTGGCGGCCGACGGGGATCGGGGTGCTGCTCGCGTTGGGGGCGGTCTTTTCGCTTAACCGCGTCCTCTTCGGCGCGCATTTCCTCTCTGACGTGATCCTGGCCTGGTGGATCACGCTGCTCACCATCGCCGTCTTGTACCGGCTGTTCTATGTCAGTCCTCCGGCGGCGCTCACCAATGAGCGCATGGAAGCGTGGATGACGGAAGCCGGCGTCGGTCTGAGACAGGGTTTAGCGTCGCTGACGCAGACGGTCATTGGCCGATCGGCGAAGGGCGGCGCGAGCAAGCCGCCGGCCGACGGCGGGCCGCCCGACACAGCCACCTAGCCCTCGGGGAATTTCGCCGGCTCGATCGTGATCGCGCGGACGAAATCGGTGACCTTCTGCTCGGCGACCCGGTTGCCGAAATCGTGTTCGCTTACCGTCAGCAGCGGCTTCGGGCTGCGACCGGCGAGATCCTCGAACTCGCGAACCACGCCGGGATCGGCGATGCCGTCGCCGGAGACGATGGCGAGGCCCAGGAACCTGGTGCCGTGCCCGTAGCGGGCAAGCCAGGTGCGCGCCGGTCCGGCGATGCGCCCGCCCCAGATCGGGCAGACAAGGATCACGCGATCGAATATCCCCTCGCGATGGGGCATCGGCTCGATCGGCGGCTGGCGGAGGAAAAGCGAGTCGAAACCGGAGCGGAAGATGCCGCGAATGGCAAAGTCGCGCGGGCGCTGCTCGATGATCTCCTCGATCTCGGCATCGAGGCCAGACGCCAGCCATTCGGCTACCTGGCGCGACTTCCCGGTCAAAGAATAGAAGACGACGAGCTCCGCCATCGCGGAACCTCCCGCAGGCCAGCCAAGGGGGAAGTGTGCCGTCCGCCGGTCCGGCCTGCCCATGCGATGGATCAATGGCCAGGCGCCGTCTTGCCGCCCTGCCGCCCGCCGCCTATAAGCCCGCGAACGCTTGTCTTTCTCCCCAGCGGAAGCCGCAAAATGTCCGATATCAAGAAGGTGGTGCTTGCCTATTCGGGCGGCCTCGACACCTCGATCATCCTCAAATGGCTGCAGATGACCTACGGCGCCGAGGTGGTGACCTTCACCGCCGATCTCGGCCAGGGCGAGGAGCTGGAGCCGGCGCGCAAGAAGGCCGAGATGCTCGGCATCAACGAGATCTACATCGAGGATCTGCGCGAGGAGTTCGTCCGCGACTTCGTCTTCCCGATGATGCGCATGAACGCGCTCTACGAGGGCGTCTACCTGCTCGGCACCTCGATCGCGCGGCCCTTGATCGGCAAGCGGCTGGTCGAGATTGCCCACGAGACCGGCGCCGATGCCATCGCCCACGGCGCCACCGGCAAGGGCAACGACCAGGTGCGCTTCGAGCTCACCGCCTATGCGCTCGACCCCAACATCAGGGTGATCGCGCCGTGGCGCGAATGGGATTTCAAGTCGCGCACGGACCTCATCGATTTTGCCGAGAAGAATCAAATCCCGGTGCCCAAGGACAAGCGCGGCGAGGCGCCGTTCTCGGTCGACGCCAACCTCCTGCACTCCTCCTCCGAGGGCAAGGTGCTGGAGGATCCGTGGGTGGAGCCGCCGCCCTATGTCTTCCAGCGCACCGTGGCGCCCGAGGATGCGCCCGACAAGGCGACCGAGGTGGAGATCGCCTTCGCCAAGGGCGACGCGGTGGCGCTCAACGGCAAGGCGATGAGCCCGGCGAGCCTGCTCACCGCCCTCAACGCGCTCGGCCGCGACAACGGCATCGGCCGGGTCGATCTGGTCGAGAACCGCTTTGTCGGCATGAAGTCGCGCGGCATCTACGAGACGCCCGGCGGCACCATCCTGTCGGTGGCGCACCGGGCCATCGAATCGCTCACCCTCGATCGCGAGGCGGCGCATCTCAAGGACTCGCTGATGCCGCGCTATGCGGAGCTGGTCTATTACGGCTTCTGGTTCGCGCCGGAGCGGATCATGCTGCAGAAGCTCGCCGACGAGAGCCAGCAACATGTCGAGGGCGACGTGCGGCTGAAGCTCTACAAGGGCAATGTTATCGTCACCGGGCGCAAGAGCCCGAAATCGCTCTATTCCGATGCGCTGGTCACCTTCGAGGACGACCGCGGCGCCTACGACCAGAAGGATGCGGCCGGCTTCATCCGCCTGAACGCGCTAAGGCTGCGGACGCTTGCCGCGCGCGACCGCCGCTAGAGCCGGCGCGCAGCAGCGTTAATCGCCCATTAAATGGGCAATGCGACCATTAATGTTCGCTGAGGCAAGCAGGGCGGACACCTTCATGGGGGGACTGGCGTCCGGGGCGGCCGAGGCGGCGATTTTGGACGCCGCTCTCGAGACCATGCCCTACGGCTTTTCGATCTGGGACGAGGAGCATCGGCTGGTGCTCTGGAACGCGCGCTATGCCCAGATCTATACGATGCCGGCAGAGAGCATCTATGCCGGCATGAGCCTCCTGGAGATTTGCGAGCTGACCGTGGGCTCGGGCAATCATCCCGGCATCACGCCCGCAGCACTGCATGCCAGCTACAGCGAGCGACTCCGCGAAAATCGCGATCCGGCGAAGATCGGCCGCTACGACAAGGCGATCCGCGGGCGCAGCATCCGGTCGAGCTACCAGCGCATCCCCAACCTCGGCTGGGTGGTGACCCATGCTGACGTCACCGAGGTTCGCGAACGCGAGCGGGAGCTGGAACGCCAGAAGATCCGGCTCGAAGCGGCGGTCAACAACATGTCACAGGGCCTGTGCATGTTCGATGCCGATCGTCGTCTGGTGATCTGCAATCGCAACTACGCGACGCTCTATGGGCTGCCGCCGGACCTGGTGAAATCGGGAACCTCGGTTGAACAAATTCTCGCGTATCGCGTCGAGCACGGCATCCATCCGGTCGGCGAAAAGGACGCGTACTTCGAGAGCCGCCTGGCGCGCGTCAACGGTGGCGAGCGAGCGGTCGACACGGTCGAACTGCAGGACGGCCGGATCATTTCGATCCTGCATCATCCGATGGCCGATGGCGGCTGGGTTGCCACCCACCAGGACGTCACCGAGCAGCACAGGATCGAGGAGCACATCCGCCACCTGGCACGGCACGACACGCTGACCGACCTGCCGAACCGGCTGATGTTCCGCGAGACCATGGAAGCAGCCGAGGAGCGGATCAGACGGCGCGAGATCGTTGCGATACTCGCTGTCGACCTCGACCACTTCAAGGCAGTGAACGATACCCTCGGCCACGGCACCGGCGATGCCCTGCTCAGGCAGGTTTCGGAACGCCTGAGACAGGCCTGCCGCGAGGGCGACATCATTGCCCGGCTTGGCGGGGACGAGTTCGCGGTTCTCTCGGGGCCGTTGCAGCACGCCGGCGACGCAGCTGTGATCGCCGATCGCATCGTCAAGCAGATGGCCGTTCCCTTCGACGTCGACCAGCACAGCGTCGTCATCGGCGCCAGTGTCGGCATCGCGGTCGCTCCGGTCGATGGGATGACGGCCGAAGCTCTGCTCAAGAACGCCGACCTGGCGCTCTACCGCGCCAAGACCGACGGCCGCGGCGCGTATCATTTCTTCGAGAAGGGCATGGATGCGGTGCTCCAGGAGCGCCGCAGCATGGAACTCGGCCTCAGGCAGGCGCTCGCCCGAAACGAGTTTCGGCTGGTCTTCCAGCCACTGCTCAATCTCGCCGAGCAGCGCATCTCGGCGCTCGAAGCGTTGCTGCGCTGGGACAATCCCGAGCGCGGGAGCATTCCGCCCGCCGAGTTCATCCCGATCGCCGAAGAGACGGGTTTGATCGTCTCGATTGGCGAGTGGGTGTTGCGCGAGGCCTGCGCGGCGGCGACGCGCTGGCCGCAGACCGTGCGGGTGGCCATCAACCTGTCGACGGTGCAGTTCCGCAACCGCGATCTTTACCGTCAGGTCGCGTCGGTTCTTGAATCGACCGGCCTCGAGCCGCAACGGCTGGAGCTGGAGGTCACCGAAACGCTGCTGCTTGCCGATACCGAGGCCACGCTGGAGACGCTGCACAAGCTGCGCCGGCTCGGCATCCACATATCGATGGACGACTTCGGCACCGGCTATTCGTCGCTCAGCTATCTGCGCTCGTTTCCCTTCGACAAGATCAAGATCGACCGGTCTTTCGTCAAAGACCTATCGGACAAGGACGACAGCCGGGCGATCGTGAAGGCGGTCATCGATCTTGGCCGCAGCCTGGGCATGGCGACCACGGCCGAAGGGGTGGAAACCGAGGCGCAACTCGACACCATACGCCGGCAGGGTTGCACCGAGGTGCAGGGATTCCTGTTCAGCCCGCCGCTGCCATCCTCTGCGATCGACCGGTTGTTCGCCGCCGCGGGCGGAATGGACGATCTCCTGTGCGGTACGCGCGCGGCCGTGTGAGGGCGCACCGGTAGCGCCGGCGCGCCGGCGACCTATATCCTTCTCAGAAGGTTTCCCGGCAGGGAGAGGCCGGCAGAGAGGCACGTCATGTCGTGGTCGATCACCATTGCCAAGGTCGCGGGCAGCGAGATCCGCATCCACCTGACCTTCCTGATCCTGCTCGCCTGGATCGGCTTCGCCGAATATCTGAACGGCGGCACGGCGGCGGCGGTGGACGGCGTCATCTTCATCATCGCCATCTTCACCTGTGTCGTGCTCCACGAGCTCGGCCACGCGCTGGCGGCGCGGCGCTACGGGATCGCCACGCCCGACATCACCCTCTTGCCGATCGGTGGCTTGGCGCGCCTGTCGCGCATCCCCGAGAAGCCGGCGGAGGAGATCGTCATCGCCATCGCCGGGCCGCTGGTGAATGTCGCCATCGCCGCGGTTCTGATCGTGCTCGGGGCGCATCTCGACCTGTCGACCGTCGCCGATCTGCAGAAGTCGGCGCCGGGCTTCCTGACTCGGCTGGCCGCGGTCAATGTCTGGCTGGTGCTGTTCAATCTGATCCCCGCCTTTCCGATGGATGGCGGGCGCGTGCTGCGGGCGCTGCTCGCCTTCCGCATGGGCCGCCAGCGGGCGACCGCCCTTGCCGCGCGCATCGGCCAGGGGCTGGCTTTTGCTTTTGGTTTTTGGGGCCTGATGAGCGCCAACGTTCTGCTCGTCTTCATCGCCATCTTCGTCTATCTGGCGGCGGCCGGAGAGGCGGGCGACGTCGGCATGCGCGAGGCAACCCGGCGGGTGACGGTCGATCGCGCCATGGTGCGCGTGTTCGAGACGCTCGGTGCCAACGCCACTGTCGACGACGCGGCCGAGGCGTTGCTGCGCACGACCCAGCACGAATTCCCGGTGGTCGATGGTGGCGGCCACCTGCGCGGCTTCCTCAGCCGCAATGCGATGATCGCGGCGCTCAAGGCAAGTGGCCCGCACACGCCGGTGATTGACGTGATGACCCGCGACGTGCCGGCGGTGAAGGTCGGCCAGCCGCTGGAAACTGCCGTTCGCCTGATGCAGGAGAAGCAGGCAGCCGAGGTGGCAGTCACTGACGAAAACGACCGGCTTGTCGGCTATGTCAGTCGCGAGAACCTGGCCGAGTTCATGATGATCGAGGGCGCCGAGCCGCACAACGATGCGGCCGGCCGGCCCGGTCCCTGGCAGAACCGGCCGGCGGCCTGAATCAGGCCGCGCCAGGCTTCCCCTCGGGCAGGCCGGCCCGGCGCAGCCCGTCGAGGTAACGGGCGAGCAGGGTCGGCTCCATGAAGGAGAGCGCGTCGGCGACCTCGGCCACCGTGACATGGGGATGCGTTTCGCGCAGCCTGGCCGCCGCTTCCCTGGCCTCGTCGATCTTGCTGGCGGCGCCGAGGAAGGCCGCGAGGTCGCGATAGGCCCAGGTCAGGCCGACCTTTTCGCGCATGGCGCGGCGGGTCCATTCGACCGCCTCGGCCGGCTGACCGGCGGCGAAGCGGGCAAGGCCCAGGCCGATATAGCAATTGAAGCTGAACGGATCGAGCGGGCTCAGGCGGATGGCGCGCTCGAAGCAGGCAACGCCCTCCTGCGCCTGGCCGCGATAGATGTTGAGGAAGCCGCGTCGCGCCCAGCCCCAGGCGAGGTTCGGGTCGAGCAGCAATGCGCGGTCGACGAAGCTCTGGGCGCGGTCGAGATCGGCGAAGAGCAGCATGGTCGCCGTCGCTAGCGCGCAGAGCGCCGTCGGATCGTCGCTGACCGTGTCGGCGGCAAGCGCGATCAGCCGGTCCCCCTCGGCCCGCATCGCCGCGAAATCGTCGGCCCAGTTGTAGACGACCTGCTGTGCCCGGGCCCAGGCGGCAAAGGCGGTGGCGCGGCCATAGGCCGGGTCGATGCGGTGAGCCTCGTCGAGCAGGCGGATGGCCTCGGCATTGGCCTCGGCGCGATGGGCCCACAGATGCGGCATGGCGCGCAGGACAAGGTCGTAGGCGGCGACGCTGTCCGGCCGCTTGCGGCGCGCCTGCTCGATCTCGGCGGCGCGGATCGAGGGATGCAGCGCGCCGGCAACCTGTTCGGCGATCTGGTCCTCGAAATCGAAGATGTTGTCGACGACGCCATCATAGGAATCGGCCCACAGATGGGTGCCGCTCTCGGCGTCGATGAGCTGGGCGGTGACGCGCACGCGGTCGCCAGCCTTGCGCAGGCTGCCCTCCAGCAGGTAGCGCACGCCGAGCCCGCGCGATATCTCGCGCACGTCCTTGGCCTTGCCGACATAGGCGTAGGCGGAGTTGCGCGCGATCACCGTGAAATCGCGGATGCGCGACAGTGTCGCCGTGATTTCCTCGACCAGCCCGTCTGCGATGCTGGTGGCGGCAGGGTCGCCAGACATGTTGTCGAAGGGCAGCACGGCAATCGAGGGATGAGTGGTTGGCGGCTGGGCCGGCGGGGCGGCGACCGGGGCCAGCGCCGGTCTCTGGTAGTCGGGGATCTGGTAGCCGTAGCGCCCAGTCGAAGCGCCAGCTTGGAGGCCGGCCGGGGTCCACACCCAGATCTCAATCGGCTCCTCGATGCCCTTGAGCGTGACGCGCTCGATATGAGAGAAGGTTTGCGCTAGGTCCTTGGCCAGCTGCCAGCGCACCGAATGGGTGATGGCGATGCCGCCCGGCGGGGCGGCCTGCTGCAGGCGCACGACGAAACCGACGGCGGCGCCGAAGCGGTCGTTGCCCTGGACGAAGACGTCGGCGAGGGCGATGCCGAGGCGTACCTGGATGGCGGGCTCGCCGCTGCCCGCATTGCGGTCGGCCAAGGCAGCCTGGAAAGCGATCGCCCAGCGGACGCTGTCCTCGACATTGGGAAACTCGACAAGGCCACCGTCGCCCATGGTCTTGAACAGATTGCCGTGATGGGTGGCAAGCGTCGGGCGCAGGAGGCGCCGGCGGATGGTGGCGAGTTCGGTGAGCGTGCCGCGTTCGTCCGCCTCGACCAGCCGGGTGTAGCCGGCTACGTCGAGCGAGGCCAGAACCGTCAGTTTTCGTGGCGGCGGGCGCATGCGGTAAGACCCGGCAGGGGTGCGACAATCTGGTCTTCTAGGCCAGTATAGCCGACAAAGCACCAGTTTTTGGCGGTTTGCCGCAGCGGTTTGCGTTTGCGGCTGGGCTCACTATATTGCGCCGCAACAGGCGCGGCGCGACCGGAAGCCTGTTCCACGGGCGCGGCGGCCGGCCGGCGCCCTTTTTGGTGAACCATGTCACTCCGCAACATTGCCATCATCGCCCATGTCGACCACGGCAAGACCACGCTCGTCGACCGCCTTCTGCAGCAGGCCGGTGCCTTCCGCGAGAACCAGCGGGTGGCCGAGCGGGTGATGGATTCCAACGATCTTGAGCGCGAGCGCGGCATCACGATCCTCGCCAAGGCGACCTCGGTGCTCTGGCACGGCACCCGCATCAATATCGTCGACACCCCCGGTCACGCCGATTTCGGCGGCGAGGTTGAGCGCATCCTGTCGATGGTGGACGGCGCCATCGTGCTGGTCGATGCGGCGGAAGGGCCGCTGCCGCAGACCAAGTTCGTGGTCGGCAAGGCGCTCAAGATCGGCCTCAAGCCGATCGTGTGCATCAACAAGGTGGACCGGCCGGACGCGCGAGCGGAGCAGGTGGTCAACGAAGTGTTCGACCTGTTCGCAGCGCTCGACGCCAGCGAGGAACAGCTCGACTTCCCGATCATCTATGGCTCGGCCAAGCAGGGCTGGATGGCACATTCGCCGGTCGGTCCGGTGGACGGCGGCATGACGGCGCTGTTCGAGCTGATCCTGAGCCATGTGCCGGAGCCGAGGATCGAGCCCGGCGCCTTCCGCATGCTGGGCACGCTGATCGAAGCCAATCCCTATCTCGGCCGCCTGATCACCGGCCGTGTCTTCGCCGGCAGCATCTCCCCCAATCAGCCGGTCAAGGTGCTCGATCACACAGGCAGACTGGTCGAGACCGGCCGCGTCTCCAAGATCCTCGCCTTCCGCGGCATCGAGCGGACGCCGATCGACGTGGCCGAGGCGGGCGATATTGTCGCCGTCGCCGGCCTGCCGACTTTCAACGTTGCCGATACGCTGTGCGCACCGGAAGTGACCGATCCGCTGCACGCCCAGCCGATCGACCCGCCGACGCTGTCGATGACCTTCCTGGTCAACGATTCGCCGTTGGCCGGCACGGAAGGCGAAAAGGTGCAGAGCCGCGTCATCCGCGAGCGCCTCTTCAAGGAGGCCGAAGGCAATGTGGCGCTGCGGGTCTCGGCGGCGCCCAATTCAGACGCCTATGTGGTCTCCGGCCGTGGCGAATTGCAGCTGGCCATCCTCATCGAGACCATGCGGCGCGAGGGCTTCGAGCTCGGCGTATCGCGGCCCAAGGTGGTCTTCCAGACGGATCCGGTGACTGGCGCTCTGAAGGAGCCGATCGAGGAAGTGGTGATCGACGTCGACGAGGAGCATTCCGGCATCGTCATCGACAAGCTGAGCCAGCGCAAGGCGGAGCTGATCGAGATGCGGCCGTCGGGCGGCGGGCGGCTGCGGCTGGTCTTCGCCGCACCGACGCGCGGGCTCATCGGCTATCAGGGCGAATTGCTGACCGATACGCGCGGCACGGCAGTGATGAACCGCGTGTTCCATTCCTATGCCGACTACAAGGGCGACATCCCCGGCCGGCGCAATGGCGTGCTGCTATCCAACGATGCCGGCGATGCGGTGGCCTATGCCATGTGGAAGCTGGAAGATCGCGGGCCGATGATGATCGAGCCCGGCGCCAAGGTTTATCGCGGCATGATCGTGGGCGAGCACACGCGCGGCAACGACCTCGAGATCAACGTGCTCAAGGGCAAGCAGCTCACCAACATCCGCGCCGCGGGCAAGGACGAGGCGGTGAGGCTGACACCGCCGCTCAAGATGACGCTGGAAAAGGCGCTTGCCTATATCGACGAGGACGAGCTGGTCGAGGTGACGCCCAAGGCGATCCGCCTGCGCAAGCGCCTGCTCGACCCCAACGACCGCAAGCGGGCATATCGCGCCGGAGCGGCCTGAGGGCTCCTCGCGCAATCAGAGATGCTGCAATAGCGGCGGCTGCCGCGTCAAGCAGCAGTGCTGCAACACCGCCCGAAAAATCCGCGCCGCTGCCGCGCTAATGGACTTTGCAGCTTCGTCGGCGGTGATAAGCTTGCCGTCATGAGCACGCTCGTCATAGGAGTCAGACGCGCCGAGACCCGGGATGCGGAAGGCATCACGGCGGTGCACGACGCGGCGTGGCGCAACGCCTATGACGGCATGATTCCGGCCAAGGAACTGAACCGGATCGTCGCCCGCCGCGGTCCGCAGTGGTGGGACAGGGCCATTCGCCGGGGAACGGCGATCCTGGTGCTGGAGGTGGGCGGCGCGGTGTGCGGCTATGCCACCTTCGGGCCCAACCGGGCGCGCAACCTCGTCCAGAAGGGCGAGATCTACGAGATTTACATCAAGCCGGAATATCAGGGCATCGGGCTGGGAACCCGGCTGTTCCTGGCGGCGCGGCGCGAGCTTGCCCGCTTCGGTTTCGATACGGTCGTGGTGTGGGCGCTGGCCGACAACGACAATGCCTGCCGCTTCTACCGTAATGCCGGCGGACGCAGGGTGGCGCGCGCCAATGAGCGCTTCGGCGAGGCGGCGCTAACCAAGGTTGCCTTCGCCTGGGGTCGCGGCACCGGCGGCTAGCTCACGTTTCCGCTGACCACAATTCGACGATCTGGCCGAGAACGACCGGATCGCCGGCGATGTGCAGTTGTTTGATGCGCGCCGTCGCTCCGCCGACCAGCCTGATTGCTGATTTCGGCCGGCGGAAGAGCTTGGCGAGAAGCGCGATCAGCGCCTTGTTGGCGGCGCCGTCCTCTGGCACGGCGCGCACGCGGGCGCGGACCACCGCCTGACCATCGGCAAGAATGCCGATGCCCTCGACGACGTCACGGTCGGCGCGCGGCGTCAGCCTGACGGTGAGGACGATCGCCGTCGGCTCGACGCGGTAGCACGCCATGACGGCAGCGTCAGAGGGGTAGCCCGTACTGGTAGCGGGCGATCAGGTTCATCAGGAAGATGAGAATCAGGATCACCACCACCGGCGACAGGTCTAGCCCGCCCATGTTGGGCAGGATGTTGCGGATCGGGCGAAGAACCGGCTCGGTCAGCCGCCACAGGGCGTCGGCGATCATGGCGACGAACTGATTGCGGGTGTTGACCACGTTGAAGGCGATCAGCCACGACAGGACGGCGGCGGCGATCAGGATGTAGATGTACAGGCGGGCGACAAGCAGGATGATCGCGAGGAGGGAATTCATGGGGTGCACCCGCATCTCGTGGGCGCCGTAGGGCAGGCGGCCCCGGCGCGGAAGATGCCCTGATTTAAGGCCCCGCCCGAGTCGCCGCAACCCCGGCGTCTGCCACGGGTTTTCCGGCTGTGGCGGCATTCTTGACAGGCCAGATGCCGAAACCCTAAATGGCGCCGGCCCGGCGAACATGGTCTCCAGCCGTCCGGGCGCAAACGATGGGGCCGTAGCTCAGCTGGGAGAGCGCCGCGTTCGCAATGCGGAGGTCAGGGGTTCGATCCCCCTCGGCTCCACCAAATCTCGAAAAAGCAAAGCCTTAGCCCTTGATGTCTGCCGGTGGGACCGCCTCGCATGAACGTCCCGCTTTGGCGCTCCCTGCGATACCGATACGCCACATTGTGCAGAAGAATGATGGCCACGGTCCGACGAAGAGGCACGTGCATTGACACGCAGCAAGTGATTCATTCAACTTGATACTAGGGTGATCTGGCGACTCGGGTACGGACATGAAGATCGCAAAATTGAGCCTACTCGTCGGTTTACTTGCCCTCACGGGTGCTCCAGCGTTCTCTGCTGATTGGAATGACAAAGGCGGTGCTACCAGTTTCGACTGGAATGGGTTCTACATCGGCGTTCGTGGAAGCCTTAGCTCCGCCGATGTGTCCCATACATACGATGTGCTGACGGCTCACGCGCATACATTTCATTATAACGGAACTGGATTGGGCGGCGGCGCTCTTGCGGGGTTCAATCACCAGTCAGGCAATTGGGTCTTTGGCGCAGAAGCGAGCCTGTTCGATCCAAACATTTCCGGGTCGGGTCTTTGCCTGAGCCCCGCCTGTATAGGCAGCGGATCGGCACCATCATTCTCGGTGGACTTTGCTGCCGATGTTCGCGGTCGTGTTGGCTATCTTTGGAACAACATGCTTTTCTTCGGAGCGGCGGGCTGGACCGGAGCATCGTTCAAGGTATCGGATACGCTGCAACCGGCTACTGTCACCCAATGGCTCAACGGATTTGAAATTGGTGCAGGATTTGAGGCGCCACTAACCACGAACGCCACGCTTCGGGGAGAGTACGTATATAGCTCTTATGGCGCTCAGAACTTCCCGCTAGTTACTGAGCCAGATCGGCTCGGTTTCACAACTCAATCGCTGTTAGCGTCGGTAATCTGGCATTTCAGATAGCGTGGATGCCGCAATACTGACTACGTGAAACGCCTCTAGGTTGGTGTACGGGCATCGATCCGCTTAGGGTCGGACTTTCAGATGCGCTTGGCCGTCGCATTTGCCCGAGGTGGCATCGGCAGTCAGTGGAACAACGAGGTGGGACATTGTGTTCCACCACCGCGGGCAACACCAAGCTAGCTCAAGGCTTTAGCCCGATGGTGGACGCCCCCTCCGGCTCCACCATCCTGCCGATCTGACCGTCCTGCTCAATCAGCTGAGTTGGGTCGCGTTGGCGATGGCCGCCTTGCCGCGCAAGCAATCGGCGAGGTTCCAGCCATCGAGGATCAAGCGGCTTAATGCCGCTCTCCCGCAACCCGCTCGATCTGCTGTTTCGCGGCGGACAGCACCTTCTCCGCCGTGAAGCCGAATTCCTTCAGCAAGTCCTTAATTGGGGCCGAGGCGCCGAAGGAGTGCATGCCAATCCGCGCGCCGTTTGTGCCAACGTAACGATCCCAGCCGATCACCGAGCCCGCCTCGACCGAGACGCGTGCCGTGATGTCGGGCGGAAGCACGCTGTCGCGATAGGCCCGATCCTGTCGCTCGAACAACTCCCACGAAGGCATGCTGACGACCCGGGCGGCGATGCCCTCGTCTTCGAGCGTCTGGTAGACGTCGACGCAGAGCGCAACCTCGCTACCCGAGCCGATGAGGATCACGGCCGGCTTGCTGCCCTCAGCATCAGCCATGACATAGGCGCCGCGCGCGACACCAGCGGCCGACGCATAGCGCTTGCGGTCGAAGGTCGGGAGCGCTTGGCGGGTCAACACCAGACAGGCGGGTTGGTGCTTCAGTCCGACGATCAGGCGCCATGCCTCGACTACCTCGTTGGCGTCCGCGGGCCGCAACGTGATGAGGCCGGGGATCGCGCGCAGCGCGACGAGTTGCTCGACCGGCTGATGCGTGGGGCCGTCCTGCCCCAAGCCGATTGAGTCGTGGGTGAAGATGAAGATCGCCGGAAGCTCCATCAGCGCGCTCAAGCGGATCGCGGGTTTCATGTAGTCGGAAAAGATGAGAAAGCTGGAGCCGTAGGCACGGACCCTGGACAACGCCAGTCCGTTCACGATCGCGCCCATGGCGTGCTCGCGAACGCCGAAATGAAGGTTGCGACCGCCCCATTCCTCGGCCTCGAAGTCCCCCGCCCCCTCGAATGTGAGGCGCGTCCTGGTGGATGGTGCGAGGTCTGCCGCCCCGCCGATCAGCCAGGGATATCTGGCCGCAACCGCGTTCAGCACCCTGGCGGACGAATCGCGAGTCGCAAGGCCCTTCGAATCGCCGGCAAAGTCGGGCAGGGCGAGCTCCCAGCCGTCCGGAAGCTCGCGTGCCTGCATGCGATCGATCTGGTCGGCGAGAGCCGGGAATTTTGCGCGGTACGCCTCGAGACGGGCTGCCCACGCCGCTTGGAGCCGCTGACCACGCTGACCGATGCCGGCATGGAGATGCTCACGCACCCCCTCCGGCACAAGGAATTCTGGCGTCCTCGGGCCATCCATAGCTGCGCTTGGCGAGACGAACCTCCTCCTCGCCAAGCGGCTCGCCGTGCGCGGCGCTGGTATCGTGCTTGTGGGGAGCACCGTACCCAATATGGCTCTCGACAATGATGAGCGTAGGAACGTCGTGGACCCGCCCGAATGCCTCGATGGCCTGCGCGACCCGTCCCGTGTCATTGGCGTCGCCGACCCGCTGCACATTCCAGCCATAAGCGAGGAAGCGCGCCGCAACATCATCACTGAAGGCGAGATCGGTATGGCCTTCGATGGTGACGCGGTTGCTGTCGTAGATCCAACAGAGATTCCCGAGCATCAGGTGACCGGCGAGCGAGGCGGCTTCGCTGGTGACGCCTTCCATCATGTCACCGTCGCCGCACATCGCGTAGACGTCGTAGTCGAACAACGCGAACCCAGATCGATTGAAGTGCTTGGCGAGCCAGCGCTCCGCAATCGCCATGCCGACGCTGGTGGCGCAGCCCTGTCCAAGCGGACCTGTGGTCGTCTCGACGCCGGTCGTCAGATGATATTCGGGATGTCCCGGACAATGGCTGCCCAACTCGCGGAAGCGCTTGATGTCCTCCAAGCGGACCGATGGCTGGTCGAGGTGCTTGTAGTTGGCGTCGACCGCCCTCGTGCCGGTGAGATGCAGCATTGCGTAGAGCAGCATCGAGGCGTGGCCGTTCGACAGCACGAAGCGATCGCGATTCGGCCAGATCGGATCGGCCGGATCGAAACGCAGGAAACGCTGCCATAGCGTGAAGATCACCGGCGCAAGGGCCATCGGCGTGCCTGGGTGACCGGAACCGGCCTGTTGCACAGCATCCATCGACAGGGCGCGAATGGTGTTGATGCATAGCTGGTCGATGGAAGCGCTTGCCTGACGTTGGCTGCCGGCGCTGGCACCAGGGACCACTGACCCGTTGGGCGATGGCGCCGCATCGCGACGCGGCGATGCGGACCAAATCGCGACCTTTGCCGGGTCGAGAGCGGCCGCGGTGGCGGCGTCATTCAGGTCCGTCATGTCTACTCCGTCGCGTCGACCTGGCCTGACATGCCGCCCCGACCCGGATTTGAGCCAAGGTAGAGAGCAGTTCATCTGCCGCGAGCCAGTTCGCGTTGGGCACAGGCACTGCCGCAAACGGCTCCGCGAATTGCTCGCGCAGGCGACGTCGCCCGCGTCGCGCGTTCATCACCCCGAACATAAGCGGCCGCGTCTCCGCGGTGGAAGGTTCGGAAACTACTCATTGTCCGGCGAGTGCGGTTTTGATTCGAAGGTGGGGCGCCGCTCCCGGAAAGAGCGGATCGTCGCGTCGGGCCCGGTGGCGCACGATCGCCCAGGGACGCAAGTCAGGAGATCTCTTCCTTCCGGATCGAGTCGCCACCCTTGTGATCATGCAATCGCCCGAGCGTCGACTTGAGCAGCCGATGCATCTAGTCTGGCTGGCGCCCTGTCCGATTGGTCGGCTTTCTCTCCAGGTGATGCCAGGCACTCGCGGAGACTGCAGTCCGAGCATCTCTGCCCAGGACGACTCGAGAGCTATGCTGCCGGTGCGAGTGATCGCGAACACAAAAGGCATGCTCATGGCTAGATCGGCACACTCTGATGCCGATAGGGCCGATCTGAGCTGACAGGAGACGTACCCCGATGAGCAGGCTTCGCCCGCAGCAGGAAAACCACTTTGTCGACCGCATCGGCTGGCTGCGAGCTGCGGTGCTTGGAGCAAACGATGGCATCATCTCGACCGCAAGCCTGATCGTCGGCGTCGCCGCGGCGGCCGCAACGCAGAATGCTGTCCTGATCGCCGGTGTCGCCGGCCTGGTAGCCGGCGCCATGTCGATGGCTGCCGGCGAATATGTGTCGGTCAGCTCGCAATCCGACACCGAGCGGGCGGATCTCGCGCGCGAGCGCAAGGAGTTGAGCGAAAACCCCGCGTTCGAGCTTGATGAACTTACCGATATCTACGTCAAACGCGGCGTCGATCAGGCACTTGCGCGGCAGGTTGCCCAGCAGTTGATGACGAAAGATGCCCTGGCCGCCCACGCCCGCGATGAGCTTGGGATTTCGGAGGTCACCACCGCGCGTCCGGTACAGGCCGCGCTGACATCGGCCGTAACGTTTTCCGCCGGTGCGGCCATGCCCTTGCTCATGGTTGTCGTGTCACCCGCCAATGCGCTTGTCCCAATCGTATCGGCGGCGTCCTTGGGCTTTCTTGCGCTTCTGGGGGCGATCGGCGGAAGGGCCGGCGGTGCAAACGTTCTGCGCGCCACGGCCCGCGTGACGTTCTGGGGCGCCTTGGCGATGGCGCTCACCGCCGGTATCGGGAAATTGTTCGGCACGGTCATCTGACGGTGGCGGCCACGCAGAAATACAAGGCAAAACCGGTCACCAAAAGATGTTCACGTGAAGGCAGGGAGTGACATGACCGGATGCCGCCCGTTGTTGGCCGAGTCCGAAGCGTGAGGAGCGCCCGCCATCCGCGTCGCTTTGCGACCGCTTTCAAATCATTGGGTCTGGTCTGCACCGAACGACGGCCGCTACGGCACTGGCCTCGGTTGCCGCGATCGCGCAATCCCCATGGCCCGGCGACGAGCAGGTCAGCAGCAGGCATGCCAAGATGGTGGGCCAGTTCAATCAAGGTGGCGCCATTTCCGCTCTGGCGATCTGCCGCGACCCGCTTCATATTGCGACCATGGCCCTCGGTCCGTCGCCAGTTCATTTCAAACCCCATCCCCTCAAAAGCGGCGATGGCTGGTACGTGCAGGTGACTTGGGACAACGGCAGAAGTGTACAAGTGCCGAATTTCGCTACCGAAGCCGAGGCCGAGCAATGGATCAAGCACGAATCCGCCGTATGGCTTGCAGAGCGACATACAGGAAGCCACGACTAGAGGGCCCCAAAAACGTGTCCGCGACCTGACTGGTCGGCCGAGCGTGGTCGACATAACTTGAGGCGAAGTCGGGGGCCTGGCGCCGACGCGCCAGCGGAAGAGGGCACAAAGACCCAGATGCTGCCGAGCGAGGCTGCAAGGGCGGGAAACGCGGCAGCAAAGCTAGCGCCGCGAGAATGATGGCAGAAGAACGATCCGCCGCCGCTTTGAAGGCGGTGCGAGCACGCGCTGGGCATGCCTGACGTTGGAAAGCCCGCCCAATATCCCGTGAGCCTCGTTTGGCGTCATTTTCTTGATCTCGTCATCGGTATGACCAAGATCACGCAGCCGTGCCCGCTGCGCTTGTGTGATCATGAATGGGATGCGCGCGACTGCCACGCTGGCGACTTTCGCGCTCTCATCCGGCTTGTCGCCGTATCCCCTGTTGGGCGCATCCTTCTTCCCGAAAGACCGACCCGGATACCACTCCATCAATCCCCACGTTCCACGCCCGACCTTGACGATATCCCCAACCTCGTTAGCGCGCCGCCCAAGCACCGAACCGATGGTATTGGCCGGTTCCTTCGAGTTGAGCACAAGCCCGCCCGCCGAAAAGGCGGTGGCGATGTCGGGGTTTCGGAGTGGCCGCTGCCGCGCAGCGAGAAGCATCTTTGCCGCTTCAACAATCGACTTCCCGAGGAAAGCTCCAGGCCCCATGCGATCAGTTTTCTGTTTCATCGCCCTTACTCAATTGTGGCGGGGCGAAATGGCCCACCACGTATGGCGATGATTGCTTCGTCCTCGGCGACGAGGACGCTGAGCTTACGATTTGGTTCTCGCGGCCCTGGTGTCATCCTGATGTGCGCGCCATCAGCGCGCGATTGGGCCGGATGCGAGCCAGCCCCATCGACCGAGCGACGGTGTGAGACGTCGGTCGAGACCGAGGTGAAGACCCGACTGCGACAGGAACAGCGCAATGAAGACAAGGAAATAGATGATCGCGCCGCCGATGTCGGTAGATCCGGCTTGATAGGGACCGCCGAACCCCTCGGCGGTCGACCAGATCACCAGTGCGAGCAGAACGCCGCCGAGATCGGCGAGATTGCTGAGTAGACCGAGGATGAGGGCGATTGCGAGAGCCGTTTCGCTGGCAGCGACGATGAGCGCGAAGACGTGCGGATCGACCTTGACGATGTCGATCCAGAACCCGATCCAGGCTTTCACCATTGCGGGCTGACCATCGAGCGCGCCGGTCAGATAGGTGACGAATCCCGTCTGGAATGCCGGTTGCCATTTGAAAGCGGCGTCAATTGCCCAGATGCAACCGAAGGCGATACGCAGGACGCCGAACGCCTGCCCTCGCCACTCGGCGGCCAAGATCGGTGTCACGATGCGAGAAACGGTGCGAGGGGCAGCGGGCGGCGGGCGGCGGGTATCGAGCTGTGCGTCAGGGGCTGGCTGCATGGTTGGACCTCCAGTTTGTCGCAAAGTCAGGCGCTCAATTGGCTGCGCCCGGCGCGTTCCGCAGCCGAAGACGCATTACCGACTGCCGCGCAGCCACTTTCGCCGAGCCTGCCCAAGGGTTGCGACGACCGCGAGGTGCCGAACCGGCAGGGTATGGCCCGCTTCGTTCGCCCGCAGCCAAAAGTAACAGCCGGCATCCATGGCAAGCAGTGCGGCTGTTGCGGCAACAAGGAGTAAAAGGAGGGTCATGTGAAACCTCCGTAAATCATGTTTCTTCAGCGACCGTGAATGTAGCCGAACGAAGATCAACAAAGACAGGATCGGAAAATACTCAAAAAGCATGACGGCAGGGCACCGTCTGCGGCGCCAGACGATGGGTTACACCGAGTTAATGAACTCCACGTCTCCGCCGCGAGGAGACTGTGATAAACTTAGCACACGACAACCATCGGATCGACCGTAGTTCCCGCTGATAGCCAGCGCTTTGAGAGCCGTACAAGTGCCACATTCCCGTTCACCACAGACCAGGGCCGCGCGACCCGGATCGAGCCGGCGCACGCTGGCGGCCCGCGGCCCGCCGCGCGGCGCCGACGACTTCGCCGTTGTCGGAATAGGCGCCTCGGCCGGTGGCCTGGAGGCCTGCAGCAAGCTTATGGAGGGGGTGCCTGCCAGCAACGGCATGGCGTTCATTCTGGTCCAGCATCTCGACCCGACCCACGAGAGCATGATGGTGGACCTGCTCGCCGCGCACACATCGATGACTGTGCGCCAGGCGACCGACGGGATGCCGATCGAGCCGGACCATCTCTATGTCATTCCGCCGGCAGCCTATCTTTCCATAAGCGGCGGCGCCCTGCGACTGTCACCGCCTCAGGCCCCTCACGGTGCACGCCTGCCCTTCGACTTCCTGCTGCATTCGCTGGCGGAGGAATTCGGTCCGCGGGCTATAGCGGTGATCCTGTCGGGAACCGGTGCGGACGGCACTCTCGGGCTGAAGGCAGTCAAGGAGACCGGCGGTCTGATCATTGCGCAGGAGCCAGACGAGGCGGGCTTTGACGGCATGCCGCTGAGCGCCATCGCCACCGGTGCTGTCGATCTCGTGCTGCCGGTGGCAAAGATCGCCGATGCGCTGATCACCTACGATCGGCGGATGATCCTGACGCGGAAGCAGAACGGATCACGCGCGAAGGACAGCGCACCGAAGTGGTTGCCCGGGATAATCGAACTCCTGCACACGACGACGGGGCACGATTTCAGGCTGTACAAGGCGGGAACCCTGCAGCGCCGGATCGAGCGGCGCATGGCGATGGCCGCGATCGAGACCGACGGCATGGAGCGTTATCTCGAGGCTCTGCGCAGCAACCCGGACGAACTCGCACTTCTTGCCAGCGACCTGCTCATCAATGTCACGAGCTTCTTCCGCGATCGACAGGTATTCGATCTCCTGGCGGAAAAGATCGTTCCCGATCTCGTCCAGCGTCCGTCATCGGACCAGTCGCTGCGCATCTGGATCGCCGGATGCAGCACCGGCGAGGAGACGTACTCGCTGGCCATGCTGTTCCGCGAGGCAATCAGTGCGGCCAGGAGCAACATCAAGCTTCAGGTCTTCGCCTCCGATATCGATGCGGATGCCATCGCCAGCGCCCGCGATGGCTTCTATCCGCAAGCCATCGAGGCGGAGGTTTCGCCGCAGCGGCTTGCCCGCTTCTTTTCGAAGGAGGATCACGGCTACAGGGTATCGCCAGAGCTGCGCGCGAGCGTGGTCTTCACGGTCCAGGATGTCCTGGCCGATCCGCCATTCTCCCGCCTGGACCTGGTTTCGTGCCGCAACCTCCTGATCTATCTGCAGCCGGAAGCGCAGGCGAGGGTACTCTCGTCGTTCCATTTTGCTCTGCGCGAGGGCGGCATTCTGCTGCTCGGCAGTTCGGAGACGGTCGATACGTCTGACGGCCGCTTCGAGGTGATTTCGAAGACGGAACGGATCTTCCGGCATGTCGGCCGCAGCCGGCCGGGCGAGCTCGGCTTTTCGATGAGCGGCAGTGACGGCGTGCAGGTCCCGGCGCGCCCTGGCCAGAGTGCGGTGGCCTCACATCAGGCCGCTCTTGCCGAATTGTGTCGACGGCTGGTCCTGGAGGCCTATGCGCCCGCAGCCGTGCTGATCAACAGCAAGCACGAATGTCTCTTTTCCCTCGGACCGATCGATCGCTACCTGCGCGTGGCGCCGGGCAGCCCGACATTCGATCTGCTGGCCATGGTGCGTCCCGACATCCGCACCAAGCTCAGGTCGGCAATCAAGCGGGCCGTTCAGGAGAACACGCGGATTGTGGTCGCGGGCGGTCGGGCGAGCGGCGACGACAGCGCGGCCCCGTTCAGTATCGACGTGCGGCCTGTGGTGAACGATGGCGAAGAACTGCTGCTGATTTGCTTCGTCGATGATGGGCTCAGGCCCGAGCCTGGACCGCGCCGCCAGACCGCGATGCAGGAGATCCCACGGGTCGCTGAACTCGAGCAGGAACTGGAAACCGCCAGAGCCGACCTCCAGGCCGCGATCCGCGAACTGGAATCTTCGGGTGAAGAGCAGAAGGCGATCAATGAAGAGGCCTTGTCGGTCAACGAGGAATTTCAATCGACCAACGAGGAGCTGCTGACCTCCAAGGAGGAACTGC
Source organism: uncultured Alphaproteobacteria bacterium (assembly GCA_963830215.1). GTDB lineage: Bacteria > Pseudomonadota > Alphaproteobacteria > Rhizobiales > Kaistiaceae > CAVSRC01. The sequence continues at coordinate 93,157 of CAWHLM010000004.1, forward strand.
AGTCGCTCAACGAGGAGCTCACCGCTCTCAACGGCCAGCTCCAGGAAACCCTGGAAAAGCAGCGCACGACCTCAAACGATCTGCAGAACGTCCTCTACAGCACCGATGTCGCAACGCTCTTTCTGGACGCCGACCTCAACATCCGCTTCTTCACGCCGGCTACGCGGTCGATCTTCAGCATTCTGCCCGGCGATATCGGCAGGCCGCTGGCGGATCTCAGTTCGCAGACCAGCGATACCGATCTTGCGGCCGACGCCCAGACGGTGCTGCAGACCTCCGCCCCGCTTGATCGAGAGATCCAGGCGAAGGCGGGAGCATGGTACGTCCGTCGCATATTGCCCTATCGCAACCAGCTTGGAGGAGTAGAAGGCGTCGTCATCACTTTTACCGACATCACCGAGCGCAGACGCGTCAGGGACGCGCTGGAGGCAGCCGAGCATCAAGCGCAACAGGCCACCACCGCAAAGTCACGCTTCCTCGCTGCCGCCAGTCATGACCTGCGTCAGCCGCTGCAAACGCTCGTCCTGCTCCAGGGGCAGCTGGCGAAGATCGTCGAAGGCGAGAAAGCGCAGAATCTGGTCGCCCGGCTCGATGACACGATGAGCGCCATGTCGGGCATGCTCAACGCACTGCTCGACATCAACCAGATCGAGGCTGGCACCATTCGCTCCGAAGTGGTTCAATTCCCTGTCAACGATTTGCTCGCGCGCATGCAGGACGAGTTCACCCCCAACGCGCAAGCACAAGGTCTTGTTTTGCGTGTGGTTCCCTGCAGCCTTTCGATACGCAGCGATCCGCGACTGCTCGAGCAGATGGTCCGGAACCTGCTTTCGAATGCCTTGAAATACACCAGGCGTGGCAAGGTCCTGATTGGTTGCCGGCGGCACGGAGGCAGCCTCGCCATCGCGGTTTGCGATACTGGCGATGGCATCCCGGCCGGGGAACTGAAAGCAATCTTCGAGGAGTATCACCAGCTTGATAACGCCGCGCGTGAGCGCAAGCGCGGCCTCGGCCTTGGCCTCTCAATTGTGCGTCGCCTGGCGGATCTGCTCAGCCACCAGGTCCGCGTCCGATCGCAGCTGGGCAAGGGGTCGGTCTTTGCCATCGATGTGGCGCTTGCGGCCGACGAGGCGGCTTTGAAGCCTCGCGGCGAGCGCTATGGTCAGCGCAATAACGCGGCGGTGGAAGGTGTGGGACACACCGGGACGATCCTGGTCGTTGAGGACGACCCTGAAGTGCGCGACCTTCTCGATCATCTTCTCAAGGACGAGGGCCATAGCGTGGTGACGGCGCCCGATGGCATCACCGCGCTCGACAGTGTCAGGCAAGGCATCGCTCGGCCCGACCTTATCCTCGCGGACTATAACCTGCCGCACGGCATGAACGGACTACAGGTCGCCGCAAAACTGCGCGAAAGGTTCGGCAGCCAGGTTCCGGTCATCATCCTGACCGGCGATATCTCGACCCGCACGCTCCGCGAAATCGGCGGGCAGCATTGCGTGCAGCTCAACAAGCCGGTGAAATTGCGCGAGCTGACAGAAGCCATTCAGACACTCCTTCGGCCGTCGCAATCGGCATCGCCGCCGGCAGCCCGCGTCATCGCCGAAGCACCCGGCGAACCGGGCGCATCGACCATCTTCGTCGTCGATGACGACGACCAGCTGCGCGACGCGATGCGTTCGCTGCTCGAAGACGATGGCCGAACGGTAGAGGACTACCCGACATGCGAGGCGTTCCTCGAAGCCTATCGTCCGGGCCGCCAGGGATGCCTCCTGATTGATGCCTACCTGCCAGGGATGAGCGGCCTCGAGCTGCTCGCGCGGTTGCCCGACATAGATGATCGACTGCCAGCCATCATGATGACCGGCAACAGCGACGTGCCAATAGCGGTTCAGGCCATGAAGGCAGGCGCCTTCGACTTCATCGAAAAGCCGATCGGCGGCAAACGACTGCTTGCCAGCATCCAGCGCGCTCTGGACCATTCGCGGGACGCCACCAAGCTGTCCGCCTGGCGAGATGAAGCGGCGGAGCATATCGCCAGACTTACGGCGCGACAGCGGCAGATCATGGACCTGGTTCTCGCCGGCCAGCCGAGCAAGAACATCGCCGCGGACCTTGGCATCAGCCAACGGACCGTCGAGAACCATCGCGCCGAAATCATGAGGAGAACCGGCTCCAGATCGCTTCCAGCGCTCGCCCGATTGGCGGTTGCCGCCACTCGGCAATGACCGATCGGCCGCCAGCGCAACACGCGTCGCGGATTGCGCCGCCCGGCATACCTGGGCTCTGTCTTCCGCTCATCGTCCGCGATAGCCGCGACCGCATCGGCGGCCCCGGTGGCGACTATGGGTGTGGCTCAGCAGTGTCGCCCTCCGGCAGCGTGCCCTGGGCTGCGAGAGTTCCCGTCGGCGTGGGTGGGCCCTTCAGTATCCATTCGAAGGCAACGGCGATCATCGCGCCGGCAAGCGGGCCGACCACATAGATCCATGTCGCGGCGAAGTCGCCCCGCGCCAGATCGGGCGCGAGCGAACGCACGGGATTCATCGACGCGCCGCTGATCGGCGCGGCCCACAGGCCAGCAAGCGCAATGTATGCGCCGACCGCGATGGCGCCGTTGGCGCCGATATTGCGCGCGCCCGAGGCAGTACCCAGAATCGTGTTCACCAAGCCGGTCGTGAGCAGCACCTCCATGGCGAGCGCCTGCAGCGCGCTCACGTCCGTGCCCGGCACGGTGGCGCCAAGATTGCCCACCGTTCCGAACATCGCGCGCAGAAAGAATGCCGCCATGAGCCCGCCTGCGATCTGCGCGAGAATGTAGCCGGGCACGCGGCCCCAGGGGAAATTCCCCCTTACGGCGAAGGCAAGGGTGACCGCCGGATTGAGATGGGCGCCGCTGACCGTGCCCATGAAATAGATGATGACCATCACCATGAGGCCGGGCGCGACAACCGCCATGCCCAGCGTGACGGCGCCGCCGCTTCTCGCCGCCACGACATCGGCACCTGCCGCGACGACGACGAGCAGAAATGTTCCCCAGATTTCGGAAAACAGGCGGCGCCATTCGAGGGACGAATCGAGGAAATTCGGCGCTGTCGCTTCGCGCAGCATGCGGTGCTGCTGGCCTTCTCCGAGTGACTCCTTGCGAGATTCCAAAGCGGCCCTCCATGTCCGGATACGGGCTTGCCGCCGGTAAGTATAGGCGTGGGCGATCACCGCCGAAAAGCACCATCAGGCGCTTACCTGTTTTGCCGCTATGATCCAGTCCTTTGCGGTGGGCAATTCCGACACGGCGAAGAGCCGCACGGCCGCGGGAATGAACGGCGTGAACATACTGACAGCCGAACGGCACGCAACAAGTTGCACGCGGCGCCACAAAAGTCGGCGAGCGCGCTATATTCCGGGGGCAGCGTCCGCCGCCCCGAGGCAGCAGAACCAGTTCAGGATAGGACCGAAATCAGAGATGCCCGGCTTCAAGGACAATGACATCGCAGAAAGGCGTGAAGCCTCTGCGCAGGCAAAGAAAGCCATGCTGGAGCAATTCCGCGCGCGCCAGGCGGCGGGCCAGCCCGCCAGCGCGGAACGGCATGCCGAGCGACTTGCCGTGATCGAGGCGCGCGAGAGGCGCAAGGTGGCGAAGCAGGCCAAGAACGAACGCCAGGCCGTCGAGAGCAAGGCTCGCGAGCAGGAAGCCACCCAATTGGCCAAGGCGCAGGAGGAAACCAAGGCAGCCGAGAAGCAGCGCCAGGCCGATGAGGCCGTCAAGCGTGCCGATGACCAGAAAGCCGCCCGTGACGCCCGCTACGCCGCCCGCAAGGCGCGTCGCCAGTAGCTAGCCGGCGGGTACCCATGTCGTCGGAAATGTGATCCTGACCAGCGTTCGCTTAATCGACGGCGCTGTCCGATGGCGGATACCGCCCGCAGTTGCCGTTTCGCGGCCGAGGCCGGGGTGGTCCGATCCAGGCGGCCGTATGGGTCGGAACGGTGCCTTGCAGGACTTCATACGGCGGCTTTATTGTCTTGCCTGATATTGCAAAGCTGATTGTCGTCGTCGCCTCGGCCGGTTGGAGAACGCTGCCGTCGAATGAATCGCCTTTTGCAAGCTTTCCTCACCAGGACGATCAAGAAAGGCCGGCTGGACGTCATCGACCGGTCCGGCGTGACCCACCGTTTCGGCAACGATTCCGGCGGTTTGGTGCGCGTCCGCTTCAATTCGGCGGCGGCCGAGCGCGCCGTGCTCCTCGATCCCGAGCTGCAGCTTGGCGAGCAGTACATGAACCGCGGCTACGATATCGAAGTCGGCAGTGTCCTGGATTTTCTGACGCTGCTGCTCGTCAATATTGGCGGCAATCGTCCGACCTGGTGGACGAGGGCGCTCTCAACCGCCCGCTCCACCTTCCGCAGCCTGTTCGAGAACAACGAGCCGACCCGCGCCCAGGACAACGTCCAACGGCACTACGACCTCGACGGGCGCCTCTATGGGCTCTTTCTCGACGCCGACCGGCAATACTCGTGCGCCTATTTCGAGGACGGCGTCACCGACCTTGAGCAGGCGCAACTCGCGAAGAAGCGCCACATCGCAGCGAAGCTTGCGCTGCAGCCGGGCCAGCGCGTCCTCGACATCGGGTCCGGCTGGGGCGGCCTTGCCATCTACCTCGCCGAGACTTTCAAGGTCGAGGTTACCGGCATCACGCTGTCGGAGGAGCAGCACGCCGTCTCCAATCAGCGGGCGCGCGAGCGCGGCCTGTCCGACCGCGTGCGCTTTCTTCTTCAGGACTACCGCACGCTGGATGGATCGTTCGACCGCATCGTCTCGGTCGGAATGTTCGAGCATGTCGGCCGGTCGCATTACCCCGAGTTCTTCCGCCAGCTCCATGCCCTCCTGGCAGATGACGGCGTCTCTCTCCTGCACACCGTCGCCATGAAGAACGATCCCGGCCCGTTCAACCCGTGGATGCAGCGCTACATTTTCCCTGGTGCTTATCTGCCAACTTTGTCGGAGCTTGCTCCCGTCATCGAGCAGCAGGACTTCTGGCTGACCGACCTGGAGAATTGGCGCCTGCACTATGCCAAGACGCTGGCAGCCTGGAACGAGCGGTTCCAGGCCCACCGCGCTGAAGCCGCGGTCCTCTATGACGACCGGTTCTGTCGCATGTGGGAGTTCTATCTGCAGTTCTGCGAGGTCGGGTTCCGCATGGCGGGTCTCTGCGTCTTTCAGATGCAATTGACGAAGAAGATCGACGCTGTGCCAATCACTCGCGACTACATCTACGGCCAGACAAGAAGTGCAGTTTCCAAACGAACTGGCGTCGAGGCGCACTGAACGCGACGGACTTGACAGGTGAACCGAAGAACCTTGACGGGGACGGCGCTCGCACGGCCCGGTTCTTTGCCGTTTCGGACTTCATGCTTGCCTGCGATGACATCGAGTTGCTCAAGGGCGGCTGAGTAGTTTCCGAACCTGCTCCTGGCAATCGATCGTCAGCTATAGTTCTGCGTAGCAGGGCATCCCTTCAGATCGCAGCACAGCCCCACGCCCTTGCTAGGTGCTACTGCGACCAACCCGTGACCGGTCGCCAAAGCGCCCACGGCGAACCCGCCGACACCTGAGAAATGCAGGTATGATTTCTCGCGCAACCATCGCTTTTGCCGTAATTGCCACTGCCAGCGTTCTGGCCATAGCGGCGTCGGCCTACTCGTCGTCGCCCTCAAGGGCGCGAGATAGTTGCAGTGTCTACAGCTGGCCGTATTACCCAACCGAATGCCTGACGGAAATGGATGGCTCGGTGCCACCGACGAAGACTGCGCGGGTGATCGCGTGAAGTGATCGAGAATCGCTCCAGGTCGCTGATGCGGGGCTCTGAAGATGCCCGGATAGCGCTCGAACGCGGCGTTCTGTTTACGGGCTTTCGCATCCAGTCTATACGAAAGTGCTGCGAGGCAGACCGAGATCAAGAATGTACCTGCCGGAACGGTCCTCCAAAATCATCGAACTCGCCAGGGAGAGCGGGCGCGTTCTCGTCGACGACCTGGCAACTCGGTTTGGAGTGACGCCACAGACGATCAGAAAGGATCTCAACGATCTGTGCGAGCGCCAGCTGCTGACCCGCATCCACGGCGGGGCCTTGTTCCCATCAGGCATCGAGAATGTCGAATACGAGGCGCGCCGCAAGATCGCTTCCCCGGAGAAGGCGGCGATCGGCCGGGCGGCCGCCGGCATGATACCGGACAACGCGTCGCTGTTCATGAATATCGGTACGACGACGGAGGCGGTTGGCGAGGCGCTTCTCGATCATCGCGGACTGATGGTCATCACCAACAACATCAATGTTGCCAATAAGTTGCGCAACTACCCCAGCATCGAGGTGGTCATCGCCGGAGGCGTCGTCAGGGGTTCGGACGGGGGCATCGTCGGCGAAGCGGCTGTCGATTTCATCAAGCAGTTCAAGGTCGACTTCGCCGTCATCGGCACCTCGGCCATCGATCACGACGGTGCGTTGCTGGACTTCGATTTTCGCGAGGTGAAGGTGGCTCAGGCGATCTTGGCAAACGCCCGCCATGTGATCCTGGTTGCCGATTCGACCAAGTTCGAACGGACGGCTCCGGTCAGGATCGGCCACCTTTCGCAGGTCGACACCTTCATTACCGATCGCTGCGACAGCGAAGCGATCCGACAATCCTGCATGGAATCGGGCGTCGCCCTGGTCGAGACCGCCAAGCCGCCGTGAGGTTTCGGCGCGCCCCGTGCATTTCGTCTGGCGTTCCGAGTGATTTCAGAAAACCTTCCTTTGGCTTTCGAGTGGCTAGCGGAACGACGCTGCCAGCGAAAGACCGGGGAGGGATCACAGATGCGCAGCCGGCCTATGCGGGTCGCGTCCAACGTGTCGTGATCGCAAGCGTGCCGGTGGCCGCGGCGGGCAACACGACGCAGTCGTCCTCGGTCGCCAATTCGATGTCGTCGCGGTTGGTGACCCTTGCCGAAACCAGCGCAAAGGGCTGAGGTGCGCGGATGCGAAGACGGATCGCGGCACCGGGCCGATCGGGCAGGGTCACCGTGGCCAGGACTTCACCGTCGTCGATGCGCGAGATCATGCGATAGCTGACCTTGCCGCGCCGGGTGGGCGCGCCGCTGACGCCGATCGTCCGACCCTGGCCCAGGCATTCGCGCGGGACACCCCGCGCCAGCGTGATGACGCCGGTGATCGGGTCTTCATGGACAAGCAGCCACTTGACGACGATGGGCAAGGTCATCTGAGCCGGCAGGCAATAGGGGCTGTGCGCGCCGCGGGCACGGTCCATGTCGACGCATTCGATCGCCGTCCAGGTGCCGCGGGTGTGGGCGTGCAGGGCATGCGCATAGACCGCCAGCAATGCTTCGCGCACCATGTCGTGCTGCAGGAGCCCGGCGATTTCTTCCCACACCAGGAAGCCGATCATGCTCTTGCGGTTGTTGAACACGCCCAAAGTCGTGTGCCCGCGCTCGCCCGCAATGTCCCAGATCCGCCGGACGGACTCTTCAGCGGCGGCGCCGCCGAAAAACAGCTCCGACCACACCCGGTTCTCGTCATAGGATTCGGGCCGGGCGCGGTACGGGTGCTCCCAGTAGAAGGTGTCGTCCCCGGCGATGATCGGTAGGCCGGTGATGCCGTCCTTGGTGATCCAGGATTTGTCGATTCCGCGGCGGGCGTCGGCGAACATGTGCTCTGCCGCGGTGCCCAGGGCGCGGCCGCGCTGTGCGAGGGCGTCGTCCCCGGCCTCCGCACCCATGGCACGATAGGCACCGGCCAGATCCCGGAGTCCGCGCCACGCCTCGCCCGTGTTGGACAGATACGGCCGATCGTAGTCCAGCTCGTAAACGTTCGGTGTCAGGAAATTGATGTCGGCCTCGTGGTAGCCGTTGATCATGCCGTAGGCGGGATCGTCGGGGTCACGCCGACGGGCCTCTTGCCAACGGCCGATGAGCATGTCGGCGACCGCATCGATCTTGGCCTGATGCGCACGCAGCAGAGACCCGTCGCGGGAATAATCGAAATAGAGCCCGAGGCAGGTGAGCGCGACGCCGTACTTGCCCATTTCCGGTCCGCGATAGTGCAAGGTGCCGTCGGGCCGGACGAAGTGGGTGAAGTAGTCGTCCAGATAGGCGCGGGCCCGGTCGAAATAGCCCCATTCCAGGCAGCCCATCACGCTGGAAACCAGCACGTCCTGGAAGCCGTCATGCTCGGCCCCGGCATAGGCCTGGTCGGCGATGCCGTATTTTGGATGGTTGCCGCGCCGCGTGATCATCTCGCGGGCGAAGGCGTGGCGGCAGCGGTCGCGGAACCAGTCCCAGCCGATCACCTCCATGCCGCCGCTGATCTCGCGGTCCCAGTATTCGAGCGTCAGCAACAGCTCTTCGTAGAACCGCTCGCGGAGCCGCTCGCCGGGGCGCGGGAAGGGCAGGAACGAGTCGATGTATCTGGTCTCGATCCGATGCCCGTCCTTCATATGGCTGAAGCGATACCAGACCGGTTGCTTGAAATCGTTGGCCGTGGCGCTCGAGGCGAAGGTGATGACTTCCCAGGCCTCGTCCGGCGCCACCGGATAGACGGTCCTGACGATCGGGGCCCAGCCGCCGACCAGGCCTTCCCACAGCTCGCCTGCCTGCATGGCGCGCTCGCTGCCCGGGGCGACGACGCCGATGGGAACGCGGCTCACCATGGTGACGTCCTGATAGTAGAGCGGGACGACATCGGCCGACGTGCCGGTGCCGACGAACGTGTGCGGACGCAGATGACCCTCGAAGAAGGCGTGCCGCACCGGCGGATAGCAGGCCGCAACGTCCGCCATGGATGGGTCGGCGCCGCTCCTCAGCAGCTCCTCGCGCAGGACGTCCCGGTGATCGGGAAGCACCTCCTCTTTGCGATGGCCGCGATACCAGGATTCGACGCCGTGGAACTTCAGTCCGGCTTCGCCCTCGCTGGTCGGCTCCAGGGACTTTGCGCAACCGCGCAGCACGCCGTCGGCAGTCACAAAGGCAATGCTGCCGTCTTGCCGGGACAGCTGCTCGAACACGGCGACGGCTTTGCCATCACGTTCGAACAGCGCCATGAAGGTCCATCCCCCCACGTCTTGATCTATTTGTGGGTCGGCGACGGTCACCTCTGCGGCCGTGGCCGAGACCACGCGCGCGTCTTCAAACGTGACACTGAGAGGCGCAGACGACGCCCGGTCGTCTTCATCCGAATATCCCGGACATACCGGCTCTCGGCTCGCTGGGCGCACCACGGACCCCTCCCTGCGGGTTCATCATGCGGCTGGGTTGTCCCGCCGGCGGCATCGTATAGCACCGGCGCGTCCAAGGCTCATGCGCGATCGATCACCAGGCCACCGATACGTATTGCGTCTCGAGAAATTCCATCAGGCCGACATGGGCGCCTTCGCGGCCGAGGCCCGACTGCTTGGTGCCGCCGAAAGCCGCCGCCGGATCCGAGACAATGCCGCGGTTGAGGCCGACCATGCCGAAGTCGAGCTTCTCGGAGACGCGCAGGCCGCGGCTGAGGTCGCGTGTGTAGAGATAGGCGACCAGGCCGTATTCGGTGTCGTTGGCGCGCCGGATCACCTCGTCCTCGGTCTTGAAGGTCTGGATCGCGGCGACCGGTCCGAAGATCTCGTCGTCGAGCATCTTGCAATCGTCGGAGACGTTGGTGAGCACGGTCGCCGGATAGAAGAAGCCGGGGCCGTTCGGCAGCGTGCCGCCGGTCAAGAGCTTGGCGCCCTTGGCGAGCGCATCGTCGACCAGCGCGATGACCTTGTCGCGGCCTTCGGCATTGACCAGCGGCCCGAGGGTGACACCCTCGTCGAGGCCGTTGCCCATCTTGAGGCCGCCCATCCTGGCGGTCAGCTTCTCGGCGAAGGCGTCATGCACGCTCTCGTGGACATAGAAGCGGTTAGCAGCGGTGCAGGCCTCGCCCATGTTGCGCATCTTGGCGACCATGGCGCCGTCGACCGCGGCATCGATGTCGGCATCCTCGAAGACGATGAAGGGCGCATTGCCGCCGAGCTCCATGGCTGGGTTGACGATGGAATCGGCGGCCTCGTGGAGCAGCTTGCGGCCGACCTCGGTGGAGCCAGTGAAGGAGACGACGCGCACGCGGGGATCGTGCAGCAGGGCGGAGACCACCTTGCCGGAGGCGCGCGACGGGATGACGTTGACCACGCCGGCGGGCACGCCGGCCTCTTCCAGCACCGGCATCAGCGCCAACATGGTGAGCGGCGTGTCGGAGGCAGGCTTGAGGATCACCGGGCAGCCGGCGGCCAGCGCCGGACCGATCTTGCGGGTCGCCATCGCCGCCGGGAAATTCCACGGCGTCACCAGAACGGCAATGCCGGCCGGGCGGTGGTGCACCAGGATGCGGGCGCCGGAAGCGGGCGCGCGCGACACCTCGCCGATATTGCGCACCGCCTCTTCCGCGTACCAGCGGAAGAACTCGGCGGCATAGGCGACCTCGCCGCGGGAATCGGGCAGCGCCTTGCCGTTTTCGAGCGTGATCAGGCGGGCGAAGCGGTCGGCGTCGGCCATCATCAGCTCGAAGGCCTTGCGCAACACCTCGGCGCGATGGCGTGGGCTTCGCGCCGCCCAGTCGGCGAAGGCGGCGTCCGCCGCATCGAGCGCGGCGCGGGCGTCCTCGACGGTGGCACTGGCGACCGAGGTGATGGTGTTCTCGGTGGCCGGGTCGATGACGTCGAAGCGTCCGTTGTCCGATGCCTTGCGCCACGTCCCCCCGATCCACAGATCGGTCGGAACATTGGCGATGAGATTGTCGTACATGGTGTACCTCTTGCCTCGTGCCCCGGGCGCCGCGCGGCGGCGCGATGCGGCCGGTGGCGGAACCGGTATGTCGGTTACTCATCTAGGTCAGTGCGATTGCGGATCAGCAGCCCAGCGACGTCTCGACGGCCTCCACGTCCGGTTACTGCAGGACCGGGCGGCTCGACGCGGCCACGGCCGCGCCCATCGTGCCGCTGGCGCCGGCGCCGAGATAGAGCCGGGCGACCTCGGGATCGTTGAGCAGGCCCGCGCCGGTGCCGGTGAGCGCAATGCAGCCGCCTTCGAGGACCGCCGCCTGGTCGGCCACGGCCAGGCCGGAGCGTGCGTTCTGCTCGACAAGAAGGACGGTCCGCCCGTCCCCGGCCAGCGCGGCGATCGAAGCGAAAACCAGCTTGCGCGACTTCTGGTCCAGTCCGATCGACGGTTCGTCGAGGAGGACGAGTGCCGGATCGAGCATCAGCGAGCGCGCCAGCTCGACCTGCTTCTGCTCGCCGCCGGAGAGCGAGCCGGCGGCCGCAGAGCGTCGTTCCGAAACGATCGGGAAGAGCTCGGCGACCTGCTCCGCCCGGCGTCGGACCACCGCCTTGTCGGAGAGGATGAAGGCCCCCATCAGCACGTTCTCCCACACCGTCATGCCCGGAAAGAGACTGCGGTCCTGAGGAACGTGGACGACGCCGCGGGTCAGCCGTTCCCGCGACGACAATCGGCTGATGTCCTCGTCGCGAAATATCACCTGGCCGTCTTGTGGACGCAGGAGTCCGCTGATGGTCTTCAGCACGGTCGACTTGCCGGAGCCGTTCGGCCCGATCAGGCACAGGATCTTGCCGCTCTCGACGGTGAGGTCGATGCCCTTGAGGATCAGTCCGGCGCCGTAGCCGGCGGTCACGCCGGTGAGGCGCAGGATGATCGGCGCATCGCTCCCCTGCGCTTCCGGTCGGTTGGTTCCGCTCAACGTCATCGCATCAGCCTCAGTCGCCGAGATAGGCGTCAAGGACGAGCGGGTCGACCTGCACCTCGGCCGGTGTCCCCATGGCGATCCGCGTCCCGCGGTCGAGAACGATCACGGGATCGCAGAGCCGCATCACCAGTTGCATGTCGTGCTCGACAATGAGGAAGGTCACCCCCTGCGCATGGCGGGCACGGATGTGGTGCTCCATGGTGTTGATCATCACCGGATTGACGCCGGCGGTGGGCTCGTCGAGCAGAACGAGCTTCGGCCGGCTCATCAGCACCGCGGCAAATTCGAGAAGCTTGCGCTGGCCGTAGGAGAGGTCGCTGGCGGGCAGGTCGGCGAGGCCGGAAAGGCGGAATTCCTCCAGCATCTCATGCGCCCGCCGCCGGTCGCTCCCGGTCAGCCTGGCGCCGAACAGGCTGCGCCACGAATGCCCGGCGGCAACCACCAGATTCTCCTCGACCGACAGCTCCGGGAAGATGCGCGCCTGCTGGAAGGTGCGCGACAGCCCCTGCCGGTAGAGCGTGCTGGGGTCGGGTTTTTCCACCGTATGGCCGGCGAAGCGGATGGCGCCTTCGTCGGCCTTGAGATAGCCGGTGATGATGTTGAAGGCCGTGGTCTTGCCCGATCCGTTCGGGCCGATGAGCGCCGTGATCGTGCCGTCGGCGACCGAAAAGCTGCAATCGTCGACGGCGCGGACGCCGCCGAAGTGCTTGGAGAGCCGATCGACTTCGAGGAGCGCGGTCATCGTTCAGCCACCCGCAATTCGTCGATCGTGCCGGTATCGGCCGCGGCAGCCCCGGCGGACACGGCCTTGCGCGCGCGCTGGCGGCGCAGGCGATCGGTGATCGTCGGCAGGATTCCGCGCGGCAGCAGAAGCATGATGATCAGGAAGATCGCGGCGTAGGCGAGCAGATAGACCTGGCTCGCGCCCAGCTGGTAGGCGAAGGTCTGCTGCGCCGGCACCAGAATGAAGGCGCCGATGACCGGCCCCCACAGGGTCGCGCGCCCGCCGAGGAAGGTCATCAGCACCATGCCGATGGTGACCAGGGGGTCGACCGCGAACTGCGGGTAGACGAAGCCGACGTAGTAGGCCCACATCCCGCCGATCATCGCGGTAATGCCGACGCTGACGGCGAAGGCAATCAGCTTGACCGCGGTGACGTGCACACCGACGCCCTCCGCCTTGTCCTCATCGGCACGCACGGCGAGCAGCGACAGGCCGACCTTGGAGCGACGGAAATAGAAGGAGGCCGCCATCGCCAGGGCGAGCAGCGCCAGCATGGCGTAGTAGAACGGCCGGTCGTAGGTCTCGGTCGGGAAGGGTGGAATGGCGACTGCCTTGCCCTGGGCGCCGTCGGTGATCCCCCTCAGGTTGAACGCCAGAGTCTGGGTGATGAAGAGCAGGGTGATGGTGACGATGGCGAAGACATCGGCGCGGGTGCGCATGGCGATCCAGCCGATGGGCACGCTCACCAGAGCGGCACCGAGGCCGATCACCGGCAGCAGCATGAAGGGCCAGTAGCCGTTGCCGACGTCGTTCTCGAAGACGATGGCGATGGCATAGGCGCCGACCCCGAAAAAGGCGGCGTGTCCGAGGGAGGGGTAGCCGGCGTAGCCGCCGAGCAGGTTCCACGCGCTTGCCAGGCCGGCATACATAAGCGTGAAGATCAGCATGTTCAGGATCCACTGCGGCTCGACCGCGAACGGCAGCAGTGTCAGGGCGCCGAAGAAGGCGACCGCTCGGATCACACCCGCAAGGCTCATATCGCGCCCCGCGTGTGTGCGCCGTAGAGCCCGGTGGGGCGAACCAGCAGAACCAGAAGCAGCACGACGAAGAAGGAGAAATCCGACCAGACTGGAGAAAAGAGCATGGCGATGACCGCGGAGCCGATGCCCATCACCAGGGCGGCGATGACCGATCCGCCGATGCTGCCAAGCCCACCGAGCACGACGATGGTGAGCAGGCGGCTGATCAGGTCGTAGTGACTTCCCGGATTGAACGGCGAGATGAGGCCGAAGACGGCGCCGGATGCGGCTGCCGTGGCGGTGCCGAGCCCGAAACCGAGCGCGGCGACCATGTTCGCGTTGACACCGAGGAGCTGCGCCGACATCGGGTTCTGAACCGTCGCCCGGATGGCCCAGCCGAACTTGGTGCGGTGCATGACCAGGTAGAGGACGCCGAGCATCGCCAGCGACAGCAGGAAGGCATAGAAGCGGACCGCGTTCACCTGATAGCCGAGCACCGTCCAGCTGAAGTTCTCGTAGCCGGGCTGGATCGAGCGAAACGTCGTGGCATAGGCCAGCGCCAGGAAGCCCTCGATGCCGAGCGCGATGGCGAAGGTGACAAGCAGCGAGAGCTGCGAGGCCTCGTCGGCGCGCAAGGGGCGCAGCAGCGCCCACTGAGCCGCCGCGCCGAGCACGAACAGGACGGGTGTGGTGATCAGGATCGACAGGAACGGGTCGAGCCCGGTCAGTGTGAACAGGCTGAACGTCAGATAGGCCGCCAGGATCACGAAGGCCGCCTGGGCGAGGTTGACGACCTTCATGATGCCGAAAATGAGCGTCTGGCCGCTGGCCATCAGGGCATAGACGCCGCCGGTCAGCGTGCCGAGGATGACGGCCTGGACCAAAGCGTGCATTCGCGCCTTTCCCTGCTCGATCCGGTTGATGGTGGCGCGACGCATGCCCGGCGGGCACGCGTCGCGCCTGTTTCCTTAGCCGCCCCAGGCGGGCTTCGGCGCGACCGGCGCGTGCTGCGCCGTGTCGGCCGGGAACACCGTGGTGAGCTTGCCGTCGATCCACTGGACCAACAGGTATTCGCCCTGCGGCGCACCGTACTTGTCCCAGCTCAGATTGCCCTCGAGCGTCGGCCAGGTTCCCTTGTGCAGCGTCTTGATGATCGTCGCATTGTCAACCTTGCCGGTCTTCTTGGCGACCTGCTCCAGCAGGAGGCCGCAGGAGTAGGCTTCGGCGGAGGTTGCGTCGATGCCAAAGGCATCGCCGCCATACTTGGCGACATAGGCGGCGATGAATTCCTTGCTGCCGGCCGCCGGCGAATCCGGATACCAGTCGCCGCTGGAGAAGACGCCGGCGACGTTGTTGGCACCGACCTTGTCGGGGAATTCGGTCGGCGAATTGGCGCCGTTCGACAGGAAGAGCCACTTCGGATTGAACTTGAGCTGGATCATCGCCTTGACCTGGGCGAAAGCGTCCAGCGACTGGGTGCCGCCGACGACGACGTCGGGGTTCTTGGCGGCGTAGCCGGCGACGATCGGCGTCAGGTCGGCCGATTCGGCCGGATAGGTCTGGTCATAGACCGTCTTGATGCCGGCCGCCTCGAACTCCTTCTTGATGTAGTCGGCGATCGGCGCGGCGAAGGGATCGTCGAGCTTGGCATAGGCCGCGGTCTTCGGCCGCTGGTCCTTGGGCAGCGACAGGATGTACTTGGCGAAAATGTCGCCGCCCTTCACCACCGGCGCCGGCTGCACGAAGAACAGGTTGTCGAGGTGCTGGTCAAAGACCTTGGGGCCGCCGCCCGCAGGCTCGATGAAGGCATAGCCGAAGCGCTTGGCGACACGGGCCGAGGGAATCGTCAACAGGCTCGAGAATGGCCCGAAGACGATATCGACTTTGTCCTGGGTGATGAGGTTCTGGTAGTTGGTCACCACCTGGTCAGGACTGGAGGCGTCGTTGACGATCTTGATCTCGACCTGGCGGCCGAGAATGCCGCCCGCCTTGTTGACCTCGTCGGCCCACAGTTCGTAGCCGCGCTGCGCGGCCTTGCCGGGATCGGCGAAATCGCCGGTGAGTGACAGCGAAATGCCGATCTTGAGCGGCGGTTCGGCGGCAACCGCCGCACTTGCGGCCAGCACCGTTGCAGCGGCCGCAGTCGTGAACAGCTTAAGCAGACAGTTCATGCCATATCCCTCCCTATCTCCTCCCGAGGCGATCCCATCGCCTCCGACATCACTTCACTTCTTGAGTTCGAGGCCGCTTAGCACGGTCTTGTTTTCACTCGTCAGCGACATTCCGGCCGCGAGCGCCACCGTCTCGATGAGGGCGGCAAAATCCTGCGCCAGATAGGCAGCCGGATCCGATTTGAGCGTCGCGGCGCCAAAATGCGCCTGCAGCGCCTCGCGGGTTGCTGCCGTCACCGGCATGGCGACATCGAGCTCGCGCGCGGCGGCAAGGCCGAGGTCGAGATCCTTCCTCAGCAAGGCCGGCGTAAAGGTCGTGGTGAAATCGAGGTTGACTAGCGCCGGCGACTTGTAGCGGGTGAAGATCGAGCCGAGCACGCTGTTGTTGATGAACTCTAGGAAGGCGTGGCGCGGGACACCCGCCTTCTCGGCGAGAACGGTGATCTCCGACAGGTTCTGGATGACCACGCCGAGCATGACGTTATGGGCGATCTTGCAGAAACGGGCGAGTTCGCCTTCGCCGACATAGGCCACGCCATTGCCGGCGATCGTCTCGAGGTAGGGCCTGACAGTATCGAAGGCGTCGCGCGGCCCCGAGACGACCATGCTGAGCTTGCCGACCTTGACGGTCTTGCCGTTGCCGCTGACCGGGGAGGCGAGCAGGGCCGTGCCGTACTCGGCAAGACGTTCGCGAATGGTCGCCGATTCGTCGGCGCCGATGCTGGAGCAGTCGACGACGATGTTCGGGGCGATGTCGGCGGCGCCGTCGATGACGCCATTGTCGCCGAACAGCACCTGTTCGACGTCCGACGCGGTGGAAACCATGGTGAACAGCACGTCGACATCGCGAATGTCGGCCGGCCGGTCGACGAGAACGGCGCCCTTGGCGGCGAGCGGCTCCGCCTTGGCCCGCGTCCGGTTCCAGATCTGCACCGCGTGGCCGGCTTCGAGCAGCCGTTCGGCCATCGGGGTGCCCATGCGCCCAATGCCGATCCAGCCAATCCGGTGCATGTTCTCGTTGCTCATCCGGTCCTCATGCGATTCGCTCGGCGGCTTGGTCAGTAGGCGTTGGCGATGGGGAGCTCTTCCGCGGGGAAGAGGGTGATGACGCGGCAGCCGGTGTCGGTGACGACGACCTCCTCCTCGATGCGCGCGGCGGAGTAGCCGTCCTTGGCCGGGCAATAGGTCTCCAGCGCGAACACCATGCCGGTCTTGATCTCCATCGGCTGTTCGAGCGAGACCAGCCGCGAGATGATCGGCCGCTCGTGCAGCGCCAGGCCGAGGCCGTGGCCGAACTGCAGGCCGAAGGCGGACATCTCGTCGGGGAAGCCGAACTCCGGCGCCGCCGGCCACACGGAGGCGACCGTGTCGGTCGAAACCCCCGGCCTGATCAGCGCGATGGCGCTGTCCAACCATTCGCGGCATTGCTTGTAGGCATCGTGCTGAACCGGCGTCGCGCGGCCAACATTGAAGGTGCGGTAGTAGCAGGTGCGATAGCCCTGATAGGACTGCAGGATGTCGAAGAAGGCCTGGTCGCCGGGCCGCACGATGCGGTCGGTGAAGTTGTGCGGGTGCGGGTTGCAGCGCTCGCCGGAGATGGCGTTGATCGCCTCGACGTCGTCGGAGCCCATCGCGTAGAGCATCTCGTTGGCCTTGGCGACGATGTCGTTCTCGCGCACGCCGGGCTTCAGCTCCTCCCAGATCATGTGGTAGGTGCCGTCGACCATGGCGGCGGCCTGGTTCAAGAGCACAATCTCGTCGATGTTCTTGATCTCGCGCGCGTCGAGCATCACCTGCTGGCCGTCGACGACGTTCATGCCGGCGGCCTGGAGCTCGAACAGCATGGCGGTCTCGGCGAGGTCGACGCCGACCGGCATCTTGTCGACGCCGGCGCCCTTCAGGAGCGACATGATCTCGCCGGCATGGCGCTTCATGAGCCCGGCCGACGGCGGCACCGTGCCGCGCATGCCGAGCATGCCGGCGCGCACGTTGTCGGGCGCCAGCCAATCGCAATAGAGGCGATGGTGGACGGCGGCCGAGCCGAAGTCCCAGACGATCGGCTCGGCGCCGCGCATCAGCAGGGCGAAGCGGCAAAGCTTGTCGCGCTCCCACTCGCCGATCTTGGTGGAGGTGACGTAGCGGATATTGTTGACGTCGAAGAGAAGCAGGGCGCCGCATTGCGAGGCGTCGAGCGCGGCGCGGGCGCGCGCCAGGCGGTAGCGCTGCAGGCGGCGGAAATCGACGCGGCTCTCGAAATCGACATTGGTATGGCCGGGGGCCGGAATGTGGCGATCCCAGTTCCAATGGGGCGCGAGAGCATCGGCAGTTGCCGCCCCGGCCGCCACCAACCGCGGATCAAGCCGCGCTTCGTCCATCGCCTGTCCCCTCCCTCGCGCAGCTTTTTGTTTGCTGCGTCGTTCGCTCACGCAATCGATTGCATTTGTGGTCGATTGCGTCTGCAAACGTTTGCATATAGTGATCGCACAGAAGCACGGAGTCAATGATAGAATCGCGCCACTGACAAATGCCTGGCAGAGCGACATCAAAATGAGACGGCCGTATCACTCTGAAGGATGTCGCAAGGCAAGCCGGCGTTCACGTCTCGACGGTCTCGCGCGCGCTCAATCCCGGTACGCGCCATCTGATCAGGCCGGAGGTGGTCGAGGATATCGTGCGCGTCAGCGAGCGCCTCAACTACCGGCCGAACGCCGCCGCCCTGTCGCTGAAGACAAATCGCACCCGCTCGATCGGCGTCGTCGTTCCCGACATCACCAACCCGGTGTTCCCGCCCATCATCCGCGGCATCGAGGACGCCTTGGCGCAGCACGGTTATCTTGCGGTGCTGGCCAACACGGACGGCGGCCTCGACCGCGAGGCCGAGATCGCCGATCTCCTGCGTGCGCGCGGGGTCGACGGATTGATCCTGGCAAGCGTCGAGCGCGAGGACGAGACGGTATCGCGCCTGGCCGCAGACGGAATGCCGATCGTCACCGTCAACCGGCGCGTCGAGGACGATGCGGTATCCTCCGTCATCAATGACGAGGACAGCGGAATCCTCGACGTGCTCCGCCACCTCGCCGGCCTCGGACACCGCCGCATCGCCAATGTCGCCGGCCCACAGGCGATGTCGACCGGCATCGAGCGCTACCGCGCCTTCGAGCGCCATCGCGCCGCGCTCGGCCTCGACACGGACCCGGCGCTGGTCGCCTTCGCCACCGGCTTCAACGAGGAGGAAGGCGAAGCGCGCACCGAGGAACTGCTTGCGGGGCGGCCGGATTTCACGGCGCTGGTCTGCGCCAATGATCGTCTGGCGATCGGCGCCATCGCCGCGCTCCGCCGTCATGGCCTCGATCCGCCCGGCGACGTGTCGGTGACCGGCTACAACGACATGCCGCTGGTCGACCGCCTGTCGCCGCCGCTCACCACCGTCCGCATTCAGCAATATGAGGTCGGCTTCGAAGCGGCCGGCGTTCTCGGTCGCGCTTCTGGCGGTGCTTCCGGAGCAGCGCCAGGCGCGCCACCTCGTCCGGCCCGTCGAGCTCATCGTGCGTGGCTCAACCGCGCCGCCCGCCGACGCACGGGCAGGCTGACACCGCCGATCGCACCAGTCGGACGGCTGACGACGCTCCTGTCGATTACTTGCTGCTGCAGCCGCGGCGCACGCTGTCGGCCAGGATCAGGAGGCAGCCGACAAGAAGGGCGAGAGCGCCCAACAGCGCCGGCAGGCCGGCGAGTTCGACCAGACCGGCAACGACCGCGATCAGCACAAGCGACAGGAGCGCCAGCGCTCCGTCGTCGATGAAGAGGCCAAGGACTTCCTTGGCGATCGCCGTCAGCACGGTCATCGGGCGGCCTCCGCTTGCCCACCGGCAGCGGCGCGCGCGGGCTTGAGCCAGCGCGTCAGCCCGAGCGAGGCCGCGGCGAAGATGATGAAGATGCCGAAGAGCGACAGGTCGGCGCCCGGCCATTCGGCGCCGAGGCCTTCGCCGGTCCAGAAGACGCCGAAGGTGGTGAGCATCAGGCCGACGACGTATTTGAGCGTGTTCTCTGGTACCCGCGACAGCGGGCGATGCACGGCAAGGCCGATCGCCATGACGACGACGAAGGCGGCGAAGGCTCCAAGCGAGGCATAGAGCGTGAGGCCGCGCGTCGTGCCCACCGCGATCACGATGAACACCACCTCGGTCCCTTCCAGCAGCACCGCCTTGAAGGCGGCCAGACCGGCGAGATATTGGGCCCGCTGCTCCCTTGCGGCGTGGGCCAGTGCCTCGGTCTCCCTGGCGAAGGCCTTCTCCTCGTCGTGCAGGGCAAGGACGCCGATCGAGCGCAGGATCGCCTTCCTCAGCCAGCGCATGCCGAACAGGATGAGGAGAACGCCGACGGCGAACTGCAGCACATGGATCGGCACCAGGCCGAGGAGGGGGCCGAACACGGCCACGAGCGCCGCCAGCACGATCAGTGCTAGGCCGCTGCCGATGAAGGCCGGCGGCCAGCTCTGCGTCAGGCCGACCGCGAGCACGATGGTGAAGGCTTCGACCACCTCGACGAGCGAAGCCAGGAAGGCGGCCGTTACCGTGGAAAAGATCGTGGTCAGGCTGGTCAAGATTCTGTCCCCGGTTCAGCTGGAGAGAACGACACAACGCCCCCGGTGACAGGAAAAGGCAAGCTCGGCCCCGGCGCGGCGCAACACAATCGACGCGAATTGGCGGCTGCCCTATGCTCCCCCGGTATGCTCCTCCGCTCCAACCGTAGCCCGAGTAGAATGGCAAACCGCGACTGCTCCCTCTATGCGCTCGCCGACCGCGCGTGGCTGAGAGGCCTCGTCGCGGCGCTGGTGCTGGGCCTTGCGGCGGCGACCGGTCCGGCCGTGGCCAAGTCGAAGACCGACGCCCAGCAGACGGACGAGGCGCTGATCAAGGATGCCGGATTTGCCGCCAGCGACGTTGGCTATCTGGTGGTCGACCTCAAGGACAAGCGGGTGTTGGCGGAGCGCAATCCCGACCAGCCGTTCGTTCCGGCTTCGGTGGCGAAGATCGCGACCATCGCCCCGGCGCTTGAAATCCTCGGCGCCGACCACCGCTTCACGACGACCCTCAACGCCGAGGGCAGCGTCGCCGACGGCGTTCTCACCGGCTCTCTGATCCTGCGCGGCGGCGGCGATCCGTCGCTCACCGGCGACGATCTCCAGGCGATGGCGAAACAACTGGCGGCCAGCGGGATCAAGCGGCTGGATGGCAAGTTCCTCTACGACGCCACCGCCATGATCGAACTGCCGGAAATCGATTCCATGCAGCCGGAGGCGGCGGATTACAATTGCGGCGTCAGCGCGCTCTCCCTCAACTTCAACCGCGTGCACCTCGACTGGCGGACGAACGGCGGCGATCGTTCGGCCACGGCGACCGAGGTCAGCACGAATCTGAAGCTGCCGCTCGACAGCGTCGGTGTGACATTCGCAAGCGCGGATCTGGCCGGGCCCTATGTGCGCACGGGAGCGCCGGCGGAGGATCGCTGGCTGCTGTCGCCGAGCCTGCCGGCAAAGGGCGAGGAGTGGTTGCCGGTCGCCAATCCGTCGCGGATTGCGGCCGATGCGTTCCGGGCGATTGCGGCGATGGAGGGGGTCACCCTGCCGCAAGCGGAGCCGGGCGCAACGCCGGGCGATGCGCGCGAGGTGGCGCGCCACGACAGCATGCCGTTGGCCGACATCGCCGGCCGCGTGTTGCGCTATTCCAACAACCTGTCGGCGGAATTGATCGGTCTTGCCGCCAGCCGCGTGCTCACCGGCAACAAGCTGTCGCTCGCGGATTCGGCGGCGGCGCTGACGGCGTGGTGGCGAAAGCGCCTGCCGGACGCCGACTGGACGGGCCTCAATCTTGCGAACCACTCCGGCCTGTCGACCAAGTCACGGGTGACGCCGCGCCAGATCGTCGTCATGCTCGAGGAAGCCACGGGACTCACCGGCAGCGCCGAGTTCCACGACCTCTTGCGCCCGATGAGTTGGAAGGGGGCGAAGGGCTCGGCGCGCGTGAAGACCGGCACGATGGCCTATGTGCGTGGGCTTGCCGGTTACATCGACACGGCCGCGGGCAACAGGTTGGCCTTCGCCATCTTCTTCAACGATGCCGAGAAGCGCGCGGCCCTCGATGCGACCTTCGATCCGCGTGTCATTGCCATCGACGATCACTCGCGGCGGTGGCGCAATCGTGCGATCACGCTGGAACGCAAGCTGACACAGGGCTGGGCCGGGCGGTTCTAGGGCGTCGGGCCAACGCCGCCCGCGCCGCGCTAGACTGGTCGTCAACCGCGTTGTGATCTATGGCGGCAGGGGTGCGGCTGGTGGAGTTGAGACGCAATGGACGGCGGGCGCAGCATTCTCGTCGATAATATCTGGCACGCCGCGGCCGCAGGCGCGACGATGCCGGTGACCTCGCCGGTGAGCGAGGAGGTGATCGGCGAGGTCGCGTCGGGCACGTCGGCCGATGCCGATCTGGTGCTGGCCAGTGCGGTGCGTGGCCTTGCGGTCTGGCGGGAGGTGCCGGCCTGGGAGAGGGCGCGGATCATGCGCCGCGCCGCCGACCTCTTGCGCGAGCGGGTCGAGGCGATCGCCCACACGATGAGCACGGAGACCGGCAAGCCGCTTGCCGAAGCGCGCGGCGAGACGAATGCCGCCGCCGACCAGTTCGAGTGGTATGCGGAAGAGACCAAGCGGGTCTACGGCCAGACCGTCCCCGGACGGACGGCCGGGGACCGCATATCGGTCATCTACCAGCCGGTCGGCGTCTGCCTGTCGCTGTCGGCATGGAACTTCCCGGCCATATTGCCGGCGCGCAAGATCGCCGCTGCGCTCGCCGCCGGCTGTTCCATCGTGGCGCGTCCGGCCTCCGAGGCGCCGGGGCCGTTGTTCGCCATCGCCGAGGCGCTGATCGATGCCGGCACGCCGCCCGGCGTCATCACCGTCATCACCGGACCGGCGGCCAAGCTCGCAGAATACCTCATCGCGTCGCCGGTTATCCGCAAGGTCTCGCTCACCGGCTCGGTCGCTGTCGGCAAGCAGGTGCTGATGCAATGCGCCGCCGGGGTTAAGCGCGTGTCGATGGAGCTCGGCGGCCATGCGCCGGTGATCGTTCACCGCGATGCCGACCCCGCGGCGGCCGCTCGTGCGCTCGCCATGGCCAAGTTCCGCAATTCCGGCCAGGTGTGCATCTCGCCGTCGCGCTTCTATGTGCATGCCAGCCTCAAGGAGCCGTTCGAGCGGAGCTTCGTGGAGGCAGCGCGCGCGATCGTCGTCGGCGACGGCCTCAAGGATGGCGTGACCATGGGACCAATGATCCGCGCCCGCGCGGTCGACGGTGCGCTGGAGCTGATCGAGGATGCGGTGAAGCGGGGAGCGCGGCTGCTCGCCGGCGGCAGCCGGCCGGCGCATCTCAACAAGGGGCACTTCCTCGAGCCCACCGTGCTCGCGGACGTCAGCGACGCGGCCCGCATCATGACTGAGGAGCCGTTCGCGCCGATCGCGCCGATCACCAGCTTTGCCGAGGAGGACGACGTGATCCGGCGGGCCAATGCGCTGCCCTTCGGGCTGGCGGCCTATGTCTTCACCAACGACGCCGAGCGCGGCCAGCGCACGGCCGAGCGTCTGGAGAGCGGCATGGTGGGCATCAACGAGGTGCTGCTGGCGACCGCCGAAGCGCCCTTCGGCGGCATCAAGGAGAGTGGCTTCGGCCGCGAGGGCGGCGCGCTCGGCATCAAGGATTATCTGGAGCCGAAATATATCCGCCAGAAGCTGATCCGGACCGGATAGGCGACGGGGACCCCGCGCAGACTGGCGGATTTCCGCCGGCCGCGCCCCATTGGGGAGACGGCCGGTGTCGACGATTTCACGCTGCGGCGGACGAGCGGATTGACAGGGGCGCCCGGTCTGGCGTTCAATCCAAAACGTTTTGGAAAACCGGCTTCCTGGGGAGGAGAACGCCGGAATGGCCGTCAAGCGCCAAATCCGCCTCAGAGAACTTGCCAACGATCTCGGCGTGTCGATCACGACCGTGTCGCGGGCGCTCGCCGGTTACCCCGATGTCAGCGACGCCACCCGCGCGCGGGTGACCGCCGCGGCGGAAGCGCGCGGCTATGTGCCCAGCCGCGTCGGCCGCATGCTGGTCTCCGGGCGCACTGATTTCATCGGCATGGTGCTGCCGGTGCGCGACGGCCACCTGATGGACTCCTTCCTCGGCGAATTCGTTGCGGGCCTCAGCGAAGGCCTGACGGTGCGCGGCCGCGACCTGTTCATCGCCACCGCCCCACGCCTGCATGGCGAGGCCGATGTGGTCCGCCACATCATCGATGGCGACCGCGCCGACGCCATCGTGATCAACCGCACGGAGATCGACGATCAGCGGGTGCACGTCCTCACCAACCGCCAGTTCCCCTTCGTCGCCCACGGGCGCCTGCTCACTGGATCGAACGATTTCGCCTGGTTCGACACCGACGGCGAGGCCGCGTTCGCCGACGCCGCCCGCATGCTCATCGAATTGGGCCATCGACGCTTCGGCCTGGTGACCATCGACGAGCCCTTCACCTTCGCCCATCTGAGGCGGCGCGGGCTGGAGGCGGCGCTCGCCGAAGCGGGGCTCGCGCTTCCGCGCGCGGCCGTTCGCTCGGTGCCGATGATCGACGCGACATCGGCAGAGGCGGCCGCCCATGAGCTGCTGTCGTCGGATGACCGGCCGACCGCCGTCTTCGGCATCACCGACACCCAGGCGATCGCGACGCTGAAGGCCGCCGCCGCCAGCTCGCTTCGCGTGCCGGACGAACTCTCGGTGATCGGCTTCGACGATCTGCCGATCGCCGCCTACGCCCGGCCGGCATTGACCACTTTCGACCAACATGCGCGCGAGAGCGCCGCCACCATCGCCGGCATGGTGACCGACATGCTGGACAAGGGCCCGCAGTCGGTGAGTTCGCGTCTCATCAAGCCGGAATTTGCGGCCCGGGCCAGCCACGGCCCGGCGCCGCGGTGACCTGAAAGGGACATTCGATACAGCAAGAACGTCAGAACCAAGGGAGGAAGACATGCTGAGCAAGCGACTATTCGGACTGGCCACCGCCGCGCTGTTCGCGGCCGGTGCCTCGGCAACCACGGCCTTGGCCGCCCCCATTCTGTTCTGGTCGGACCAGGGCACGCCGGTCGAAGAGCAGCAGGCGATCCGCGACACCGTCCTCAAGGGCTTCAGCGGCGAAGTCGACTTCCAGCCGCAGGATCCGGGTCCCTTCGTCACCCGCATCCAGGCCGAGGCCCAGGCGGGCAAGGGCACCATCGACGTGATCGGCGGCCTGCACGGCGATTTCGCCGGCTTCCCCGATGCGGTCGTCGACCTCACGGGGCTGGCCGGTTCGCTGGCCAGCGTCGGCGTCAACCAGACCTATCTCGGCCTCGGCAAGCTCTCCACCGGCGAGCAGAAATACATCCCGTGGATGCAGGCGACCTACATCATGGCCGCCAACAAGAAGGCGCTGGAATACCTGCCCGCGGGCGCCGACATCAACGCGCTGACCTATGACCAGCTCATCGAATGGGCCAAGACCATGGCGGAGAAGACCGGTTCGCCGAAGTTCGGCCTGCCGGCCGGCCCCAAGGGCCTCATCCACCGCTTCGTGCAGGGCTATCTCTATCCCTCGTTCACCTCCTCCGAGGTGACCAAGTTCCGCTCGCCGGAAGCGGTCGCCATGTGGGAGAAGATGAAGGAGCTGTGGAAATACACCAGCCCCGCTTCGACCAACTATGCCTTCATGCAGGAGCAGCTGCTCTCCGGCGAAGTTTGGGTGGCGTGGGACCACACCGCGCGTCTCGCCGACGCCTTCAACCAGAAGCCGAATGACTTCGTCGCCTTCCCGGCGCCGGCCGGTCCCGCCGGCCGCGGCTTCATGCCGGTGGTCGCCGGTCTCGGCATTCCCAAGACCGCGCCTGACATGGACGGCGCCAAGAAGCTCATCGCCTACATGATGCAGCCCGACACCCAGATTGCCATGCTCAAGGCGATCGGCTTCTTCCCGGTGGTGAAGGCAACGCTGCCCGCCGACATGCCGGAATCGGTCAAGGCGGAAGGCGCGGCGGTCGCCGCTCAGTCCGGCTCCAAGGACGCCAATCCCGGCCTGCTTCCGGTCGGACTCGGCGCCAATGGCGGCAAGTTCAACAAGGTCTACACGGATACCTTCCAGCAGATCCTGTTGGCGAACGCCGACATCAAGACCGTACTCGACCAGGAGGCGCAGAACCTGAGCGCGATCATGAAGGACTCCAACGCACCGTGCTGGGCGCCCGACAAGCCGTCGACCGGCGCCTGCCCGGTCGACTAGGGTTCCTCCCGGCCGCCGGCGGCGTTGCCTTTCTTGGGGCGTCGCCGGCGGAACCGCGGGACCGGTGATGCAATCGCGCGCGCTGCCCTATCTGCTTCTGCTTCCCGCGGCCCTGTTTCTCGCGGCGTTCTTCGTCTGGCCGTTCATCCAGGTTGCCGTCGAGGCCTTCACCGCGAACGGCACGCTGACGCTCGACCATTTCCGTACCATGGCGGGCGACTGGAAGTTCTATCCGGCGCTGCAGAACACGCTGCTCTTGGCCGTCATCATCGTGCCGCTGCAGATCGCGCTGGCGCTCTCGATGGCCTCGCTGGTCACCCGCATGGGGGCGGGGCGCGACGTCATTCTCTATATCTGGACGATACCGCTCGGCATTTCCGATCTCGCTGCCGGCCTGGTTTGGCTGGCGATTCTCGAGAAGAACGGCTTCCTCAACAGCGTCCTGCAGAGCCTCGGCTTCATCGCCGAGCCGGTCACCTGGCTCGGCTATCAGGACAAGGTGACGCTGTTCGTCGCCGTCATCCTCGCCGAACTGTGGCGCTCGACGGCCATCGTCATGGTCATCCTGGTCGCCGGCATGGGGCTGATCCCGCGCGAATATTACGAGGCGGCGGAAGTCTTCGGCGCCGGCCCGTGGAAGCGCTTCATCAAGGTCACGCTGCCGCTTTTGAAGCCGAGCCTGCAGACGGCGCTGATCCTCAGGACCATCCTCGCCTTCGAGGTCTTTGCCGTGGTGGCGGCGCTGGCCGGCAGCAACCTGCCCATCCTCATGGGCCAAACCTACGAATGGCAGTTCGCGCTGCAGGACCGCAACGTCGCCGCGGCGCTCGCCTTCGTCACGCTGGTGATCTCGATCGCCTTCACCGTCTTCTACCTGGTGGCGCTCAGAACGCGCGATGAGGCCCGCGTATGACCGCGGTCACCGCAGAGGCGCCGGCGAAGGAGCGCACGGTCAGCGCCGGTCGCTGGCTGATGTACGGGACAATCACCTTCCTCTGCCTGTGGGTGCTGGTGCCGATCTACCTGATCCTGGTGAACGCGCTCTCTTCCCCGGACGAGGTCAATGGTTGGCCGAAGCAGTTCTATCCGACCTTCGATCTGGGCAGCCTCTCGTTCTTCATCCATTTCCAGGGGGTCGCCTGGGCGCTGTTCAATTCGATCGTGGTGGCACTCCTGACCACGGTGCTGGCCATCGGCCTCGGTGCGCCGGCCGGCTATGCGCTCGCCCGCTTCCGCTTCCGCGGCAAGGAATCCTTCCGCCTGCTGGTGCTGATGACGCGCGCCTTCCCGCTGCCGCTGCTGGCGTTGCCGTTGGCGGTGCTGTTCATCCGCACCGGCCTCGACGACACCCAGGTCGGCCTGGCGCTGGTCCACACCACGCTCGCCTTGCCCTTCGCCATCCTCATCACCTTCTCGCTCTTCATGAGCATTCCCTTCGAACTGGAGGAGGCGGCCTTCACGCTCGGCTGCACAAGGCTTCAGGCCTTCCGCAAGGTGGTCATGCCGCTGGCGTTGCCGGGCATCGCCGCCTCCGGGGTCTTCGCCTTCGTCACCTCGTGGAACGAGGTCTTCGCCGCGGCGGTTTTGACCATCCGCAACCGCACGCTCACCGCCTTCCTGCTCACCAGCCTCGACTATTCGCCCCTGCCGCTGAAATTCGCCGGCGGCGCGGCGCTGGTGCTGCCGGCGCTGATCTTCCTGTTCCTCGTGCGCAAGTATCTCTTTGCCCTGTGGGGCATCGCCAACCGCTAGAGAGACTTCAATGGCCGGAATCGAGATCAGGGATGTCGCCAAGCGCTTCGGCGCCGTCACCGCGCTGGTCGATATCGACCTCGACGTCGCCGACCGCGAATTCCTCGTGCTGCTCGGCGCCTCCGGCTGCGGCAAGACCACGCTCTTGCGCCTGATCGCCGGGCTCGACAAGGTCAGCGCCGGCGAGATCCGCATCGGCGGAAAGAGGGTCAACGATCTGCCGCCAAGGGCGCGCGGCATCGCCATGGTGTTCCAGAATTACGCCGTCTTCCCGCATCTCACAGTCTTCGAGAACATCGCCTTCGGGCTGCGCATGAAGAAGCTGCCCGAGGCCGAGATCGAGGAGAAGGTGAAGCGCTCGGCGTCGCTCATGCACATCGAGCAGCTGCTCAAGCGCTATTCCGGTCAGCTCTCCGGCGGCCAGCGCCAGCGCGTGGCGGTTGCCCGGGCCCTTGCCATGGAGCCGGAGGTGTTGCTCATGGACGAGCCGCTCTCCAACCTCGACGCGCTTCTGCGCCTGGAGATGCGCACCGAGCTGAAAGGCGTTCTGCAGGAGAGCCGCACGACCACGATCTATGTCACCCACGACCAGGTCGAGGCGATGAGTCTGGGCGACCGCATCGCCGTCATGCACGGCGGCCACATCGTGCAGGCGGCGACGCCGATCGACGTCTATCGCGATCCGGCCGACGCCTTCGTCGGCGGCTTCATCGGCAGCCCGCCGATGAACTTCCTCCCCGCCAGCCGTAGCAACGGCCACTGGCAGGTCGCCGGCACCGAAGTGGCGGGGCCGCAGGCCGGCACGCGCCTGCAATTCGGCATCAGGCCGGAGGACCTGGCTGTCGCCGACAGCGGCCTCAGCGGAACGGTGCGCGTCGTCGAGCCGCTTGGCGCCCATCAGCTCGTCACCATGACGGTCGCCGATACGCTCTTCCGCGCCGTGCTCGACAGCGACCTTCCCGTCAAGCCGGGCGAGACCCTGACGCTTCAACCCCGTGCCGACCGGGCGCGCTGGTTCGACGCTGAAACCGGCGCGGCCATCGATCCCGAGAGCACCAGCAGACCCAGCCAGCCATGACCATGGAACCTCGCGACAAGACCCTGTTTGCCAGCGCCGCCGCCATTCTTCGCGACAACGACCGCGGCGCCTATACGGTGCCCACCAAGGGGCTCTATCCGTTTCAGTGGAACTGGGATTCCTGCCTGACCGCTCTCGGCCAGCGTCACTTCGACGAGGCGCGGGCCTGGACGGAGGTCGCCACGCTGCTCGCCCATCAGTGGCCGGACGGCATGGTGCCGCACATCATCTTCCACGAGGTGGACGAAGGCTATTTCCCCGGCCCCGACGCCTGGGGCACCGACCGGCCGACGCCGACCTCGGGCATCACCCAGCCGCCGGTGCTGGGTTTCGTCATCGAGCGCCTGCACGCGGAGGCGCGCGACCGGGGCCTCGCGCGCAGAATGGCGCTGGAGCTTGCCCCAAAGGCGGATGCCTGGCACCGCTGGTTCTATGCCAACCGCGACCCGGAGCGCTCCGGCCTGGTCGCCATTCTCCACCCGTGGGAGGCCGGGCGCGACAATTCCATCGATTGGGACGAGCCCTTCGCCCGTGTCCCGACCGAAGGGGTCCAGCCCTATCGCCGCCGCGACACGCAACATGTCAACGCCGCCGAGCGCCCGACGCAGGAGCAGTACGACCGCTACATGTGGCTGGTCACACGCTTCCGCGACCTCGGCTGGGACAACAGCAAGCTGCACGCCGCCTCGCCGTTCCAGGTGGTCGACCCCGGCTTCAACGCCATCCTCATCCGCTCCGACGAGGCGCTCGCCCAACTGGCTGAGACGATTGGCCTCAACGACATCGCCAAGGCTGCCCGCACCCGCGTCGCGGCGGCGCGCAAGGCCTTCGCCAGCCTGTGGAGCGAGGAAGCCGGCCAGTTCCTGTGCTTCGACCGGGTCGCCGGCAAGCTCATCGAGAGCCACTCGGTCGGCGGCCTGCTGCCGCTCTTCGCCGGACTCGGCGACATCGACCGCCTGGTCGCCACCATCCGGCGCTGGCGCCAGCGCACCGCCTTCGGCGTCGCCTCGCACGATCCCGCCGATCCGCGCTTCGAGCCGCGGCGCTACTGGCGTGGACCGGCCTGGCTGATCGTCAACTACCTGATCTCCGACGGCCTCAGCCAGAGCGGCCACAAGAAAGCGGCGGCAGAGATCGCCGCAGACAGCCTCGGCCTGATCCACAAGAGCGGCTTTGCCGAGTACTATGATCCCACCGACGGCACCGCCTGCGGCGGGCGCCACTTCACCTGGACGGCGGCGATGGTCATCGAACTCCTCGCGCACGCCACCGCCGACTGAGGCATCCACCGCCATGCGCATTCTCGGCTGCGGCGCCCACCCCGACGACATCGACATCTTCTTCTTCGGCACGCTCGCCGCGGCGCGCGCCATGGGCGCTGAGATCGGCTGCCTGATCGCCACCGACGGGGCGGCAGGCGGTGCGACGCCGGGCGCAGGGCTCGCCACCGAGCGTCGCGCCGAGGCCATGGCGGCTGCTTCCGGCCTCGGGGTCACGCCGGTCTTCCTCGATCGGCCGGATGGCGCGCTGGGCAGTGACACCGAGGCAGCAGCGCTCCTGGAGGCGGAGATTGCCCGTTTCGCGCCCGACCTCGTCATCACGCACGCGCCAGAGGACTACCATCCCGACCACCGGGTACTGTCGCACCTCGTGCTTGATGCGGCGCGCTTCCGCGCACCCGTGCTCTACGCCGATACGCTGATGGGCAACGGCTTCCAGCCCACCCTCTATGTCGACATCACCGTTCACTTCGGTGCCAAACGCACGGCCATACGTGCACATAACTCGCAGCGGCCGGAGCGCTTCGTCGGCGCCTGCGAGACCTGGAACCGTTTCCGCGCGCTCCAGTGCAACGCGCCCGAGGGCTATGCCGAAGCCTTCCGCTTCGAGCCCTGCTATCCCTTCGCCGATGTCCGCGCCCTGCTGCCGCCGGCGCCCGCAGTCGCCCCGCTCGGGGCGGCTGGAATGCCGCCCCGCGGGGCCGCCAGTTGACGGTCACCGGACTCTCGCGCTTTGGTGGTTGAACGGTTGGCGCCCAAGTGGAGGAGTAAGTCGTGCGGCTGCGGGTGATCGATTTCGGCTACGCGTCGTCGCTCAGGAGCCAGGCGGTCTATCACGGCCTCGCTGCGGCGATGGGGCCCGATGACGATCCCGTCCTGTCGCTAGTTAATCCGACCGACCCCTACGTCTGCGTTGGGGTCCATCAGGAAATCGCGCGCGAGGTCGACGAGGACTATTGCGCCTCGGCCGGGCTGCCGGTCATTCGCCGCAAGGTCGGCGGCGGTGCGGTCTATCTCGACCGCAACCAGATGTTCTTCCATTTCATCTATCCGCGCGGCAAGGCGCCGCAATACGCGGCCAATCTCTATCCGCTGTTCTGCGAACCGGCGGTGAGGACCTACCACGAGCTGGGCGTCGCGGCCGAGTACCGGCCGATCAACGATATCCAGGTCAGGGGCCGCAAAATCGGCGGCACCGGCGCCGCCTCGATCGGCGAAGCGACCGTGATGGTCGGCTCCTTCATGTTCGACTTCGATACCGCGACGATGGCGCGCTGCCTGAAGGTGCCGTCGGAGAAATTCCGCGACAAGCTGAAGACGACGCTCGACGACTACATGACGACCATGACGCGCGAGCTCTCCACGCTGCCGTCGCGCGAGGACGTGAAGGCGCGCTTCCTGAAACATTGCGAGGCGGTGCTCGGCGTCACGGCGGAGCCGGATCAGCCGACGGAGGGGGAAGAAAAGGCGATCGCGGAACAGGAGGCGCTGCTCTCCGATCCGGACTGGACGCAGCGGCAGGGGCGCAAGTTCGTCGAGCTCGGCGTGAAGATCTCCGCCGGGACCCATCTCACCGAAAGCGCCCATAAGGCGCGCGGCGGTCTGATCCGCGCCCATCTCCTCGCCCGCGACGGCGTCGTTGCGGACCTGATGCTATCCGGCGACTACACCTGCCTGCCGGTTGACGGCGCCGACCGCCTGGCGGCGGCGCTCACCGGCACCAAGCTCGAAACGGAGGCGCTGACCGGGGCCGCGGCGGCAGCGATGCGTGCGCTCGACCTCGACATGCCGGGTGTCGAGCCGGCCGACATCGCCGCCGTCGTCATGGCGGCGGTCGAGGCGGGCGACTGAGGCCGTCCTAAAGGCCGACCAGCTCGGCGTGGACGCCCTCGCCAAGCACCACGTCCAGCAATGCGTGGGCGGTCACCGCCTGCGGATCGTATTTGACGATCATCAGATGCGGCTTTTCATCGTGGTGGGCGACGTCGGCCACGCCCGCATGCGCTCTGACCATGCCGGCGATCTTGGTACGCCGGTCATGGTCGATCGTCTCGTCGACATGGATGACGACATCCACCGTCTGCATCAGCTTTCCTCCCCTCCCGATGCTTCCACCGGTGTTTTCATATCTGAAAAAGATGATATGTCCATGCACTCCGGTGGTGCCGTGAGGCCGCATGAAGTCCATCTGCGTCCTGCAACATATCGAGGCGGAATATCTCGGGCTGATCGAGGATCACCTCGAGGCGCGGTCCATCCGCTTTCGCTATTGCCGGCCGTTCGTGGCCGGCGGCAGCGTGCCTGCCAGCGCGGATGGCTATGACGGTCTTGTCATCCTCGGCGCCGGTCCATTCGGCGTGGTCAGCGGCTCGCTGCTGGCAACGCTGGCGCCGGAGCTGAGGCTGACCGCCGAGTTCCTGCAAGGGACCTGCCGGTGATCGGTATCGGTCTCGGCTCCGCCATCCTGGCGACGGCGGCCGGCGGCGGCGCCGCCGAGGCCCCACTGCGTTTCACGCTCGAAGGTGTCGAGCGCGTCGACGCGGGCGCGCTTGGCGGCCATCTGCCGCAGCGCTTCCCGATGGCGGTCTACATGCGCGACCGGCCGGTGCTGCCCGCCACGGCGACGGTGATGGCAGAGGGGTCGGCGGGCGAGCCAATGGTCTTTCAGACCGGTTCCAAAGCGTTCGGTTTCCTTGGTCATCCCGGCATCAAGTCGGCTATGATCGAGGACATGGCCATGGAATTCGACGAGACACCGGAAGGGCTCGCGGAGGGGCTTCAGCAGTTGCGCGAGCGCCAGGGTGCGATCGCCGGGGCGCTGTCTGAAATCATGGTCGGGTTGATCCAGCAGACCGATTGGATGGCGCCGTCAGGTCGCATCTGAGCGATGTGCCGCGGCACGTCAGAGCAATGTTGAAATTATTCTAACAATGCAATATTAGAATATGTTTAGGGAGCAGGAATCTACGGTCGGCGCGGTTTCGCGAGGCCGCGGAATTGTGGGAGGAGCAGCCGCCGCATGGCGCAGAAGCTGATCATCATCATGGTCAATACGGACCCCCGCAACGGTGAGGAGCTGGGGGCGCCGTTCTTCCAGGCCTCGGTCGCGGCGGCCATGGACTACGAGGTCGAGGTCATCTGCACGGCGACTTCCGGCCAACTGATGAAGAAGGGCGTGGCGGAAAAGCTGGTGGTCAAACCCGGCTCGCCGAAGACCGTCTACGACTTCATCAAGGATGCGCACGAAGCGGGCGTCAAATTCTACTGCTGCTCGCCCAATCTCGACCTCTTCGAGATGACCGAAGACGACCTCATCCCCGAATGCGAGGGGATCGTCGGCGGCGCCAAGGTGATCGAGGCGGTGATGGAGGACG
The DNA here is from genome assembly GCA_963830215.1 of uncultured Alphaproteobacteria bacterium. Taxonomy (GTDB): domain Bacteria; phylum Pseudomonadota; class Alphaproteobacteria; order Rhizobiales; family Kaistiaceae; genus CAVSRC01. The sequence goes on from CAWHLM010000004.1 coordinate 126,664, forward strand.
ACGACGCGCGGGTGCTGACCTACTAGAGCGTCGCCGGGAGGACGGAATGACGGGAGACCATGCCGCCATCAGCGATCCGCTGTCGCCGCAGCCGGCCGTGCCGCCGGCGAAGCTGGAGGAGGTCTTCGACGACATCCGCTCGCACATGCTCTACGACCACGAGCTGCACGGCTGTCTGAACTGCGGCATCTGCACCGCCACCTGCCCGTCGGCTCACTATTACGATTATTCGCCGCGCGAGATCGTCCAGTTGCTGTGGACCGAGAATCTCGAAGGCATCTACGACGCCATGCAGGAAAAGATCTGGGCCTGCGCCCAATGCTACACCTGTGCGGCGCGCTGCCCGTTCGAGAATTCGCCTGGCGGCCTAGTGATGATCATGCGCGAGGTGGCGATCAAGCACGGCATGCAGTCGGCCAAGGACGTGCTCAGGCCCTTCTCGCGCGTTCTCTTAAAGGTGGTGTCGACCGGCAACCAGCTCGCCCCCAACATGATCACGCGCGAAGCGTTTCCCGACTGGGGACCGAACGTCTCCAAGGTCGACGCGCCGCTCAACATTCTGAGAAAAGCGATCCCGGTGCCGACCATGCACACCATGGACACGGCCTGGGAGGTCAATCTCAAGACCTCGGTCGAGCTCTACACGATCTGGGAAGCGACCGGCGTGCTCGATCAGCTCGAGACGATCGACGAGAACCTCTTCGACCTCGTCACCGACGTGATGGACGAGAAGCGCGAGGAATACAACGAGTGGCTGGAGGAGCAGGCGGACGCCGAGGACTGAGGCGGCGCTCTAGCGGAGGACGTGTTGGATGGAGAAGCCCGAAAACAGCAAGACGCCCGCCTTTAGCGGCTTTGGAGACGAATGGCGGCCGTCGAACCTGACCCCGGCCGAGGCGCGGAAAGCCACGGCCTGGGTCGAGCAGCGCATCGACAAGCGCTCCATGCTGACCAAGAAGGACCGCGTCGAGGACATCCGTGACGCCATGTGGCAGCTCGAGAAGGACGGCGAGATCGTCGTCCATCGCATCGACGAGCGCCACAATCCGGTCATCGCGCGAACGCTCTACGGCTGGGAAAAGAAGATCCCGACCACCAATCTCTGGCACCACAAGTCGTGCGGCCAGTGCGGCAACATCCCCGGCTATCCGTCGAGCGTGATGTGGCTGATGAACCAGCTCGACATCCCCTATCTCGACGAGACCGACCAGACCTCGTGCACGGCCTGGAACTATCACGGCTCGGGCATCGGCAATGTGGTCAGCCTCGCCGCCGTGTTCCTGCGCAATTTCCATCAGGCCTACGTGTCGGCGAAGGCGCGCGGGCTGCCGGAAGGCACCTACTATCCGCTGGTCCACTGTGGCACCTCCTTCGGCAACTACAAGGAGATGCGCATCTTCCTGATGCATTCGGCGGAGCTCCGCGCCGAGGTGAAGGCGATCCTCGGCAAGCTCGGTCGCCTCATCGACGGCAAGCTACTGATCCCGGAAGAGGTCGTGCACTATTCGGAATGGCTGCATGTGATGCGCGAGCGCATCCGCGAGCGCCAGACGATCGACGTTTCCGGCATCCGCGCCACCGTCCATCCGGCCTGCCACGTCTACAAGATGGTGCCGGAGGACGTGATCTATGACGAAACGGTGCTGAACGGCGACCGCGTCGCCGTGTCCACCGGACTGCTGCAGACGCTGGGTGCCGAGGTGGTCGACTATTCCACCTGGTACGACTGCTGCGGCTTCGGCTTCCGCCACATCATCGGCGAGCGCGAGTTTACCCGCTCCTTTGCCATCGACCGCAAGATCAAGGTGGCGGTCGAGGAGGCCAAGGCCGACGTGATGATCGGCCACGACACCGGCTGCATCACCACGCTCGACAAGAACCAGTGGATCGGCAAGGCGGTCGACAAGGTCTATGCCTTGCCGATCATGGCCGATTGCCAGTTCGCCGCGCTGGCGCTGGGCGCCCACCCCTACAAGCTGGCGCAGCTCCACTGGCACGCCTCGCCCTTCGAGCAGCTTCTCGAGAAGCTCGGCATCGATTGGGAGAAGGCCAAGGCCGAGTTCGAGGCCTATCTCGACGAGGTCAAGGCCGGCCGCATCGAGACGCTCTACGATCCCAAGCGCGCCATCACCTCGGGTCCGGGCTACGTCAAGCCCGAGGCGGGCGCGGCGATCGGAGGGCCGGCGGAATGACGCGTCCGGTCCTCATCGTCGGCGGCGGGCCGGCCGGCCTCTCGGCGGCCCACGCACTGGCGTCTGCCGGCGAGCGTGTCGTGCTCGTCGACAAGGCCGACCGCCTCGGCGGCGCGCCGATCCTCTCCGGCTATGCAAGGCTGGTGCCCTCGGGCGAATGGGCCAGGGACGCCATCGGCGGCATGGTCGACCGGGTCACCGGCGATGGGCTGGTCGACGTTCACGTCAACACCACGGTCAAGTCGTTCTCCGGCGGGCCCGGCGAATTCCACGCCACGCTTGCCGACGGCAGCAGCATCGAGGCGAGCGGGGCGATTCTGGCCACCGGCTTCACCCATTTCGATTCGGTCAACAAACCGGAATGGGGCTTCGGCACCTATCCCGATGTTGTCACCACCACCCAGGTCGAGCAGATGTTCTCCTCGGGCAAGGGTGTGCGCTGCCCGTCGGACGGGCGCGAGCCAGAGCGCGTCGCCATCCTGCTCTGCGTCGGTTCGCGCGACCGCCAGATCGGCCGCGAGTGGTGCTCCAAGATCTGCTGCACGGTGTCGTCCAACCTCGCCATGGAAATCCGCGAGGAGCTGCCCAACTGCAACGTCTACATCTACTACATGGATATCCGCACCTTCGGCCTCTACGAGGACAAGTTCTACTGGGAGAGCCAGGAGCAGCATAAGGTCAAGTACATCAAGGCGCGCATCGCCGAGGTGACGTCGGACGGTAAGCGGCTGATCGTCAAGGGCGAGGACACGCTTGTCAAACGGCCGATCACCATTCCCTTCGACATGGTGGTGCACGCGATCGGCATGGACCCGAACGTCGACAATATGACGCTGTCGGCGGTGTTCGATGTGAAGCTCGAACGCCACGGCTATATCGACAAGGCGCCGAGCTATTCGTCCATGTCGGGCACCTCGCGGCCGGGCGTCTTCGTCGCCGGCGCCGCCACCGGCCCGGAGACCATCGACGATTCGATCGCGCAGGGGCAGTCGGCGGCGATGGCGGTTCTGGCGCTCGCCCGCGGCGCTGTCGCCGAGGCGGCCGAGTGATGGCGGCGATCCTCGCCTTCCGCGCGAAAACGCCGGCTGCGCCGGCCGCGCCGGTGCTTGACCTGTCGGGGCCGCGTCTCCGGCGCGCCTTCGAGGATCTGGCGGAATCGGCGGAGTCCACCGGCGGCGTCGAGCGCTATGTCGGCGCGCTGGCGCTGAAAGCCTCTCTTTTCGAGGAATTGCTCGGCAAGGGCCGTGTAGCCGAGCTCACCGAGACCGAATTCTGCGATCTCGCCGCCTTCGTCACGCCGGTGCGCCGCCGGATCGGCGTGTGGCTGCGCGAAAACAGCTACGCCCTCATCCACCGGCGGCTGATCGGCCTGCTCGCCGGCTGGTCGGACGTGACCACCGCCGACCAGCGCATGGTGGCGTTCTGCGACGGCTTTCCGGCCGACCGGGCGCATCGCTGGGCGCGCGACCTCGCGGCCGAAGTGCTGCATTTCACCGCGCCCGAACGCTATCCGCTGATGACCCGCTGGATGTGGGACGCGAAGGTGGGGTCCGGCGTTCTGCGCGAGATCTGGTTCGCCGAGGATGTCGACCGGGCGACGATCACCGCGGCGGACGACTTTGTCACCCACAGGACGCTGCGCGAAGAGCTGGAGGGCTTCCTCCACGACAACGGCGTCTTCCGCGACCTGCCGTTCTACGTCGATCTTCTCGCCGCCCACGTCTATGCCGGCTACATCAACGATCGCGGCGGCCAGTATCTCGGCAACGATACGGTCTGCGGCCCGACCTTCGACCGCATGGCGCACACCCGCCGTCTGCTCGGCCTCGACGCGGTCGATTCCGAATCCGGCCGCACCCGCTTGAAGCTGATCGACGGCGAGGCCCATGTGCTCGGTCAGCCGCGGCGTCTGGAGAACTGAGGCGCCGATGCCGATCCACGAAAAATCGCTGATCCGGCCGGAAAACCTGGTCACCCACGAGCACCTCGAACTCGAGGGCATCGACGTCTCCGGCCACTGGTCTACCTTCATCGAGAGCCGCGCCGTCACCGACTACAACGAACGCCTGCAGGAGGAGATCGCGGATCTGCCCGGCGGCGAATACATCCACCGCTGCTGGCAATGCGGCTCGTGCACCAATGCCTGCACGATCAACGCCATCAATCCGGACTTCAACCCGCGCTACTGGATCTACCTGATCCGGCTCGGCATGGAAGACGAACTCCTGCGCGACAAGGACATCATCTGGCAGTGCGTCTCCTGCAACAAGTGCACCTACGCCTGCCCGCGCGACGTCGTGCCGGAAGGCGTGATGCGGGCGACGGCGCGCTGGCTGGAGCTGAAGGGACACGTCGCGGAGAAGCCCGCGGAAGTCTTCGACGATGTCTTCTCCGAGCAGGTCATCGCCACCGGCAAGATCGAGGACGGGCGCGTGCTCAGGCAATTCTTCCAGCGCACCGGGCAATCGCTGTTCCAGAACTGGCTGGTCGCCCTCATCCGCGGCCTGGTGCTACGCCTGCCGGTGAAGATGCTGACCCAGATGGGCCTGGCCATCGTCTTCCGTCCGCGCACCCGCGGCTGGGGCAGGGCGCAGGTGGCGATCCATGAATATGTGGCGGAGCGCGAGGCGGCCCACCGTGCCACCCTCGGCCTGGAAGCGGAAGGAGCCGAGCATTGAGCGGCAAATACAAACGAGTTGCCTACTATCACGGCTGCGCGCTGGAGGGCACTGGCCACGCCTACAACCGCTCGACCAGGGCAGTGGGCAAGGCGCTCGGGCTCGATCTCGTCGATCTCAAGAACTGGAATTGCTGCGGGGCGATGGAGGTCAAGAACGTCGATCCCGAGCTGCAGACCTATCTGTCGGCGCGCAATCTCTCGATCGCCGAGGATATGGGCTTCGACACGGTGATGGCGCCGTGCAACGGCTGCTACCACAATCTCAAGAAGGCCGAATACGACCTCGCCAACAGCGAGCACTCACGCGACGTCAATGAGCGCCTGTCGAAAAAGGCCGGCCACACCATCTATGAGGCCGGCAAGGTCGAGACCATCCACGCGCTCGACTGGATCAAGGAGGCGATCGGAGAGGACGGCCTCAAGGCGCGGGTGAAGAATTCGCTGAAGGGGCTCAAGATCGCCAACTATTACGGCTGCATGTATTCGCGCCCGCGCCACATCTTTCCGGAAAAGGACAAGGGGCCGGGTTCGGAATCGACCTCCAAGCCGCATTTCATGGACGACCTGCTGGCTGCCGCCGGCGCCGAGAACGTCGAATATCCGCTGAAGACCGCCTGCTGCGGCGGCGCCCATACGCTCTCCGATTCCGACACCTCGACCCGGCTGGTGCTTAACCTGCTGACGACTGCCGAGGCGTGTGGCGCCGATGTCATCGCCACCGAATGCCCAACCTGCCACACCGGCCTCGAAATGCACCAGAAGCGTGCCGAGACCGTCTTCGGCAAGAAGACCACGGTGAAGATCCTCTACTTCACCCAACTCATCGGCATGGCGCTCGGCCTTTCGGCGCGCAAGGTCGGCGTCCACGAGAACCTGTCGGACTCGCGCAAGCTTCTGCGCGAGCGGGGGATCGCGTGACGGCGGCGGCAGCCCGGCTCGCGACCCCGATGGAGCGGCTCGATGCGATCATCGCCTTGCCGGACGTAGCGCTCGCCGCATCGGCGGAGGAGCTTGCCGCCGAACTGCTAATGATTGGCGAGACGGCGCTGACGAGCTGGCTCACGGCCAAAGACAAGACGCCGACAGAGGCGCAAGTCGAAGGCTTTCGGCTGCTCGCGCTCCATCGCCAGGGCGCGCGCGGCGACCCCAGCTTCAACGCCTGCCGCGAGACCTGCCGCGAGCTCGCCTATGCCTATAACTGCGTGATGGCCGCGCCGGCCGGGGCGGACTCTTCGAGGCGCCTGCGCCTGGGCGCCATGGTGGCGCGGCACCTGGTTCTGTTCATTGACGGCAAACTGGAAACTGCCGGCCTCGGCGAGTTCTGCTGTTCGGCGCGCCCCTTGCGCGCAGCGGACAGCGTCCCCGCCGCCGGCCCCTGACAATGGAGCGACAACCATGACAACCGTGCGCGGTTGCAGCCTTCCCGACGACCTTCTCTACGACGTCGACAACAACATCTGGTACCGCGACAACGGCGACGGCACCCTCACCCTCGGCATGACCACGGTAGCGGCGGCGCTCGCCGGACCGCTGGTCGCCTTCACGCCGAAGAAGGCGGGCCGTTCGCTCGACAGCGGCAAGTCCTGCGCCACGATCGAATCGGGCAAGTGGGTGGGGCCCGCCAAGATCGCCTTCCCGGCCGAGATACTTGAGATCAACGACGCGCTCTCGGGCAACCCGAAGCTCGCCAATTCCGATCCCTATGGCGAAGGCTGGATGGTCAAGGTCAAGCCTGCCGACTGGGCCGCCGCGAAAGCGACGCTGACGCCGGGCACGGCGGTTGCCGGCCCCTATGAGGCCAAGATGGATGCCGACAAGTTCGCCGGTTGCGCGGCAGCGGCGGCCTAAGGAGCAGCCGTGAGCGACGTCGCCGCCATCCAGCCACCCCATGGAAGGGCGCTTGCCGCCCTGCAGAAATACGCGCCAGGCATACTGGTCAGCGTGATCATCGCCATCGCCGCGACCTTCCTGTCGGACCACTACGGCGGTCCGGTCATGCTGTTCGCCCTCCTGCTCGGCATGGCCTTCTATTTCCTGTCGCAGGAAGGCCGCTGCATCGCCGGCATCGAACTCGCCTCCAAGCGGATTCTCCGGATCGCGGTCGGGCTGCTCGGCGCCCAGATCACCATCGGCGAGATCATGCGTCTCGGTTTGACGCCGGTGGTGATGGTCATCGTCGCGGTGCTGCTGACGATCGGTTTCGGCGTGGTCGGCGCCCGCGCCTTCGGTCTCAGCCGGCCGTTCGGCCTGCTCACCGCCGGCGCCGTGGCGATCTGCGGGGCCTCGGCGGCGCTGGCCATCTCGTCGGTATTGCCCAAGGGCGAAAGCCACGAGCGCGACACGGTCTTCACGGTCATCGGCGTCACCACGCTGTCGACAATGGCGATGATCATCTACCCGGTCGTCATCGCCTTCTTCCATCTCGATCACGCCGCCATCGGCATCTTTCTCGGCGGCACCATCCACGACGTCGCCCAGGTGGTCGGTGCCGGCTTCAGCGTCTCGCAGGAGACCGGCACGGTCGCCACCTTCACCAAGCTCCTGCGCGTCGCCATGCTGGTGCCGGTGGTGATGTCGCTGAGCTTCATCTTCCGTGCGCATAATGTCAGTGCCGCCGGCCGCCGGCTGCCCGGTTTCCTGGTCGTCTTCGTCCTCCTGGTTCTCGTCAACAGCACCGGCATCATCCCGCCGGTGGTCCTCGATGGCCTGAAGAGTATCTCGCGCTGGTGTCTAGTCACTGCCATCTCCGCGCTCGGCATGAAGACGTCGCTGAAGGCGATGGCGGCGGTCGGCTGGAAGGCGATCGCGCTCATCGTGTCGGAAACCGTGTTCCTTGCCGTTCTCGTGCTGGCAGTCGTGGTGTGGAGGTTCTGAGCGCGGAAGCAAGCCAGCCCGTGCCGGATCGCTCAATCCTGGAGGAAATTGCCATGGCCGATGGAAGCAATACCAAGAGGCTGTCGATGATCGTCACCAAGGGATCGCTCGACTGGGCCTACCCGCCGTTCATCCTGGCGACGACGGCGGCGGCGATGGGGCTGGAGGTGTCGATGTTCTTCACCTTCTACGGATTGACGCTACTCAAGAAGAAGCTCGATCTACAGGTGACGACGCTCGGCAACCCGGCGATGGCGATGCCGATGTTCGGCATGCATATCGGCATGCCCAACATCGTGTCAGCGATACCCGGCGTCGACGCGGCGGCGAGCGTGATGATGAAGAACCTGATCAAGAAGAAGGGCGTCGCCTCGATCGAGGAACTGAGGGAGATGGCAGTCGAGGCCGACGTCGAGATGATCGCCTGCCAGATGACCATGGACCTCTTCGAATACAAGCTCGAGGACATGATCGCGGGACCGAAGCTCGGCGGCGCGGCGACCTACATCGAGAACGCTGCCAAGAGCGACATCAACCTGTTCATCTGACCAGACGAAGACGATTGCGGAGGAAACCCACATGGCCGACCAGCTTCTTGACGTGAAGGGGCTGAACTGCCCGCTGCCGATCCTGCGCGCTAAGAAGGCGCTGAAGGACCTGCCGATGGGCGCCACGCTGGAAGTGCTCGCCACCGACCCCGGTGCAGTCAAGGACTTCGAGGCCTTCTGCCGCACGACCGGCAACGAGCTTTTGGAATTGAAAGCGGAAGACAAGGTCTTCTCGTTCGTGATCAAGCGCCTGTCATAGCGACCCGGCGCAGGCGACGGCGACGGCTTGAGGCGAGCCGCGGCGTCGCGTCCCTTGAGCGGTTAGCCCATATGGGCAGTATGTGCCCGTGACCGCGCCGCATCCCTTTACCGTGATGACCAAGCCCATCGGGCCGCGCTGTAACATCGCCTGCAGCTATTGCTACTATCTGGAGAAGGAGGCGCTCTATCCGGACGAGAAGCGCTTCCGCATGTCCGATGCGGTGCTCGAGCGCTATGTGCGCGACCTGATCGCGGCGGAGGTGGAGGCCGGCCAGCGCGCCGTGCTGTTCGCCTGGCAGGGGGGCGAGCCGACGCTGCTCGGGGTCGATTTCTTCGAGCGGGCGGTGGCGTTGCAGAAGCGCTACTGCCCCGCTGGCGTGCTGATCGAAAACGCCTTTCAGACCAACGGCATGCTGCTCGACGACGACTGGGGCCGCTTCCTCGCCCGGGAGGAGTTCCTGGTCGGCATCAGCGTCGACGGGCCGCGCGCGATCCATGACCGCTACCGGCGCGATCGCGCGGGGCGGCCGACCTTCGACAAGATGATGCAGGGGCTCGACGTGCTCCGCCGGCACGCAGTGGACTTCAATATCCTCACCACCGTCCACCGCGACAACGCGATTTATGGCAAGGAGGTCTACCGCTTCCTGCGTGCCCTCGGCACGGCGCACCTCCAGTTCATCCCCATCGTCGAGCGGCGCGCCGCCGACGGCCACATCGCCGCGGCGCCGCAGATCGACGACGATCCGGCGCATGTCGTGAGCCAGTGGAGCGTCTCACCACGCGCTTATGGCAAGTTCCTGTGCGACGTCTTCGACAGCTGGTACCGCAAGGATGTCGGCCGCATCTTCATCCAGTTCTTCGAGAACCAGGTGGGGATGTGGATGGGGCGTGCCGCCTCCCTGTGCGTCTTTGCCGAAACCTGCGGCACCGGGCTCGCTATGGAGCACAATGGCGATCTCTATGCCTGCGACCATTATGTCTATCCCGAGTACCGGCTGGGCAACATCATGGAGGCGCCGATCGGCGCGCTCGCCCGCTCGGAGAGGGCGGAGACGTTCGGCAGGGACAAGCGCGACCGGCTCACCGCGCAGTGCCGGGCCTGCGAATTCCTCTTCGCCTGCAACGGCGGCTGCCCGAAGCATCGCTTCATGCGCTCGCAGGACGGCGAGCCCGGGCACAATTACTTCTGCCAGTCCAACACCCTGTTCTTCCGCCATGCCGGCGACCGGCTGCGGACGATCGCCGCGGCGCTCTCCTAGAACTAGGCTGGCCCGACGCTGTCAATTCGTCGGCTCCAGGGCGCAGATGTGTTTGAGTTCGTCGACGATGGCCTCTGCCGCGGGCGACAGGAAGCCGTCCTTGCGCAGGATGACGCCCGCCACCCGCCGGGACGACAGCCCGGCCACCTTCACCAGCGTCAGGCCCTCCGCTTCGGGCATGGCGAGCGTGCTGGCGACGGTCAGCGTGATCGTGTCGGAGCTGAGCACCGTCTGGATCAGGAACGCCATCGACTCGGTCTCGACGGTTGTCTCCGGCGGCGGCAGGTCGACCGAGACGAACAGCGCACGCAGGCGGCGTGTGGTGCGTGTCGACAGCGGCGGCATCGACCACGGATAGTCGAGCAGGTGCCGCATGGTGACGCGCTTCTTGCGGGTCAGCGGGTGGCCGGCGCGGCAGGCGATCGCCAACCGGTCGGAGGTCAGGGGGATCACCTTGTAGTCCCTTGCGTGCTCGGGCGAGGGGACCTCGGCCACGACCAGGTCGACCTCTCCCCGGCGCAACGCCCTGAGCAGCAGGTCGTCGTAACCGCCGTCGACATGCACCCGGATCGCCGGATTGCGCTCCACCACGCGCGCCACCGCGAGCGGCAGCTGGCGCCGCAGCCACGCTGGGCCGGCGCCGATGGTAACCGAGCCTGCCATGCCCTGCTTGAGGAAGCGCAGTTCCTTGATGGCGTCGCTGAGCTGGACGTTGAGCGTCTGTGCGTGGCGGAGCAGGGATTCGCCGTAGCTGGTCAGGTCAACGCCACGCGGCTGGCGGCGGAAGAGCTTCACGCCGAGCTCGTCCTCGAGCGCCCGGATGCTCTTGGTGAGGGTCGGCTGCGCGACCCCCAGTTCGGTGGCCGCCAGCGTCAGGCTGCGCGCCTTGGCGACCGAAAGGAAGTATTCGAGCTGCCGCAGATGCATGAGACGCCAGATATCCGAGGGGCGCCGACATGGCGCCACATCGTGTCGAGCCGTCGCTGTGGCTCCCCCACCGGCACGTATGTGCAATGAATTGCGGGACCTCGCAAGCCTGCCGCAGCGGAGCGAAAGCCGGGGGCGAATATCGACTTGTAATCATGAAAGAAAGCTATCGCACAGTTCGCTCTTATTATTTGTGGTAATGGCGCCGGCGTGGCATCCTTTCCGCCGCCGTCAATCGTCACGGGAGGGATACAGGATGATCGGCAGAACAGGACTCACGCGTCGTGGCGCGCTCGCCGGTATGGGTGCTGCGGCACTTGCCACGAAGGTCCCCTATACCTGGGCCGCATCGGCTGCACCCATCACCATCGTCATCAACCAATCGCCGTGGCTCGACAGTTTCCGCAAGACGGTCGAGCTTTACGAAAAGGAGAGCGGCAACAAGGTCAATCTCGACGTCAATCCGTTCGCTGGTTCGCTCGAGAAACAGCGCAACTCGGTGCGTGCCAGCCAGGGCGATTACGACATCCTGATTCTGAATTCGGGCTGGTTCGCCGAGATGTATTTCGGCGGCTTCGTCACCGCGATCAGCGATATCGATCCGTCGTTCAAGCTCGATCCGGATCTCTTCACGCTCGGCGACACCATCTACTTCGACCCGGTCAAGAAGACCATGACCCCGGCCGGCAAGCTGATGACCGTGCCCATCCAGCCCAACATCCCGATGCTGTTCTATCGGGGCGACCTCTACAAGGAGAAGGGGCTGAAGCCGGTCGAGACCTTTGCCGATCTCGAGGCCAACGCCAAGGCGCTGCATAATCCGCCGACGATGTACGGCATCGTCCAGCGCGGCGCCCGCGGCGCCAATACCGTGTCGTACGATTTCTATCCCTACCTGTTCGGCATGGGCGGCGCCGTCTTCAAGGACCAGACGGCCGGCGACTACTCGGTCATCCTCAACAACGACCAGGGCAAGGAGGCGCTGGAATACTACCTCCGCCTGAAGAACGAGGCCGGACACCCCAACACCGCCTCGATCGACCAGGCCGACATCATCCAGGCGCTGGTCACCGGCCATTGCGCCCATGCCAGCATCGTGATTGCGGCGTGGTCGACCATGGACGACCCGGACAAGTCGGCAGTCGTCGGCAAGATCGACTATGTGCCAACGCCGCATGCACCCGGCTTGCCGACCGGCCCGGGGCTCGGCCACTGGCTGGGCGGCATTTCGCACAACGTGCCGGACGAAAGGAAACGCGCGGCGGTCGAGTTCTTCCGCTGGTTCCAGACCAAGAAAGCCCAGCTCGCCAACGCTGAGGCCGGCGGCATCCCGCTCAACGCCTCGGTCTACAGCGAGCCGATCGCGGACGAGCCCAAGTTCCGCTGGATGAAACCGCTCGCCGCGGCCTTGCCGCACGCCCGCAATCTGTACGCCTTCCCCGAGGCCAGCGAGGTCATTGCCGTGCTGGAGCTCGGCCTCAACCGGGCCATCGCCGGCGAGATCACCGCCCTCGATGCCTTGAACAGCATGTCCGACGACATCTACAAGGTCATGGAGAAGTACAAGTACCAGACCGGCGAACTGCCGCCGCTGAAGGCATAGCGCGGAGGTCCGATGAGCGTGTCCTCGCTCCCTGCCGCCAGCCGGGCGGTTGTTGCGAGGGCGAAGATGAACATGGACGACGACCGCATCTGGCGCTGGGCCGCCTTCGGCCCAGCGCTGGTCCTGATGGTCGCCATGGCCGTCTTGCCGCTCGCCAACCTGTTCCTCACCAGCTTCTACGATGTTGCCTGGTCGGGCGGGCGGGCGAACTGGACGCCGGTCGGCTTCGCGCACTATCCCCAGATGCTGACCGATCCCCTGCTCAAGGCGGCGGTGGTCAACACCACGCTGTTCGCCATCGGCGCCGTCGGCGGCCAGATGGTGCTGGGGTTTCTGCTGGCGGTGCTGGTTAGCCGCATCGAGCGTGGGCGCGTCTTCTTCCGCGCCGTGTTCATCCTTCCCATCCTCATCCCCGGCATCGTCATCGGTGCCATCTGGAAGCTGATGCTCAACTACGATTTCGGGCTGGTGAACCAGGGCCTGGCGCTGATCGGCATCGCACCGAACGACTGGCTGGGTGATGCGCACACGGCGCTCATCACGGTCATCGCCGTCGATATCTGGCACTGGACGCCGTTCTGCTTCCTGCTCTTCCTCGCCGGCCTCGAATCGCTGCCGCGCGACCTCTTCGAGGCGGCGCGGATCGACGGCGCGTCCGCCTGGCAGGAGCTGCGCCTGGTCACCATCCCCCTGATGATCCCGACGATCCTGGTCACCTTCGCCTTTCGTCTGGTTATCGCCTTCAAGGTTTTCGACGAGGTCTACCTGCTGACCAGCGGCGGACCGGGCACCTCGACCGAGGTGGTGAGCTTCACGCTGTTCCAGCGCTTCTTCACCGAGGATCGCGTCGGCTACGGCTCGGCGATGTCGGTCGCGGTGATCTTCTTCATCTCGATCCTGCTGGTCATTGCCTTGTCGGCGGGGCGGACCGCGAGGGCCCAGTCATGAACGCGCTGTGGCTGAGACGCGGCAATGTCCTGGTCTATGTCGTCCTCGCGGTCGCGGCGGCGGTCGTGTTCACGCCGGTGGTGTGGGTGGTCGCGGCCGGTTTCCGCACCCAGATTTCCCTGCTCATGGGCCAGTTCTTCTTCAAGCCCGTGCTGATGAATTTCTCCGAAGTCCTCTTCTCCAAGACCTCCGACTACCTGATCAACTACCGCAACTCGCTGTTCGTCGGCTCCGCCTCGACGGCACTGTGCGTGACGGCGGCGACGCTGGCGGCGTGGTCGCTCGACCGCATGAACTGGCCGCGCTGGGTGGTCCACGTCTTTCTCGGCTGGGCGCTGGTCTTCAACATGATCCCGCCGATCGCGCTCGCCAGCGCCTGGTACACGATGGAGCGGGCGGTCGGTCTCGACAACACCTTCACCGGGTTGATCCTGGCGCACGCGACGCTCAACCTGCCGATGGCGGTCTGGCTGATGGGCGTCTTCGTGCGCGACGTTCCGCACGAACTGGTCGAGGCGGCGCGCATCGACGGCTGCAATTCGCCGATGCTCTTGCGCGCCGTCGTGCTGCCGATCATCACGCCGGGGCTGGCGGCCACCACCGTGCTCTGCTTCGTGTTCTCGTGGAACGAGTTCGCCGTGGCCCTCAACCTGACCATGAAGCAGACGGCGACGGTGCCGGTGGCGATCGCCAAGTTCGCCCAGGACTTCGAGATCCAATACACGCAGATGGCGGCCAGCGCAGCGCTCTCGATCCTGCCGGCGCTGGTGCTGCTGCTCATCGGCCAACGGTACATCGTAAAGGGTCTGACGGCGGGCGCGATCAAGTGAGCCGCGGCGCCAGAACACGCGGGGACGACCAAAAATGAAGACCGTTTTCGTTCTCTTCGATTCGCTCAATCGCCACATGCTGGGGCCCTATGGCGGCAAGCGCATACCGACGCCGAACTTCGACCGGTTGGCCAGGCGCTCGGTCACCTTCGACCGCCACTATGTCGGCAGCCTACCCTGCATCCCGGCGCGACGCGACATCCTCACCGGGCGCCTGTCGTTCCTGCATCGCAGCTGGGGACCGCTGGAGCCGTTCGACAACGCCTTTCCCGAGCTGCTCTACCGGGCCGGCGTCTACAGCCACCTGGTCACCGACCACCATCACTACTGGGAGGACGGCGGCGCCACCTATCACAACCGCTACGATTCCTACGAGTTCGTGCGCGGGCAGGAGGGCGACGCGTGGAAGGCGATGGTGCAGCCGCCGTGGGAGCGGCTGCGCGAGATGTATCACGCCCGTCAGTTCGACACGGCGCAGCGGACCTATCCACGCAAGAACATGGTCAATCGCGAGTTCATCCGCGAGGAATCGGAATTTCCGTCCGTCAAGGTCTTCGGCCACGGGCTGGAGTTCCTCGAACAGAACCGCGATGCCGACAACTGGCTGCTGCAGATCGAGACCTTCGATCCGCATGAGCCGTTCCATGCGCCGGAGCGCTTCAAGAAGCCGTTCGAGACCGGCTGGAACGGACCCATCCGCGACTGGCCGCGCTACGGCCGCGTCGACGAGCTGCCGGCCGAATGCGAAGAGCTGAGGGCCAACTACTACGCCATCGTCTCGATGTGCGACTTCCTGCTCGGCGAGCTTCTCGACGACTTCGATCGCCACGACATGTGGAAGGACACCGCGCTGGTGGTGACCACCGACCACGGCTTCCTGCTCGGCGAGCACGACTTCTGGGCCAAGAACCGCATGAACCTCTACGAGGAGCTGGTGCACATCCCGCTGTTCATGCACGACCCGCGGGCGCCTGAGCTCGCCGGCACGCGCTCGGCGGCGCTGACCCAGACGATCGACGTCGCGCCGACGTTCCTCGATCTCTATGGCGTCAAGCCGCCGGCGGAGAACGAGGGCTTCTCGCTAATCCAGACGCGCACCGGCGCGCCCGTGCGCGAGGCGGCGCTCTTCGGCTATTTCGGCGGCGCGGTGAACGTCACCGACGGCCGCTACACCTACCACCGCTTTCCGGCCGACCTCAGCCGCCAAGAGATCTACCAGTACACGGTGATGCCCACCCATATCTGGAACTTCTTCTCGCCCGAGGAATTGTCTGCGGCCAGCCTGTCGGAGCCGTTCGCGTTCACCAAGGGCGCCAAGCTGCTCAAGGTGCCGGTGATCGAACGGTCGCCGATGTACAACACCTATGGCCCCGGGGCCCTGCTCGAGGACGATACCCGCCTCTACGATCTCACGACCGATCCCGGCCAGGAGAAGCCGCTTGCCGATGCGGCGGTCGAGGCGCGCATGGTCGAGATGATGGTCGGGTTGATGCGGGCCAACCATGCGCCGCCGGAGGCGTTCACGCGGCTCGGCCTGACAGCCGAGGGCGCTCCAATCCCCGGCGCCCCGGCCAAGACGGTCGCCTAGGTGTCGGCGCTCGCATCCCTTGTCGGCGATCTTCGCCAGGTCGCCAGCGTCCGCCGCATCGTGCTCGACGACGGGCCGGAAACCGGCGTGCGCGCGCTTGCCTTCTCGACCGGCGGCGGCCTCGACTTCTGGGTGTTCGCCGACCGCTCGCTCGACATCGGGCCGCTGTGGTGGAAGGGGACGCAGCTGGGATGGCAGGCGCCGGCCGGATTCCGCAGCCCGGCGCTCACCGATCCCGATAGCGAGGGCGGGCGCGGTTTCAACCGCTCGCTCTCCGGCTTTCTCGTCACCTGCGGCCTTGACCACACGCGCCAGCCTGCCGACGGCCATCCCATGCACGGACGGTTGCCCTATACGCCGGCGCGGGTCACCGCCTATGGCGAGGACTGGCGGGCGGCTGTGCCGGTGCTCTACGTCGAAGGCGAGGTGACGCAGGCCCGCTTCGGCGGCGAGGCGCTTCGTCTTCACCGGCGGATCGAGGCGCCGATCGGCGGCGCGACGCTCACCATCCGTGACCGGGTGGAAAACCTTGGCGCCGTGGCCTGGCCACAGGCCATGCTCTACCACTTCAATCTCGGCTACCCGGCCATCGCGCCGGAGACCACGGTTGCGTTCAACGGCCGGCAGGTCATGGGGCCGATGATCATCCCGGCGGCGGAGCCCTTGCAGACCGCGCTCAACATGCCGGCCGGAAACGCCGAGCGGGCACAGGCGTTCGTCGAGACACCGTTCAGGGATGGCCGCAAGCTCACGGTCGCCTTCGACTTCGACCCGAGTACGCTGCCCGTCCTGCAGCTCTGGCACGACCTCAGGCCGCACAGCGGCCTGTTTGCGGTCGAGCCGTGCACCAGCGCGCGAACTGAGGAAGGCCACAGCGAGATGGAAAGGCCGCTCGGGCCGGGAGAGACGCGCGGCTACGACGTCGCGGTCGCGATCGCTGGCGAGGCGGCGGCGATCAACGGGTTGCTTGGACGGCAAGAGCAGGGAAGGACTTGACCGGAGGGGTGGCCGGTCGACAACGCCGGCAAGGGCGCGGGGGCGGCGCGGGTGTTGCTCGGCCCGCCGGCGGATTGACCGCTGAAAATAGATATATTATGCATCACAACTGATCTCTGACAGTTGATTCCTGATAGATGATATCCTCTGGCCAACTTCGGGCGGCCCGTGCGCTGCTCGGCCTCGATCAGCGCCGTCTGGCGGAACTCGCCGGCTTGTCGGTGCCGACCATCCAGCGGATGGAAGCCAGCGACGACGTCATCCGCGGCACGGTCGATTCGCTCACCAAGCTGATCACCGCGCTGGAGGCGGCCGGGCTGGTGCTGATCGGCGAAGGCGTGGCGAGCACCGAAGGCGGCCGCGGCGTGCGGCTCAAGGAGGCGGTTAAGCCGCCGGGGCCGCCGGAGCCGCCGGCTGAGGGACCCGACAGGTAGAGTCCCCATGTCCAGCGCCTTTGTGCTCACCTGCATTGCGATCCTGCTCGTCGAACGGCGTGCTCGCCGTCGGCCTGGCGCGGCGGCTGGCGGCCGCCACCGCGGTCTATGGGATCGCGCTGGCCGTTTCGCTGGCGATGCTCGTCGGTGCGGTGTGGCGGCTGGTGACTTTCTCCGCTGCCGATGCGGTCGTCCTGCCCCTCGGCCTGCCGTGGATCGGCGCCCATTTCCGCATCGACGCGCTCTCGGCCTTCTTCCTGGTGGTGGTCAATCTCGGCGGTGCCGGCGCCAGCCTCTTCGCGCTTGGCTACGGCCGTCACGAGCAGGCGCCGGAGCGGGTGCTGCCCTTCTTCTCCGTCTTCCTCGCCGCCATGAACATGGTGGTGCTCGCCGACGACGCCTTCGCCTTCCTGTTCTCGTGGGAGTTCATGTCGCTGGCCTCGTGGGCGCTGGTCATGGCGCATCACCGGGAGGCCGAGAACCGGCAGGCGGGCTTCGTCTATATCGTCATGGCGAGCGCCGGAACGCTGGCTCTGCTGCTCGCCTTCGGCCTGCTCGCCGGCGCCACCGGCGGCTACGCCTTCTCCGCCATGCGCGCGGCTTCGCTGGCGCCGCTCGCCGGGGCTCTGGTTCTGGTGCTGGCGATCGTCGGCGCCG
>CAWHLM010000005.1:0-2500 GCA_963830215.1 uncultured Alphaproteobacteria bacterium
CTCCGCGGAGGGGCGAATTGGACATGGTGGAATCGTCTTCGGAGGTGAAAACGAAAAACGCCGCCCCGAAGGGCGGCGTTTTGAAATCGAGCATGCGTGAAGAGAAAATTCGAAGAAGCCTCATCAACTCGGCTGCGCTTGGCAGGCCTGGCAGCGACCTACTTTCCCACGTCTTGAGACGAAGTATCATTGGCGCGGAGAAGTTTAACGGCCGAGTTCGGAATGGGATCGGGTTCAGGCTCCTCGCAATAGCCACCAGGCCGGCGAAGCGCAGTTGATTGAAGAAGCTGGTTTGTTGGTCTTTTCGGTCGAACGCTGGCGCATCGGCGCCAACGGGCATCGAAAATGAGAGCGATCAAGCCAATCGAGCGATTAGTACCGGTAAGCTTCACGCATTGCTGCGCTTCCACACCCGGCCTATCAACGTGGTGGTCTTCCACGGCTCTCAAGGGAGAACTCGTTTTGAGGTGGGTTTCCCGCTTAGATGCTTTCAGCGGTTATCCCGTCCGTACATAGCTACCCTGCAATGCGGCTGGCGCCACAACAGGTCCACCAGAGGTACGTCCATCCCGGTCCTCTCGTACTAAGGACAGATCCTCTCAATTCTCCTACACCCACGGCAGATAGGGACCGAACTGTCTCACGACGTTCTGAACCCAACTCACGTACCACTTTAATCGGCGAACAGCCGAACCCTTGGGACCTGCTCCAGCCCCAGGATGTGATGAGTCGACATCGAGGTGCCAAACGATGCCGTCGATATGGACTCTTGGGCATCATCAGCCTGTTATCCCCGGCGTACCTTTTATCCGTTAAGCGATGGCCCTTCCACACGGGACCACCGGATCACTATGACCGACTTTCGTCTCTGCTCGACTTGTCAGTCTCGCAGTCAGGCGGGCTTATGCCATTGCACTCGACGAACGATTTCCGACCGTTCTGAGCCCACCATCGCGCGCCTCCGTTACTCTTTGGGAGGCGACCGCCCCAGTCAAACTGCCCACCATGCACTGTCCCGGACCCGGATAACGGGCCGCGGTTAGACATGCATAACAACAAGGGTGGTATTTCAAGGGAGGCTCCACCTGAGCTGGCGCCCAAGCTTCAAAGCCTACCACCTATCCTACACATGCCGTCACGAATGCCAGTGCAAAGTTGCAGTAAAGGTGCACGGGGTCTTTCCGTCTAACCGCAGGAACCCCGCATCTTCACGGGGAATTCAATTTCACTGAGCAGATGCTGGAGACAGCGGGGAAGTCGTTACGCCATTCGTGCAGGTCGGAACTTACCCGACAAGGAATTTCGCTACCTTAGGACCGTTATAGTTACGGCCGCCGTTTACCGGGGCTTCGATTCAAAGCTTGCACCTCTCCTCTTAACCTTCCGGCACCGGGCAGGCGTCAGACCCTATACGTCATCTTGCGATTTCGCAGAGCCCTGTGTTTTTGTTAAACAGTCGCTACCCCCTGGTCTGTGCCACCTTCGCCTGGTTGCCCAGGCAAAGGTCCTCCTTCTTCCGAAGTTACGGAGGCAATTTGCCGAGTTCCTTCAGCATCCTTCTCTCAAGCGCCTTGGTATACTCTACCAGTCCACCTGTGTCGGTTTGGGGTACGGTCTTATGCGGGGGCTATTTCCTGGAACTCCTTCGCGGCCCGGGAAATCCAATAATCCCGAACAACTTACAGAATTCGTCACCACCCGCTGGCTCAGGAATATTCACCTGATTCCCATCGACTACGCATTTCTGCCTCGCCTTAGGGGCCGGCTTACCCTGCGCAGATTAGCTTTACGCAGGAACCCTTGGACTTACGGCGGGAGTGTCTCTCACACTCCTTGTCGTTACTCATGTCAGCATTCGCACTTCCGATACCTCCAGGAGTCCTCACGGATCTCCCTTCACCGGCTTACGGAACGCTCCGCTACCGCGTACGTATTGCTACGCACACCCTAAGCTTCGGTACATGGCTTGAGCCCCGTTACATTGTCGGCGCGGAAACCCTTATTTAGACCAGTGAGCTGTTACGCTTTCTTTAAATGATGGCTGCTTCTAAGCCAACATCCTGGTTGTTTTGGGGTCTCTACATCCTTTCACACTTAGCCACGATTTGGGGACCTTAGCTGTAGGTCAGGGTTGTTTCCCTCTTCACGACGGACGTTAGCACCCGCCGTGTGTCTCCCAGATAGTACTTCCAGGTATTCGGAGTTTGGTTAGGTTTGGTAAGTCTGTGGGACCCCCTAGCCCATCCAGTGCTCTACCCCCTGGAGTATTCGTCTGAGGCTCTACCTAAATAGATTTCGCGGAGAACCAGCTATTTCCGGGTTTGATTGGCCTTTCACCCCTAGCCACAAGTCATCACCGTCTTTTTCAACAGACGTGTGTTCGGTCCTCCAGTGCGTGTTACCGCACCTTCAACCTGCTCATGGCTAGATCACACCGGTTTCGGGTCTAAAGCAACGAACTGAACGCCCTATTCAAACTCGCTTTCGCTACGCCTACACC
>CAWHLM010000005.1:5000-45228 GCA_963830215.1 uncultured Alphaproteobacteria bacterium
TCTCAGTCCCAATGTGGCTGATCATCCTCTCAGACCAGCTACTGATCGTCGCCTTGGTAGGCCATTACCCTACCAACTAGCTAATCAGACGCGGGCCGATCCTTCGGCGATAAATCTTTCCCCCAAAGGGCTTATCCGGTATTAGCTCCAGTTTCCCGGAGTTGTTCCGAACCAAAGGGTACGTTCCCACGTGTTACTCACCCGTCTGCCGCTCTCCACATCCCGAAGGATGCTTCCCGCTCGACTTGCATGTGTTAAGCCTGCCGCCAGCGTTCGTTCTGAGCCAGGATCAAACTCTCAGGTTGAACTGAGAACTTGTCTCGGCTGATCACTACGTTGACTTAGTCAGTTGACGAGTCCCAAGCACACATCCGCTCCGGCTTGCGCCGATGCGAACGGGTAACTTGTTGAACGTAGTACCGCCGAAGTCTCTTTCGGCACCCGGTCCGAGGACCGGCTGCCCGCAAGGACTCCGCCGCCTACGTTTCTCTTTCTTCCTATTCACTTGTCAAAGAACCCGACGGGACACCCCGTCGTTGGCTTCGGTCGCCCGTCGCCGGCAGTCACATGGGCCATGTCGGCTGGCGCCAATTCATGAGGCCGCCGGGCTTTGCCCGACGTCCACGCGGAAGAAGCCCTCGCCGGAGCGAACGGGCCTCCTGGTCCACGGACGAGAGAGCCGAGGGTAAATCCCGGCGCCGCCAGCGGCAAGCACCGCCCTCGTGCGGGCGTTATATAGGCGCCCGTTCACAGAACTGTCAACACCACAAAGGCGGATTCTTCACCCTCTTTTTTGCGGCCGCGCGCCGCACCCGCCGGCCACATTTGTGCCCCATGGCGCTGGCCTTCTGGCGGCCAGGGCACGGGTTCCGTGCGTTTGACTTTGACACCTTCGGCGGGCAAGGTCGCGCGCGGATTTCGCCAGCGGGTCAAATGCCCGCGCAAGCGGGGAGAAGTGCAGGACCGTGAGGGGGCCGACCCGACTTGGCGTTATCATGTACGGAACGGCCGCCGGGACCATTGATCTCGGCGATGACCCTCCTCTCGTTATCGGCCTGAGGGACGACAAGCGGCAAACCCCCGTCCAGCGCGCGATCAGCTGGCGCTGGCTCACGGGCACCGTACTCACCGGCCTCACCTCGGTCGCCCTCATGGGCGCCGCCCTGATGGTGGCCCTCAACAACCCCAATCAGTTCGCCTCGCTGCCCGACGCCTTCGCCCAGCTTTCCGCCAATTCGGCCGACATCGTCTTTGGCCAGAAAGGCGACCGCATCCGCCCCCACCATGAGGAGGTGGCGAGCCGCCAGATCATCCAGGTGTCGACGGTCACTCGCCAGGGCGAGCGCGACTTCATCAAGCTGAGGCCCTTCGCCAAGATCAACGCCACCCTCACCTTCAAGGAAGATGCGCTTGCCAAGCAGGTGCCGGCCTACGATCCCATGAGCATCTTCGCCGACACCTCCGCGCCCGAGCCGGCCCAGGCGGCTCCCGGCGGCACGGTCGCCAGCGCCTCCGATCAGCTCTACGGCGCCAACGTCGACGGCGAGGTGTCCGTCAAGGTCGGCCCCTTCCCCATCGATTCGCCCGACCTCGATCCAAACGCCGCCCTCCAGACCGCGCAGGTCGAGCAGATCATGCGCACCGTCTCGCGTCCGGCGATCCCGCAGGTCGCCGACCCCACCGCCCTCGGCTACACCGAGACGGACTACTCGGCCGGCAGCGGCGACGCCGTCGACAACGCCGATTCGGCTCTTGGCGTGCGCATCGTGCCGGAGAACGTCTCCAACGTTGCCAAGAGCGATTCGAGCGACGTCAGTGGCGACGGCCTCGAGGAAGACGTCATCCCGGTGACCGCCAAGACCAATCTCGCCAACCTCTTGAAGGACAACGGCGTCTCCGCCGACGACATCGACCAGATCGACAACGCCCTGGCGCAGCTCATGGACGTCGACCATCTGCAGCCCGACCAGAAGGTGCGCGTTGCCTTTGCCGCCAGCAACGTCGAGGGCGAGGTCGCCCGGCCGATGCGGGTGTCGATCTATCGGGACGGCGTCCACCAGGCGACCGTGGCGCGTTCCGACAACAACGTCTTCGTGCGCGGCGACGAGCCGGCTTCGCTGCCTGAGGCGTTTGCCAATGCCGAGCCCCAGATGCCGTCAGGCGGGCCGCCGACGCTCTACGACGCCGTCTACGAAACGGCGCTGGAGCAGCAGGTCCCCAAGCCCCTTGTCGATCAGCTCGTCCGCATCTTCGCCTTCGACGTTGATTTCCAGCAGCGCGTCGCCCCCGGCGATTCCATGGAGGTTCTCCACTCCATGGCCGATCCCACCGACAAGGACGCCGGCGACCCGGAGATCCTCTACGCCTCGCTCAGCCTCGGTTCGACGGTGAAGCGTTTCTACCGCTTCCGCACCCCCGACGACGGCATCGTCGATTACTACGATGAGAGCGGCAAGAGCGCGAAGAAGTTCCTCATCCGCAAGCCGGTGCCGGTCGGCCGCCTGACCTCGGGCTTCGGCTACCGCCGCCACCCGATCCTCGGCCGCATGATCCTCCACGCCGGCGTCGACTATGCCGCTCCGAGCGGCACGCCGATTCTGGCCGCCGGCAACGGCATCGTCGAGAAGGCCGGGCGCTCGTCCGGCTACGGCAATCTCATCGTCATCAAGCACACCAACGGCTACGAGACCGCCTATGGCCACCAGAGCCGCTTCGCGCCCGGCATAGCGCCGGGCGTGCGCGTCCATCAGGGCCAGGTGATCGGCTATGTCGGCTCGACGGGTCTGTCGACCGGCCCGCATGTCCACTTCGAGATCAGGGTCAACCACCAGCCGGTCGACCCGCTGCGCATCCGCCTGCCGCGCGGGCGCGTGCTCCAGGGCGAATACCTGGCTTCGTTCGAACGCGAGCGCACGCGCATCGACGCGCTCCTCGACACCCCGCAGACCACCCAGAAGGTCGCCGCAGCGCAGTAACATTCCCTCGGGCGCGGCGCCGGCGCAGCCGGGCCTGCGACCATGAATCGGCTTATCCTTTGAAGGCATTCGCGGCCCCTCAGGATGAGGCGCATCAAAAGAAAAGGCCCGGCATTTCTGCCGGGCCGTTTCATTCGGCCAGGGTATGTTTCGCGAGCCTTACGCCGCCTTGCCGGCCTTGCCGCCGGTCACCCGCGGCAGGAACAAGAGCTTGTCGGTGCCGCCGGTGATCTTCACCCGCGCTCCTTCCGGCACCTCGCCGGCCAGCATCTTGTCGGCGAGCGGGTCCTGCACCTCGCGCTGGATCACCCGCTTCAGCGGCCGCGCGCCATAGACCGGGTCGTAGCCCTTGTCGGCCAGCCATTCGCGCGCCGATTGGTCGAGGTCGAGCGTGATCTTGCGCTCTTCGAGCAGCCTCTCGAGAGCCGCGCGAGCTGGATGTCGACGATGGCCGCCATGTCGCTGCGCTTCAGCCGGTGGAAGAGGATGATGTCGTCTAGCCGGTTGAGGAACTCCGGCCGGAAATGCGCCCGCACCAGCGTCCATCACCGGGCCACGCACCGAATCGACGTCCTCATGTTCGCCAAGGTTGGCGAGGAACTCGCTGCCGAGGTTCGAGGTCATGACGATCAGCGTGTTGCGGAAGTCGACCGTGCGGCCCTGGCCGTCGGTGAGCCTGCCCGTCGTCGAGCACCTGCAGGAGCACGTTGAACACGTCGGCATGCGCCTTCTCGATCTCGTCGAACAGGATCACCTGATAGGGCCTGCGGCGCACCGCCTCTGTCAGCGCCCCGCCCTCTTCATAGCCGACATAGCCGGGCGGCGCGCCGATCAGCCGGGCGACCGAGTGCTTCTCCATGTATTCGGACATGTCGATGCGCACCATCGCGGTCTCGTCGTCGAACAGGAACGCCGCCACCGCCTTGGTGAGCTCGGTCTTGCCGACGCCGGTGGGGCCCAGGAACATGAACGAGCCGATCGGCCGGTTCGGGTCCTGCAGGCCGGCGCGCGCACGGCGCACGGCGGTCGAGACCGCATGCACCGCTTCCGCCTGGCCGACGACCCGCTTGGCCAGTTCGTCTTCCATGCGCAGCAGCTTCTCGCGTTCGCCTTCCAGCATCCTGTCCACCGGAATGCCGGTCCAGCGCGACACCACCTGGGCGATATGGTCGGGCGTCACCGCCTCTTCCACCATGTCGCCGACGGCGCGGCCCTGCTCTTCAGCAGCCTTGAGCTGCTTCTCGAGATCGGGGATGCGGCCATAGGCAAGCTCGCCGGCCTTGGCGAGGTCGCCGGCGCGCTGCGCCCGGTCGAGGTCGATACGCGCCTGATCGAGCCGCTCCTTGACCTTGTTGGCCGAGGCCAGCTTCTCCTTCTCGGCTGTCCAGCGCTGGGTGAGCGCCTGGCTCTGCTCTTCCAGGTCCGCCAGTTCCTTCTCCAGCCGGCCGAGCCGGTCCTTGGAGGCCTGGTCGGTCTCCTTCTTCAGCGCCTCGCGCTCGATCTTGAGCTGGATGACGCGCCGGTCGAGTTCATCCAGCGCCTCCGGCTTTGAATCCACCTGCATGCGCAGGCGCGAGGCCGCCTCGTCCATGAGGTCGATAGCCTTGTCGGGCAGGAAGCGGTCGGCGATGTAGCGGTTGGACAGTGACGCCGCCGAGACCAGCGCCGAATCGGTGATGCGCACGCCGTGGTGCAGCTCGTACTTCTCCTTGAGGCCGCGCAGGATCGAGACGGTGTCTTCTACCGTCGGCTCGTCCACGAACACCGGCTGGAACCGCCGGGCGAGCGCCGCGTCCTTCTCGACATATTTGCGGTATTCGTCGAGCGTGGTGGCGCCGACACAGTGCAGGTCGCCGCGCGCCAATGCAGGTTTCAAGAGGTTGGAGGCGTCCATGGCGCCGTCCGCCTTGCCGGCGCCGACCAGCGTGTGCATCTCGTCGATGAAGAGAATCACGCCGCCTTCAGAGGCCTGGATCTCGTTGAGCACGCCCTTGAGGCGCTCCTCGAACTCGCCACGGTATTTGGCGCCGGCAATCAGCGCGCCCATGTCGAGCGCCAGCAGCTTCTTGCCCTTCAGGCTCTCCGGCACGTCGCCGTTGACGATTCTCAGCGCCAGCCCTTCGGCGATCGCGGTCTTGCCGACGCCTGGCTCGCCGATGAGAACGGGATTGTTCTTGGTACGCCGCGCCAGAACCTGGATGGCACGGCGGATTTCCTCGTCGCGGCCGATGACCGGGTCGAGCTTGCCCTCGCGGGCGTCGGCCGTCAGGTCACGGGTGTATTTCTTGAGCGCGTCATACTGGTTCTCCGCCGATGCCGTATCGGCGGTGCGCCCCTTGCGGATCGCCTCGATGGCGCCGTTGAGGCTCTGCGGCGTCACGCCCGCATCGGCGAGGATCTTCGCCGTGCCGGCGTCCTTCTCCATGGCCAGCGCGAGCAACAACCGCTCGACCGTGACGTAGCTGTCGCCGGCTTTCTTGGCGATCTTTTCCGCGGTGTCGAACACCTTGGCCAGCGGCCCGGCCAGATAGATCTGGCCATTCCCACCGCTCACCTTGGGGAGCTTGGCCAGCGTCTGCTCGGTCGCGGCCAGCGCATCGCGTGCGCGGCCACCGGCGCGCTCGATCAGCCCGGCGGCGAGGCCCTCGGGATCGTCGAGCAGAACCTTGAGAAGATGTTCCGGCGTGAACTGCTGATGACCGGCAGCCAACGCCCCAGTCTGCGCCGATTGGACGAAGCCGCGCGCCCGCTCGGTATAGGTCTCGAAATTCATCACTACCTCCTGACCCGGCCCCGGCGCCCATCTGGCCCGCCGGTCCGTTCATGTGGATTTCCGCCGAAAACCGGCGGCAGCCGCCCCTCAGGCGCGGCTGCGCAAGATATGGGCACGGCGCTTTTCCGGCGCAAGCGGCGAGGGCCAAGAGGGCAGGAAGTCCCCATGCACCGTCATCCGCCGGCTTGACCGCCTTGACGAACAGGCCGGCGCCCGGCATCCCTTCTCCCATGCCGAAAATCGTTTCGATCTACCGTTATCCGGTGAAGGGCCTCTCGCCGGAGCCGCTGGTGAGCGTCAGCGTCGAAGCCGGTGAGACGCTGCCCTTCGACCGCGCCTGGGCGATCGAGAACGGGCCATCGAAGTTCGATCCCGCCGCGCCGAAGCACCTGCCCAAGATCGCCTTCCTGATGCTCATGCGCAACGAGCGCCTGGCGGCGCTGGCGACCGCCTTCGACGAGGCGACGCGCACGCTCACGATACGCAGGGATGGAAAAATCGTCGCCGAGGGCTGCCTCGAAACCGCAGAAGGACGTGCCGCGCTGGAAGCCTTCTTCAAGGCCTATGAGGCCGACGAACTGCGCGGGGCCGCGCGCATCGTGTCTGCACCCGGCCATGCCTTCACCGACACCGCCACCAAGTGCCTGTCGCTGATCAACCTGGAGACGGTGCGCGACATCGAGCGGAGGCTGGGCGTCGCCGTCCATCCCCTGCGCTTCCGCGGCAATCTCTACGTCGAAGGATTACCCGCCTGGGCGGAGTTCGACTGGCTGGGCAAGACCGTCGCCGCTGGCGGCGTGGACTTCGAGGCCTATGGCCGCATCGACCGCTGTGCCGCCACCAACGTCAACCCCGAGACGGCAGAACGCGACCTGACGCTGCCGCTCAGCCTGCTGCAGAGCTACGGCCATCCGGACTGCGGCATCTACATGCGCGTGGTGAAGGGCGGCGAACTCGCAGCCGGTGCCTCGATCGGACCGGTCTGAAGCGAAACACCGGCAAAAGGCGAGGACTATTCCTCGGCCGCGGCCGCCTCGGCGGGAGTTCCTGGCGTCGCCTCGCCGCTC
Source organism: uncultured Alphaproteobacteria bacterium (assembly GCA_963830215.1). GTDB lineage: Bacteria > Pseudomonadota > Alphaproteobacteria > Rhizobiales > Kaistiaceae > CAVSRC01. The sequence continues at coordinate 11,816 of CAWHLM010000005.1, forward strand.
GCCGCTTCGCCGGAACTCGCCTCGTTGCTGCGCTCGCCGCCCTGACGGTCGCGGAACGGCCGACGACGGCGCCCGCGGAACCCGCCGCGATCGCGATTGTCGCCGCCACGATTATCAGTCGGCTGGCCCTCGAAGGGCTGGTCCTGGCCGTTGCCGTTGACATAGGGCTGCGGATCGCCGGGGCCGAACCCCGGCTGCTCGGCGCCGTAGGGGACGGGCCCCGGCGCCTGACTGGAACCGTTGCTGCCGACCTCGAAGCCGTCGTTCTCTTCGTCGCCGTCGCCCTCGCCGTCGTCGTCGCTGCGCGTGAGCGGCTGCGGCTGAGGCATCTGCGCCTGCGCGGCGGCGAGGATGCGGTAGTAGTGCTCGGCGTGCTGCAGATAGTTCTCGGCAGCCACGCGATCGCCCGAGGAGGAAGCGTCACGGGCGAGCTGGACGTATTTCTCGGCGATGTGGAGGGCGGTACCGCGAATCTTCACGTCGCCGCCATTGCTCTCAAAGGAGCGGGTCAGCGGATTGGGTCCCTTGCGGTTACGGCCGCGCATACGCTTGTTCTGCTGTCCTGGTCTCATCGACTTGTCTCTTCATGCGCCGGAATCATTTCATATGCCCAGCGTGCCCGCCGCCGATGCGCGGCACTCCGGTCGGAGACGGACTCCGGCAATGCGCCGGTCCGCCTTATGGCCCCCTGTCGACGTTGACTCACCCGGTCAAGGTTTCCCCGACGGGAAAGCTCCCGTCAGCCCGATCTGCCCGAACTGAGAAATACGGTCCGGACATCCGGACGTGACGAGATCGCGTTTATGCGGTCCGGAGCAACTTCCCCAGCCTCCGCTGCCGCGACCTCACGTCCATGCCATCACGAGATGGACGCGCCCGCCTGTCTACGGCGCCCGGAAAGTAGCCGGTTCGCGGCCGATTTCCAAGCGATATTTCGACAGGCCCGGCCAACCCCGTTTCAGCCGCGCTCCAGGATCGCCACCCGGTCAATTCCAGCGAGATCCTTGGCGAAGTGGACCCTCATACCGTGAGCCGCGGCGATTCCCGCGACCCGGGGCCCTTGTCCCGCTCCGATCTCCATCAAGATCACGCCGTTTTCGGTGAGCACCCGGTGGCATTCGACCACGATCGCGCGGATGGCCGCCAGGCCGTCTTCGCCACCGTCGAGCGCTCGGATGGGATCGTGCTCGCGCACCTCCACGTCGAGCCGGCCAATCTCCTCCGCCTCTATGTAGGGAGGGTTGGCGAGGATTACATCCGCTTGTCCGATCGCCGCCAGCCAATCGCCGACGACGAACCGCGCCCGCGCGTCGAGCCCCAGGCGAATGGCGTTCTCCCGCGCGGTCTTGACCGCACCCGGCGCGATGTCGATCCCGACACCGATGGCTTGTCGCCGTTCGGCCAGCACCGACAGCAGGATCGCGCCGCTGCCGGTGCCGATGTCGACGACTGTGGCGATGGCATCCGGCGCGATCAGCGCCAGCGCGGCATCGACCAACGTCTCGGTCTCTGGCCGCGGCACCAGCGTGCCGGCAGACAGCATGAAATCGTGACCATGGAACTCCTTGTGACCGACGATTCGCGCCACCGGCTCGCCAGCCGCACGCCGCGCGGCATGGGCCAAGGCACGTGCGCTTTGCTCGGCCTCAACCGGTGCGTCGTCGTTGAGCGCCACCGCCTGTGGTTCGAGCCCGACGGCATGCGCGGTGATGAGCCGCGCATCGAGCGCCGGCGTGCCGTCATATCCGCGCTCCGCGAAAGCCGCCTTGAGCATCGTTGCGATGCGCCGGCGCAGGCTCCCGATGGTCTCGGCTTCAGTTCGCGGCGTTCGTTGTTGGCGTCTCCTCTCCTCGGCGGGGCGAGGGACAGAGCCTGCCCCCGACTTGATCGGGGAGTGAGCGGAGGTTGAGCTATCCGGCATCACGCCGCGGTCTCGGCGGCCAGCAGGCTCGCCTGATGCTCGGTGATGAGCGCTTCGACGATCTCGTCCAGGGCCTCGCCGGAGAGCACCTGATCGAGCTTGTAGAGGGTCAGGTTGATGCGGTGATCGGTCACCCGCCCTTGCGGAAAGTTGTAGGTGCGGATGCGCTCGGAGCGGTCGCCGCTACCGACCTGTCCGCGGCGCGCCGCCGAGCGCTCGGCGTCCACCTTCTGCCGTTCCAGGTCGTAGAGCCGGGTCGCCAGAATCTGCAGGGCCTGGCTGCGGTTCTGGTGCTGCGAGCGGCCGGTGGAAACGACCACGATGCCGGTCGGCACGTGGGTCATGCGGATTGCCGAATCGGTTGTGTTGGCGTGCTGGCCGCCGGCGCTCGACGCCCGCATCGTGTCGACGCGGATTTCGTCGGGATTGATCTTGACGTCGACATCCTCGGCCTCGGGCAGCACCGCCACCGTCGCCGCCGACGTGTGGATGCGCCCGCTCGCCTCGGTCTCCGGCACGCGCTGCACGCGGTGGACACCTGATTCGAACTTCAGCCGCGCGAACACGCCGCGGCCGGCGACGCTGGCGATGATCTCCTTGTAGCCGCCGTATTCGCCGGGGTTCTCCTCCAGCACCTGCACCTTCCAGCGGTGCAGGTCGGCATAGCGCTGATACATGCGGAACAGGTCGCCGGCGAAGAGCGCCGCCTCGTCGCCGCCGGTACCGGCGCGGATCTCGAGGATGGCGTTCTTCTCGTCGGCCTCGTCCTTGGGGATAAGCAGCAGGCGCAATTTCTCGCTTAAGCGCGCGATGCGCTCGTCCAGCGCCGCGCTCTCAACCTCGGCCAGCGCCGCCATCTCCGGGTCGGCAAGCAGCAATTCCAGCCCCGCGCGCTCCTTCTCGGCCGCTTCCAGCTCGGTGACGGCGGCGTGCACCGGCTGCAGTTCGGCGCGTTCACGGGTGAGCTTGACCAGGGTCTCGCGGTCGAGCGGACGCGACAGGCGGTCGTCGATCTCCGCCATGCGGGCGACGACTGCGCTGATCTTTTCCCGGGGCAGTGAGACGGTGGCTGGCATCGCTTCGGATCGTATCACGGCCGCGGCGGCAGCCGCGCCCATTGGGTGATGCGGACAGGTCTAGTACGGGATGCCTTCGGCCGCGGCAAATGCGCTGAGCTCGCCGCGCACGCTGCCCTGGCCGAAGTCGTTCTCGAGTAGCGTGTCGAGCTTGGCCGCGATCTTGCCGGCATCGAGCCCCAGTACCACGGCCTTGACCGGTCCAATCGAGGCCGGCGACATCGACAGCGAGCGGTAGCCGATGCCGATAAGCGCCATGGCGCCCAACGGGTCGCCGGCTAGCTCGCCGCACAGCGTCACCGGAACCTTGCCTTCGGCCGTCTGCACGATCTGCCTGAGCGCCCTCAGGAACGGGCGCGACAGCGCATCGAAGCGGCCGGCCAGCCGCGTATTGCTGCGGTCGCTGGCCATCATGAACTGCAGCAAGTCGTTGGAGCCGACCGAGACAAAATCGACGGCGCTGACCAGCGCGTCGAGCTGGAACAGGAGCGACGGCACCTCGATCATGGCACCAAGCATCAGCCGCGTCGGCTCGACATGCCCATGGCGGCGCATCTGCGCGATTTCCTTGTCGATCATCGCCCGCGTCTTCTTGACCTCGTCGAGATCGGTCACCATCGGCAGCATGACGCGCAACTCGCGTCCCGACGCCGCGCGCAACAGAGCGCGCAGCTGCGTCCTCAGCAATCCCGGCCGGTCGAGACCGATGCGGATCGCCCGCCAGCCCATGGCCGGGTTTTCCTCGTTGTTGGCCGTCATGTAGGGCAGCACCTTGTCGGCGCCGATATCCAGCGTCCGGAAGGTCACCGGCTGATCGCCCGCCGCCTTCAGCACCTCGCCATAGAGCGCCTTCTGCTCGTTCATCCGCGGCATGGTCTCGGCGACCATGAACTGCAGCTCGGTGCGGAAAAGGCCGATGCCTTCCGCGCCCAATTCGGCCAGATGGGGCAGGTCGACGAGCAGACCGGCATTCATCAGCAGCTTGACGTGCACCCCGTCCGTGGTCACCGGCGGCCGCCGGCGCAGAAGCTGGTACTGCTCCTGCCGCTTGGCGCGGAAGCGCACCTTCTCGCCATAGGCCGCTTCGACATCGGCATTGGGGCGCAGGTGCACCTCGCCGGCGATACCGTCGACGATGACCGAGTCGCCGTTGTCGACCAGCGCCACCGCGTTGGCGGCACGGCCGACCGTGGCAATGCCCAGCGCGCGGGCGACGACGGTGACATGGCTGGTCGGTCCACCCTCTTCCAGCACCAGCCCGCGGATGCGCTCGCGGTCGTAATCGAGCAGCTCGGCCGCACCCATGGTGCGCGCCACGATGATCGCGTCCTTGGGCAGCTCCTCGCCGCCCGGCCCGTGCGGCTTGTTCATCAGCACGCGCAAGAGCCGGTTGGTGAGGTCCTCGAAATCGTGCAGGCGGTCGCGCAAGAACGGCGCCGTCTGGCGCAGCATGCGCGCCCGCATGTCGCTCTGCACCTTTTCGACCGCCGCCTCCGCCGTCAGGCCGTTGCGGATCGCCTCCTGCATTCCTCTGACCCAGCCACGGTCGTTGGCAAACATGCGGTAGGCTTCGAGGATGTCGCGATGCTCGCCGGCCGTGGCGATGTCGTCGCGCGACAGCATGTCGTCGACGAACAGGCGCAGGCCGGCGATCGCCTCGTCGAGCCGCCGCGCCTCCTCGGTCGGGTCCTCGCCGATGAGCGCGGTGACCACGACGCGCGGCTCGTGCAACACGGCCAGCCCGAGGCCGACGCCCTCGCACAGCGGGATACCGCTGATCGCGATCGGGCGCTTGAGTTCGAGCGAGGTGCCCGGCCGACCGAGGCCGGACAGCTCGCCGACCGCGATCATTTCGGCGAGCACCATCGCCGTGGTCTGCAGCGCCTCGACTTCTTCCTCGTGATAGCTGCGATACGCCTTGTTCTGGACGACCAGAACACCGAGCGTGCGCCCGGCTCTCAGCACCGGCACGCCGAGAAACGAGTGGTAGATCTCTTCGCCCGTTTCCGGGATGTAGCGGAAGGCCGGGTGGCTCTGGGCGTCGGGCAGGTTGAGCGGGCGGGCTTCGTCGGCGATGGTGCCAACCAGGCCCTGGCCGACACGCAGCGAGGCGTGGTGGACGGCCTCTGCCTTGAGGCCCTCGGTGGCGTAGAGCTCAAGGACCCCGTCGGCGTGCAGGACATAGACCGAGCACACCTCGGCCACCATGTTGGCCGCGATCTGCGTCACGATCTTGTCGAGCCGGGCTTGCGCGCTGATCGGCTCCGCCATGATTTCGCGGAGCCGTCGAAGCAAAACGCGCGGCCCGGCGGGGGGATTGCCCCGCATCACCGCTATCCTCGGGCGTTCTCGGCCATTTCCAGGGGTCTGCCGGCCATCACCTGCCGCGCCCATGAGCGCCGGTCAGTGGTTGTCGAGCCCGTATAGCGAATGCAAAGTCCGTACCGCAAGCTCGGTGTAGGGGGCATCGATCAACACCGATATCTTGATTTCGGACGTCGTGATCGCCCGGATGTTGATCCCCCGGCCGGCCAGCGCCCGGAAACACTCGGCCGCGACACCGGCGTGGCTGCGCATGCCGATGCCGATCACCGAGATTTTGGCCACGTCGGTCGAGCCCTGCACGATCTGGTAGCCGATTTCGGCGCGGGCGGTTTCCAGCACGGCACGCGCGCGGTCGTAGTCGGCGATCGGCACCGTGAAGGTCAGGTCGGTCAGCGTCCCGTCTTCCGAGACGTTCTGCACGATCATGTCGACGTTGATGTTGGCTGCGGCCAGCGGCCCGAAGACGGCGGCCGCGACGCCGGGCTTGTCGGCGACCCGGCGGAGCGAGATCTGGGCATCGTCCTTGGTGTAGGCGATGCCGCTGACGACTTTCTTTTCCACGATTTCGTCCTCGTCGCAGATGAGGGTTCCCGGCGGCGTCACCGCATTGACCAGGTCCGGCCCGTCCGGGTCGTCGAAGCTCGACCGCACGAAGGTGCGCACGCCGTGCACCATGGCCAGTTCCACCGACCGCACCTGGAGCACCTTGGCCCCGAGCGAGGCCATTTCCAGCATTTCCTCGTAGGCGATCCGCGGCATCCTGGTCGCCTTGGGCACGATGCGCGGGTCGGTCGTATAGACCCCGTCGACGTCGGTGTAGATGTCGCAGCGGTCGGCATTGAGCGCCGCGGCCAGCGCCACCGCGCTGGTGTCGGAGCCGCCGCGGCCAAGCGTCGCCACCCGGTTGTCGGGCGCCACCCCCTGGAAACCGGCGACCACCGCCACCTGGCCCTGGCCCAGCCGATCGATGAGCAGCTTGCCCGCGATATCGACGATGCGCGCCGCGCCATGGGCGGTATCGGTGTGGATCGGAATTTGCCAGCCGAGCCAGGACCGTGCGTTGACGCCCATCTCCTGGAGCGCGATCGCCAGGAGGCCGACGGTGATCTGCTCGCCGGCCGCCACCACCGTGTCGTATTCGCGCGCGTCATGCAGCGGCGCCGCCTCGCGCGTCCACGCCACCAGCTGGTTGGTGAAGCCGGCCATGGCCGAGACCACCACCGCCACCTCGTGGCCGGCGGTAACCTCGCGTTTCACATGCCGGGCGACGTTCCTGATCCGGGGGATGTCGGCGACCGATGTGCCACCGAACTTCATGACTAGGCGCGCCATAACACTTTGCTGCCGGTTGACCGGCCTCCCCGAAAAGGCGCGCTTTCATAGCCGCTTGCCGGCACGGTCGCAACGGGAGAACGGCTCGGCTAGAGTAGCGCCATGAACGCAGCCGCCGCTCCCACCGTTGACCCGGCCGAGGTCGCCCGCTTCTCGGCGCTCGCCGCCCGCTGGTGGGACGCCGACGGGCCCATGCGCCCGTTGCACCGGCTGAACCCGCTGCGCCTGTCCTGGATCAAGGGCGAGATTTGCGCCCGCTTCGGCCGCGACCTGAAGTCGTCCACCGCCCTCTCCGGCTTGGGCGTCCTCGATGTCGGCTGCGGCGCCGGACTGGTCACCGAGCCGTTGTCGCGAATGGGCGCGGCGGTCGTCGGCATCGACCCGTCCGACGAGACCATCGCCGCGGCGAGGCTCCACGCCGCCGAGGCTGGCTTGGCAATCGACTACCGCGCCACGACCGCCGAGGAGCTGGCCGCCGCCGGAGAGCGCTTCGACGTCGTTCTGACCCTCGAAGTGGTCGAGCACGTCACCGATGTCGCCGCCTTCATCGCCACCACAGGGAGCATGGTGAAGCCCGGCGGGCTGACCGTCGCCTCGACCATCAACCGCACCCGCAAGGCCTGGCTGCTCGCCATCATCGGCGCCGAATATGTGCTGCGCTGGCTGCCGCGCGGCACTCACGACTACGACCGGCTGGTGACGCCGGACGAGCTGCGTACCGCCTATCGCGCTGCCGGCCTGACGCCCTCTGCCGAGACCGGCGTGATGTACGTGCCGCTGGCTGACCGCTTCCGCCTGACGTCGGATCTCGACGTCAACTACATGATGGCGGCGGTGATGGACTGAACGGGCAGCGGGCCCGTTACTCCAGCGAGATGACGACCCTTTCGTTCTTCTGATGGTCCTCGACCTCGACGAGCTTGCCGTGGGCCTCCGGGTTCTCCGACAGCCTGATGATCTCCTCGAGCTCGATGCCCTGATCGCTGAGGGCCGCAAGGGCCCTGCGCGGGATGAGCTTGGACGCGATCTTGAGCACGCCGCCTGGAACGGTGACGGTCGTTGCCGGGTCGCGTTCGTCGCCCTTGAACACGCGAATCTTCACATCGGCCATGCCAACTCCTCCTGATGCAGGTTTCGGTCGAATGCACGGCCCGCTCGCGGTCCGCCCGCGGGCAGTGTGAGGTGACCATGGCCGCCTCGAGAGGCGGAGCCTTGATCCGGGTCAATCCCTCCGGCATGAACGGACAGCCGAACCAGAGAACGGATGGCGCTGCCGATGCTCGACAACCTCAAAGCCAACAACCGCGCCTGGGCCGCCGGCAAGGTCGCCGGCGACGCCGATTTCTTCCGCCGGCTGGCCCGCCAGCAGGCGCCGGAATATCTGTGGATCGGCTGCTCCGACAGCCGCGTTCCGGCCAACGAGATCGTCGGCCTCGACCCCGGCGAGCTGTTCGTCCACCGCAACGTTGCCAATCTCGCGCCGCCGCAGGACGCCAACTACCTGTCGGTCCTGCAGTTCGCCGTGGACGTGCTCAAGGTCAGAGCACATCATGGTGGTCGGCCATTACGGCTGCGGCGGCGTCGCGGCGGCCGTCGACGGCAAGCGCCGCGGAATGGTGGACCACTGGCTGCATCCGATCCGCGAGGTGGCCCACGACCACCGCCACGAACTCGACACCATTGCCGAGCCCGGCGCCCGTCTCGACCGCCTGTGCGAGTTGAACGTCATCCGCCAGGTGCGCAACGTCGCCTCCGATGTCTTCGTGCAGGAGGCCTGGGCGCGCGGCCAGGCGTTGAGCGTCCACGGTTGGGTCTATGCGCTCGCCGACGGTCTGGTGCGCGACCTCGACGTGACGGTGCGGAAGTCGGAGGACCTGGAGCGGTTAGTCGGGTAATTGCACCGGCGGCAGGCTCCCTCCCTCCCCCGCGCAGCGTGGGGAGGGAGGCCGGCGATAGCCCGCCGGGCGGGGGCACGAAAAATACTTATCCCCGGTCGCTTGAACCGCCCCCATATTGATCGACATCCCCGCCCGCGAAGGGGCGCGCTCATAGAGGCGTTCTGTGCGTGGGGCGGGGAGCGGTGCCCCCGCGCTCCGGATTCGCAGTCCGGCACTCGGGGCGTTCCCGGCGGGACCGTCGGCACTACGACCGGCCGCCCTCAGGGCCTGAACCCTGCGACCGAGAGACCGTGGAGGGCCGCAAGAGACCGAGGAGGGCTGTGTAGGCCCGACCGGGATCGCGCAAAGAGGCCCGACGGGGATCGAGGAAAGCGGGGCGTAGAGCTCGCCGGGAGACGGAAAAATCGCCGCGGCGGGCGCTCGGTGAGCGCCCCCATGTTCTTGCGGAGTAACCGCACGGCATTCGCCGGGCGCCCGCCACCCCCTCGCCACAAGAGGCGAGGAGCGCCGCAAGAGACCGAAGAGGGCCGAAGGCCCGACCGGGATCGACCAAAGCGGCGCGATAGGGAAGCAAGAAATGTTCATGACCCGGTGCTTCTGGCGCGCGGGAACGAGAGATCGTGTCCCGGGCGCGATGAAGCGCGTAGGCGGGATGGAGCGGAGCGTAATCCGGGACGTCAATAACCCCGCATTCCGATTCGCCAAGTGCGGGCAGCGGAACTCAGTTCCTGTCCTCAGGCAGCGACGGCAGCGGCAGGAACTCGATGCCCTCATCGACCATCGCCTGCGCCTCGTCGCTTGTCGCCTCGCCGTAGATGCCGCGCGCCTCCACTTCGTTGTAGTGGATCTTGCGCGCCTCCTCGGCGAAGCGGTCGCCGACATAATCGGCGTTCTCGGTCACCTGCTTGCGCAGTGCCTTGATCGCCTCGCGCATCGCCTGCTGGCGCGGATCGGGGACGGCGAGTTTCACCTTGTCGTCCTTGCCGGGCTTGCCGTCCCTGTCGTCCTTGCCGGTCTCGCCCTTGTGGGTGCCGGCGACCGCCGGGGTCATCAGCGCCTTGGCCACGTGGGTGTCGCCGCACACCGGGCATGCCGCCTCGCCATCTGCGACGGCGCGCTCAAAGTCCGCGATCGAGCGGAACCAGGTCTCGAATTCGTGCGCCTTGGAGCAGCGGAGCGTGTAGCGGATCATGACGGAACCGCCTCCGGCTCGGCTGCCGGAACGGCCGGCAGCGCAAAGGCGCGCTCGTTGGCGAGCGCCGGGATCGCCGCCCGTGCCTTCACCGACTCCGCGGGATCGATTGTCGCGACGATGACACCGGGCTCGCGGTCCGCCTCGACGACGATCCGCCCCCACGGATCGACGATCATCGAATGGCCGTAGGTCTCGCGCCCGTCCTCGTGGCTGCCGCCCTGCGCCGCCGCGATCACCCAGGAGCCGGTCTCGATCGCCCTGGCGCGGACGAGCACATGCCAATGCGCCTCGCCGGTGGTGCGGGTGAACGCCGCCGGTATGGCGAGCACCTCCGCACCCGCCTTGGCCAGCGCCCGATGAAGCTGCGGAAAGCGCACGTCGTAGCACACCGTCAGCCCTAGGCGTGTCCATGGCAGATCGGCGACCACCGCTGTTTCGCCGGGCCGATAGAGGCGCGACTCGCGATAGCTCTCGCCGCCGGCAAGGTCGACGTCGAACATGTGGATCTTGTCGTAGCGGGCAATGATGGCGCCGCTGGGCGCGATCAGGAAGGCGCGGTTGGCAACTCCTTCCGCGCCGAGCTTGATGGCCATCGAGCCGATATGCAGATGGATGCCGAGTTCCTTGGCGAGCGCACGGAAGCGGGCAAGCGAGGGATCGCCTTCCTCGGGCGTGACCGCCGTCAGCAGGCGCGGCCGCTCGCGGTCGAGGATATTGGTCATCTCCGGCGTCAGCACATACTGCGCGCCCGCCGCCGCGGCCTCACGGATCAAGGTCTCGGCTGCCGCGATATTGGCCGCGACCGAAATGCCGCTGCGCATCTGCACTGCCGCTGCCACGAAGCGCGTCATGCCGGCTCCGGACTTCCCTTCAGCGCCCCAAGCGCCTTGTCCAGCGCCCCGCTGTGCTCCCATTGCGACAGCTCGTTGAAGCCGCCGACATGGGTGTCGCCGATGAAGATCTGCGGAAAGGTGTGGCGGCCGTTGGCGCGTTGGATCATCTCGACGCGCAGCTCCGGCCTGCCGGTGGCGTCGTGCTCGACATAGGCGACACCCTTGCCGTCGAGCAGCCGCTTGGCGGCCGTACAGAAGCCGCAGAACTGGCGCGTGTAGATGACCACCGGCGGCGTCGACGAAGATGCTGAGTCTCTTTCCATAATTGTTATATGTCGGGTCAAATCGGGCTTTTGACAACCCGGGCGAAGGTGAGCACGTCAACCGCCACCGCGCCGGCGCGGAGAAGCGCGCGTGTGCATGCCTTGACCGTCGCCCCGGTGGTGTAGACGTCGTCGACCAGCAGCACGCGCCGGCCGGCGATCGCTCGTTTGCCCTCCGGTGTCACGCGGAAGGCGCCGCGCACGTTGCGGTCGCGTTCCTCCGCCGAAAGGCCCACCTGCTGCGCCGTCGCGCGGATGCGGATGAGCGCGTCATTGGCAACCGGCTTGCCCGCCCCGACCGCCAATGCATGCGTGAGCAGTGCCGACTGGTTGTAGCGCCGCCACCACAGCCTGCGGCGATGCAGGGGCACCGGCACGACGACATCGGCCTTGTCGAGCAGCTCGGCGCCGGCCCGCGCCATCCAGCCGGCCATCCAGCGGGCAAGCTCTAGCCGGTCCCGGTATTTCAGGCCATGCACTAGACGTCGGGAAATGTCGTCGTAGACCGCCGCTGCGCGGGCCCGGTCGAACGGCGGCGGATCGGCGATCGCCTCCGCCGACAAGGCGCCGGGCCCGAGATCGTAGGCGAAGGGAATGCCGAGCCGCTCGCAATAGGGCCGCTCGATCAGCTTCAGACGCGACCAGCAGGCCGGGCAAAGCGAGCCCATCTCCGCCACCGGCGCGTGACAGGCCAGGCACTGCGGCGGCAAGGTGAGATCGACCAGCCGGCGACCGAACGCGGCGGCAGCCGACATCAGCCGCGCCGCGGCCGGCGCCTTCTCCACCCGGTCGAGAATGCCGTCGCCCGTTTCTGCCATCGCCGCCAAGTCTACCGCCGACCGCAAGGCCACGCCATCGCCGGGCTTTGACGGCGGCCACGCCGCCCCCCATAACCGAACGCCATGAACGGACCGCCCCTCATCTTCGACCATGCGCTCGCCGACGCCCGCCGCAGGCGCGCGCTCGCCGCACAGGTGGCTGGCGCCGATTTCCTCTTTCGTATAGTCGCCGAGGACATGGCCGAACGGCTGGCGGTGGTGAAGCGCCGCTTCGCGACCGCAGCCGAGATCGGCAGCCCGTTCCCGGTGCTCGCCGCCGCGCCCCAGGTCGACCGCATCGTGCGGCTCGACCGCATTGCCGAGACCCGGCCGGACCTCGTCGGCGATGCCGAGTTCCTGCCCTTCGCACCCGAAAGCCTCGACCTCGCCGTCTCGGTCCTCACTTTGCACGCGGCCAACGACCTCCCCGGCGCGCTCGCCCAGATGCGCCGCGCGCTGAAGCCGGACGGCCTGTTCCTCGCCGCCTTTCTCGGCGGCAATACGCTGAGCGAACTGCGCGAGGCCTTTGCCACGGCCGAAGCGGAGATCGCCGGCGGCGCCTCGCCGCGCGTGGCGCCCTTCACCGACGTCAGGACCGTCGGCGCCCTCATGCAGCGTGCCGGCTTTGCTCTGCCGGTGACCGACCAGGACAGCCACAGCGTGCGCTATGCAACGGCGCTCCACCTGATGCACGATCTGCGCGCCATGGGCCTGACCAACGTGCTTCACGAGCGCGACCGGCGGCCGCTCCGCCGCGCTGTCCTCATGCGCGCGATCGAAATCTACGGCGAGCGCTTCGCCGACGCCGACGGGCGTGTGCGCGCCACCTTCGACATCATCTGGCTGTCAGGTTGGGCCCCGCATGAAAGCCAGCAACAGCCGCTGAGGCCAGGCAGCGCCCGCATGCGCCTTGCCGATGCGCTGGGTACCAAGGAACGGCCGGCCGGCGAGAAGGCGGGGCGGTAGGTCTCCTCGCCCCGTCATCCTTCAGCAAGGCGAAGCCGCGATCGGAGGATCGCCGGCTCTACCGATCCAGCATTTCCAGCGCGTGACGCTGGTCCGTGGCCGACATCGCCGAGAATGATGCCGGGATCGAGCCGGTCACTATCGGATCGACCCCATCGGCCGTGCTGATCGCCGGACCGCGCGCCGTCAGCCCGCCGAGCAGGATCGTGGCGACACCGATGAGCGCGATTGCGATGGGCACGAAAACGGCCGGCCTCAGCCGCGCCGAGCGCGTGTCGGCCTCACCCGTCGGAGGCAGGATCGCGTCATCTGGAAATCTGATGGACATGACAATTCCTTCGGCCCGCGCCGATACAGTTAAGGAATTGTCAAACGAAACTATAAAAGATCGATTAACACCGGGATCAGCGGCACGTCGGCCGGCGGCATTTTGTGCTCGCGGAGGTCCTTTGCCCGCACCCATTTCAACGCCTGCCCTTCACGACCTTGCGGCGTCCCCTGCCACTTGCGGCAGACATAGAGCGGCATCAGCAGGTGGAAGTGCTCGTAGGCGTGGCTGGCGAAGGAAAGCGGCGCGAGGCAGGCGGCCTTGACGTCGATGCCGAGTTCCTCGTTGAGCTCGCGGATCAGCGACTGCTCCGGCGTCTCGCCGTGCTCGATCTTGCCGCCGGGGAATTCCCAATAGCCTTCCAGCGCCTTGCCCTCGGGCCGTTGGGTGATGAGCACGCGCCCGTCGCGGTCGATCAGCGCGCAGGCCGAAACCAGGATCACCGGGTTGGTCTCACAGCGGTCACACATGGACGGCGCCCGTTCTCAGCTCCGGTAGTCGCCGTTGATGGCGATGTATTCTTTCGTGAGATCGCAGGTCCACACCGTACCGCTTCCCCGTCCGATGCCGAGATCGACGGTGATGACGATGTCCTGCTGCTTCACCTCGGCCGAGGCGGCCTCCTCCGAATAGGCCGGATCGCGCTCGCCCTTCACCGCCACGCGCACGCCGCCGAACCAGATTGCCAGCCTGTCGCGCTCGGCCGGCTCGCCGGCCTTGCCCACCGCCATGACGATGCGGCCCCAGTTGGCGTCCTCGCCGGCGATCGCGGTCTTGACCAGCGGCGAATTGGCGATCGCCATGCCGACGCGGCGCGCCGATTTCTTGGAAGCCGCGCCCCTGACCCGGATCTCGACGAACTTGCGCGCCCCCTCGCCGTCGCGCACCACCTGATGGGCGAGGTCGGTCAGCACCTCGTTGACCGCGATGCGGAACGGCTTGAGCCGCCGGTCGGCCGCACTGGTGATGCGCGGGGCATCTTTCGCCGCGCCGGTGGCGAAGAGGAGCAGCGTGTCGGAGGTGGAGGTGTCGCTGTCCACCGTGATCGCGTTGAAGCTGTCGGCAACGCCCTTGGCCAGCAGGCTCTTGAGCACCGGCGCCGCGATCGGCGCATCAGTGACGACGAAGGATAGCAGGGTCGCCATGTCGGGGGCGATCATGCCCGCCCCCTTGGCGATGCCGTTGATGGTCACCGTCGCCCCGCCCAGCGCCACCTGCCGGCTTGCCCCCTTGGGGTAGGTGTCGGTGGTCATGATCGCACGCGCCGCTTCCGACCACGGTCCGGGCTTCGCCCGCGCCGCGGTGTCGGCGAGCACCGCGTCGAACTTGGCGGCATCGAGCGGCTCGCCGATGACGCCGGTCGAGGCCAGATAGACCTGGTTTCTCGGACAGCCGGCGATCGCCGCCGTCATCGCCGCGGAGAGCTTCACCGCCTCGCGCCCGCGTTTGCCGGTAAACGCGTTGGCATTGCCGGAATTGACAAGGAGCGCCCGCGCCTTGCCGGAGGCGAGCGCCGCCTTGCACCACTCGACCGGCGCCGACGGACACTTCGACTGCGTCAACACGCCGGCGACCTCGGTGCCCTTGTCGAAGAGCATCAGGAGCACGTCGCGGCGGCCCTTGTACTTGATGCCAGCCTCGGCGGTGGCGAAGCGCACGCCGCCGAGTTCCGGCAGGTCAGGAAACGCAGCCGGCGCCAGTGGCGACAGGCCAGCCATCTTTGCCCCCGTCCAGGTCTACTTCACCGGGGCGGCTGGCGCTGCCGGCGCTGCCGGGGCGGCCGGCGCTGCCGGAGCAGGTGCCGGCACGGCCGCCTGGATGATCTCGATCTTGGCGCCGGAGCGCAGGCTCTGCATCGCTGCGGTGAACAACTCGCTGATCATCTGCTGACGAAGCTGGGTGACGACCTGATCGTAGGTCGGCGCAGGTGTCTTGCGCGTCGCTTCGAGCTTGATCACGTGCCAGCCGAATTGCGACTGCACCGGCGTCTTGCTGTAGGTGCCGACGGTCATGGCAATCACGGCATCGCCGAACGGCTTCACCATCTGCTGCGGATCGAAGAAGCCGAGCTCGCCGCCATTGGGGGCCGAGCCGGTGTCGATCGATTTCTCCTTAGCGATCGCCGCAAAATCACCGCCCTTGTCGAGTTCGGCGATGATCGCCTTGGCCTCGTCTTCGGTTTTCACGAGAATATGGGCGGCCTGATACTGATCGGTCGGCGTGAACGATTTCAGCAATTCATCGAAACGCTTGTGCAGCGCCTGGTCGGTCACCTGCGCCAACACCTTGGCCCGGACATATTCGAGCTGCAGGGTTCGGTCGCGCACGGTCTGCAGGCGGCGTACCACCTCGGGAAGCTTGTCGAGCCCCTCCGCCTCGGCGGCGGCGGCGGCGAGTTTGGTGTCGATCAGGTGCTGGATGAGCTGGCCGCGGCGCTGCGCCTCCGGCAACTGGGCGATCTGATCGCGGAAATCGAGCTCTGCCTGGGCAAGGTCCGCCTCGGTTATGTCGGCGCCGTTGACCCTGGCAACGACGGTGTCGGGGGCAGGATCCCCGGCAAACGAGGGCTGCGGCAGGGCGACGAGGGCAAGCAGGGCTGCGAGCGCAACGGCGGCTCCGCCGTGCCGAATTCTGGCCTTGACGGTCATAGAAACACTTCCGTTCGGTTGATCGGGATTTCTTTCGACAGCCTCATTGCGGCGGCCGAAAGGCGATGCTCAGCTCCGGTTTGCGCCGTTGACATCGATTGGCCCCCCTCTTATCTGTCTCCACGCTTGGCGTCCAGAACGCTTTAAATCCTTAAGCGGTGACGACGGTATCCCGTGCCGGCGTTCGTCGCAGGGACGGCGATGTCGGCAGCTAGCGCCGGCGCCACGCCCCGGCTAGGACACCTGAAAGCTCGAGGAATCTTCGCATCATGGCCGGTCTTGGCTCAATCGCCCGCAAGCTCTTCGGTTCGTCCAATGACCGCCGTCTCAAGACCTATAATCCGAAGGTCGCCGCGATCAATGCACTGGAAGCCGACGTGGAGGCGCTGTCCGACGAGGACCTGCGCGCCCGCACCGAGGAGTTCCGCCGCCAGCTCGCCGCCGGCGCCGACCTCGACAGCCTGATCGTGCCCGCCTTCGCCACCGTCCGCGAGGCCGCCAAGCGCACGCTCGGTCAGCGCCATTTCGACGTCCAGCTCGTTGGCGGCATGGTGCTCAACGAGGGCGCCATCGCGGAGATGAGGACCGGCGAAGGCAAGACCCTCGTGGCCACGCTTGCCGTCTATCTCAACGCGCTCGCCGGCAAGGGCGTGCACGTGGTCACCGTCAACGATTATCTGGCCAGCCGCAACTCCGAATGGATGGGGCAGATTTACAAGTTCCTCGGCATGACGGTCGGCGTGATCGTCCACGGCCTCGACGACGATCAGCGCCGCGCCGCCTATGCGTGCGACATCACCTACGGCACCAACAACGAATTCGGCTTCGACTACCTGCGCGACAACATGAAGTACGACCTGCCCTCGATGGTCCAGCGCGGGCACAACTTCGCCATCGTCGACGAGGTCAACTCGATCCTGGTCGACGAGGCGCGCACGCCGCTGATCATCTCCGGCCCGCTCGACGACCGCTCGGAGCTATACAACACCATCGACACCTTCATCCCGCATCTGACCGCCGATGATTACGAGGTCGATGAGAAGCAGCGCACCGCCACCTTCACCGAGGCAGGCAATGTGAAACTGGAGAAGCTGCTTACCGAGGCCGACATGCTCAAGGGCAAGTCGCTCTACGACATCGAGAACGTCACCGTCGTTCACCACATCCAGCAGGCGCTTCGGGCCCACCGCCTGTTCGAGCGCGACAAGGACTACATCGTTCGCAACGGCGAAGTGATCATCATCGACGAGTTCACCGGCCGCATGATGCCCGGCCGGCGCTTCTCCGAGGGCCTGCATCAGGCGCTGGAGGCCAAGGAGCACCAGCCCATCCAGCCGGAGAACCAAACTCTGGCCTCGATCACCTTCCAGAACTACTTCCGCATGTACGACAAGCTTGCCGGCATGACCGGCACGGCGGTGACCGAGGCGCTGGAATTCGGCGACATCTACAACCTCGACGTCGTGGAGGTCCCGACCAACATGCCGATGATCCGCATCGACGACGATGACGAGGTCTATCGGACGGCCGACGAGAAGTACGCGGCGATCATCGAACTCATCAAGGATGCCAGCCGGCGCGGCCAGCCGATCCTGGTCGGCACCACCTCGATCGCCAAGTCGGAGATCCTCTCCGAGTTGCTGCACAAGCAGAAGGTTCCGCACCAGGTTCTGAACGCCCGCTACCACGAGCAGGAGGCGTTCATCATCGCCCAGGCCGGCGTGCCGGGCGCGGTCACCATCGCCACCAACATGGCCGGCCGCGGCACCGACATCCAGCTCGGCGGCAATCCCGACATGCGCATCCGCCAGGAGCTTGCCGACCTGCCAGAAGGTCCCGAGCGCGACCAGCGCATTGCGACCATCCATGCCGAGATCGACAAGTTGAAGGCACAGGCGCTGGCCGCCGGCGGGCTCTATGTTCTCGGTACCGAGCGCCATGAGAGCCGGCGCATCGACAACCAGCTGCGCGGCCGTTCCGGGCGCCAGGGCGACCCCGGTCACTCCAAATTCTTCCTGTCGCTGCAGGACGACCTCATGCGCATCTTCGGCTCGGAGCGCATGGACGGCATGCTGCAGAAGCTCGGCCTCCAGGAGGGCGAGGCGATCGTCCATCCGTGGATCAACCGCGCTCTGGAGAAGGCCCAGCAGAAAGTCGAGGGACGCAACTTCGACATCCGCAAGAACCTGCTCAAGTACGACGACGTGATGAACGACCAGCGCAAGGCTATCTTCGACCAGCGAATCGAGCTCATGTCGCAGGATGTGGTGACCGACACCATCCACGAGATGCGCCGCGAGGTGATCGAAACCCTGGTCGGAAGGCACATCCCGGAGCGAGCCTATCCCGAGCAGTGGGATACCGCCGGCCTGCACGACGAAATCCTTGACGTCGTCGGCCTCGACCTGCCTATCGCCGATTGGGCCAAGGAAGAGGGCATCGCCGAGGAGGAAGTGCTCGAGCGCATCAACCGCGCCGGCGACGAACTGGCCGCCTCACGCACCGCCCGCTTCTCGCCGGACGTCATGCGCCAGGTCGAGAAGGCGGTACTGCTGCAGACCCTCGATTTCCTTTGGCGCGAGCACCTGGTCGTGCTCGACCACCTGCGCCAGGTGATCGGCTTCCGCGGCTACGCTCAGCGCGACCCGCTGATCGAATACAAGACCGAGTCCTTCGAGCACTTCCAGGGCCTGCTGACGCGCCTGCGCGAGGCGGTGACCCGCCAGATGATGCATATCGAGCTCGTGCAGCGCCCGCCGCCACTGGCGCCGGAGGGCGATTTCGAGGCGATGCAGGCAAGCCATCCCGACCCGGTGACCGGCGAGAACGAGATGCTCCCGCCGCCGGGCGACGGTCGGCAACAGCCGCTGCGCAATGCACGCTACGCTGCGGGCGCCGGCGCGGTTGCCGCGCAGATCGACCCGAACGACCCGGCCAGCTGGGGCAAGGTTCCGCGCAACGCCCCCTGCCCCTGCGGCTCTGGCAAGAAATACAAGCACTGCCACGGCCGTCTGGCCTGAGTTGCAGGCAAAGCCCTAACCCGGATGGAGCGAAGCGAAATCCGGGATCTTGCCGAGGTGCCCGCATTGCACCGCGCTTGACGCGGGCCGCGCCTCTCAGCCGGATGGCCCGGTGGCGCTGCCCGTCTGGTCGTCGCCCGGCCACAGGAACTTCTTCTTCACGAATTTGCCCACCGGCGGGATCGCCGGGGTCATGTCGGGCGTGATCGTGTCGGCCGCGCCGGCGCTGTCGGCAGCAAGCCTCGGCGCCACCGTGGCCGTCGTGGTCGGCGCCGGAACCGGGGCAACGGTGGCCACCGACGGGGCCGGCTTGGGCTCGGGCACCGCCACCGTCTTCGGCCGCGGCGCCGGGGAGAGCTCGGCCCTGGGCGGCACGACCGGCGTCGCCGGCACCTTTGCCGCCGGTTGCGGCTTGGCGCCGAACAGGCGCTGGATGAACGAGGGATTGGCTGCCCGTTCGGCTTCCGCCCGCTGGCTCGCCGCCGCCGCCTGCTGCTTCTGTTCCAGCATGGCGACGTCTTGGGCAAACTTGGCATCGTCCTGGGTCTGCTTGCGCTCAAGCGCCGCGGCGAGCTCCGGCGGCACCGTGTAGGGCGGGCAGGCGCTCGTCGGGTTGAAGCTGGCGTCGCCCGCATCGGCATTGAAGACATAATGCCGGTCGCAAACATCGACCTTTGGCGGCACGTGCGTCAGCTCGAAGGAATCGAAGCCGACCTTGAGCATCCGCCAGAAATCCATGTTGGGATCGTCGTGGTGCCTGGCGAGGTTCTCCGGCGTCATGCGGAAGGGGAACGCCTGGATCTCGAAGGCGCGCTGGCCGCCGCGGAAAGCGTCCCGCGCCAGCCTGAAGATCTCGCCGGCATCCGCGTCGGTCATCGAGTAGCAGCCCGACGACGAACAGGCGCCGTGCACCATCAGGTTGGAGCCGGTACGCCCGAGGGCGCGGTCATAGGCGTTCGGATAGCCGATGTTGAAGGACAGGTAGTAATTTGAATCCGGGTTCATCTGCGCCGGCGTGACAGTGTAGAAGCCCTCCGGCGCTTGGCGGTCGCCCTCTTCCTTCTTCGGACCGAGCCCTCCCGACCACCGACAGATGGAATAGGTCTTGAGCAGGGCGAAGTGGCCGTCGTCCTGCTGCTTCCAGATCTCCATCTGCGATTCTTCCTTGAAGATGCGGATGAAGATCGGCGCGGTGTCCTTCATGGCGAGCTGATTCATCTTGGCGATCAGCACGCCGGGCACCGGACGCTCGGCCTTGGGGAGGTCGGAGTAGTTGCAGCCCGCCAGCACGATCAGCGTCACGGAGAGCGGCGCCAGCAGACGCAGCACGCCGCCAAGGACTGGTCGATTCGCCATCAGCACCCTTCCGGCCCCTCGCAACCGTCGGCACAAGCGGAGATTCTCGTAATCCTGTCAAGCTTGACGGGATGTTAACCGCCGGCGTTTGCGCTCACTTATCTGCGAGCGCGAAGGCCACTCTCCCGCCGCCGTGTGGCACGCAAAAGGCAGGGACTAGAGGTTTCGCCCGATCGCCAGATACTTCTCGCGGCGCTGGCGCCGGATCTCCTCCGGAGGCAGGTTGGAGAGCGATTCGAACGCCTCGGCGATGGCCTCGCCGGTCGCCTTGATGATCGTCTCCGGCTCGCGGTGGGCGCCGCCGATCGGCTCCGTGATGATACGGTCGATGATGCCGAACCTCTGCAGATCCTCCGCCGTGATCTTCATGCCGGTGGCGGCATCCTGCGCGCGGCTGGAATCGTGCCACAGGATCGAGGCCGCGCCTTCCGGCGAGATCACCGTGTAGATCGAGTGCTCCAGCATCAGCACCTTGTTGGCCGTGGCGATCGAGATGGCACCGCCCGAGCCGCCCTCGCCGATGACCACGGCGACATTGGGCACGCCGAGGTTGACGCAGGCTTCCGTCGAGCGGGCGATGGCTTCCGCCTGGCCGCGCTCTTCCGCGTCCAGCCCCGGAAACGCGCCGGCCGTGTCCACCAGCGCGATCACCGGCAGCCCGAAGCGATCGGCCAGGTTCATGATGCGCACGGCCTTGCGGTAGCCTTCCGGCCGCGCCATGCCGAAATTGTGCTTCAGCCGGCTTTCGGTGTCGTTGCCCTTTTCGTGGCCGATGAGGGCCACCCGCTTGCCACGAAAGTAGCCAAGGCCGGTGACGATCGCCGCGTCCTCGCCGAACTTGCGGTCGCCGGCCAGCGGCGTGAAGTCCTCGATCAGCAGGCGGGCGTAGTCGCTGGTGTGCGGCCGGTCCGGGTGGCGGGCAACCTGGGTCTTCTGCCAGGGAGAAAGCTTGCCGTAGATCTCGGCCAGCGCCTGTGCCGCCTTGGCCTCCAGCCGAGCGATCTCCTCGCCGATGGCGACCGCGTCGCCTTCCTTTTCGAGCGCGCGCAGTTCCTGCACCTTGCCCTGCAGGTCGGCGACCGGTTTCTCGAAGTCGAGGTAGCTGCGCATCAAATCCCGCGGGGATTGGAAACATGACGGCTCCCACAGGCACCCGACCGGCGGAAAGCGGCGGCAAACTGACGGGAGCGTACGGCCAAGTCAAGCAATCCCACAGCCGAAACACTTGCTAAAGCGGGTTACCGGGTCGTTTCGGCCTTCGGCCTACTTCCCTTCCCGCGCCAGCGGATGATGCTCGCTGACCAGCGTGCGCAGCCGCTCTTCCAGAACGTGCGTGTAGATCTGGGTGGTGGAAATGTCGGCATGGCCGAGGAGTTGCTGCACGACGCGGAGATCGGCGCCGTTCTGCAGCAGGTGGCTCGCGAAGGCGTGGCGCACCACATGCGGCGATATCTTCGCCGCGGCAATCCCGACCCGAACGGCCAGATCCTTGAGATCGCGGGCGAAAGCCTGGCGGGTCAGGTGGCCGCTGTCGCCGAACGAGGGGAACAGCCAAGGGCTGTCGGCGACCCCGGATTCCGCCCGCGCCTTGAGATAGGCGGCCACCGCCGCGCGCGCCTTGTCGGTCAGAGGCACGATGCGCTCATGGCCGCCCTTGCCGCTGACCGTGAACATGCGCTGGTCGCGGCGTATGACCGCAGCCTTGAGCGACACGAGTTCGGAGACGCGCAGCCCGGTCGCGTAGAGCATCTCGACCAAGGCGTGGAGGCGGAGCGCCCTCAGCCGTGCCGCATCGCTGCCCTCCGTCGCCGCCGCCTCCTCGCGCGCCCGTTCGATGAGGCGCGTGACCTCCTGTTCGCTCAGCACCGAGGGCAGGCGCGCCGGGCGGCGCGGTCCCGCAATGATGCCGGTAGGGTCGTCCTCGCGCACGCCTTCGCTGACCAGGAAGCGGTGGACCTGTCTCAGCGCCGAAAGCCGCCGCGCCGCCGAGGTCGCTGCGAATCCGCGCGTATCGAGATCGTTGAGATAGGCGCGCACCGCCTCCACCCCGGCGCGCTCGAAACCGCTGCCCCGGGCGGCAAGGAAGCCGGCGTAATCCTCAAGATCGCGGCGATAGGAGGCCAGCGTATTCAGCGACGCGCCACGCTCGGCGCTCATCATCTCCAGAAAGGCCTCGATGTGATGGCCGCCGGCCGCGGCCTTTGCCGGCTTGGTCACGTCTATTGCTGCGCCGGCGCCGGCTGTGGCGGCAGATCGACCTGCGGCGCCGGGGCCTGCTGCTCCTGCGCCTGCAGCTTCTCCGACGGGATGCGCGCCGTCATTTCGCGCGTATGCGGCCCGACGAACATGGCGAGATAGATCATCGCGGCACCGCCGAGTATGCCCAGAATCACGAGCACGATGAGAAAACGGAAAAGGCTCGGCATTTGAAATCCCGGTCGGCCGCTCGCCGCGATTCGGGCCGCGGAGGAAACGTACCGCTGCGACCCTCCCGGTATTCTCGACAATCGGGCCGTGAAGGGCAAGTCGCGCGGCCGATTGGCAACCGGCGCCTTGACAGGGAGCCCCGAAACCGGCTCTTTCCTCGCCCGCAACAGGTGCGTTAGCGAGGGAGCTGTGGCGAAAGCCGAACCGGCACGGGACAGTGGATTGCCGCTCGAGACCAGGGTCTCGCGCCTGCTGGCGGGGCGGACTCTGGTCATGGTCGGCATGATGGGCGCCGGCAAATCATCGATCGGCCGGCGGCTGGCCAACCGCCTCGGCATGGCCTTCGTCGACGCCGACAGCGAGATCGAACTGGCCGCCAACGCCACGATTCCCGAGATATTCGAGCAGCACGGCGAGACCTATTTCCGCGACGGGGAGCGCCGCGTCATCCAGCGCCTGCTCGACGGCCGGCCCAAGGTGCTGGCCACCGGCGGCGGCGCCTTCATCCAGCCGGAGACCCGTGCCACGATCCAGGCTGCCGGCATCTCGATCTGGTTGAAGGCCGATCGCGACCTGCTCCTGTCGCGCGTCAGGCGTCGCAACAACCGGCCACTGCTCAAGGTCGAGGACCCGGCTGCCGCCATCGACCGGCTCATCGCCGAGCGTTACCCGGTCTATGCCGAGGCCGATATTCAGGTGCAGTCGCGCGATGTTGCCCACGACGTGGTCATCGACGACATTCTCGAAGCTCTTGCCGACTATCTCAGCCGTGAGGCGGTGGCAGAGGCCTGAACGATGGCAACACCCGCTGCCAAGCCCGACGAACCGACGGTGGTGACCGTCGATCTGGGGCCGCGTTCCTACGATATCCTCATCGGCCGCCACGTTCTTGAGCACGCCGGAGCGGAGATCGCCCGGCGCATGCCCGGCCGGCGCGTCGTGGTGGTGACCGACGAGAACGTCGCCCGCTATCACCTCACCGCGCTGTCCGCCAGCCTCGCGGACGGCGACGTCGATTTCACCACCATCGCCGTGGCCCCGGGCGAGAAATCGAAGAGTTTCGAGACGCTGGAAACCGTCGTCAACGGCATCCTCGGTGCGCATATCGAACGATCCGACCTGGTGGTCGCCTTCGGCGGCGGCGTGGTCGGCGATCTCGCCGGATTTGCCGCCGCGATCGTGCGCCGCGGCGTGCGCGTCGTGCAGATCCCGACGACCCTGCTCGCACAGGTCGATTCCTCGGTCGGCGGCAAGACCGGCATCAACACCCGCCACGGCAAGAATCTGGTCGGCGCCTTCCACCAGCCGAGCCTGGTGCTCGCCGACGCCAGCGTGCTCGATTCGCTCCACCCCCGCATTTTCAACGCCGGTTACGCCGAGGTGGTCAAATACGGCCTCCTCGGCGACGCGGCGTTCTTTGCCTGGCTGGAGGAGAACTGGCGCGCCGTCGTCGCCGGTTGGCCGGAGCGCGACGAGGCGATCGCCGTCGCCTGCCGCGGCAAGGCGATGACTGTCGCCGCCGACGAACGCGAGCAGAACGGCAAGCGCGCGCTTCTCAATCTCGGCCACACCTTCGGCCATGCGCTGGAAGCCGCCACCGGCTATTCCGACCGGCTGCTCCACGGCGAGGCGGTGTCGATCGGCTCGGTGCTCGCCTCTGCCTTCTCGGCCAAGCGCGGGCTCATCTCGCCCGACGACGCCAAACGCGTCGCCGCGCACCTTGCCGCCGTCGGCCTGCCGACCCGCATAGCGGACATCCCCGGTGAGCCGATGGTCGCCGACACCCTGATGCAGGCAATCGCCCAGGACAAGAAGGTCGTCCGCGGCCAGCTCACCTTCATTCTGTTGAGCGGTATCGGCTCCGCCTTCGTCGCCCATGACGTGCCGCCCGGCGAGGTGGCCGAATTTCTCGCGGAGCAACTGGCGACATGAACACGTTCCTTTGGGCGATGGCCGTGGCCATTCCCATTCTGGTCGTGCTGTCGGCTTTCTTTTCCGGGTCGGAAACCGCGCTCACCGCCGCCTCGCGGGCGCGCATGCTGGCACTGGAGAAATCCGGCGACCGTCACGCCGGCATCGTCGGCACGCTCATCCGTGAGCGCGAGCGCCTGATCGGCGCCCTGCTGCTCGGCAACAACCTGGTCAACATCCTCGCCTCGGCGCTGGCCACCAGCCTGTTCCTGGATCTCTTCGGCCAGGCTGGCGTGGTCTACGCGACGCTGGCGATGACCCTGCTGGTGCTGGTCTTCGGCGAGGTGCTGCCCAAGACGCTGGCGATCGGCGATCCCGATCGGGTATCGCGCGCCATCGCCCCGGCGGTCGCGGTCATCGTTGCGGTGTTCTCGCCGGTCGTCATCGCTGTCCAGTTCATCGTCCGCGGCGTCTTGCACCTCGCCGGCTGGAACGCCTCCGACGGCAAGTCGATCCTGTCACCGGCCGAGGAGATCCGCGGCCAGGTCGACCTGCTTCACGCCGAGGGCAGCGTGGTCAAGGCCGAGCGCGACCGCTTAGGCGGCCTGCTCGACCTCTCCGAACTCGACGTCTCCGACGTCATGGTCCACCGCACCGGCATGCATTCGATCGACGCCGACGAACCGATCGGCGCCATCGTCGACGATATCCTCGCCAGCCCCTATACGCGCGTGCCGCTGTGGGAAGGCGAGCCGGAGAACATCATCGGCATCGTCCACGTTAAGGACCTGCTGCGCGCGCTGAAAGCGGCGGGCGGCAAGGTCGATGCCATCGACATCCGCTCGGTCGCCGCCGAGCCGTGGTTCGTGCCCGACACCACCAGCGTGCCCGACCAACTCAACGCCTTCCTCAAGCGCAAGGTGCATTTCGCCCTGGTGGTCGATGAATACGGCGAGGTGCAAGGCGTCGTCACCCTCGAGGACATCCTCGAGGAGATCGTCGGCGACATCGCCGACGAGCACGACGTCGCCGTCGAGGGCGTGCGGCCGCAGCCCGACGGCTCGGTCAATGTCGACGGCTCTGTGCCGATCCGCGACTTGAACCGCGCCATGGACTGGAACCTGCCCGACGAGGAGGCAACCACCATCGCCGGCCTGGTCATCCACGAGGCGCGCATCATCCCGGAGCCTGGCCAGGCCTTCACCTTCCATGGCTTCCGCTTCCACGTGCTGCGCCGCAACCGCAACCGTCTGACGGCGCTCAGAATCACCCCGCTCGGACGCATCAAGCCACCAGTCGCGCCGCCCGAGCCGCCCAAAACCTAGACTCCGGCATGGCGGATTTCGGCCGCATTCGACGGTTGTGATCGCTCTCGTCCACAGGGAGGGCGATTCCCCATGCAATTCGATCTCGTCATCGTTGGCGCGAGCTTCGCCGGGCTTGCTGCGGCCCGCACTGCAGCCTCGCGCGGCCTCGCGACCGCAGTCATCGAGTCGAAACCGGATGTCGGCGCGCGTGTCGCCACCAGCGGCATCCTGGTGCGCGAGGCGATCGACGAGATCGACATTCCGCACCACCTGACGCGGCGCGTGCCCGGCGTGCGGCTCTATTCGCCGAGCCTCAAGAGTGTCGATCTGTTTTCGCCCGGCTACGCCTTCTTCACCACGCGCACGCCCGACCTGCTACGCTGGATGGCACATGAGGCCCGCGACGCCGGCGCCCATGTTCTGACCGCCACCCGCTTCGAGGGCGCCAGCCGCGACGGCGACCTCATCCGCCTCTCCGGCATCGACGTCGCCACCCGCTTCCTCGTCGGCGCCGACGGTCTGCGCTCACGCGTCGCCGCCCACTTCGGTCTGTCGGTGAACCGAACCTGGCTCACCGGCCTGGAGGTGGACCTCGAGCCGAGCGACGCGGTCGATCCGCGCTTCCTGCACTGCTTCGTCGATTCCCGCCTGGCGCCAGGCTACATCGCCTGGGCGGCGCCGGGACCGGATGCCATCCAGCTCGGCCTTGCCGTGCGCCACGGCGACAAGCCGGACCTCGGCCGTTTCATGGCGCACACCGAACGTCGCTTCAGCTGGAGCCGGCTGAAGGTGGTCGGCCGCCGCAGCGGCCTCATTCCCTGCGGCGGGCCGCTCCGCCGCACGGCCGCCCCCGGCGTGCTTCTCATCGGCGACGCCGCCGGCTGGGTGTCGCCGGCGACCGGCGGCGGCATTCAGCTCGCCTTCCGCTACGGCCGCCGCGCTGCTGCCCTGATTGCCGACCATCTGCAATGCCGCGGCCCAGCCCCGGAGATCGCGCTTGCCCGCGAGTTTCCGCGCTTCCGCGCCAAATCGATCCTGCGCCACGCCCTCGATCTGGCGCCGCCGAACCTCGTCGTCGACATGGCGCTGGCCACCACGCCTGCCCGTCACTTCGCCGAGAAGCTCTACTTCCACAGCCGCAACACGACCGGCGTCGACCGCGCCGCCTATCTCAGTTGGTTGGAGAACGAGATGCGCGCCACCGAGGACGGCGGCCAGCTGTTGCAGGGCTGAGGCCCCGCGCTATTCCGGCGCCTTGGCCTCGATGGCGAGCGCGTGGACGCCGCTACCCAGTTCCTCGGCAAGCGCCTCGTTGATCATGCGGTGGGTCGCCACCCGGCTTTTGCCGGTAAAGGCCGCGGCGGTAATCCGCACGCGAAAATGCGTGTTTCCTTCCGGTCGATGGGCGTGGTGGCCCTTGTGATGATGGGATTCGTCCACCACCTCCAGGGCGTCCGGGTGAAAAGCCTCGGTTAACTTGCGTCTGATCCTATCGGCCACTGTCATTGCATTGATTCCGCCGGTTTTGGGCGCTGACCGCCTTGTCGGCGTCACAGCCGGCGACCATAATCCACGTCATGGACCTGAATTCCAAATATTTCGACCGCATCCGCATCGCTCCAGATGCCACGGTCGAGGACCCCGAGGCGGCCCCCTGCGACGTCGAGGGTTGCGGCCACCTGGGCGGCTACCGCGCCCCCAAGGGCCGCGGCCAAGAGGGCGAGTACTACAATTTCTGTCTCGACCACGTGCGCGAATACAACAAGTCCTACAACTACTTCGCCGGCATGGCCGACGCCGAGATCGACAATTACCAGCGCTCGGCGGCGACCGGCCACCGCCCGACCTGGACCATGGGTGTCAACCGGGCCGCGGCGGGTGCTGCGGCACGCGATGCGCGTTTCACGTGGTCGGCCGCCTTTGCCGATCCTTTCGGCGTTTTCGGTGGCGGGACGGCCCGCGCCGAACCGAAAAACGAGCCCGAACGCCGGCCGCTGCGCAACCTGGAGCGCCGCTCCTTCGCCGCTCTCGACCTTGACGGCCACGAGACCGGCAGCCAGATCAAGGCCCGCTACAAGGCCCTGGTGAAGCAGCTGCACCCCGACGCCAATGGCGGCGACCGCAGCTCGGAAGACCGGCTGCGACAGATTATTCAGGCATACCACTACCTACGATCCGTCGGTTTTTGCTAAGACGGCAACTCCCAGCCGCAACCGACGGCGGATTTCCTCAAATCTTCACAAGCGTCCTCGCACGGCGCGACGGAGAATCACAATGGCTGAAGCCGCGCTCGAACAAGCCCCCCTGCCGGATATGAGAATATCCGTGCGTCAGGTCTTCGGGATCGACACAGATCTCGAAGTGCCGGCCTATTCCGAGGCCGACGAGCACGTTCCGGATACGGATCCGGACTATCTCTTTGACCGCGAGACCACGCTCGCGATCCTGGCCGGCTTCGCCCGCAACCGCCGCGTTCTGATCACCGGCTATCACGGCACCGGCAAGTCGACCCACGTCGAGCAGGTCGCCGCCCGCCTCAACTGGCCGTGCGTGCGCGTCAATCTCGATAGCCACATCAGCCGTATCGACCTGATCGGCAAGGACGCCATCGTCATCAGGGACGGGATGCAGGTGACCGAGTTCCGCGACGGCATCCTGCCCTGGGCGCTGAAGAACAACATCGCGCTGTGCTTCGACGAATACGACGCCGGCCGCGCCGACGTGATGTTCGTCATCCAGCGCGTGCTGGAGGTCTCCGGCCGCCTGACCCTGCTCGACCAGAACAAGGTCATCCGCCCGCACCCGGCCTTTCGCATGTTCGCCACCGCCAACACGGTCGGCCTAGGCGACACCTCCGGCCTCTATCACGGCACCCAGCAGATCAACCAGGGCCAGATGGACCGCTGGTCGATCGTCTCGACGCTCAACTATCTGCCCCACGACAACGAGGTGAACATCGTCGCCGCCAAGGTGCCGAGCCATCGCGACGACAAGGGCCGCGCCATCATCGCCAAGATGGTGCGGGTGGCCGACATGACCCGCAACGCCTTCATCAACGGCGACCTGTCGACGGTGATGAGCCCGCGCACGGTGATCACCTGGGCGGAGAATTCGGACATCTTCGGCGATGTCGGTTTTGCCTTCCGCGTCACATTCGTCAACAAGTGCGATGAGCTGGAGCGCAGCCTGGTCGCTGAGTTCTATCAGCGCTGCTTCAACGAAGAGCTGCCCGAGTCGACCGCCAACGTGGTGATGACCTGAATGGAGAAGGCGGCGGTCCGTATCAGCGACACACCGCGCGCCAAGCCGGTCGAAAGCCCGACCGAGCCGTTCAAGCGGGCGGTGACCGGCTGCATGCGTGCCATCGCCGGCGAGCCGGAGCTGGAAGTGTCGTTTGCCGCCGACCGGCCGATGCTGTCGCAGCACAAAGCCCGCCTGCCCGAACCGCCGCGCAAGATGACCGCCAAGGACGTCGCGGTGACCCGCGGCGTCGGCGATTCGCTGGCGCTGCGCTTGGCCTGCCACGACCCCGTCGTCCACCGCGCTCATGCGCCCGTCGGCAAGAACGCCCGCGCCGTCTACGACGCCGTCGAGCAGGCGCGCGTCGAGGCGCTGGGTGCCAACCGCATGTCCGGCGTCGCCGACAACCTCTCGGCCATGCTCGAGGAGCGCTACCACCGCGCCAACTATCAGGAGGTCACCGAGCGCGCCGATGCGCCGCTGGAGGATGCCATCGCGCTCATGGTGCGCGAGCGCCTGACCGGCAAGGCGCCGCCGAAGTCGAGCCGCAAGATCGTCGATCTGTGGCGCGACTGGATCGAGGAGCGCGCCGGCAAGGACCTATCGCGCCTCACCGGCGCCATCGACGACCAGTCGCGCTTCGCCATGGAAGTGCGCGAGATCCTCAGCGCGCTCGACATGGCCGACGAGCTCTCCGGCGATGCCGGCGACCAGGGCGACGAGGACGACCAGAGCAGCAATCAGGACGACGCCGATGGCGCCTCCGACAGCGCCGAGGGCGCCGACGCGCAGAGCCAGGAGGAAATCGACGCCTCGGCGGATCAGGGCGACGCCGGCGAGGGCGAGGCGAGCGAGGCCGAAGCCGACCAGACCGTCGATGACGCCGACATGGCCGACGCGCAGGACACCGGCGAGGCCCGTCGCGCCGACGCGCCCTTCTCCAACCTGCCGCCGCTGATCGACTACAGCGCCTTCACGCCCCGCTTCGACGAGACGGTCAACGCCGAGGAGCTGTGCGACACCGCCGAGCTCGACCGCCTGCGTTCCTACCTCGACAAGCAGCTCGCCCACTTGCAGAGCGCCGTCGGGCGCCTGGCCAACCGCCTGCAGCGCCGCCTGATGGCGCAGCAGAACCGCGGCTGGGATTTCGACCTCGAAGAGGGCGTCATCGACGCCGCGCGCCTGTCGCGCGTCGTCGTCGACCCGATGCATGCGCTTTCCTTCAAGGCCGAGCGCGACACCGAGTTCCGCGACACCATCGTCACCCTGCTGCTCGACAATTCCGGCTCCATGCGCGGCCGGCCGATCACGGTTGCCGCCACGTGCGCCGATATCCTCGCCCGCACGCTGGAGCGTTGCGGCGTCAAGGTCGAGATCCTCGGCTTCACTACCCGCGCCTGGAAGGGCGGGCAGTCACGCGAGGCGTGGCTGCAGGCAGGCAAGCCGTCCAATCCGGGCCGCCTCAACGACCTGCGTCACATCGTCTACAAGGCCGCCGATGCGCCTTGGCGCCGATCCCGGCGCAACCTCGGCCTGATGATGCGCGAAGGCCTGCTCAAGGAGAACATCGACGGCGAGGCGCTGGCCTGGGCGCACAGCCGGCTTCTGGTGCGCCCCGAGCAGCGCAAGATCCTGATGATGATTTCCGACGGCGCGCCGGTCGACGATTCCACTCTGTCGGTCAACCCCGGCAACTATCTCGAACGCCACCTGCGCTACGTCATCGAGGAGATCGAGACGCGCTCGCCGGTAGAGCTGATTGCCATCGGCATCGGCCACGACGTCACGCGCTACTACCGCCGCGCCGTGACCATCGTTGACGCCGACGAGCTAGCCGGCGCCATGACCGACAAGCTGGCCGAGCTCTTCGACGAGAACGCGATGGTCGAGCCGGTGCGCCCGTCCCGGCAGCCGCGCCAGCAGAAGCGCCCGACCCTGCAATGACGCCGGGCGGCGTCGCGCTCCTTGCCTGTGTCGTCGTTCTGCCGGTGCCGGCGGCCGCGGCCGGTGATACCGGTTTCGCGCCGATCGAGGTGACGGCGCGGCCCTTCTCCCACTTTGCTCTGGGCTCCGCCGCGACCCGCTTCGGTTCCCTCGAATTCCACGGCGGCTTGCAGCTCACCTCCGGCGACAAGCGTTTCGGTTCGCTCTCGGGCCTCGATTTCGCCGCCGACGGTCATACGCTCTATGCCGTCTCCGACACCGGTTTCTGGTTCACCGCCAGGCTCGTCGAGACGGACGGGCGACCGACTGGCATCGAGCAGCCGATGCTGGCGCCCATGCTCGATGCCCGCGGGCGCGCCTTTACCGGCAAGATCAACAGCGACGCCGAGGGTCTCAGCATCGTCAGCCGCAACGGCCGCGAAACAGCCTACGTCTCCTTCGAAGAGAGGCCGGCGATTGGCCGCTTCACGGCCATGCCAGATTTCGCCACGGCCCGGCGCAGCGATCTGCCGCTACTGAAATTCGTGAACCATCTCCGAGCCAACAAGGGCCTTGAAGCCGTCGCCGTCGCGCCCGCTGACGGGCCGCTTGCCGGCGCCATCGTGACCATCGCCGAACGCTCGCTCGACCGCGCCGGCAACCATCGCGGCTTCATCCTCGGCGGACGCCAGACCGGCACCTTCTCCCTGGTGCGTACCAAGCCGTTCGACGTTTCCGACGCGGCCTTCCTGGCGGACGGCGATCTCCTCGTGCTCGAACGCCGCTTCAGCTTCAGCGACGGCCTCGGCATGCGCATCCGCCGCATCCCCGGCGCCGCCATCCGCCCCGGCGCAACCGTCGACGGCCCTGTCCTCATCGAGGCCGACATGGGCGATCAGATCGACAACATGGAAGGGCTCGCCATCCGCACCGACGAACGTGGCGAAACCATCCTGACATTGGTTTCGGACGATAACGGCAACACGTTTCTGCAGCGCACGATCTTGCTGCAATTCGCGCTGGTTCCGCCGCCTCCGGCAGACTGAACGTGCTAACGGCGCCCGAAGGCGCCGTTACATGACCCCTGAAGACACGGAAACGATCAGGCGCTGGCTTCTGCCGCCGTCGCCGCCGCCGTCTTCTTGGCGATCTGGTGCTTCAGCTTGCGCGCCCGCGGCGACAACTCGCTATCGCGGGCAGCCGCCAGGAACTTGTCCAACCCGCCGCGATGCTCCACCGAGCGCAGGGCGTGGGAGCTGATCTTGAGGTTCACGGACCCGCCGAGCGCCTCGCTCGTCAGCGTCACCTGGTTGAGATTGGGCAGGAACCGCCGGCGCGTCCTGTTGTTCGCGTGGCTGACATTGTTGCCCGTCTGGACCGCCTTGCCGGTCAATTCGCAGCGCCGTGCCATGGGAAATCCTCGTTAGCCGCCGGTTTGCGCCAATTCGGCATGCAAGATGACGGACTTTTCGGAAAGTGGCCTTCCCTATAGTGTCGGGCAATTTCGCCGTCAAGGCGGCATTCGGCCGGGATCGTCCGCCAGATTCTGTCGCCCCCCTTCAGGTGTGATGACCCGCTGGGCAAATCAGCTTAATAATGCTCTTGTTAACCAGTGGTCAGCCATGATTTGACGCTTCCCCTGCCGTCATGCTGGCCTTTGATGCGACACTCGGCACGATGATGACGACTGCGTTTTCCGCCGCAATTCGGGCTGTCCGGCAGATTCTGTTGGCAGCACTGGTCGCCACGCCGGTGGCTGCGACCGGCGCCCGGGCCGCCGATATGACGCTGAAGGCCGACTATCTCATCACCATCGCCGGCATCACCATCGGCAAGGTCAATGCCGAGGGCCGCTTCACCAGCACCGGCTATGCCGCCACCATCAGCGGGCGGACCTACGGCATCAGCCGTTTCGTCTCGGACGCCCATGCCGTGCTCGCCGGCAACGGCCGCATTCAGGGCAGTCACATCACGCCGGCCAGCTACGCTCTCGACACCAACGAGAAGGGCTTCCAGACCCACGTCAACATGGCAATGCGCGGCGGCTCGATCGTCAACCTTTCCGCGGCGCCGCGCCTGATGCCCTATCCCGACCGCGTGCCCGTGACCCCGACCCACAAGCGCAACGTGGTCGATCCGGTGGGCGCCTTCATGGTCGCCGTCAACCAGCCTGAGAGCGTGAACGGCACGAGCGCCTGCAACCGCACTGTCAGGGTCTTCGACGGCTGGCAACGCTACGACGTGAAGCTGACCTTCAAGGAAAGCCGGCACGTCAACAACCAGGACGGTGCCTATTCCGGCGAGGTGTTCATCTGCGCCGCCCGCTACGTTCCGGTGGCTGGCCATCGCCCGGACCGCGAGTCGGTGCAGTACATGGCCAACAACAAGCGCCTCGAAGTCTGGCTGGTGCCGGTGGACGGCACCCGCGTGCTGGTCCCCTACCGCATCCTGATCGGCACACAGATGGGCGACCTGGTGATCGTCTCCCAGGAATTCGCCGTCAGCGCCACCGAGCGGCAGGCCAACGCCAACTGACGTCTGCCCGGCGCGGCCGGTTTTCCACAAT
>CAWHLM010000006.1:0-201927 GCA_963830215.1 uncultured Alphaproteobacteria bacterium
CGGGTTTGAGCGCGCCCGGCCGAGGCTGTCAAGACGCGCGAGCGGCCTGCCCTGTCGCTGCGCCGCGCTAGAGCTTGCGCTTCCCCACGCTCGGGACCGCCGCACTGTGCGCCAGCTTGGCGTCGTAGCGCGCCGTGTCGCCCGGGCGGGTGATGTAGCAGGCGTTTGCCGCGACCGGCTTGCCCGCCTTGATGAGGTCGGCGACCGTGAGGAAGCGGTAGCCGTCCGCCTTCAGCTTCGGGATGATGGTGTGCAGCGCCTCGGCGGTGTGGGTGCCGCGGCCGTTGGCGTGCATGACCACGATCGAGCCGGGACGGACGGTGGAGAACACGTTGCGGATGATGGCTCTGGCGCTGGTCCCGTCCGGGTCGCCGGAGACCGTGTCCCACTGGATGACGACCGAGCCCACAGCGTTGGCGGCGGCCACGCCCGACGGCGCGCAAGAACCGTAGGGGAAGCGGAAGAGCCGCATGGGCGCCGCCGGCGCACCCGTCGGGCAGGCGGTCGCCGCTGCCTCGCGGGTCATCGCTAGCGCGGCCTCGGTGAGCAGGATCTCGCTCTCGATACGCGCCGCCGGTGCGGAGTGCAGGTCGGGATGATCGTAGCTGTGATTGGCGATGAGAAAGCGCCGGTCGGCGGCGATCTGCTGGGCGCGGGCCTTGTGGGTCAGCAGCCAGCGGCCGGCGGCGAAAAAGGTCGCTGCCACGTTTTCGGCACGGAGATAATCGACCACGGCGCCGTCATAGCCGGCAATGGGACTGACCGTCTGGCAGAGGTCGAAGGTGAGCGCCACGGCTTTGTCGCCTGCCGGTAGATCAACCCGACGGATGATGCCGGCCGCAGCACCAGTGATTGGCGCCAGCGCGGCCGCTGGAGCCGGCTTGGTGATGGCATCGGCGGCGGTCGGTCGGCGGCGCAGCGCCTCGCCAGGCACTGCTGCCAGCTGCTCCGCCGTCCAACAGGCGGCAAGCGCCCCGCGGGAGGCCAGGAGCGCACCGGCGCCCCCCAGAAGGCCGGCGAGCACGGTCCGCCGGCTGAACTGTCCGCACTCGCTACACATCGGGTATTCTCGCTGTCGGGGTCGCCTTGGCGATTGCTCTAGTCCAAATCTCTTGCAAATGCCCTGCTTTTCCGTATAACCGCGCCGTCCACTACGGACCCCGGCCGGGGGCTGAACGGAAGGCGGCAGGCCCGCAGGATCGACACCGATCCGACTTCCCGTGCTCCTGCTCTCGAAGTGTCATCGAGCCTTTCCCACAAGAAGGCTTCGACGAGGCTTAGCGCCGGACAACATGAGGAAAGGCATCCATGCCCCTATACGAGCATGTATTTTTGGCGCGACAGGACGTCTCCGGCCCGCAGGTCGACGCCCTTGTCGAGCAGTTCAAAGGCGTCATCGAACAGGGCGGCGGCAGCATCGCCAAGGTGGAGCCTTGGGGGCTGAAATCCCTCGCCTACCGCATCCGCAAGAACCGCAAGGCGCATTTCGTCCTGCTGAACATCGA
The DNA here is from genome assembly GCA_963830215.1 of uncultured Alphaproteobacteria bacterium. Taxonomy (GTDB): domain Bacteria; phylum Pseudomonadota; class Alphaproteobacteria; order Rhizobiales; family Kaistiaceae; genus CAVSRC01. Next base: position 1,506 of record CAWHLM010000006.1, read on the forward strand.
CGCGCCGCCGGCGGCGATTGCCGAAATGGAGCGCCAGGAGCGGCTGAACGAGGACGTCATCCGCGCCTTGACCATCAAGGTCGAGGCGCTGGAGGAGGGTCCTTCGGCAATGATGCAGAAGCGTGACCGCGACGATCGCGGCGAGCGCGGTGGCCGCTTCGGCGATCGCGACCGCGGGCCGCGCCGCGATTTCGGTGATCGCGACCGCGGCGACCGGCCGCCGCGCCCGCGCCGCGACGAAGGTGAGAGCGAAGGGGAGGCATCCTGATGGTCGACATCAATCAACTGCCGACGCGCCGGCCGTTCTTCCGCCGCCGCAAGACCTGCCCGTTCTCCGGCGCCAACGCGCCCAAGATCGACTACAAGGACGTGCGCCTGCTGCAGCGCTACATCTCGGAACGTGGCAAGATCGTGCCGTCGCGCATCACCGCGGTGTCGGCGCCCAAGCAGCGCGAACTGGCGCAGGCGATCAAGCGCGCGCGCTTCCTTGGCCTGCTGCCGTATGTGATCAAGTGAGGGAATAGCGAATGGGGAGTAGCGAATAGAGGAAGAGCCTCACTATTCGCTACTCGCCACTCACTATTCGCCATTCCCAGTTGGGGTACGGCCGGAGCACGGACTCCGCGACCCTCCCCTAACCGCTCGAAAGGCGGGACAGCGATGGTGCAGACGATCCTCGTTGGCATTGCAGCCGGCATCGCCGCGGCGCTCATGTTCCTGGCGCCGATCGGTGGTACCGCGCTCGCCTTCCCGCTCTTCATCCTGACCGGACTGCCCGTCGGCCTCGCCGGGCTCGGCTGGGGCACCAGAGCCGGCGCCGTGGCGGTCTTTGCCGGAACGTTCACCATCTTCGTCACTCTGTCGACTCTGGCGGCGGCTGCGTTCCTCCTGCTGTTTGCGGTCCCGGCCTTCTGGGTTGCCCGGCTCGCCCTGCTTTCACGGCCCGGCGACGCGCCCGACGCGCCCCGCCAGTGGTATCCGCTCGGCCGCCTGCTTGTGCATCTCGCCATCGTGGTGGCCATTGGCGTGGTGATCGTCGGCATCCTCATCGGCTTCGACCGCGCGACGATGGCCCCGGAGATAACCCAGGCGCTGATCGAGCTGTTCGCCACCATGCCGACGACGGCAGCGCCGCCGACGGCTGCCGAGCTGACGCCGTTCGTCGAGTTCTATCTCACCATTATGCCGTTCAGCGTCACCGCCATCCTGGTGTTCATGCTCACCTTCGACATGTGGCTGGCGGCGGTGGTGGCACGCGCGTCCGGTCGCCTGCAGCGGCCGCGCGAGAAGCTGTGGGGCGTGGACCTGCCGAACCGGGCAATGGTCGCGCTTGCCGGCGTCACGCTGCTGGCCTTCCTGCCGGGAGCAGGCGGCGAGGTCGCGCGGGTGTTCAGCGGCGCGCTGGCCGGCGCGGCGGCACTCACCGGACTGGCGGTGATGCACGCGCTCACCGCCGGCATGAGCGGGCGCACGGCCCTTTTCGTCCTGGTCTACGTGCTGATCGCCTTCTCCGGCCTGCCACTCATCTTCTTTGCCCTGCTGGCGGTCGCCGAGGCCCTGTTCCATCTCCGCGCCCGCCGCTTCAAGGGCGTACCCCCGCAATGATCCCGAACATGTCAACGGAGTGAACCCAAATGGAAGTCATCCTGCTTGAACGCATCGCCCGGCTCGGCCAGATGGGCGACGTCGTGCGCGTGCGCGACGGCTATGCCCGCAACTTCCTGCTGCCGCAGCGCAAGGCGCTGCGCGCCAACGAGGAAAACCGCAAGCGTTTCGAATCAGAGCGCGTGCATTTCGAGGCGCGCGATCTCGAGCGCCGCCAGGAGGCGGAGGCGATCGCCGCCAAGCTCGAAGGCCAGTCCTTCGTGCTGATCCGTCAGGCGGCCGAGACCGGCCAGCTCTACGGCTCGGTCACCACGCGCGACCTCGCCGAGACGATGGATGCCGGCGGCTTCAGCGTGAACCGCAGCCAGATCGCCCTCAACCAGCCGATCAAGACCATCGGCATGCACACGGTCCTGATCACGCTGCACGCCGAGGTCGAGGCCCACATCGTCGCCAATGTGGCGCGCAGCGAGGACGAGGCTGAGCGCCAGGCTCGCGGCGAGGACGTCACCGTGGCTGGCGCCGGCGAGGCGGAGGAAGAAGCGGCTCAGGCGGCAGAGGACGAAGAGGCCGCCGCGGAAGAAGACGGCGACACTGCCGAGACGCAAGAATCCGCGGAATCCTGATGGCATGCCAACGGCTTGAGACCAAACCCAAATCGGGCTTATCATCCGCCGGCGCCGTGGGTCGCCGGCGGGCAATCCGCGGCAGGGGAAGGGCGTCGACTGCCGGGACTGATACCCGATGAATTCCACACTGAAGTCCTATCTGACCAAGGCTATCCGCAAGGGGTCACTGGAAGTCGTCGACGCCGAGGGCAAGACATTTGCCTTCGGCGACGGGCGGCCCGGGACCGTGCGCGTGCGCTTCACCAGTGCCGAGGCCGAATCGGTTGTCATCCGCGATCCCGACCTCAGGCTCGGCGAAGCGTTCTCTGACGGCCGCCTGATCGTCGAGCAGGGGTCGATCTTCGACTTCCTAATGGTGATCTTCGAGAACTTCGACAATGCGCTGCCGCCATTGCCGATGATCGCCATTAGCGCCTGGCGCCTCGCTACCCGCCGCTTCCGGCAGATGAACTCGCTCAGCCGGTCGCGCAAGAACATCCATTCCCACTACGACCTCGACGGCCGGCTCTATTCGCTCTTCCTCGGCGCCGACCTGCAATATTCCTGCGCCTTCTGGGAAGACGGCGTTACCGACCTCGACGAGGCGCAGCTTGCCAAGAAACGGCATCTGGCCGCCAAGCTGAACCTGCAGCCGGGCCAGCGCGTGCTCGACATCGGTTGCGGCTGGGGCGGGCTCGGCCTCTATCTCGCCGAGCATTGCGACGTCGAGGTTGTCGGCGTGACGCTCTCGGAGGAGCAGCACGCGGTCGCCAACCGTCGCGCCGAGGAACTCGGCCTCAAGGACAAGGCCAAGTTCCTGCTGCAGGACTACCGCAAGGTCGAAGGGCCGTTCGACCGCATCGTCTCGGTCGGCATGTTCGAGCATGTCGGCGTCGGCTACTTCCGCGCCTTCTTCAGGGCCTGCCGCAACCTGCTGGCCGACGACGGCTCGATGGTGCTGCACTCCATCGGCCGCACCGACGGGCCCGGCGATACCAGCGCGTGGATCCAGCGCTACATCTTCCCCGGCGGCTATATCCCCGCGATCTCCGAGGTGATTCCCGCGGTGGAGAAGGAGAAGCTCCACATCACCGACATGGAGATCCTCAGGCTGCACTACGCCAAGACGCTGCAGGCCTGGCGCGAGACCTTCCTCGCCCATCGCGACGAGGTGGTGGCGGTCTATGACGAGCGCTTCTGCCGCATCTGGGAGTTCTACCTCGCCGCCTCCCAGGCCGCCTTCGAGATCGGGCTGATGATGAATTTCCAGATCCAGCTGACCAAGAACCAGTTGGCCCTGCCGCTGACGCGCAACTACATGTTCAAGAACGAGGAAGCGTTGCGCGCCATCGACGGCGACCCGACAGTGCCGCTGAAGCTGGCCGGGGAATAGGCTCCCTCGCCCCTCCTCAAGCCAGGTGCAGCGCGCGGATCAGAAGCACGCTGATCGTGCCCAATACCAGCAACGACAGGACGACCGCCGCGGTCACCCGCCCGCCGGCATTGGCGACCGTGCGCACGTCGACGCCCAGCCCCAGCGCCGCCATCGAGACGATGGTGAGCCAGGTCGCGACGGTCGCGGTCGGCTCGAGCACGACCGTGGGAATCGCACCCGAAGAGCGCAGTACCATCAGTGCCAGGAAGCCGACGACGAAGAGCGGCACCATCTGGCCAAAACTCGGTCGGTGCCCTTCCGCGTCCCGCCTCCCGAGCGAGAGCGCGATGACCACCGGCCCCAGCATGAGCACGCGGACGAGCTTGACCAGCGTGCCGACATGGACGCTCAGCGTCGCCACCGGCGCAGTGGCGGCAATCACCTGCGGCACGGCATAGACGGTCAAGACCGGCGAGCACGCCGTACTGCGTGTCGGAAGATGCAGCAGCGGCACCAACAGCGGCAGCAGCAGCACGACCACGACGCCGAGCACCGCCGTAAAGGCAATCGAGGCGGCGATGTCGCCGGCCGTGGCGCCGATCACCGGGGCGGCGGCGACGATCGCCGAATTGCCGCAGATGGAATTGCCGCAGGCGACCAGCGTCGCCAGCTTGTGCTCGAGCCCCAGTGCCCGGCCGATGCCGTAGCTGGCGGTAATCGCGATGACCACCACGCCGACGATGCCGGCGAGCAGCATCGGCCCGGCGGCCATCACCGCCCGCGCGCTCACCGAGGCGCCGAGAAGCACGACGGCGATCTCGAGCAGGGTCTTTGCGCTGAAGCGGATGCCGAGGCTGAAGCGATCGTCCGGGCTGAGGGTGGAGCGCACGGCGGTACCGATGAGGATGGCCAGAACCAGGCTCTCCAGCCAGGCGCGCCCGAACAGGTGGACCTCGACGGCCTGCAGGCCGACGGCAGCCAGGGTGACGGCGATGCTCAAGGCCGTTCCGGGCAAAATGGGGAGGATGCGCGCGGCGAATCGCGTGGCGGGCATGGATTGCTCCTTCCGAGAGGAAAGGAAGAATTGCCTGCCCTAATTCGTTCAATCCATCGAAATTCATGCTATGTTTCATTCGGTTCAATCGAACGAACAATGACCCTAGACCAGCTCCGCATCTTCGTCGCCGTCGCCGAGCGTGAGCATCTGACCCGCGCGGCAGAAGCGCTCAACCTGACGCCGTCGGCGGTCAGCTCGGCCGTCCGCGTGCTCGAGGACCGCTACGGCGCCGCCCTCTTCCACCGGGTCGGCCGGCGCATCGAGCTGACCGAGGCCGGCCGCATCTTCGTCGACGAGGCGCGGGCGACGCTCACCCGCGCCGATGCCGCCGAACTGGTGCTGTCGGAGCTGGGGGGTCTGAGGCGCGGCTCGCTGACCGTGCAGGCCAGCCAGACCATCGCCAGCTATTGGCTGCCGGCGCGCGTCGTGCGCTTCCACGCGGCCCATCCGGGCATCGATCTCCGTCTGGCGGTGGGCAATACCGACACGGTCACCAGGGCGGTGATCGACGGCAGCGCCGAGCTCGGGCTGGTCGAGGGCGCCATCGACGCGCCGGCGCTGTCGGCGCTCGCCGTCGCGCGCGACCGGGTGATCGTGGTGGTGGCGCCGGGTCACCCCTGGGCCGGCCGTCAGAGCCTCCCGCCTGCCGAAACTCTCGCCATGCCGTGGGTGCTGCGCGAGCCGGGCTCAGGCACGCGCTCGGCCTTCGAAACGGCGCTCGCGCGCGTCGGCATCGACCCCGCTCGGCTCACCATCGCCCTCGAACTGCCCTCCAACGAGGCCGTGTGCTCGGCAGTGGAACTCGGCGGCGGCGCCACGGTGGTGTCGGAACTGGTGGTCGCGGCCTATCTCGCCGCCGGGCGGCTGGTGCACGTTCCCTTCGCCATTCCCGAGCGCGCCTTCCTGCTGCTCCGCCACAAGGAGCGCTACCGCACCAAGGCAAGCCTCGCCTTCGCGGCGATGCTTACGGAGCGCGATCCGGCCCGCTGACCGAGCGGTGATCAGGCGGTCATCCGGGGCCTTTGCCCCTCCATCCACGTCAGGAAGTCGGCGCTCGGGGCTGGTCGATGAATGTGGAACCCCTGCCCGAAGGTGCATCCCCAGTCGCGTAACAGCGCCAGCGCCCCGCCATCCTCGATCCCTTCGGCGACGGTCTCCAGGTCGAGCGCGTTGGCCAGTCCGAGGATGGTCTGCACGATCTTCTGATCGTTGACGTCGTGGGTAAGCCGTTTCACGAAGCTCTGGTCGATCTTGAGGGCGCTGACCGGCAGATTCTTGAGATAGGCGAGTGAGGAATGCCCCGTTCCGAAGTCGTCGATTGCCACGCGGTATCCGCGTTCGCGCAGCCGCGAGACGAGTTGTGCGCAGTAGTCGAAGTCGTCCATGACGGCACTTTCGGTAATCTCGAGTTCGACCGATCGCGGATCGATGGCGTGCCGTGACACCGTCTGGTCGAGCGTCTCGAACAACGTTCGATCGTGCAGATTGCGTACCGACAAGTTCATGGCAACGCTCAAGGTGTGCCCGCGCGCTTTCCACGCCGCCATGTCCGCCAGCGCCGCCTTGATGACCCACTGCGTCAGGTTGTTGATGAGGACGGATTCTTCCGCCTGGGCGATGAAATCGCAGGGCATGACCAGGCCGCGACCGGGAAGCTGCCACCGCAGCAGCGCCTCGGTGCCGGCGACCTGGCCGCTTGCCAGCGACATCTTTGCCTGATGCCAGATGACAAATTCGTCGTTGGCGAGCGCGGCGGGGATTTTTCCAAGCAGGATGAGGTTGTCGCGGCTGGTGAGGTCGGTCGCGCTTTCGTAGAGATAGAACGGACGCATGCGGTTGGCGGCCGTGTGCATCGCGATGCTGGCCTTCTGCAGGAGTTCCTCCGGCGTTCGCGCATGCGTCTCGTATTCCGCCGCACCGATCGCGAAATCGACGTGAACCGGCACGCCATCGATCATGTATGGAGAGCGCACGTGCGCTTCGATGGCGGTGAGCAGCTGTTGCGCCTCGGTGTTGCTTCTGAGTGCGGCCGCGAGGCGGTCTGGCTGTATGACTGCCATCGGCACGTCGTGCGGAAGCAGAGATCGCCCGCGGGCGCAAACCTGCTTGAGCAGTTCTTCGGCAAACGCCGAACCGAAGGTGTTCTGGATGTCGAGGAAATTGTTCAGCTGCATCACAACCAGGTAGGGCTGGATGTGCTCCCCTTCTTGTTCGACCATTCGCCCTAGTGCGTTCAGGAGGCCCGTGCGATCGAGCAATCCCGTCCGGGCGTCATGCTCATTCAGCCAATCGAGGATCGACAGCTGTTTGCGGAGAATGCCGACGCCAATGCCGACGAAGCCGCCGATCAGACAGAAGAAGGCGGCGCGGTAGAGCCAGTTCGCAAGATTCTGGGATTCACCGGTGAGCGTATCGAGCGGCATGAAGGGGCCGATCAACAGGCCAGCGCAGGCGCCCGCCAGGATGCCGCCAGGCGCTCCAAATACCAGCGCGGCGAAAATGATCGGCAAGTACAAAATATGCAACGTGGCATATTTTACGCCCCCGGTAGAGTAGACGAACCAAGCGCTCCCCAGCAGGCTCAGGACAACTACAAAAAACGCCAAAATCCTTGGACGACGGGACGGTGCAACAAACGAACCGAGGACGTTCTTTGGCAGATCATGGAGCCATTCGCGCACAGAATTTCTCCTCTGCGGTCGCGATGAATTCATGCCGGCGCCCGCCCGGCCCGTCGGAGTTGCAGGCAGGCTGGGCGCAAATCTCTTACCAAATCGATAAATCGTCGATGTGCCGGACAGCGAACCGGCCAGGAAACGACCGTTCCTCCGCCGGACGCGGAGCGCCGCGCGGATGCGGGTCGCGGCAGCGCGAGCGCACGGCAGACGTGCGGCCCGCCTACTCCTCCGGTTCGGTGGTGAACTGCAGCGGATAGCCGGCGGCCTTCCCCGCCTCGGTCGCCTCCGTCGCCTTGGTCTCGGCGATGTCCCGGGTATAGACCGCGACCACGCACACGCCCTTGCGGTGGGCGGTGATCATCACGCGATAGGCTTGGTCCTCGCTGATGCGGAACACTGCCTTCAGCACCATGACGACGAATTCGCGCGGCGTGTAATCGTCATTGACCAGGATGACCTTGTGCAGGCGCGGCCGTTCGACCTTGGTCTTCGGCTTCACCCGCGGCTTGGTCAGGGTGTCTTTGTCGCTCATCGGCGGTCCCCTGCTGACGGTCGGGGGGCGGATGTACGGTCCATGAGGTCGGCGGCGCCCGATCTTCGCCTCTCATAATAAGGTGATAGCGCGCCGTCGACGGGTTTCCAGCCCGTCACGACCGCGTCACCGAAACCTGGCAGAAGGGCGCCGCGCGTCCGCGAAAAAACGGCTTTGAAACCGGTCGCAGGCGGGCGCTAAAGTCATGACAGGCGCGACATCCGGCACCGGCCCTGCCCGATGCGGGTCCGCCGTGCCCAATGAGGAGGCTCACGCGATGTCCATAACGATCGACCGCCGCCGGTTCCTGCTCGGCTCCACCGCCTTCGGTGCGCTGGCTATCATGCACCCCTATTCGGTGCTCGCCGCGGCCGGCCAGGCGCATCTGAGGATCATGGAGACCACGGACATCCATGTGAACCTGCTGCCCTACGACTACTACGCCGACAAGCCCAACGACACGATGGGCCTGTCGCGCACCGCCACCATCATCCAGTCGATCCGCGACGAGGCGACCAACTCGATGCTCATCGACAATGGCGACCTGCTGCAGGGCAGCCCGATGGGCGACTACATCGCCTACGAGAAGGGCATGAAGGACGGCGACGTCCACCCGATCATGAAGGGCATGAACCTCCTCGGCTACGAGTGCTCGACCTTCGGCAACCACGAGTTCAACTACGGCCTGCCGTTCTTCGACAAGGTCATCGCCGGGGCCAACTTCCCGTTCGTCTGCGCCAACCTGATCCGCGGCACGACGCTGGCCACCAATCCGCGCGACGACAAGCTCTATGCCAAGCCGTACATCATCCTCGACAGAAAAGTGAAGGACGGCGACGGCAAGGACTATCCGATCAGGATCGGCATCATCGGCTTCGTGCCGCCGCAGATCATGATCTGGGATTCAAAGAACCTCGTCGGCAACGTGATGACCCGCGACATCGTCGAGGCGGGCAAGGCGTGGGTGCCGCAGATCAAGGAGGACGGCGCCGACATCGTCATCGCGCTCGCCCATACCGGCATCGACGCCAACAAGACCGACCTGATGGAGAATGCCGCGCTGTTCCTCGGCGACGTCCCCGGTCTCGACGCCATCTTCACTGGCCACCAGCATCTGGTCTTCCCCGGCGGCAAGTCGTTCGACGGCCTCGATGGCGTCGACAACAAGGCCGGCACGCTCATGGGCAAGCCGGCGGTGATGGGCGGCTTCTGGGGCTCGCACATGGGTCTCATCGACCTGCTGCTCGAACGCGACGGCAACACGTGGAAGGTGGTCTCGGCCATGTCCGAAGCGCGGCCGATATACCAGCGCAAGGACAACAAGATCGTGCCGACGGTCGCCGATTTCCAGAAGATCGACGATGCGCTCAAGGCGGACCACGAGGCGACGCTCGCCTACGTCCGCCGCCCGGTCGGCACGACCGCGGCGCCGCTCTACAGCTACTTCGCCCTGGTCGCCGACGACCCGTCAGTGCAGATCGTGAGCAACGCGCAGACCTGGTACATCGCCCAGATGATGAAGGGCACCAAGTGGGAGAGCTTGCCGATCCTCTCCGCAGCGGCGCCGTTCAAGGCCGGCGGACGCAGCGGGCCGGACTACTACACCGACGTGCCGGTCGGCCCGGTTGCCATCAAGAACGTCTCCGACCTCTACCTCTACCCGAACACGGTCCGCGCGGTGGAAATCAACGGCGCCCAGGTCAAGGAATGGCTCGAGATGTCGGCCGGCATCTTCAACCAGATCCAGCCCGGCAAGGCCGACCAGCCGCTGATCAACCTCGACTTCCCGAGCTACAATTTCGACGTCATCGACGGCGTCACCTACAAGATCGACGTGTCGCAGCCGCCGAAATACGACCCCAAGGGCGCCGTCCTCAATTCGCATGCAAGCCGCATCGTCGACCTTCAGTTCAACGGCAAGCCGATCGACCCGGCACAGAAGTTCATCGTCGCCACCAACAACTACCGCGCCGGCGGCGGCGGCAACTTCCCCGACATCAATGACAAGGTGATCGTCTTCGTCGCTCCCGACACCAACCGCGACGTCATCGTGCGCTATATCGTCGAGAAGGGCACGATCGACCCGAAGGCGGACGGGAACTGGGCGCTGGCACCGGTTGCCGGGGCCTCGGTCATCTTCCCCTCCGGCCCCAAGGCCAAGGATCACCTCGCCGACGTCAAGGGCATCGAATTTGCCGGCCCCGGCGAAGGCGGCTTCGACAACTACCGCATCAAGCTGTAGGTCGAATCGGCGTTGCCGGGTCCTCGCCATGCGGGGCCGCGGGCGCCGCCCGCCACATACCGTCATCCTCCGGCGCGGCAAAGCCGTGACCGAAGCGACCTGTGATGCCCCTCAAGAGGAGCAGGCCATGTCAACACTTCACTTGATGGTTGGCTTGCCGTGCAGCGGCAAGACCACGGCGGCCCGCGAACTTGAGATAAGGCATTCAGCACTGCGCCTCACGACGGACGAATGGCACATCCGTTTGTTCGGTGATGATTTTGCCGACGAGAGGCACCACGAGGCGCACAATCTGAGACATGAAGCCTTGGAGTCCCTGCTTTGGGATGTCGCCGCGAGAGCGTTGGTTCTTGGGGTGGACGTCGTCTTGGACTTCGGCTGCTGGGCGCGAGATGAAAGAGAGGAATTTCGCGGACGCGCCCATCAACTCGGTGCCAAGTTCAGGATCCATTTCACTGATGCCTCCGAGCAGGTCATGCTTGATCGGCTGACTAAGCGAAATGCTGAACGTGCCGAAGGCACATTTCACATACCGGAATCCAGGCTCAGAGAATGGATCCGGCTCTTTGAACCACCCTCAAAGGAAGAACTTGAACAGTCGTAGGGATCGTCATCTCGACAAGTTCATCCAATTCGATCCTGCGCGAGCGTCCGCTCAACGATAGCGACCTCGAGATAGCTGCTGCCCCTTTTCTCGCCATCCCGCGGCTTTTTCGCTCAGTCGGCTTTTCTTAGCTACATCCCTGCCCCACATTCTGTCGGTCGCCGGTCCCGGCGGCGCTTTTCACACATCGAATTTCCGCAAATCCAAGAAGAGATCACCTATGTCCACACCAAACGCAGCGCATTCCGGCACCTTCAAGGTCGGCGGCACCCTTGAGGTCAACCGCCTTGGCTTCGGTGCCATGCGCATCACCGGTCGCGGAATCTGGGGCGAGCCGGCGGATCGGCCGGAATCCATCCGCACCCTCAAGCGCCTGCCGGCGCTCGCCATCAACTTCATCGACACCGCCGACGCCTACGGCCCCGAAACGTCCGAATTCCTCATCCACGAGGCGCTGGCCCCCTACCCGGCCGGCATGGTCATCGCCACCAAGGGCGGCAATACGCGCACCGGCCCCGACCAGTGGATCGCCGTCGGTCGGCCCGAATACCTCATCCAGCAGGCCCATCTCAGCCGCCGGCGTCTTGGCGTCGAGATCATCGACCTGTGGCAGCTCCACCGCATCGATTCGAAGGTGCCGCGCGACGAGCAGTTCGCAGCCATCAAGTCGCTCCTCGACGACGGCGTCATCCGCTATGCGGGCTTGAGCGAAGTTTCGGTCGAGGAGATCAAGGCGGCGTCGAAGTTCTTCAAGGTGGCGACGGTGCAGAACCGCTACAATCTCACCGACCGGCACAGCGAGGCGGTGCTCGACTACTGCGAGGCACAAGGGATCGGCTTCATTCCCTGGGCGCCGCTCAGCGCCGGCCATGTGGCGGGGACGCAGATCGAGCAGATCGCCAAGCGCCACAAGGTCACCCCCTCGGAGATCGCGCTGGCCTGGTTGCTCAAGCGCAGCCCGGTCATGCTGCCCATTCCGGGCACCTCCAAAGTGTCGCATCTGGAGGAAAACGTGGCGGCGGCGGACATCCAGCTCAGCGACGCGGAGTTCGCCACGCTCGACGCAGAAGGCAAGGCGCACGCCTAGTCCCGCAAACGCGCGGCAAAGGGCGGGTTCCGGCCCGCCCTTTTTCTGACTCCGAATCATTGCAGCGATTCGCTCAACAGCGAATCGGATGTCGCAAGAGGATTCCTGTCGCGCTTGTGAACTGTGGGCGAGTCTGCAGTCGTGACTTTGCGTTGCCGGCGGCCGTGGTAAACAGATGGTGAAGACGGAGGGGCAATCGCCGTCTTCATCGGCCCCCTGGGGCTGGGACCCGTTTCCCTGTATCGCGGGCAGCGTCGCCGGCAGGCACCGGAGAGGCAGACGATTCGGGAACGCTAGAGGCTGAGGGACGACGGCACCATGGCATTCGCGGTTCGCGCGGTCGCTGACAACACGGCCAACGAGACCTATCGCACCGCGCCACAGAACGTTGAAGCGGAACAGGCGCTGCTTGGCGCCATCCTGGTCAACAACGAAGCCTTCTACCGCGTCTCCGATTTCCTCGAGCCGCAGCATTTCTTCGAGCCGGTGCACAAGACGATCTTCGAGGTCGCCGGCCAGCTCATCCGCGCCAACAAGGTCGCCACCCCCGTCACCATCAAGACCTTCCTGCCCACCGACCTGGCCATCGGCGACATCAACCTGGCCACCTACCTTGCCCGCCTGGCGGCTGAAGCGACCACGATCATCAACGCCGAGGACTACGGCCGCACGGTCTATGATCTGGCGCTCCGCCGTTCGCTGATCGGCATCGGCGAGGACATGGTCAATGTCGCCTACGATGCCACCGTCGAGCAGACGCCCGGCACGCAGATCGAGGAGGCCGAGAAGCGCCTCTTCGACCTCGCCGAAAAGGGCCAATATGGCGCCGGCTTCCAGTCTTTCGACACAGCGCTCACCAGCGCCATCGACCTCGCCAGCGCCGCCTACAAGCGTGATGGGCATCTGTCGGGGCTGGCCACCGGCCTCGACGACATGGACCGGCTGATGGGCGGTCTGCAGTCCTCCGACCTCATCATCGTCGCCGGCCGCCCGGGCATGGGCAAATCGGCGCTGGCCACCAATGTCGGCTTCAACATCGCCAAGGCGTGGCGCGGCGAATTGCAGCCCGACGGCAGCATGAAGACGGTCGATGGCGGCATCGTCGGTCTGTTCTCGCTGGAAATGTCGGCCGAACAGCTCGCCACACGCATCATCGCCGAGCAGTCCGGCGTCTCCTCGGCCAATATCCGCCGCGGCCGCATCGACGAAAGCGACTTCGCCCGCATCGTCGAGGCCTCGCGCGAGATGCAGCGCATCCCCTTCTACATCGACCAGACCGGCGGCCTCTCCATCGCGCAGCTCGCCGCCCGCGCCCGCCGCTTGAAGCGCCAGCGCGGCCTCGATCTCCTGATCGTCGACTACATCCAGCTCCTCATCGGCACCTCGCGACGCTCGTCCGAGAACCGCGTGCAGGAAATCACCGAGATCACCACGACGCTGAAGGCGCTGGCCAAGGAGCTCAACGTCCCCATCGTTGCCCTGTCGCAGCTTTCGCGCCAGGTCGAGCAACGCGAGGACAAGCACCCGCAACTCTCGGATCTGCGCGAGTTCGGGCTCCATCGAGCAGGACGCCGACGTCGTGCTCTTCATCTACCGCGAGGAGTATTACCTCAAGAACTCCGAGCCGAAGCCCGGCACCGAGGAATACTTCAAGTGGCAGGACGACATGGGCAAGGTCCACGGCATCGCCGAGGTGATCATCGGCAAGCAGCGCCACGGACCGACGGGCACCGTGCGCCTTCATTTCGAGGACGCACTCACCCGCTTCTCCAACCTCGCCGAGGACGGCGCCTATCCGGTGCCGTTCGAGGGGTAGCCCGCCTGTCGTCCTCCGGCTTGACCGGAGGACCAGCTTCGGCAGGTTCGGCGCGTGACGAAGATGGGCTATATCCGCGGAGAACGATCGTCCGGCGCCGGCTGCGCCTCGCCGGAGGATGACGCCCCGCCAAGTCGGCCATGAACATGGCCCTCCCCCGCCGAATTCCTGTAAGCTGCCGGCAGCGAAGGGAGTGCAAGAATGTTCAAGTGGCTGTTCGGCAGCAAGGAAGAGAGCGGCGGCGGAGACCGGGCAAGCGGCACCAAGGAACTGCTCGTCGTCAGCCGCACGGTGACGGCGACGCCGGAGCGCGCTTTCGCCGTGTTCGTCGATGAATTCGGCAGGTGGTGGCCGGCGAAATACACGCTGGCCGGCGACAACCTCGCCGAGATCCTGATCGAGCCGAAGATGAACGGCCGTGCCATCGAGCGCGACAAGGCCGGTGGCGAGACGGTCTGGGGCACGGTGCTGTCCTACTTCCGCCCGAGCCATCTGGTGCTCGCCTGGCAGATATCGCCAGACCGCACCATCATCGACAACGAGGCCGGCGCCAGCCGCGTCGACGTGCGCTTCGTTGCGCAGGAGGGCGGCACCACCGAGGTGGTGCTGGTCCACCGCGATTTCCCCCGCCACGGTCCGGGCTGGGAGAAATACCGCCAGCAGATGAGCGTCAAGGAGGGCGGCTGGCCGCTGCTGATGGACCGCTACGCCAAGGCGGTCGCCGGAGAGCCGCTATAGAGCGTGTCGACGCTCTCCGGTTCATTGCCGGCGCGTCTCGCGCCGAAATCCCCTATACTCTGCCGCCATGGTCGCATCCCCTGAATCACTTCCCGCCGGCGGTCGCCTCACCGTCGACCTTGTGGCGCTCGCCGCCAACTGGAAGGCGCTGGCCGATCACGTCGCCGGCGGCGGCCATGCCACCGCCGCCGTGGTCAAGGGCGACGGCTATGGCAGCGGGCTGGAGCAAGCCGGGAAGACGCTGGCGGCGGCGGGCTGCACCACCTTCTTCGTCGCCTTGCCCGATGAAGGGCGGCGCCTGCGCGAAGCGCTGCCGAATGCGGTCATCTACGTCCTCAACGGCCTCATTGGCGGCGCCGACGCCTATGCCCGCTTCGATATCCGCCCGGTGCTCGGCTCCTGGCCGGAGATCGAGGAATGGGCCGCCTTCCGCAAGGCGGGCGGAGGAACCGGCGCGGCGGTGCATGTCGATACCGGCATGAACCGCCTGGGCCTGACGCTGCATGAGGCGCTCGATCTCCGCCGCGACGAGCGGTTGCTCACCACTCTGGCGCCCGACCTGGTCATCTCGCATCTCGCCTGCGCCGATACGCCCGACCATCCGATGAACCGCCGCCAGCTTGCCCTTTTCGCCGAGGTGCGGGCGCAGTTCCCCGACCTGCCGGCATCGCTCGCCAATTCCGCCGGCGTGTTCCTCGGGCCCGACTATCACTTCGACCTCGTGCGGCCGGGCATTGCGCTCTATGGCGGCGTCGCCGTGCAGGGGATCACCAATCCCATGCGCGCGGTGGTGACGCTGGAGGCACGAGTGCTGGCCGTGCGCGAGGCCGAGGAAGGCGAGACGGTTGGCTATGGCGCGACGCAGAGCTTCAAGCAGCCTGCCCGCCTTGCCACCCTCTCTATCGGCTATGCCGACGGCTATCATCGGCTGGCCGGTGCCACCGACGAACGCCCGGGCGCCTGGGTGTGGGTCCGCGGCCAGCGGGCGCCGCTGGTCGGGCGGGTGTCGATGGACCTCATCACTATCGACGTCACCAACATTCCGGGCGTCACCCGCGGCGATTGGGTGGAACTCTTCGGTCGGCACATCCCCGTGGACGACGTCGCCCGACACGCCGGCACCATCGGCTACGAGCTCTTGACCGACCTCGGCCGACGCTACCAGCGGGTCTATGTCGGCGGGCCTTGAGGCCTTCTTCACCTTGGCTCAGCCATCCCCACCTCCGGGCCGAAAATAAATCTATCCCCGGTCCCCAGACCCCATGAGAGGATGCGTTATCCGCTCCCGCAAGGGGTCCCGTGTCGACCGGAACGTCGTGGGGGGAGCGGAGCGGTGCCCCCGCTCGGGAGAGGTTTCCGACCTTTCCCCATCGGGGCGTTCCCGGCGGGACCGTCGGCACTACGACCGGCCGCCCTCAGGGCCTGAACCCTGCGACCGAGAGACCGTGGAGGGCCGCAAGAGACCGAGGAGGGCTGTAAGCCCGACCGGGATCGCGCAAAGAGGCCCGACGGGGATCGAGGAAAGCAGGGCGTAGAGCTTGCCGGGAGACGGAAGAAAATCGCCGCGGCGGGCGCTCGGTGAGCGCCCCCAGTTTCGCGGAGTAACCGCACGGCATTCGCCGGGCGCCCGCCACCCCCTCAGTGCGAGGGGAGAGCTCTTTGAAATGTTCATGACCCGGCTCGGATAGAGCGCGGGAACGAGGGTCTGTGTCCCAGGTGCAATGCGGTGCGCAGTACCGCACTGCGGAACCGGGACCCACAGTTGGACCCCCGGCCCCGCCCGTGGGAACCCGCTGCCCGCGTCAGGCGTTGCTTCTCCAAGTCCGCACTTGGGAAGGAGCAGACGTCATGAACCCGAAGACAAAGACGCGTGCCGCAATCGCCATGCTCGTCTACATGATGACCAATGCCGTGCTCTTTGGCGGCGGCCTGATCATCGCACTGATGGCGTCCCGTGCCGGCGCCGCCATCTGGATTCCGGTGGTTGTGATCGCCAGCCTCATCCTCGCCGCTCCGCTGGCCTGGCAGATCGCGCCGCGGCTGCGGGCACACCACTGGCCGCAGCTTCACCATCAGCCGGTTGCGCTGCGCACCCAGCCGCGCCGGTACCGCCGCTAGGTGCGGCCCTGCTTCACCGGACGGAGGGCGGCCGGATCGGGCCGCCCTTCGATGACGCCGCGTGCCCCGTTGGCGTCGAAGCCCTCCCCCTTCTCCTCGACGACCGCATACAGCCTGACGTCGCGGAAGGCGCTCGCTGGCGCCGTGCGCACCCCGTCTGCGGGCTTGGCGTTGAGTTCCGGGAAATCCCCCTCGGCCTCGGCCGCCACCACCCGAGCGTCGGCGGGCGAGTGCGCCCGCACCACGACCTCGCCCTGGTTGGGGGCGAGATCCCAGCCGCTGTCGTCCGGCGGGGCCTTGGGTACGAGGCGAAAGACGCCCAGCGGTTGTTCGGTCATGTCACTTTCCTCGCTGAATTGCCTGAGAGGGGAACATCGGCGCCGGGCAGGAGGTTCCGTGCCCATTGCCATCCTCCCGAATCCGTGAGAACATAACAAGAACATCAACGTGGAGAACGCCGCGTGGCCCGCTCGTCAGTCGTCCGCCTGAAGACAGCCTTCATCTGCCAGAACTGTGGCGCCACCTCCTCGCGCTGGCAGGGCAAGTGCGACGATTGCGGCGAATGGAACACGCTGGTCGAAGAGAGTACCGGCGGCGGCGTTGCGGCGAGCCCGGCGGCGCGCAAGCTCGGCAGGGGCCGCCCGGTGGCGCTCACCTCGCTCGCCGGCGCCATCGACGACGCCCCGCGCATCCGCTCCGGCATCGCCGAATTCGACCGGGTGACCGGCGGCGGCTTCGTGCGCGGCTCGACGCTGCTGGTCGGCGGCGATCCCGGCATCGGCAAGTCGACGCTGCTGCTGCAAGTGGCAGGCAAGCTGGCATCGACCGGCCAGCCGGTGGTCTACGTCTCCGGCGAGGAGGCGGTAGCCCAGATCAGGCTCAGGGCCGAACGCCTGTTGCTGACCGACGCACCGGTGAAGATCGCCGCCGAGACCAGCGTCGAGGACATCCTGGCGACTCTTGCCGCCGACAGGCCGCCTGCGCTGGTCATCATCGATTCCATCCAGACGCTGTGGACCGACCTCGCCGATTCCGCGCCGGGCACCGTCACCCAGGTGCGCGCCGCGTCGCAGGCGCTCATCCGCTACGCCAAGCAGACCGGCACCGCGGTGGTCTTCGTCGGCCACGTCACCAAGGACGGCCAGATCGCCGGCCCGCGCGTGGTCGAGCACATGGTCGACGGCGTGCTCTATTTCGAGGGCGAGGGCAGCCACCACTTCCGCATCCTGCGCGCGGTCAAGAACCGCTTCGGCCCCACCGACGAGATCGGCGTGTTCGAGATGACCGGAGCCGGGCTCGGCGAGGTCGCCAACCCGTCCGAGCTGTTCCTCGGCGACCGCAACGCCACCACGCCCGGCGCCGCGGTCTTCGCCGGCATGGAAGGCACGCGGCCGCTGCTGGTCGAGATCCAGGCGCTGGTCGCCCCCACCACGCTCGGCACGCCGCGCCGGGCCGTCATCGGTTGGGATTCCGGGCGGCTCGCCATGGTGCTGGCGGTGCTTGAGGCCCATTGCGGCGTGCGGCTAGGCGATTGCGACGTCTATCTCAACGTCGCCGGGGGCCTGAGGATCGCGGAACCCGCCGCCGACCTCGCCGTCGCCGCCGCGCTGGTGTCGTCACGCCTCGGCGCGCCGCTGCCCGCCGACACCGTCTATTTCGGCGAGGTCAGCCTGTCCGGCGCCGTGCGCCCGGTGCCCCACGCCCCGGCACGGCTGAAGGAAGCGCAGAAGCTCGGCTTTTCCCGCGCCACCATGCCGGAGACCAAGGATTCCGGCACGGCGGAGAGAACCACGGTTGCCGCGCTCGCCGATCTGGTCGCCGCGATTGCCGTAGTGGCCGACTCCCGCGACTGAACCTCCGCCCTCCCCCACCTGTGCATTGCGCACCGAAAGCCATTGATCCCAATGGCTTGGACAGATATGTGAAGCAGCAGATTCAAGGCGCATGGCGCCGTGCAGTCCGTCGCGAAGGTATCCGGCGCACTCACTTGCCGCCAGAATCGTGCTAGAGCCTTGCTCGGCCGCTCTTAGTCCCGTGAGATCATGCCATCGCTTCTCGACATCATCGTCCTTGTGGTCGTGCTCATTTCCGCCCTGCTCGCCATGTTGCGCGGCTTCGTGCGCGAAGTGCTGACCCTGGTGTCATGGGCCGCAGCGGCAGCCGCGGCCTACCTGCTCTACAAGCTGCCGCTTCCGCTGTTCCAGTCCTTCCTCAATAACAAGACGGCGTCGTCCATCGCCTCGGCAACCGTCATCTTCCTCATCGCCCTCATCATCGTCAGCTTCATCTCGATGAAGGCCGCGGACTTCGTCCTCGACAGCCGAGTTGGTGCCGTCGACCGCGGGCTTGGCTTTCTCTACGGGGCAGCACGCGGAGTGCTGCTCATGGTCGTGGCGCAGGCCTTCTTCCTGTGGCTGGCCCAGACGACGCCCGGCTGGATGGCACATGCCAAGAGCAAGCCTATATTGGAGTCCCTGGGCAACCAGTTGATGGATGCGCTGCCGCAGGATCTGGAGGCGCAGGTGAAGAATCTCTTTGGCAACCGTGGCAGCACCGGCGGCGACGCTAGTCAGGCGCCGGACGATTCGCCGCCCGATGCCGCCCCGGCTGCGGGCGACACAGGCTCCGGCCCGAGCGACGCCTCGCGGCAGCAGCTCAACCGGCTGATCGAGAACGGCGGGAACTGACGCCGCGGGAAACGGGACCATGGACCAGTTGACGACGCGGCCTTTCGACGACGACAAGCTGCGCGAGGAGTGCGGTGTTTTCGGCGTCTTCGGTCACCCCGATGCCGCGGCGCTCACCGTGCTCGGTCTGCATGCGCTCCAGCATCGCGGCCAGGAGGCGTCGGGCATCGTTTCCTTCGACGGCACCGGCTTCCACGCCGAGCGCCATGTCGGTCTGGTCGGCGATACCTTCACCGATCCGAGCGTGGTGGAGAGCCTCGCCGGCGACCGCGCCATCGGCCACAATCGCTATTCGACCCACGGCGGTTCGATCGAGCACAATATCCAGCCGCTGTTCGCCCAGTTCTCCGGCGGCGGCTTCGCCGTTGCCCACAACGGCAACCTGACCAACGCGCTCGCCCTGCAGGACGAGCTCCAGCGCCGCGGCTCGATCTTCCAGTCGACCTCAGATACCGAGGTGATCCCGCACCTCATAGCCACGTCGAGCCGGACGCTGCTCACCGACCGCATCGTCGATGCCCTGCACAAGATCGAGGGCGCCTGGTCGCTGGTCTGCCTGTCGACCAAGAAGATGATCGGCTGCCGCGACGTGCTCGGCGTGCGCCCGCTGGTCATCGGCAATCTCGACGGCGCCACCATCCTCGCCTCGGAAACCTGCGCGCTCGACATCATCGGCGCGCGCTTCGTCCGCGACGTCAAGCCCGGCGAGATGGTGATCGTGACGGAGGACGGGATCGAGAGCCTGTTTCCCTTCCCGCCGGCGAAGAGCCGCTTCTGCATCTTCGAGTACGTCTATTTCGCCCGGCCCGACTCCTCGGTCGAGGGGCGCGGCGTCTATGAGATCCGCAAGCGCATCGGCGCCGAGCTCGCCCGTGAGAAGCCGGCCGTTGCCGATCTCGTGGTCCCGGTGCCCGATTCCGGCACGCCGGCGGCGATCGGCTACGCCGAGGCGGCGGGCCTCTCCTTCGATCTCGGCATCATCCGCAACCACTATATCGGCCGTACCTTCATCGAGCCCTCGGACGCCATCCGTCACATGGGCGTCCGCCTCAAGCACAACGCCAACCGCGATGTGCTGGCCGGCAAGCGGGTGGTGCTGGTCGACGATTTGATCGTGCGCGGCACCACCTCGCAGAAGATCGTGAAGATGATCCGCGATGCCGGCGCCGCCGAGGTCCACATGCGCATCGCCAGTCCGCCGACGGCGCATTCCTGCTTCTACGGCGTCGATACGCCGGAGGAGGCGCAGCTCATCGCCGCGCGCATGTCGGTCGAGGCGATGGCCGACTTCATCAAGGTCGACAGCCTCGGCTTCCTGTCGATCGACGGGCTCTATCGCGCGGTCGGCGCAACGGACCGCGACAACGACGCACCGCAATTCTGCGACGCCTGCTTCACCGGTGCCTATCCGACGCGGCTGACCGACCGCGAGGCCGCCGACAACATCCACCCCTTCCCGCGCGCCGCAGGAGCCGGCTAGCACGGTGGCAAGCCTCGAAGGACGCATCGCCGTCGTCACCGGCGCATCACGCGGCATCGGCTACGCGGCGGCGCTCGGCCTCGCCGAAGCCGGCGCGCACGTTGTGGCGGTGGCGCGCACCGCCGGCGGCCTGGAGGAGCTCGACGACGCCATCCGCGCCAAGGGCGGCGCAGCCACACTGGTCCCGCTCGACCTCAAGGATTATGCCGGCATCGACCGCCTCGGCGGCGTGATCTACGAGCGCTGGGGCAAGCTCGATATCTTGTTCGGCAATGCCGGCGTGCTCGGCGTGGTGACGCCGCTCGGCCATCTCGATCCGAAGGTGTGGGACATTGCGATGGCCGTCAACGTCACGGCCAACTGGCGCCTCATCCGGTCGTTCGATCCGCTGCTGCGCCAGTCCGATGCCGGTCGCGCGCTGTTCGTCACGTCCGGTGCGACGAGATCCTGCCGGCCGTTCTGGGGCATCTATTCCGCCAGCAAGGCGGCGCTGGAGGCGCTGGTCAGGACCTATGCCGGCGAGATGGCCAACACGACCGTGCGTGCCAATCTCCTCAATCCGGGGCCGCTCAGGACCCATATGCGCGCCCAGGCGATGCCGGGCGAGGACCCGGAAACCCTGAAGACGCCGGATGCCGTCGTGCCCGAGATCGTGCGCATGCTCTCGCCCGACTACACTGAGAACGGCGTCCTGTTCGAATACGCCACCGGCGAGACGCAGCGCTTCTCGTAGCCCTCAGCTCTTCCGGCGCTTGCGCCCCTCATAGGGGTTGTCGCCCTTGCGCAGCGTCAGGCGGATGGGCACGCCGGGCAGCTTGAAATCGTTGCGCAGCGCATTGACCAGATAGCGCCGCCAGGCGTCGGGCAAGGCTTCCGGACGCGAGCAGAAAGCGACGAAGGTCGGCGGGCGCGCCTTGGCCTGGGTCAGGTAGCGCAGCTTGACGCGCCGCCCGGCGACCGCCGGCGGCGGGTGCCGTTCGAGGATTTCCGGCAGCCAGCGGTTCAGCCGCGCGGTGGATACGCGGCGGTTCCACAGCGCGTGGGCGCTGACCACCGCTTCCATCAGCCTGTCGATGCCTTCGCCGGTAACGCCGGAGACCGGCACCAGGGCGACGCCGGCTATCTGCGGCAAGAGACGCTCCGCCTCAGCCTTGAGATCGACCAGGGCGCGCTGACGGTCGGTGACCAGGTCCCATTTGTCGAGGGCGATGACGATGGCGCGCCCCTCGCTCTCGACGAGATCGGCGATCTGCAGGTCCTGCTTCTCGAAAGGCTGGCCGACATCGAGGACGAGGATCACCACCTCGGCAAAGCGCACGGCGCGCAACGCGTCGCCGACGGCGAGCTTCTCGAGCTTGCCGTCGACACGCGCCTTGCGCCTGAGGCCGGCGGTGTCGAACAGGCGGAAATCGCGCTCGCCCCAGCGCCAGTCGACGGAAATGGAATCGCGGGTGATGCCGGCCTCCGGCCCGGTGAGCAGCCGGTCCTCGCCGATCATGCGGTTGATCAGCGTCGATTTGCCGGCGTTCGGGCGGCCGACGACGGCAACGCGGATCGGACGGTCCTCGTCCTCGGCCGCCTCGCCGTCTTCTTCCCGCCCCTCCTCGCCGGCATGGGCCAGGATCGCATCGTGGAGTTCGCCGAGTCCCTCGCCATGTTCGGCGGAAATGGCGACCGGATCGCCAAGACCCAGCGCGTAGGTTTCGAGGATGCCGGCCTGCGCCGCGCGGCTCTCGGCCTTGTTGGCGACCAGAACGATGGGCTTGCCGAGGGCGCGCAGCAGCTCGGCGAAGTGGCGGTCGAGCGGGGTCAGGCCGGTGCGGGCATCGACGATGAACAGGCTGACATCCGCCGAGCGAACCGCGGCCTCGGTCTGGGCACGCATGCGCCCGGCGAGCGAGTCCGGTGCGGCCTCGTCGAGGCCCGCGGTATCGATGGCGATGAATTCGAGCTCACCGATGCGGGCCTCGCCTTCGCGCCGGTCGCGGGTCACGCCCGGCAGGTCATCGACCAGCGCCAGCCGCTTGCCGACGAGCCGGTTGAACAGCGTCGACTTGCCGACATTCGGCCGACCGATGATGGCGACACGCAGCGCCCGTCTGCTGGTCGACATGGCCATCCCTGCATGGCGCCGCGGGTCGGCGCCCTCGCCGACTACGATTTGGCGGGCGCCGGCGGCGCCCCGATGCGCGCCGTGATCAGGGAAAGCATCACCTGGGCGCGCTGGCGCAGGTCCGCAGGCGATTCCTGGTCGCTGTTGATCTCGTCGAAATACTTGCGCGCCGCCTCGTAGTCGCCCACCCGCCAGGCCGTCAGGCCGAGCAACTCGCGGGCATTGTGGCGCCACACATTGCCGGTGCTGGCAAGGTCGCCGAGGCGCTTCTCCATGTCGGCAAGGCTCGCGCTGTCGACCAGCAGGGCGGCGGCGCGCAGCCGGGCGAGAGCCTTCACCGCGCCGGAGGCGCCGCTCTTGGCAGCAATCGCGTCATATTCCTGGATGGCGTCTTGAGTTTTGCCGGCCGCCGCCATCTCGGAGGCAACGCGGAACCCGGCGAGCACGGGATATTGCCCGCTGCCGTTGGCCTCGATCGCTTTCAGCGCGGCGATTGCTTGCTCGTGCTCGCCCTTGGCGGCAAGATCGAGCGCGGCAATGAAACGGTCGCCGGTCGCCTGCGCCTGCCTCTCCTGCCAATAGACCCAACCGCGGTAGCCGGCAGTCGCCACCACGATGAGAATCGCCAGCCCGATGACAAATGGACCAAAACGGTCCCAAAGCTTCTTGAGCTGTTCGCGGCGGAGATCCTCATCGACCTCTTTGAATATGTCGGCCATTTGCCCTCGTCGGCGTCCCCGGTTGATCCAGCGCTCGGGCGGCGCGGCGGCACCATATCGCCGGCCAAGCCAGGTTGCAAACGCTGGAATTCCAACATTTTTGCGACAGAGACCCGGGCGGCCGGTTGCACATGACGCCGAATGCGTTCACGGAACTTTGTCCAAGTTCTTGCAGATTTCAGCCAGTTACGCGTTGTTCACGGTCCCTGTGCTAGTCTAGCCTTGTAATAGTAACGAGGAGGTTTTGCGGCCGCCCCAGGCCGCGCAAGAACAGGGGGGCTGGGACCCATGAAGAAGACTGTCTGGGCGTTGGCGGTTACCGCCGTGCTTTGCGCTGCACCTGCTATGGCATCGTCCATTGTCGCGCGCATCGACCTCTCCGAGCAGATGATGCATGTCTACATCAACGGTGCCCAGCGTTATGTCTGGCCCGTTTCCACAGCGCGCCACGGATATGTGACACCCACCGGCACGTTCCGTCCGCAGCGGCTGGTGCCGATGTGGTACTCGCGCAAGTATCACATGTCGCCGATGCCGCATTCGATCTTCTTCCTCGGCGGCTTTGCCATTCACGGTACCTACTCCACCCGGTACCTGGGCCGACCGGCTTCGCACGGCTGCGTGCGGCTGCATCCGAGCAATGCTGCAACACTCTATTCGCTGGTCAGCCAGTCCCGCGGCAGCACCACGATTGTCGTGACGCGCTGAGGTCCGGGAGGACGCTCTTGTCAGCGAACGAGCAAGCCGTGGACCGCGCACCGTCGCGGGCACTCCCGGTGCTGACGCTTGCAGTGGCGACGGCGATTGCCGGCCTCTATGGCGGTTCGGCGCTGGCCGAGGAGCTCAAGATCGCCAACACGCCGATGATGGCGGTCACCGAGGTGGACGTCGACGTGACCCCGGAGGCCGCCGTGACGGCGCCCGAGGAGCCCTCGGTGCCGAAGGTCGTGGCACGCGTCGACCTCTCCGACCAGACCATGACGGTCTATGTCGAGGAGAAGCTGTCCTACGTGTTCAGGGTCTCGACGGGCCGCAGGGGCTACGGCACGCCGACCGGACAGTGGCAGGCCCAGTGGCTGTCGCCCAGGCACCGCTCGAAAAAGTACCACAACGCCCCGATGCCCTGGTCGGTGTTCTTTCACGGCGGCTATGCCGTCCATGGAACGACCGAGGTGCGCCGACTCGGGCGGCCGGCATCGCACGGCTGCGTGCGGCTGCTGCCGGCCAACGCCAAGATCTTCTACAAGCTGGTTCAGGAAAACGGCAAGGAAAACACGCTGGTTAGCGTCGTTCGTTGAAGCGAGGGCGCGGTTCGTTGCCGGGGTTTGTGACGCCCGTCACAGACAGGCATCGACGGGCAGTCTAGCTAGGTATGCGCAAGAGGTCAGGACCGTGGTTTCCCGAGTTCCCGCTCGAAAGGCGCCTCATCCTGCCCCCCCTCTAAGGCGTCTTGGGTCCTGATCACCATTGCCGCCGTCCGGTCCCCGCCGGGCGGCGGTCTGCTTCTGGGGCCGAGCTGCCGAACCTAGTTTAGGCGTTTGCGTCGATGAGCGCGGCAACCTGGGTGAGCCACTCGGCACGCTCTTCCGGCGTGCTGCCGGTGACCGGCCCGTACATGCGGCGGACGACCTTGCCGACCCCGCAGAAGCCGAAGACGCAGTCGGACCAGAGCCGTTGCAGGGGATCGCCGAACACCTCCATCTCGCGCCGCGACGACGTGTTCGACGTGTTGAAGACGAAGGCACATTTGGCGCTGAGGAGACCGACCGGCGGCGCATCGAAGCCCGCACCGTGGGGATAGGCATAGGCGGTGTCGAGGCGGAACACCCGGTCGATCCATCCCTTCAGGATGGCTGGCGGCTGGCCCCACCAGTTCGGATGCGAGACGAGGATCACATCGGCCTTGGTCAATTCGGCGCAGTGCTGCTCGACCAGAGCATCCGACGACGCCGTTCCGCCCTCGCCTGTCCGGTGCACCGGATCGAAGCCCTCCGCGTAGAGGTCGTGATGGGCGATCTCATAGCCGCGGCGCGCCAGAACGGCGCGCGCCACCACGTCCATGGCGTGGCTCAGGCTGTTGTTGGTGTTGGGATGGGCGACAATCGATAGGGCGCGCACGGGCAAACCTCGACGGCCAGACCAATTCGGTGTCGATCGTGACCACGGACGTCCGTTTAGGCCCGCCGGCGCTGACGTGACGACCCGAAATCGGCGCGCCCTTTCGTCACAGCGGGTCGGGCGACCGGATCCATCGACTTCCGGCGCGCGCGAGGCGCCGGTTCACCATCAGAAGCGGGACGAGCAGCAGCCAGGTTTGCCGTGCATAGCCGGGCGCGAACCAAACCACAACGATCGAAAGCGCGAAGACCCCGGGCACGATCAGCGCGCGAAGGCTTTCCACGCGTCGCTCGGCTTCGGGCAGAACGACATGCTCCCGGCGCACGGCATAACGCCAGACGAGCGTCAGCAGCAGCGAGGCGAGGATCATGGTGGCGGCGTAGAGGATCGTCGCAACGCGGCCGTCGCTCTCGCTGAGCACCGATGTGACGAAGGGCATGAAACCGACGACCAGCAGGAACAGAACATTCAGCCAAAGCAGCGTGGCATCGACCGACTTCAGCGTTCGCAGGCGACGGGCATGTCCGACCCAGAAATTGCCGATCACAAGGAAGCTGATCACGTAGCCGAGATATTTCGGCCAGATGGCCATGAGGTCGGCGAGCAGTTCCGTGTCGCCAAGCCCGCCAGCGGGGCGTGGCAGATGGATGTCGAGCACAAGCAGCGTGATGGCGATCGCGACGACGCCATCGGTGAAGGCGTTCAGGCGCTCGACGTCGCGGGTCTCGCTTGCCATCTGTCCACTCGATTACGGCCGGGGTTTCTGCTGAAACCCCGGCCGCAGAAGCCGAATCAATTCCAACGCACGTCAGGCGAGACCGTGAAGCTCGCGGCTGTGGGTCTCCTGTGCCTTGAACTGGCCGAAACGCGGCATGTACTTGTCCCACTCGATGGTGTGGGCGTCGAACTCCGGCCCATCGATGCAAGCATGGAGGCGCTTGGTCTTGCCCTCCGTCAGCACCGGCACCATGCAGGCGCCGCACATGCCGGTGGCATCCACCATGATGGAGTTGAGACTGGCAACGGTCGGCACGCCATAGGGCTTGGTGAGGTCGCTGACCGCCCGCATCATCATCGGCGGACCGACGGCGATGACCTCGGCGATCTTGCGCCCCTTGGGACGCCCCCGCCTTGAGCATCTCTTCCAGCGGCGTGGTGACGAAGCCCTTCTGGCCGAAGGTCCCGTCGTTGGAGGTGTAGATGACGTCGAGCTGGTCGCCGAACTCCGCCTGCAGCTTGCCGAGGCGTTCGTCCTTGCCGGTCCAGAACAGGAGGTTCGCGGAACGGAAGCCGACGATCAGCGTGACGTGGTTGCCGATCCTGAGATGGGCCCTGGCGATCGGGAAGATCGCAGGCAGGCCGACGCCGCCGGCGGTGAACACGACCGTCTCGCCCGCCTTGCAGGGCTTGACGTCGCTCGGCCGCCCGAGCGGGCCGGCGATGCCGGCGAATGAGTCGCCCACCGCCATGCGGTTCATCAGCTGGGTGGACGTGCCCATGCCCTGGATAACGAGATCGATGGTGCCGGCCTCGGCATTCCAATCCGCCAGGGTCAGGGGGATGAGCTCGCCGTCGTCGCTGGCCAGCACGCGCACGAACTGGCCGGCATGGGCGGAGTGAGCGACCATCGGCGCACGCACGGTCATTTCCACGATGCCGGTGGACAGCTCGGTGCGCGAGACGATGGTCTGGCGAGACTGGCCGAGTTCGGTGTAGTGCGCGGCCTTCTCGACCATCTGGCGCACTTCTTCCAGCGCTGAACGGGATATCGCCGACGATCTGGCGCGCCGCCGCCTGGCCGTCGCCTGCGGCCAGGATCGCGGTGGAACCGCCGCGGGCCGCGTCGCCGCCGGTATAGACGCCGGCAATCGAGGTCTCCTGGGAGTCCTCGCCGACCTCGATCGTGCCCCACTTGCTGACCTTGAGGCCGGGCTCGGAGTCCTTGATGATCGGGTTGGCGGCGTTGCCGAGCGCCATGATGACGAGGTCGGCCGCCATCTGCTTGGTCTGGCCGGTAGGCTTGGGCCGCCGGCGACCGGAGGCGTCCGGTTCGCCGAGTTCGTTGATGTCGACGATGGCGTGGGTGACGAAATGGGTGTGCTCGTCGCCGACGAACTCGCGCGGCGAAACCAGCACCGCGAGATCGATGCCTTCCTCCAGCGCGTGGTGAAGCTCTTCGACGCGGGCCGGCATTTCGGCCTGCGTACGGCGATAGACGATGGTGACGTTGCCGCCCAGCCGCTTGGCGGTGCGAGCCGCATCCATGGCCGTGTTGCCGCCGCCGATCACCAGTATCTGCTTGTCCTTCACCTCGGGCAGAGGCGTCTCGTACTTCGGATCGAGGGCGCGCATCAGGTTGACGCGGGTGAGGAACTCGTTGGCCGACATGACGCCGAGGAGATGTTCGCCCGGCACGTTCATGAAGGTCGGCAGGCCGGCGCCGGTGCCGACGAAGATCTTCCAGAAGCCGGCTTGCTTCAGGTCTTCCAGCGTCGCGGTCTTGCCGACGACGAAGTTCTTGACGAAGCGGCCGCCGAGCGCGTCGATCTTGGCGACGACGTCGTCGATCAGCGTGTTGGGCAGGCGGAACTCGGGAATGCCGTAGCGCAGCACGCCGCCGAGTTCGTGGAAGGCCTCGAACACCGTGACCGGGAAGCCTTCCACGGCCAGCAGATAGGCGTTGATCAGGCCGGACGGGCCGGAGCCCACGACTGCGACCGGTGGCTTGTTCGCCCGCGCCCACGGGCTGACGTGGCCGGCGAAGCGCTTCATGAGGTCCGGATCGGCCAGCTTTTCGTGTTCGGGCAGATACCATTCGAGCTGGCCGATCTCGATCGGCCGCTTGGTATGGGTGCACACGCCCTGACACTGGTTTTCCTGTGGGCAAACCCGACCGGTGACATCGGGGAGCGGGTTGGCGGCCTCGATCAGCTCGAGCGCCTCGCGGATCCTGCCCTTGCCGATCAGGTCGATCATCTCGGGGATGTGGATCTTGACCGGGCAGCCGCCGAGTTTCTTTTTCTTCTGACCTTCCAGCAGGACGCCGACTTCGCACGGCCGCTCGTCGCACTGCTTGTCGCGCAGCACTTCCAGCCACACGAAGAGCTCCACCTCGCGCAGCGAGTAGCCGAGATTCATGTAGCCGAGATAGCCCTGGTTGACGAGGTCGAAGTCGTGCGAGCGCTGCTCCGGCGGACGGATATAGGGAGGGATGAAGTTCTCGGCCGGCCAATTCTCCGAAAGGCCCTTGAACATCGGATAGCGGGCCGAGAGGTGAACGTCGATCGCCTTGATGAACCTGCGCTTGAACTTCAGCGGCACGTCCCAGATGAAGCGCTGCAGCACGGTGCTCATGTCGTCGCCGCGCAACAGCAGGTTCCACAGAACGCCGATGAAGCGCTCGCCGATCTCCGGCTGCTGGAACTCCCACGCGATCGCCTGGGTGCCGTCGGCCACGAACAGGTGGCGCAGCGACTTCGGGTCGGCGGTCAGGTGCTTCTTGAGGACGTCGAGCTGCTTCAGGAACAGGTCGTCCTGGGCTACCGCGACGTCCTGGGGCTCGGCAACAACGACGTTCATTTCACGATCTCCCCGTCGCAGTTGGCGGCGACCTTGGCGAGCCGCGCCCTGAGCTGCGGCGTGACCTCGATCTTCTCGAGCGCGCCGGGGATGGTGCGGGCGACTTCCTTCACCTGCCCGTCGACCACGATGCGGGTCAGCTCGAAGAGCTCAGGCACCTCCTGGTAGCAAGTCTTGCAGTTGGTGCAGAGGGCCATGTCCTCGTCGCGGATATGGGGGATGTCCGAGCCGTTGGCCGCTGCCGGAGCTGCCGCAGCCGCCTGTGCGCCGGCCGTAATCGGAGCCAGCGCACCCGCTACACCGACTGCCGCGGGCGCGGCGGAGGCGGCGGCCAGTTCGCTCATGCCGCGCGCGATGCTGTCCATCGTGGCTTCCTGAGCCTTGACCGCTTCCTCGTAGCGCTGCTGCAGGGCAGCGACCTCGGCGTGATGCGCGGCGTCGAGCTGTGCGACACGCTGCCCGGCGAGATGCTGCAGCGTGCGCCAGTTCTTGCGGCGCTCCTCGACGAGGTGGACCACCATGGCCCCGACTTCGCTGCGCACCAGACGGCGCTCGGCATCCGTCGCCACCACATAGGGGGTCTTGCCGGCGCGTTCGGCGAGCGGCAGGTCGATGTACTCGTGGATCGGCACGCCGTCGGCATCGTCCTTCAGCGGGCGGAACTGCTTCTTGAAGCGGGTTTCGCCGCGCGCGAACTCCGCCGGGGTCAGCGGCATATCCATGAGCTGGACCTTGCCGTCCTCGACATATTCGAGCGTCGTCGTCGCCCAGTCCTTGTCGAGCGCCGGATTGCCATCGAGCGAGAAGCGCTCCTCAAGGGAGGCACCAAGCTTCGGGTCGTGGACGAACACCGGGCTGACGCGGCTCTCCACCGCGAGCTTCGCCCTCCGGCTGGCCGCGGCATCGGCGATGCCGTGCTCGGCCTGGCAGGGCGTGTAGACGTCGAGCACCGCCGGTGAGCTGGTGTGCTTGAGGTAGGCCATCATGCTCTTGAGGAAGTGGCCGGGCATCGCCGTCGCGCTCTGCACGACGAACACGTCCGGGTGGAACGCGGCGATCAGGCCGAGCTCCTTGCGGTCCTCCTGCTTGCCGGACACGGCCGAGCCGAAGCGACTGAGGTCGCTGTCCTGCGCGGAGAGGCTGGCGGTCGAAGTCTGGCCGCCGGTGTTGGAATAGACACCGCTGTTGAGCACCACCACCTTGACCGGCGTCTTGCTGGCGAGCAGTCGCGACAGGCTGCCGAAGCCGATGTCGTAAGCCGCGCCGTCGCCGCTGATGCTGATCACGGTGGGCAGGATCGCCCGTTCCTCGGGCGAGAATTCCGGCCAGCCGAAGTTCCTGAGGAACGCATCGTCGGTCGCCGGGTTGTAGGCGTCGCCGAGCTCGAGCCGGGCGACCCGCATGGCCTTGAAGTCCACGGCCGCGGAGGCCGTCAGGCCCTCGAAGATGCCCTTCGAAACCGCGGGGCTGTCCTGGAACAGGCTGTTGACCCACGGATCGTTGTAGGGGTTGAACGGGAAGGTCGAGGCGTAGACGCTGCTGCAGCCGGTGGCATTGGCGATCACCGCCGCGGCCGGTCCGTTGCCGGTCGGCCCGCTTTCCATCAGGAACAGCCGCTTTTCCAGCACCTCGATGGCGTTGGCAATGCGCGCCTCGCGCTCGGCATTGTCGGAGACCGTCGGCAGCTTGGCCGTCAGGTCGGCGACCAGCCCTTCCAGCTCGCGGATATGCGCCCGGCGGTGGCGGTCGTGGATGGCGTGACTGGCCGCGACCACCTGGCGGATGGCAGTGACCTCGCCGCAGCCGCGGCAGGCGCCATGCCCGCCGGTCGTGGCGTAGTAGGTGTGGCGATCGAGCATGATGCGCTTGATGTCGCCTTCCGGCTCGAATGCCGAGTCGATGAAGCGCGCCGGCGTGTTCGGCGTCCGCGACAGGAACTCGAACTGGGTCTGCAGCTTCTCAAGGAGAGGAGCGTCCTGCTCCGCCTCTTTCAGCGCATTGGGCCCGCAGACGTCGATGCATTCCAGGCATCCGGAGCACTTCCAGGGGTCGATCGCCACCGAGAACAGCCCACCGGAACCGGGCTGCGCCTTCTCCATGGCATCGAAGAACGGCTTCGTCCGCGCCACCGGCAATGTCCCGGCAGCTTCGGCCATGCGGCCGAGATTGCGCTTGACCACCGCGCTTTCCACATCGAGGCCATTGATGGCTTCCGCCACCACCGCCCCGAACGACTTGGCGTCGCCGCCGGCGCGATAGGCCGTGCGGACCGCCTCGCCAACCGGCCGGACGTAGCCGCGCGCCGCTTCGCGCTGCGCCGCCGGCATATCGGCCTGCTTGAGGGCCGTGAGCAGCAAGTCGTCGATGTCGTGCACGGTGGCGGGAATGGCCGCGTCCGGGCAGACCATGGTGCATTCCAGGCAGCCGGTGCACAGATCCGGATTGAAGATCGGCACATTGCGCCGGAACAGGCCCTTGTCCTTTGCGGCTGCGGTGCCGGACGGCATGAACATGCCGCTGCCCGGCAGGACCGGCGCCTCGGCGATGGTGCCCTCGCGGAAGGGAGCGGCCACCGTCTCTTCGTAGTATTCGCGGTCGAACAGGCCGGCCGGCGCGGAGTCGCGCTGGATGCGGCACATCGATTCGGAGACCGCGGCAGTGAACGCCGGCTTCGGTGCGGCCTTGCTCGCGACGTCGGCGAATTCCGGCGCGGTATAGTCGATCGCAATCGTCGCCTCCGATCCGTCGCGGATCACCGCCATGTTGCCGTCAACAATGGCGCCGCCCTTGGAGCCGAACTTCTTGGCGATCTGGCTGCGGATCTTCTCCATCACCGCCGCCTGGTCGGCGCCTTCGAGCACGCGCTCGACATGGCCGCAGACCGCGCCGATGAAGGCGATGCCCATCATGCGGGTCTCAAGCTCCGGCGTCGGAGCATGGCGCTTGGCGATGGCGAAGCCATCGAGCACGAAGAAGCGGATGTTCTTCGTGGTGATGGTCTTGCGTACGAATTCCGGCAGTTCCTTCCAGGCATCGAGCGGCGACAGGTTCGACTGCAGGATGAACGTGCCACCGGCGACGAGGCCACGCAGCGGATTGCTGTGGGCGAACACCTTGTGGTCCGGCGACACCACCACCTCGACCTCTTCGAGGTCGGCATTGGTGATCTTCACCGGCTCAGGGCTGAGCGTGATGTAGTAGTTGGTCGGCGCGCCACTCTTCTCAGAACCGTATTTCGGCGCCGCCTTGGAATGCAGGTTGAGCGCGCCGGCGAGGATGTCGGTCAACAGCTTGCCGGTAGCGATGGTGCCGTAGCCGCCGACCGAGTGGAAGCGGATGCGCAGAGCGCCGTCCGGCAGAAGGCTCGGATTGGGCTTGGTCTGCAGGGCCATCAGTTCGGTTTCGGGATAGGCGGCCCTGAGCTTCGCCTGAAGCTCGGCCATGTGCGGGCTCGGGTCCTTTGAGAAGAACTGGCTGCCCAGATAGACAAAGGGAGCGGACTGCTCGTCCATGTTGTCGAACGCCGCGATCAGGTGGCGCGGCTGCAGGTCGTGGGCGCCGAGACCGAAGATCGCGGTGGTGAGCCTCGGCAGCCGGGTCATCGCCGGAATACCGGGATAGCGTTCCTCTTCGGCGTTCTCGACCGCCTTGACCAGCGCCTGATTGACAAGTGCCGTCAGCGCCGTGACGTCGGAGCGCTCGAGCACCGTCACTGCCCGCTTGCCCTTCAGGGCGGCCACGACTTCGGCCTCCGGGAAGGGCTGGAGCATCTTGATCGACATCACGCCGACCTTCTTGCCCTGGCGGCGCAGATAGGCGGCGACCGCCTCGGCGTCGTCGGTGACCGAGCCAAGGCCGATGACGACGGTTTCGGCGTCGTCACATTCGAACGTCTTGATCGGACCATAGCTGCGGCCGGTGAGCGCCGAATACTCGGCCATGGCTTCACGGGCAAACTGGGGTACGTCGCGCACGAAATGGGTGCGATGGTCGACGCTGCCGGCCTGGAAATCAGGCTGGTTCTGCACGCCGCCGGTCAGCCCCGGATTGTGGATGTCGACCTGCGCCGGCACCCGCTGGCGGGTGCCCTTCTGATAGGCGTTGACCCACTGGCGGCGCCACTGCTGATGCAATTCCTCCGGGAGGTGGGAGAGCGTCTCCTTGACCAGATCGCCGGCATTGTCGGCTTCCACGGCGTCGGCATTGGTCCTGAGGAACTTGACCACCTTGGCGGCATCGTCGGGCACGACATCAGCCGAATGACGGTCAAGGTAGCGCTCGAGCTGGAACACCCGGCCCTTGGCGCCGAACAGCATCTCCTGCGCAACCGTCGGGCACATGATCCGGTCGTTCGGATCGCCCACGAAACCGCGCAAGAGGTCGTCCTCGGGCATCATCACCTCGCTCATCATGTGGCTGGTGACAAAGCCGTCCATGACGTTGGCGACGGGGATCAGCGACATCGCGCTGATCTTGTAGGAGATCGCGGCGAGGTCGGCGGCTTCCTGAGGATTGGAGCCGAACAGGATGGTGTAGCCGGATTGCAGCAGGGCATAGACGTCGTCATGGCCGGCCATGACGTTGAGCGAATGCTTCGACACCGAGCGGGCGGCAACTTGCAGGACGAAGCCGCCGACCTTCTTGCCGACGGTGACGTAGTGCGACTCGATGCCGTAGAGGATGCCCTGGCTGGACGAGGCGTTGGAGACGTATTGGCCGCCGGTGAGCGCGGCGCCAAGCGCGCCGGACTGGGCGGAATGCTCGCCTTCGGGCTCGAAAAAGAACGGGTGCCGGCCCCAGATGTTGACGCCACCGCCGGCGCGGAACGCTTCATAGATTTCGGATATCTCGGTCGATGGCGTGATCGGATAGCCGATCACCCCGCCGCAGACCTGCCCCATCACCTGGGCGATCGCGCCGTTGCCGTGAATGACGTTGGGAATGCCGGGAAATACCGGCGTTTTCGGGAGTTTTTCGGTCATCGTGTGCTTGTTCATCGTTCCGCCCATGCAGCTGGCCGGCGTGCAACGACAGCATTCCGAACACGACGGCGTCGGGGCGCACTGTCCCTCAAAAGCAGGCGGGGCAAATATCGAATAGATCAAAAAGGCGGTGTTTTCGGACGCACAAAAAACGTGCAGCCACCCAGACGCAACCATCAGTCTAAATAAGATCAATTTGCCAATCGTGGCGCACTAATTCCGGACCACTGGAACACTTCCTTTGTTCCAGCGTCTACACTCTGTTCACATGACCCAGCGGATGCGTATTAAATTCCAATAGAATTTTATGACGTGGATCAAACTTCCTCTGGCACGCGGCCCGCTCCGCACGATCAGGCGTCATTGACTGCCTACGGGCGCAAGACAACTGCGTCTTGCGAATACATCCAATTCTACGCTGCGGCGTGCCTGCCTGCGCCCACTCGATCGTCCCGGAAGGCTTCGCGGCGAGGTCATGGACGACTCGGCCGCGGCACGAGCGAGCTGGCTTCCTCGTCGCGCGCCACGCGCAGCGTCCCACCGGCACCAATTCGTCGGCCGCCCAGACAGCTGCAGCATGGGTCCGCCTACATCGAGCGCCGGCCGTGCAGGATTTGGCCGTACTCGATGATCGGCGGTTCGCCGTAGCTGGCCTCGTATTCGCGGTTCAGGCCCAGCGCGAAGGACGTCTGGGTTTCGAACCCGAAAGACCTGTAGAACTCGACGTCGCGGCGCAGCACGCCAGGGTAGTAGGGGAGTTCCCCGAACGGGGGCCGCCAGCGATAGAAGCGGGAATTGTCGAGCCAGTACTCAAGGACCTGGGACCCCTCCTTGCCGAAAAACTTGAGCAGGTTGGGGATGTGCGATGCCTCCGCAACATTCTTCTCGCAACTCGGGTCGTCCATCGCGAAGCCGGAATCGCGCCCGATCGGCGCATATTCAAGGAACAGCCCGGCCTCGGGCTTCACCTCAGTCGGCACCGAAATGGTGTTCTGATACGCCAGGTAGGCCGACGTGCCCTCGGGGTCAGCCCTTCTGACGCCGCGCATGATCGCGTTGCTGATGATCAGCGCTTGGTCTGAAGGAGATAGGGCCTTGCACCGGTCGCAGTGGCAATACTTGCCGTTGTCGTCGATCCACAGGAAATAGCGGTGGCTAGGCGTAAACGGTGCAAGCTGCTCGACAAGCCGGGCCGCCTCCTGCTCGACAACACGGGAGGGCTCCTCCTGGGAGGGACAGTAGTTGCGATCCGGATTGCGCGTGCCGGTTTCGTCCAGCCTGAACCATTCCGGATGGCTGTCGAAGTGTTTTCGCGGCAATAGCAGGTGCATGGCGTGCAGCTCGAACTCGAGGTCGATGCGCTCCGCCTGAAGATCGCGGCAAGTCTGCTTGAAGAGGTCGGCGTCGAGGCGACGGAGCAGAGTTTCGGCCGAGTTTGGTTGATCCGGCTGCAACTCCGGTATCGGATGCAGGGCGAGAACGTTGAGGCCAGCCCGCGAAGCCATCTCGATCCAATAGGCGTCAAAATCGGTTGGCCAAATCAGTGCGCCGCGCCGATGTTTCATTTCATCCCTGCAAGTTGTCGGTCTCGGTCAGGAGCCTGGAGCGGCTCCGCGCGGCAGAGCTCTTTCGACCATTCCGGGCGCGTCGTTTTCACCGCAGCAAACGACAGGACGATGGCGTAAGTCATTCCCACTCGATCGTTCCCGGCGGCTTCGACGTCACGTCGTAGACGACGCGGTTGACGCCCTTGACCTCGTTGATGATGCGAGTCGCGGCGCGGCCGAGGAATTCCATGTCGAAGTGGTAGAAATCGGCCGTCATTCCGTCTGTGCTTGTTACTGCACGCAGGGCCAGGACGTGGTCGTAGGTGCGCCCGTCGCCCATGACGCCGACGGTCTGCACCGGCAGGAGTACGGCGAAGGCCTGCCAGATGGCGTCGTAGAGGCCGGCGCGGCGGATCTCGTCGAGATAGACGGCATCGGCGCGGCGCAGGATCTCCAGCTTCTCGCGGCTGATGGCGCCGGGGATGCGGATGGCAAGGCCGGGCCCCGGAAACGGGTGGCGCGCGACGAAGGCTTCCGGCAGGCCCAGCTCACGGCCGAGCACCCTCACCTCGTCCTTGAACAATTCGCGCAAGGGCTCGACCAGCTTCATGTTCATGCGCGCGGGCAGACCACCGACATTGTGGTGCGACTTGATGGTCACCGAAGGCCCGCCGGTGAACGAGATGCTCTCGATCACGTCCGGGTAGAGCGTGCCCTGGGCCAGGAAATCGGCGCCGCCGACCTTCTTCGCTTCCTCCTCGAAGACGTCGATGAACAGGCGGCCGATGGTCTTGCGCTTCTGCTCGGGGTCGCCGACCCCTTCGAGTTCGGCGAGGAAGCGGTCGCTGGCATCGACGTGGACGAGCGGGATGTTGTAGTGGCCGCGGAAGAGGCCGACGACCTCCCACGCCTCGTTCAGGCGCATGAGGCCGTGATCGACCAGGATGCAGGTGAGTTGGTCGCCGATCGCCTCGTGGAGCAGCACCGCCGCGACGGTTAAATCGACGCCGCCGGAAAGGCCGCAGATCACCCTGCCCTTGCCCACCTGCTGGCGGATGCGCTCGATCGCCTGGTCGCGGAAGGCGGCCATGGTCCAGTCGCCGGCACAGCCGGCGATGCGGTGGACGAAATTCGACAGGACCCGGGCACCGTCCGGCGTGTGGACGACCTCGAGGTGGAACTGGGTAGCGTAGAAGCGCCGCTTCTCGTCGCCGATGATGGCGAAGGGTGCGCCCTCCGACACGCCGGCGACCGAGAATCCGGGTGGCAGCTTGGTGACGCGGTCGCCGTGGCTCATCCACACCTGATGGCGCTCGCCCGGCTGCCAGATGCCATCGGTCAGGGCCGACTTGCGCTTCACCTCGACCAGCGCGCGGCCGAATTCTCGATGGTGCTCGCCCTCGACGCTGCCGCCGAGCTGGAGGGCCATCGCCTGCTCGCCGTAGCAGATGCCAAGCACTGGAACGCCGGCCTCATAGACCGACATCGGCGGCAGGGGAGCGTTCTTGTCGAGAACCGATGCCGGGCCGCCGGAGAGGATGATCGCCCTCGGCTTGAGCCGGGCCATGCCCTCCTCGGCCTTGGAAAACGGCACGATCTCGCTATAGACGCCCGCCTCGCGGACGCGCCGCGCGATGAGCTGGGTTACCTGGCTGCCGAAGTCGATGATGAGGACGGTGTCGGTCATGGCCCCGATTAGCCGAACTCGGTGTTGGCCGGCAATCGTCACAGCGCCGCGCCAAGCTGGAAACGGCCGGCGGTGACATGGCCGGCGAAGTCCTCCAACGCCAGCGCCAGCTTCTCGTCGATGACGTGGAGATACTCGGTCCAGTCGTGGAGGCCGGTGAGGTCGTTGCGGCCGTCGCTGATGCCGCGCAGGCCCACCATCGGCACGCCGAAGCGCTGGGCGGCACGCAACACCGCGAAGCTCTCCATGTCGACCATGTCGGTGTCGATCATGTCGTAGCCCTTGCCGGTGACGATGTCGGCGCCGGTCGAGATGGAGGCGGCGGGGATGTCGGGGATGAGGTCGGGGATCGGGATCACCGCCGGCAGGTCGAGGAACGGCGTGGCGCCTTTCGGAAAACCGAGGATCGAGGCGTCCATGTCGCGATAGGAAACGCTGGAGATCTGGTAGATTCCGGCGTGGGTTAGCGTGCGCGAACCGGCCGAGCCCAGCGAGAAGACGAGATCGGGTTTCTGCCCGGCGTCGGCAAGGTGCGCCAAGGCGGCGGCGGTCGCCGCGGCGCCTTCCACCGGACCGACGCCGGTGATCAGCGGCGTGATCAGGCGCCTCAGATCGTGCCCGTATTCCTGCTCCGTCGCCATGACGAAGAGAATGGCAAGATTGCCCATGTGGGAAAGGTGGGGAGCGTCGATCATGCCCGCCTCAGGACCGAGATGAAGAAGCCGTCGGTGCCGGTCAGCCGCGGCGTGAGCACGAGGCCGTTGCCGGTATCAAGAGCCGCGTCGTGGAGACCGGAAATAGCAGTGGCGGCTTCCGCTGGAGGCACAACGCCGAAGTCCGTTTGGGCGGCAAGGAAAGCCGCCACCTGGTCGGCATTTTCGTCGGGCAGCAGCGAGCAGGTGACATAGACGAGCCGCCCACCAGACTTCACATAGCGCTTTGCGTCCGCCAGCAGTGCCGCCTGCTCGCCGAGGCGCAGGGCAAGGGCCTGATCGGTCAGCTTCCATTTGGCGTCGGGGCGGCGCCGCCAGACGCCGGTACCGGTACAGGGCGCGTCGATGAGAACGGCGTCCATGCGCCCGACGAGATCGTCGAGGGGAGCACCGGCCTCGCGCACCTGGACGTTGCGGGCGCCTGCCCGCTTCAGGCGCTCGAAGATCGGCGCCAGCCGCGCCCGGTCGCTGTCGGTGGCGAAGACCTGGCCCTTGTTGTCCATGGCGGAGGCCAGCGCCAGCGTCTTGCCGCCGGCACCGGCGCAGAGATCGAGCACCTGCTCGCCCGGCTTGGCGCCGATCATGAGGGCGGCGATCTGGCTGCCTTCGTCCTGGACCTCGAACCAGCCCTTCTGGAAGGCCGGCTCGTTCTGCACGTTGGGGTGGCGCCCTTCGCCTTCCGTCGCCGCGATACGCAAGCCGCCAGGCGAGAACGGCGTTTCGGTCGCGCCGAAACGGGAAAGCGCCTTCAGGACCTTAGGCCGGTCGGCCTTCAGCCGGTTGACGCGCATGTCGAGCGAAGGACGCAACGCCAGCGCCTCGCCCTCGGCGACCCAGGCCTCGCCAAACAGGCGCTCGAAGCGGGCTGCAAGCCATTCGGGCAGATCGGCGCGAACGTTAGGCGGCGCGCCGGAGAGGTCAGGCGCTGCGAGGCGCCCCCTCTCCACTTCGGTCAGCGGCTCAGGCGCATGGGGATCGTCGGCGAACATGGCGGCGAGCGCTTCGGCACCAACGCCCTGACGCCAACCGACAGTGGCCAATGCCAGCGCCCGCGGCGTGTCGGCGCCCATGATCCAGGCGCCGGACAGGCGCCAGCGCATTGCGTCATAGACGATGTTGCCGATTGCCGCGCGGTCGCCGGAGCCGGCGAAGCGATGGGCGACGCCCCAATCCTTAAGCGCCTCGGCAATCGGGCGGTGGCGCTCATCGATCGCGCCCAGCACCTCAATCGCCGCGGCCAGCCGCCCGCCCTGTCTCACGCGCCGAGACTCCCTCTCATCACAAGCCGAGAAGGACGGTGGCGGCGAAGATCAGCCACATCAGCGTGAGGATCGCCACGCCGGTCAGGAACACGAAGAAGCGACGCGGAACGTTGTTGGTGGTGACATGGATGAGCGCGTGGAACAGGCGGGAGACGACGAAGAGCCAGGACAGAACCGCCATGGCCGGCGTCGCCGGCGCGACCAGCAGAACCAGCGCGATCAGCAGGTAATAGAGAACCGGAACCTGAAGCTGGTTGTGGTAGGCGTTGATGACCTTGGTCGCCTGCTCGGGCCAGCCCGGCTGGCCGAGCGCGATGTCGTGGACCTTGGTGGAACCGCTGCGGATCGCCTGCACGCGCAAGAACCCGCCCCAGAAGATGAGCCCCAGGGTCAGGGCCACCTGGACGAACAGCGGAAGGAGAAGGGCATTGAAATTCATGGCACGCTTGTGCTCCTCAATGGCCCCCCGACCGCCTGTCCAACTGGCCTAGCGGCCGCTGCCGGAATAGTTCGGGCTCTCGCGGGTGATGGTGACGTCGTGGACGTGGCTTTCGCTGAGCGCTGCGCCGGAGATGCGCACGAAGCGCGCCTTTTCCCTGAGCTCTGCGAGGTCGGCGGCGCCGACATAGCCCATGGCGGCGCGCAGCCCTCCGGCAAGCTGGTGGAGCACGCCCGAGGCCGGGCCCTTGTACGGCACCTGCCCCTCGATGCCCTCCGGCACCAGCTTCAGCGTGTCGCGCACCTCGGCCTGGAAGTAGCGGTCGGCGGAGCCGCGCGCCATGGCGCCGATCGAGCCCATGCCGCGATAGGCCTTATAGGAGCGGCCCTGATGCAGATAGACCTCGCCGGGGCTCTCGTCGGTGCCGGCGAGCAGGCCGCCGATCATGGCCGAAGAAGCACCGGCGGCGAGCGCCTTGGCGAGGTCGCCGGAGGTCTTGATGCCGCCGTCGGCAATCACCGGAACGTCGGCCGCCTCGACCGCCTTGACCACATCCATGATGGCGGTGAGCTGCGGCACGCCGACACCGGCGACGATGCGCGTGGTGCAGATCGAGCCCGGTCCGATGCCGACCTTGACCGCGTCGGCGCCTGCATCGATGAGCGCCCTGGCGCCGTCGCCGGTGGCAACGTTGCCGGCGATGACCTGGACCCGATTGGAGAGCGTCTTCACCCGGCGCACGGCATCCAGCACATGCTGCGAGTGGCCGTGGGCGGTGTCGATGACCACCAGATCGACATCGGCGTCGATCAGGCGCTCGCTGCGCTCGAAGCCCTTGTCGCCGACGCTGGAGGCGGCAGCCACGCGCAACCGGCCCTGATCGTCCTTGGTGGCGTTCGGGTTGAGTTGGCTCTTCTCGATGTCCTTGACGGTGATCAGGCCGACGCAGCGATAATCCTCGTCGACGACCAGCAG
This sequence comes from uncultured Alphaproteobacteria bacterium, assembly GCA_963830215.1. Classification (GTDB taxonomy): domain Bacteria; phylum Pseudomonadota; class Alphaproteobacteria; order Rhizobiales; family Kaistiaceae; genus CAVSRC01. Next base: position 42,267 of record CAWHLM010000006.1, read on the forward strand.
CTTCTCGATGCGGTGCTGGTGGAGCAGCCGTTTGGCCTCCCCCGGCTCGATGCTCTCGCTGACGGTGACCAGGTTCTTGGCCGTCATCAGCTCGGCGACCTTCTGCGACGGATCGGAGGCGAAGCGCACGTCGCGGTTGGTGAGGATGCCCATCAGGCGGGCGGGTGCGCCGCCATTGGCGACCACCGGAATGCCGGAGATGCGGTGGCGGGCCATCAACGCCAGGGCGTCGGCGAGCGTCGCCTCGGGGTTGATGGTGACGGGATTGACCACCATGCCGGACTCGAACTTCTTGACCTGGCGCACCGCCTCGGCCTGCTCGTCCGGCGTCAGGTTGCGGTGGATGACGCCGATGCCGCCGGCCTGTGCCATGGCGATGGCGAGCCGCGCCTCGGTGACCGTATCCATGGCCGAGGACAGGATCGGCAGGTTGAGGTTGATCGAGCGGGTCAGCCGCGTGTGGATATCGGCTTCGCCCGGAAGGACGGTGGAATAGCCCGGCTTGAGCAGGACGTCGTCAAAGGCCAGGGCCTCGCCGCCGTTGGGGGATTCGATGATCGCGGCCATGGCGCACACTCCCGGATATACGAAAACGCCGCCGGTGGCGTGCGAGGACGCCGGACGCTGGCAGCGGGTGGAAAGTGGCGAGGGTCAATATCACGGCGTTTCGATTCGCGAAACAGCGCAGATGGCTGCTGGCGTCGCACCCCGATCGCCCTAGAATGAGACCGTGATGGCGGCACGAGGGGGTGAGTCTCGGCCGACGCTGTCGTTTTTCCGTCTCCGGCGCCTGGAAGCGCCCGGAATCCCGCCCTTCCCTGCCTGCCTTCCGAGCCGCCCGCCGATGCAAGACCGAATGCTGGTGCCCCTGATCGTCGCATCGGCACTGTTCATGCAGAATCTCAATTCGACCGTAGTCGCCACGGCACTGCCGGCGATCGCCCAGGATTTCGGGGCGAACCCCATCCATCTCAAGCTGGCGCTCACCACCTACCTCCTGACCATCGCCGTGTTCCTGCCGGCGTCCGGCTGGATGGCCGACCGCTTCGGCGCCCGGCTGGTGTTCCGCTCGGCGATCGCCATCTTCACCGTCGGCTCGATACTGTGCGGGCTTTCCCGGTCGATCGAGATGCTGGTCCTCGCCCGCATCGTCCAGGGCATCGGTGGTTCGATGATGGTGCCGGTCGGCCGGCTGGTCGTCCTGCGCACGGTCAAGAAATCGGAGCTGGTGACGGCGCTCTCCTGGCTCACCGTTCCGGCGCTCACCGGCCCGATCCTGGGTCCCCCGGTCGGCGGCTTCCTGACCACCTATGCCAGCTGGCCGTGGATCTTCTGGATCAACGTGCCGGTCGGCATCCTCGGCATCGCGCTGGCGACGCGCTACGTGCCCGACCTTCATGGCGAAGGCAAAGTGCGCTTCGACAGCAGCGGCTTCGCCCTCACCGGGCTCGGCCTGGCCGCTTTCATGACCGGCTCGACGACGCTTGGGCTGAACCTGCTGCCGTTCACAGTCGACGCGCTCTTCATCGCCGGCGGGGCGGGGCTGCTCGTCACCTATTGGCTGCACGCGCGGCGCGTCGAACATCCGATCCTCGACCTGTCGCTGTTCCGCATCCCGACCTTCTGGCACAGCGTGATCGGCGGCTCGGTGTTCCGCCTGGGCATCGGAGCGACGCCCTTCCTGCTGCCGCTCCTGCTTCAGCTCGGCTTCGGCATGACGCCATTCCAGTCGGGCTCGATCACGTTTGCCACCGCCGTCGGTGCCGTGGTGATGAAGTTCACGGCGCCGCAGATCATCCGGCGCTACGGCTTCCGCAACGTGCTGGTGATCAACACGGTGCTGGGGGCCGCCTTCACCGCGCTGCCCGCGATCTTCACGCCGGCGACGCCGGTGACGATGATGGTGAGCCTGCTCTTGATCGGCGGCTTCTTTCGCTCGCTGCAGTTCACCGCCATCAATGCGCTGTCCTTCGCCGACGTGTCGCACGCGCAGATGAGCCAGGCGACGACCATGACCAGCGTTGCGCAGCAGATCGCCGTATCGCTGGGCATCACCATCGGAGCGATCTCGCTGCAGCTGTCGACCAACGCTCATGGCGGAGCGATCACGGCCGACGTGTTCTGGCCGGCCTTCATCACGGTGGGCGTGCTCACGCTCGCCTCGGTGGTCTCGTTCTTCATGCTGGCGCCGGACGCCGGCGCCGAGATGTCGGGACGGCCACCGGTGCCGGGAGTCAAACCGGCGGAATGATTCCGGCGCCGCGAAAGCCGAGAGCAACCAGATAGAGCTCGACCGATTGCGCGCGGCTCGCCGGCGGCTTGACGTGACGCAGGCTGGTGAAGTCGCGCTTCAGCCGGGCGAGCAGGTCGCCCTCGGTGCCACCGCGAAAGACCTTGGCGACGAAATGGCCGCCGGGCTTCAGCACGGTCGCGGCGAAATCCGCGGCGGTCTCGCAGAGATACATGGTGCGGAAATGGTCGGTCTGGCGGTGGCCGGTGGTCGGCGCCGCCATGTCGGAGAGCACGACATCGGCTGGGTGACCGCCGAGGGCGGCGCGGAGCGCATCCGGGGCATTCTCATCGAGGAAGTCGCGCTTGAGGAAGACGACACCGGGGACTGGGTCCATGTCGAGATAGTCGATGGCCACGACCAGCGGATCGGCATCGGTCGACCGCAGGCGGGCCGCCGCCACCTGGGACCAGCCGCCGGGCGCCGCACCGAGATCCACCACCCGCTTGCCGGGAGCGAGCAGATGGAAGCGATCGTCGATCTCGATCAGCTTGTAGGCGGAGCGGGCGCGATAGCCCTCGTCTTGGGCGCGGGCGACATAGGGATCGTTGAGCTGGCGCTCGAGCCAGCGGGTGGACGAAGCCTTGCGCCGCTTGGCGGTCTTGACGCGCACATGAAGCGCGCGTCGTCCCGAGCCGCCCGATTTCTCGGCCATCGGCGCTCTAGCGCGCCCGACGGCGCGAACGCGGGTGCCAGCGGCCGTCCTCGGCCATCAGCTCGACCAGCATGCCCTCGCGCAGGCCCCGGTCGGCGACGCGCAGGCGCTCGCACGGCCAGCGCCGACGGATCGCTTCCAGAATGGCGCAGCCGGCAAGAACCAGATCGGCCCGCTCGCGGCCGATGCAGGGATTGGCGATGCGGGCGTCATAGTCCATGCCGACCAGCGTCTCGATCAGATCGGCCACGACGCCGCCGGCGAGCCACGTGCCGTCGACGCGGCGGCGGTCGTAGCGCGGCAGGTTGAGATGGACGCCGGCGAGCGTGGTCACGGTGCCCGAGGTGCCGAGCATGTGGATGCCGCCCTCGGCGACGGCGCGATCGAGTTCCTCCACCTGCGGGAAGTCCGCCAGCATGGCCGAGACCTCGGCCACCATGTCGGCGAACGCCGCCGGACTGACATGGCGGCCGCCGTGGCGCTCGCTGATCGAGACCACGCCGACCGGCAGCGACATCCAGGTGCGGATGCGGTCGGCCATGCGGCGCCGGCGGCCATCGGGCGCCGGCTTGAGGTCGATCCAGACGAGTTCCGAGGAGCCGCCGCCGATATCGAACAGAAGGACGCCGGAGGCGTTCGGATCGACTAGCGAAGCGCATCCGGCGACGGCCAGCCGCGCCTCGGTTTCGCGCGAGACTATCTCGAGCGAAAGGCCGGTCTCGACGCGCACCCGCTCGATGAAGTCGGCACCGTTGTCCGCCGTGCGGCAGGCCTCGGTGGCGATCAGGCGGGCGCGGCGGACGTCGCGTTCGGCAAGCTTGGCACTACAGATGTCGAGCGCCTCGACGGCACGCGCCATGGCCGCTTCGCTGAGGCGGCCGTTGGCGCCGATTCCTTCGCCCAGCCGGACGATGCGCGAAAAGGCGTCGACAACGCGGAATCCGTAGTCGCGCGGAGTGGCCACCAGCAGCCGGCAGTTGTTGGTGCCGAGGTCGAGGGCAGCGTAGAGCGGCCCGTCGGGGCGTTCCCGCCGCGGGGGCACAATGATGCTGGGGGCGGCGACGAGCAGTACGGCTGCAACGCCGTTGGCCTTGGTGCCATTGACCTCAGCTAGTGGGGCAATGCCCGCACGCTGCGCATCGCGCGCGAAGACCGGCCCGCGACGGCGGCGCCGGCTCTTCCTGCGCTTCAGTCCCTTGCCGCCAGACGCCGGGCGGACAGGCGCAGAGGAGCCGGACTCGGCCCACGGCGCACCTGTCGCGACAGATTCATCCGCGCGACCGGCGGGCTCGTCCGCAGCGTGCGGATCCTCGCCCGTCGACAAACGTCCAATTCCTTCAGGAGGACGCGCCGCATGGCACCGCTTCCAGCCGGCGCCGCGCGCTTCCTCGGTTACTTTTCGCGACCAGTCTAGCAGGAGGGGGGCGGCTGGCAAGCCGGGGCGTTTGACGACGAAATGCCTGGAAAACGACCGGTATCGTCGCGATCACACGCCGCCGGGCCCCACCTGAGCCGTCCCTCTGATAAATTCGCCGTGGCAAGCCGGGTCGAACAACCGGCCGCCGCATTGAGGAAACGCAGATGACCGACCGCAGGGTGCAGGCAACCATTGCCGCCAGCCCGAGCTTCGGGACCAAGACCTGGAACCGGATGATCCTCGGACATTTCATCGAGCATTTTCACCGGCAGATCTATGGCGGCATCTTCGAGCCGGGCTCGCCATTGTCGGACGCCGACGGCTTTCGCACCGACGTGATTGCCGCGCTCAAGGAACTCGGCATCCCCATCATGCGTTGGCCCGGCGGCAATTACGTATCCGATCACCACTGGTACGAGGCCGTAGGAACGGAACGGGTGCCCTCCTACAACAAGGCGTGGCGGGTAGCCGAGCCGAATACGTTCGGAACCGACGAATTTCTCAAGTGGTGTGCGGCAGTCGGCTGCGAACCGTATGTTTGCACCAATGGTGGCACCGGCACCGCCGAGGAGATGAGCAACTGGGTGGAATACTGCAATGGCCGGCTCGACACGCGCTTCGCCCGCATCCGCCGCGCCAACGGACACGAAGAGTCCTACGGCGTGAAGTATTGGGGCATCGGCAACGAAAGCTACGGCGATTGGCAGATCGGCGCCAAGACGATCGCTGAATGGGGACCCTACGTCGCCGAATCCGCCAAGATGATGCGCGCCGTGGATGAGGACATCGTGCTGTCTGCAGCCGCAGTGCCGGACCTGGACTGGACACTGGCATTGCTGCGCGCGGCCGGGCGCTATCTCGATCTCATCTCCATCCACGGCTACTGGGACGCCATCCACCAGAAGAATGCGCCAAAGGACTATCTGGCTGCGATGATGGAGACGACTTCACCCGACGGGCTCATCCGGCAGACGCGCAGCGTGCTGGAAGCTTCCGGCTTTGCCGGGACGGTGAAGATCGCTTTCGACGAGTGGAACCTGCGCGGCTGGCACCATCCGGACGGCAACTGGCCGGAGAAGATCGCCGCACGCGACCTGAACGACATCGCCTCCACCTATACGATGGCGGACGCGATATTTTCGGCGAGCTTCCTCAACGCGTGCCTGCGCAATGCCGACATGGTGGAGATGGCCAATGTATCGCCCAGCGTGAATGCCCGCGGCCCCCTCTTCGTCCATCCGAAAGGCATCGTCAGAAGAACGACGTTCCACGCGATGAAGCTCTATGCGGACCATCTGCGCGAGACCGTCGTCACGACGGCCGTGTCTGCGGATGAACTGGCAAGCGGCGGGCAGAGCGTGCCGGCCGTCGACGCGGTCATCAGCGCCGACGACGCCGGGATGACGGCCATCATGGTCAACCGGCACCCGGTGGCGCAGGCGGACTGCCATCTCCACCTAGACAAGATGGCGCCCGATGGCGCCGTCGATGTACTCATCCTCGATGGCGATTCACCGGACGCTTATAACGACATCGACAAACCCGATCGGGTAACGCCGCATGCCGAGCGGCTGGCTTGCCGGAACGGCAGGATCAGCATTCCGCCGCATGCCATCGTCGTTGCCGCCTGGGACCATTGAACTGCCGATCGGCCGGGTTAGGCTCAGGCGAGCGAAAAGGTCGGCAGGACAAAGTCCGGCGTCGCCTCATGGCGGGCGTAGGTTTCGAGAAGCTCCGCTTCCGAAAGCCCCGCGAGGATTCCGGTGTCGATCACCAGCGCCGATGTGAGGCCGGCTCTGTGCGCGCCGGCAATGTCGTGCTCGACGCTGTCGCCAATGCACAGGATGCGGTCGGTCGACGCGGCCGCGATCTCTGCGATGGCGACGCGATAGATGTCGGGATAGGGCTTGCCGATCCAGGTCACCGGCCCGCCGAGTTGCTCATACATCTCGGCGATGCGGCCCGCGCCGAAGCATGGGCCGCTTGCGGTCAACATGACTTTGTCGGGATTGGTGCACAGCGCCGGGAGATTGCGCTCAGCCGCCGGCGCCAGGCGTTGCCGATAGTCCGCCAGGCTCAACCGGTCGCCTTCGCTGCCGGCGATCAGGACGAGATCGGCATCGGCAGCGCTGTCGACCGTTTCATATCCCAGGCTCGCGATCGGCGAGCCATCGCCGTCGCGCTCCAGAAGCAGACAGCGCACGGGCCTTTGCGATCCGTGCGGGATCGTCAGATTTCCGCCGGAGAGCATGCGCCAGGCGACCTCCCCCGAGGTGACGAGCAGATCGTAGCAATCCGGCGGGAAGCCGAGGCCGCGCAGACGCTCGGCATTCGTCTGGGACCGCTTGCCGGAATTGGACACGAGAACAATGCGCTTGGCCTCGGCCCTGATGCGGCGGAGCGTTGCGACTGCGCCGGCATAGGGTCGCTGGCCGTCATGGAGCACGCCGAACTGGTCGACTAAAAACGTATCGAACCTACCGACCAGGTCGGCCAGGCAGGCGTGCAGCGGCGTCTTCATGCGATGACCCCTTCCCTCTGCGCGCCCTGAAGCGCCAGAAGGGCAGCCCCCATAGCCGCCTCATCGGACAGGACAGGCAGGAACGGCACGGCGCTGTATCGCTGTCGGATGGCGGTCCATGCCGGATTGCCGGCGCCGCCGCCGACAGTGCGGATGGAGCGCAGAGTCGGCGCGCCAAGCTCCGCCAGGCGGCGATAGCCGAGGCTCTCGATGCGGGCAATGCCTTCGAGCAGGCCTTGCAGGAATTCCGCGTCGTCGGTCGGCCGGGGCGTCATGCGCGGCTCAAGACCGGGATCGTTGACCGGAAAGCGTTCGCCCGCCCTGGGCAGCGGATAGTAGTCCAGCCCGCTGTCAAGCGACGGATCGATGCGACGCGACAGGTCCGCGATCGCGGCGCCGTCGAAAAACTGTGCCAGCGCGCCGCCGCCGGTGTTCGATGCCCCGCCGGCCAGCCAGACGTTTCCGATCCGGTGGCTGTAGATGCCGTATTCGGGCGCGAAGACAGGCGCATCGGCGAGCATCTTGATGGTGAGCGTCGTGCCGAGCGCGGTCACCCCGTCGCCCGGCTCGTCGGCGCCGGTCGCCAGGAAAGATGCGCAGCCGTCCGTCGTGCCGGCGACCACCAGCACGTCGTCGGGCAAACCGAAGGCCGCGGACGCGGTGCGGCAAATGCGGCCTTGTGCGCTTCCCGGCGCGGCAACGGCGGGCAGCAGGGCGATGTCCATGCCGACCGCCGCGATCCACTCCGGCCACGCTTGAGCGACCGGGTCGTAGCCGGTCTTGAGGGCATTATTGGCATCGCTCAAATCGAAGCGGCCGAGAAAGCGACCGGCCAACCAGTCCGCCTGGTGGAGGATGCGATGCAGGCCGGGAGCCGAGCGGAACAGGAGCGCCTTGGCAAGGCCGGAGGTGGCGCCGTGTGCGGCGCTCGCTGCCGGTGCGGTCCGCGCGATGCGGGCGACGATCCCGGCGTCATCAACCGGGTCGTTGTACATCATCGGCCGGGCGAGCGGCGTACCATCGGCGGCAACCGGCAGGACCGTTCCGGAAGTGCCATCGACGGCGAGTGCGCCAATGCGCGCTTCGCCGAGGTCTGCCAGCGTTGCCGCCAGCGCTGCGGAGAGTGCCCGCCACCACAGATCGGGCGCGCGATGATCGCCGCCAAGCTCTCGGAACAGCGCCTTGCCACCGCCGACGATCTGCCGGTCGGGCGTGATCGCGACGGCGCGCACGCCGGAGGTGCCGACGTCGATGCCAATGACGACCGATAGACCCGCGCCCGTCACGGGACCGGTCTGCCCGCCTTTCGATCGAGGGACTGCCGGTATTTCTCAGCGTCCCAGTCGAGCAATGCGGCGCTCTCTGACACGCTTATGTAATTCACCGGCGCCGCTTGCGGGATGCGCGTGGTGACCTCCGCCAGGCAGCGCAACAGCGCCAGCGCGCCGTCGGAAATCCCGTCCTTCACAACAACGCCGCGGCCGGCAAAGAGGATGGCGACCGGCGCCGGCATGCCGCTGGCCTGCCGCCGCGCGGTCGCGCTGCGGGCATCTTCTCCTGAACTCGGCGATGGTGGCGCCCAAACCGAGATAGATGATGTGGTCGGGATAGAGCGAGCCGCCTCCGGCGATCCGGCAGGCAACCGGATCAGTCGCCACCGCATGGCAGCGCAGGTCGGCCGGGAGGTGGTAGCCGCTGTCCGCGACGAGCCGCGTCAGCGCCGCCTCGTCGGCGGGGATCGCGGTGCGCGGGTGCGCCGCAAGCCGCTCGCGCACCCGCTGCAACAGGTCGTCCGTCGCAGCGACCAATTCGCCGGCGACGACGAGACCGTGATTGCCGAGGACGATGACGTCGGTACCGGGCTTCAAATGCCGCAGGATCTCCTGCGCCAGCGGCAATCCCGGTCGCACATAGGGCACGAAGGCATGGGCGATATCGCCGAGGCGCCCGGCGATGAAGGCCGGGGCGTCCTGGCGCACGGCGGCGGCGATGGTATCGACGCAATGGAGGTGGACAACCACCCTTTGCGGCATGATTGCGTGCACCACCGTCTCGATCGACGGCCTGAGCGAGTTCTGCTGACGGGCCTTATCGACGAAATCGACGGCGCGTTCGGCCGATGGCTGGCCTTCCATGATGGCGGCGCGGAGCGGGGCAAGGCGCACAGGAACCATGATCGGCTGGTCGACGGCATCGCGGAGCCAAGTCCCCGATGCCTTGATCCACATGGTCTCGCCGTCCTTGACCGAGGTATTGCCGCCGGCAGCCTGGACTTGGAGGGGATCGGAGCCAAGACGCGCCGAGAGCGCGAGCAGGGCCTGGTATTCGCTGTCAAAGGACATCACGCTGCTCCGAGGAAATCGCGCGGCGACAGTAGCACAGGACGATCGTCGTTGCCTGGAGCATGGTCGCCCACAGTTGCGTGCGGGAGCCGCTTTTCACTTGGGCTGCGCGAAGCCGGCCTGCTAGCGTGCGATCAAAGCCGAAACGCAGCCTGGGTGCTGCTGCATTGGAGAACCGTCGGCCCAATCGCCATGCGATCCTGAGCCGCGAGGGAGACCTGGATGCCCAAGGAACAGACATTCACACTGGCGGCTTGCGCCGAGATGATCTTCCGCGCTCTGCCCGTGACCGAGCGCCTCAAACGTATCACCGGGCTCGGCTTCCAGGCCGAAATCTGGGACTGGACAAAGCACGATATCCCAGCGCTGGCGAGGTCCGGCGCAACCTTCTCGTCGATGACCGGCTACATCACGGGCACGCTTGCAGACGACGACGGCGCCGACGAATTGCTGCGCACGGCGAAGCGTTCGGTCGCCGTCGCCAAGCAACTCAACTGCCCGCGCCTCAACCTGCACGGCACCGGGCTCGACGGTCAGGGTCTGCCGGTGATCAAGAGCGAGGTGGTGACCGGCCCCATGTGGGTGAAAGCCTATGACACGCTGAGGCGGATCGCCGACCTCGGCGAGCAGGAAAGCGTCACCTTCGTTCTGGAGAATCTCAACGAGGCGGTCGACCACCCGAAGGTACCCTTCGCCAGGGCGGCGGACACGCTGGCTCTGGTCGCGGCCGTGAACCGGCCGTCGCTCAAGCTCAATCTCGACCTCTATCACGCCCAGATCGGCGAAGGGAACCTGATCGAACTGTGCAGAAAGGCGCTCCCCTACATCGGCGAAATCCAGGTGGCCGACGTGCCCGGCCGCCAGGAGCCGGGGACCGGCGAGATCAACTACCCGGCCATCGCACGGGCGCTGAAGGAGATGGGCTATCGCGGTACCATCGGCCTGGAGGCATGGCCGTCCGGCGACGACGAGGTCGCGCTCGCGCGCTTCCGCGAGGCGTTCACGGTCTAGGTTCGAGCAAGGAACGGTCGGTGGACGCTGGCTGGGGAACTAGGATTCGAACCTAGACTGGCGGAGTCAGAGTCCGCTGTCCTACCGTTAGACGATTCCCCAACAGGTCACTCCGGCGGCACCAGCCACCATCGGCATGTGCTCAAAGCACGCTGAACCTATAGGCACGGGCCCCGATTGCGTCAACCGTCACGCTGCCCTCGCGCCGGCCATCCCGCGGCCGCCGTGAAGCCGCTGTCCAGAACGCCCTCCCGAGCCAGCCTTGCGGTGAACCTTGCCACTTTTACGAGGACCTCGACTCGCGGCGCCGTGGGGGCTCGACCACAGCGAGAAACCGGCCAAGGGCGAAACGGCGGGCGAGGCGCGGCGATAGCGCCTCCTGGTGAGGTGGCGCGGAACGCGCGCCTCGAACTGCGCGACTCCGTTCTGCACTGCGCCCGGGACACGGACCCTCGTTCTCGCGTGCCAGAAGCACCGAGCTATGAACCCTTCGAAGAACATCCCTTGCCCGAAGGCATAAGGGGGTGGCGGGCGCCCGGCGAATGCCGTGCGGTATTCCGCGAAAACTGGGGGCGCTCACCGAGCGCCCGCCGCGGCGATTTTCCCGTCTCCCGGCGAGCTCTACGCCCCGTTTCCTCGATCCCCGTCGGGCCTCTTTGCGCGATCCCGGTCGGGCTTACAGCCCTCCTCGGTCTCTTGCGGCCCTCCACGGTCTCTTGGTCGCAGGGTTCAGGCCCTGAGGGCGGCCGGTCGTAGTGCCGACGGTCCCGCCGGGAACGCCCCGAGTGCCGGACTGCGAATCCGGAGCGCGGGGGGCACCGCTCCCCACCCCACGCACAGAACGCCTCATGAGCGCGCCCCTTCGCGAGCGGGGATGTCGATCAATATGGGGGCGGTTCGGGGGGCGGGGATAAGTTTTGATTTGTCCCCGGTCGCCGGAACGGTGGGATAATCGGACCGCCGCACGGCCTCAGCCGACGGGCTCCGCGTCGAGCACCAGGACGTCCTCCGGCATGAAGCTGACGGTGACCTTTTCGCCGCGGCCCGGCGGGCGCGTGACCGTGCTGTTGAAGACGTCGAGCGAAATGACGCTCTCGGCGAAGCGCACGCGGATGCGCACGATGGCACCGAGGAAGTTCACGTCGTCGATCTGGCCTCTCATGGTGTTGGCGCCTTCGCCGCCGCCGTTGAGGACGATCGCCTCGGGCCTCAGCGCAATCGAGCGCATCTCCCCCGGCTTGGCGTCGACGACGCCTTTGGTGGTCGCGATCTCCTGACCGTCGACGGTGATCCTGCCGTGCTCGGGATCGACGACGATGGCCTCGACAATATTGAGCGTGCCGACGAAGGAGGCGACGAAGCGGGTGTGCGGATAGCTGTATATCTCGAACGGCGTGCCGATCTGTTCGATCCGCCCCTCGTTCATCACGACGACGCGGTCCGACATGGACAGCGCCTCTTCCTGATCGTGGGTGACGTAGATGGTTGTGATGCCCAATTCACGCTGAAGCGCGCGGATCTCCTCGCGCAACGAGACCCGGATCTTGGCGTCGAGCGCCGACAGCGGCTCGTCGAGAAGCAGCACCTGCGGCTTGACGGCAAGCGCGCGGGCGAGCGCCACGCGCTGCTGCTGGCCGCCGGAGAGCTGATAGGGGTAGCGGCCGCCGAGCTCGGGCAGCTTGATCAGCGCCAGCATCTCGGCGACGCGCGACTTGATCTCGGCGCGCGAGCGGTTGGCGATCTTCAGGCCGAAACCGATGTTGTCGGCGACGTTGAGATTGGGGAACAGCGCATAGGACTGGAAGACCATGCCGACGTTGCGCTGGTTGGGCTTGAGGTGGGTTACATCCTTGCCGTCGATGCGGATTATTCCCTCGGTCGGCGCCTCGAAGCCGGCGACCATGCGCAAAGTCGTGGTCTTGCCGCACCCGCTCGGGCCCAGGAACGAGACGAACTCGCCGGGGGCAACGCTGAGGTTGAAGCCGCGCACGACAACCGTCGAGCCGAACTGCTTGCGAACGTTTTCGATCTCCAGAAACATTGCTGCCCGCTCTACTTCTGCCTGGCCATCGACTGGGTGCGGCCGACGAGCTGGATCAGGCCCATACAAATCCAAGTGATGGCGAATGCGATGATCGCCAGCGCCGCCGGCTCATAGGCCCTGTTGGCGCCTATGTTCTGCATGTAGGGGCCGAACATCGGGCGGTTGAGCAGGCTGGCGATGACGAATTCGCCGATGACAATGGCAAAGGTCAGGAAGGCGCCGGAGAGCACCGCGACCAGGATGTTGGGGAAGATCACCCGCAGGAGGATGGTCGGCGTCCTGGCGCCGAGCATCTGCGCCGCCTCGGTCAGCGTGCGTACGTCGATCGCGCGCAAGCCGGTGTCCACCGCCCGGTACATGTAGGGCAGCGACAGCGTGGCGTAGCCGAAGATAAGCAGAACGTCCGTTCCCCGCGCCGTGCCGGTGAGCGGCAGGAAGGAAGACGAGTTGAACATGCGGATATAGCCGAACACCAGGATGATCGGCGGCACGACCAGCGGCAGCAGCGTGATGAATTCAACATAGGGTCTGAGGCCCGGCAGGCGCAGGCGCACGAAATAGGCGGCCGGTACGACGAGCAGCACGCCGACAACGATGGTCAGGAGGGCGATCACCACCGAATAGGTGAGCGTCGCGCCGAACAGCGGGTCGTTGAGGACGTTGCGATAGGCATCGAAGCTGTAGGTGCCGCGGCGAATGCGCAGCGAGAACTCGAAGGTCGCGATCAGCGGCAACAGGAAATAGACGGCGCCAGCGACGAAGGTCAGCCAGGGGGCGAAACGCGAATGCTTCATTTCAGCCACCGTTCGGCGCGGGTGCGGAAGACGATGTAGATCAGGTTGGCGAGCCCGGTGATCACCACCATGCCAAGGGCCAGCGCAGCGCCGAGATTCTCGTTGTGGAGAACGTCGCCGCGTATCTGCGCATAGAGCAGGATCGGTACGATGTTGAGCGACGAGCCGGTGAGGGCATAGGCTGTGGCGATGGCGCCGAAAGCATTGGCGAACAGCAGCGCCAGCGTGCCGAGGATGTTCGGCCACAGCACCGGCAGGCCGACATAGCGCCAGAACTGCCAACGGCTGGCGCCCAGTGTCTGGGCGGCCTCGCTCCACTCCCCCTTCAGCCCGTCCAGCGCCGGCATGACGATGAGGATCATCAGGGGGATCTGGAAATAGAGATAGGTGAGCGTCAGGCCCCAGAATGAGAGGATGTTGAAGCCGTGACGGTAGAGGTCGAAGCCCAGCACGGCCTTCAGGATGATGGTGACCAGCCCGAGACGGCCGAGAGTGGCGAGAAAGGCGAAAGAGAGTGGGATGCCCGCGAAATTGGACGCGACACCGGAGAAAGTGAGCGCCGTCGAGCGGACCCAGGTCGGCAGTCCGCCACGGGCGATGGACAGCGCCAGCAGGAAGCCAGCAAGCGCGCCGAGCCCGGCCGAGGCAGCCGACACCTTGATCGAGATGACATAGGCGCTGACGATCGTCGGCTGGGTGAGCTCGGCGAAATTGGCGAGCGTCAGATTGCCCGCCTTGTCGAAGAAGGCGCCGGCGACCAGGTAGATGGTCGGCACAATCAGGAACAGGAGAGCGAACAGCAGAAAGGGGACGACGCCGAACAGGCCGGCGACATCGAACCTCAGCAAACGCGCGAGCACCGCCGTCGCAGTGGCCGCCGGCCCGGAAGGCTCCGGGCCGGCGAGTTCGGTACTACTGGACATTGGCTCCGACGACCGAGTCCCAATTCTTGACGATGACGTCCTTGGCCTTGGCCTGATCGTCGAGGCTCGGGAACACCGCCTTGGCGTAGTTCTCGGCCGGCGGCAACTTGGCCAGCATGTCCGCCGGGATCTTGCTCGCCTTGCTCATGGCGTTGAAGCGGATCGGGTGGCAGTAGCCCCTCAGCCAGCCGAGCTGGCCCTCATCCGAATAAAGGTACTCCATCCACAGCTTGGCTGCGTTCGGATGCGGAGCATAGGCGCTGATCGCCTGGATGTAGATGCCCGCAACGACGCCCGAAGCCGGCACGATCGTCTCGACCGGCGGGTTGCCGTTCAGATTGTCGCGGTCGGCCAGCGACAGGTAGTCCCAGCGCACGATGATCGGCGTGGCACCCTGGGCGAGCGAGGCTGACTTGCCGATGACCGGCACGAAGTTGCCCTTGCTGTTGAGCTCCTTGAAGAAGTCAAGACCGTTCTGGGCGATCGCGGCGCCGTCGGCACCACCCTTGGAGAGGCCAGCGGCATAGACGCCCATGATCGCCTGCGCGGCGGCGCGCGGATCACCGGCGAGAGCGACAGTGTTGGCGTATTCGGGCTTGAGCAGATCCGACCAGTCGGCCGGCGGGTTGGCAACGAGGTCCTTGTTCACCTCGAAGGCCATGACGCCGTAATAGTCGCCGTACCAGTAGCCGTCAGCATCCTTGGCGCTGTCGGGGATCTCGTCCCAGGTGGAGACCTTGTAGGGCTGGATAAGGCCATCGGCCTTGGCCGAGGGGCCGAACTGCAGGCCAACGTCGATCACGTCGGGCGCCTGTGGACCCTTGTTGTCCTTGTTGGCCTTGATCGCCTCAATCTCGTCGCCCGAGCCGGCATCCGGGTTGAGCTCGTTGACTGTGATGCCGTACTTCGCCTTGAACGCCTCGATCATCGGCCCGTAGCCGCACCAGTCATGCGGCAGAGCAATGGTAGTGAGCTGGCCTTCCTTCTTGGCCGCCGCCACCAGATCGTCCATCGAGGCCGCAAAGGCCGTGCCGGCCATGACGCTGAGCGCCAGCACCGATACCGAAACCATAAGTGTCCTGGTCATCCTGTTTCCCCATCAGAATTGGAATTCTTGCGCGAGGTCTCGCGCCGGAAGTCGCAAGGCGCTGCTAGCACCGTCGTCTGACGTTTCCATGTCGGAACAGTCAAGCTCCGGGCCGCTCTGCGCCCTGAACGTTAGGTCGAAACCATCATCTCCGCCATACCCTTACGCGCGCGAAACGATAGTTCGCCGGCTATTTTTCCCTTGCAAAAAAGAGACGCCGACCCCGCGGCGAAGAGGTCGGCGTCAATTGGCCGGATGGCGCCCGGCCGGGGTACGCGGTTACGCATCACGACAGCCCGGGCCGCCAAGCGGCAGGGGCCACTGCCAGGGCCCGGGACGTCAGGAAACCGCAAACACTCGCGGCGGCGCGTGGATCAGGCAAACTCGTGAGGCGCCTGTCGGCAACCAATTCTGCCTCCCTGACCGGGCGTCATTAGCCGGGGGACATGACAGATCGATTTCAAATCGACGACAGCCGGATTATTGGCGGACGGCGTTGCGAGTTATCCACAGGCAAGTTCACGGGCCGGCGGCCTTGACCAGAACCAGGCCGGCGACCACCAGCGCGGCCGCCAGCCAGCGCTGAGCGCCGAAGCGCTCGCCCAGCGCCACCGCACCGATGGCGGTGGCGAAGAGAACCGAGCTTTCGCGCACGGCGGCGACGGCGCCAATCGGCGCCACGGTCATGGCCCAGAGGGCAATTCCATAGGCGGCGTAGGTCATCCCGCCGCTGGCGACCGTCATCGGAATGCGGGTCTTGAGGCTGAACAGCACAGTCCTCCCTCGGCGCAGGATGCTGTCGGTGAGCGTGATCGCCCCGCCGGCGACCAGCACCCAACTGACGTAGGTCTCGGGTGCGCCGCTGACGCGAGCGCCGAGGCCGTCGACCAGTGTGTAGGCGGCAATGACGAAGGCGTTGGCAAGCGCGCTGCCGATGGCGTGCTGACGCCTGAGACCGTCAGCCCCCAGCGCCACGATGCCGCCGGCGATGACCACGACGCCGAACAAGACCCGTGCGCTTGCCGGCTCGACAAAGACGACCGCCACCAGCGTGGTGATCAGCGGCGCCAGACCGCGCATGATGGGATAAGCGACTGACAATTCGCCGTGGCGATAAGCACGGGCGATGAGCGTAAAATAGGCCAGGTGGATGACGCCGGAGGCGACGACATAGGGTACGGCTGCGACCGGGAGCCGCGGCAGGAAGGGCAAGAGCACGACGGCGACCGCCGCCCCGCCGACGGCCACGCCAAGCGTTGCGGCAGCGCGGTCCGGATCGCGCCGGACCAGGGCGTTCCAGCCAGCGTGCAGCATCGCCGCCGCCAGCAGCAGGGCGAAGACGGTGAAGCTCATGCGCTCTCCCAAAGAGACAGTCCCGCGATCTCACGGGCCGAGGGAGAGCCAAGCATTGGCAGGAGCACAAGCAGGGGCAAGGTTTCTCACACGGTGAGTCGCGAGGACCTACCGTTTACCGCCCGGAAACCAAAATGTCGCACAATTGGGGTTTCAACTGGGGCATGACGCCCCAGAGGCACGGACATGATGACCGTCGCAGAATCAGCGCAGGAAGGCGCTGAGCGCCGCAGCGAGCGCCGTATGCGGACGCTGAAGGCAGCCAAGATTGTGTTCAATCTCGGCCAGTCGGTGTTCGATTGCCAAGTGCGCAACCTTTCGCCAAGCGGCGCCCTGATCGAGGTGCCGAGCATGGTTGGCATCCCGAAGGACTTCCAAATCATCATAGCAGAAGGCTCTCCACGCCGAACGTGTAGCGTGCGTTGGCGCGTCGGGTGCAAGATGGGCGTGCGTTTCGACGACGCCGAGCCGCAGGCTGCCTGAGACCCCGGAAATTCTGATAGGCTTGCGGACAGTTCCCACCTGCCTGTTGGATATCCCGCCATGCAAAATCCCCTTGCCGGTCTCTGGCCACCGGCGTTGACCCCATTCACCGCGGACGGCGCGGTCGACGAGCAACGGCTGATCAGCCACTGCCGCGGCATGCTCGACGACGGCGCCGCCGGCCTGGCGGTGCTCGGTACGACGAGCGAGGCCAATTCGCTGACCCTCGGCGAGCGCCGGCGGGTGATCGATGCGCTGGTCGAGGACGGGATCGCAGCGGAGCAGCTTCTGCCCGGCACCGGCGCCTCAGCCATCGACGACGCGGTGGCTCTCTCCCGCCATGCCGGCGAGCTTGGCTGCGCCGGCGTGCTGCTCCTGCCGCCGTTCTATTACAAGAACGTCTCGGACGACGGCCTGTTTGCCTTCGTCGCTGCGGTCATCGAGCGCTCTGGCCCGAAGGTGCCGCGCATCATGCTCTACCATTTCCCGGCGATGGCGGCTGTCGGCTGGTCGGTCGAGCTTGTCGGTCGGCTGATCACGGCGTTTCCCGGCATCATTGCCGGCATGAAGGACTCCTCCGGCGACGCCAAGCACACCAAGGCGGTGATCGAGGCCTTTGCGGACTTCGCCGTGTTTCCCGGCGCAGAGCTCTATCTTCTTGAAGCGCTCCAGTGGGGCGCGCGCGGCTGCATCTCGGCGACCGCCAACGTCAATGCCCATGCCATCGCGTCGCTGATCGCCGCCCGCGACGCGGCGGACGCACCGGCCCGCCAGGAGGCGCTGATCGCGGTGCGCAAATCCTTCGCGGACTTGCCGACGGTCGCGGCCGTGAAGACGATCAAGGCCGCGCTTGCCGGCGACGATAGCTGGCTGAGGGTGCGCCCGCCATTGGTGCCGCTCAGTGCGGAGCAGCGGGCGACGCTGCTCGCGCGGCCGGCCATCGTCGAGCTGGTGGCGAGCGCGGCGGGTAGGGCGAAGGCGCTCGCCACATAGTCCGTTCATGCCCGCCCCCGAGCGGGCATCCAGACCGGATATGCCTGCGGCGATTCCGACCTGGGTTCCCGCATCCGCGGGAACGAACGGAATGGGATTCACGCCGGCTTGTGGTGGGCGTGCCAGTGCCAGGCGATGTCGATGCGGCGGGGCAGCCAGACCTTGTCCTTCGACTGGACGTAGTCGATGAAGCGGGCAAGCGCGGCAGTCCGGTTCGGCCGCCCGACCAGGCGGCAGTGCAGCCCGACCGACATCATCTTGGGGGCGCCCTTCGCGCCCTCCTCCCACAGGTAGTCGAAGCCGTCCTTGAGATAGGTGAAGAACTGGTCGCCGGAGTTGAACCCTTGCGGGCTGGCGAAGCGCATGTCGTTGACGTCGAGCGTATAGGGGATGAGCAGGAAGGGTCCGTGCGGTCCGTCGATCCAGTACGGCAGGTCGTCGGAATAGACGTCGGAGCAATAGACGAAGCCGCCCTCCTCCGCCGACAGCTTGATCGAGTGGACCGACGAACGGCCGGTGTAAATGCCGAGCGGACGCGAGCCGGTGACCTCTTCGTGGGTGCGGATCGCTTCCTTCAGGTGTTCGCGCTCGGCGTCTTCCGTGTAGTCCTTGTAGTCGATCCACTTGAGGCCGTGGCTGGCGATCTCCCAGTCGGCCTCCTTCATAGCGGCGACGGCCTCGGGGTTGCGGGCCAGCGCCATCGCCACGCCATAGACGGTTGGCCGGATGCCGCGCTCGGTGAACAGGCGCCACAGGCGCCAGAAGCCGGCACGCGAGCCATATTCGTAGATCGACTCCATGTTCATGTGGCGCATGCCGGGCCAGGGCTGGGCGCCGACGATCTCGGAGAGGAAGGCCTCTGATGCCGCGTCGCCGTGCAGGACGTTGTTCTCGCCGCCCTCCTCATAATTGACGACGAACTGAACGGCGATGTTGGCGCCGTCCGGCCATTCAGGATTGGGCGGGTTCTTCCCGTAGCCGATCATGTCGCGCGGATAGGGTTCGCTCATGGGGGCACCTTTGGCGGGCAATTCCGGTGGAAACAAGGGACCTTATCACCGGACATTGAGACAATGATTCCGCAACGGCCGACAGCCGCGCAATTCCGTTTCTTAATCCATCCTTAACAATCCGCGCTCAACCATTGGTTTACTTTGTCGCAGTTCGAATCAAGGGCGCGAATCTCATGGGCAAGAAAAGGACCAAACCTCCGGATCAGGCGCCCCAGCGGACCGAACTCGACCAGCAGATCGCGCGCATGCGCGAGATGCTCAGGCTGATGGCACCGGGGACCGGCGCGATGGCACTCGGCGCCATGCGCAAGGCCTTTCCGGATGCCCCCTTGAGCGACCGGATCCAGGCGCTCAAGACTTTCCGCTAGCGCCTTTTCCTGCGCCGCCCTCGCCTTCGCCGCCCTCTGCCGCGACGCTCGCCGCCCCGTTCTCGGCGCTCAGATGACGCTGATATGAGCGCCATGACAGCGGCAGGCAGGCGATATAGCAGAGGGTGAGCACCGTCATCGTCTCCCACGGGAAGCTGGCGAGGCAGACGACGATCACGATCGCCGAGACGAACAGCGGCGTGACCAGCTCGCGCGAGATGCGCCGGCCGATCAGCTTGCCCGACCAGGTGGGCAGCTTCGAAACCATCAGAAGGCCAACCGCGATCGTGTAGATGAAGACCGCCGGCGCGGTGAGGAAGCCGTGCGGAATGGCGACGAACTCGGCATAGATCGGCAGCATCACGATCATGGCACCGGCGGGCGCCGGCACGCCGACGAAGAAGCTGGCGTGCCAGTCCGGCTTGGGCGGCGCATCGAGGGCGACGTTGAAGCGGGCGAGCCTCAGCGCCGCGCAGATGGTGAAGATCAGCGCCGCCATCCAGCCGACCGAGCGCAGCTCGCCGAGAGCCCAGACATAGAGCAGGATGACCGGCGCCACGCCGAAATTGAGGAAATCGGTGATCGAATCGAGCTCGGCGCCGAAGCGCGAGGTGGATTTGAGGAAGCGCGCCATGCGCCCGTCGATGCCGTCCAGCGCCGCGGCGACGGCGATCAGCGCCACCGCGAGCTCGTATTTGTGCTCGATCGACATGCGGATCGAGGTGAGACCGGTGACCAGCGCCACCAGCGTCACCAGATTGGGCAGGACCACCCTGAGCGGCACCTGCGGCAAGGGCGGTAGCCGGCGCCTGTTGCGCTCTGGCTCGTCGGGGTCGAATGGCTGGAACAGCGACATCGCGCTCAGTCGATGCGCACCCGGCGCTCGGCCGCCGGCTCACCGAAGCGGGCGATGACGGTTTCGCCTGCGACCGCCCGCTGACCTTCGGCAACCAGCACATTGGCGGCAAGCGGCAGCCAGACGTCGAGGCGCGAGCCGAAGCGGATGAGGCCGATGCGCTGGCCGGCCGAAAGCGCTTCCCCTTCGGCGACGAAACAGCTGATCCGGCGGGCGACAAGGCCGGCGATCTGGACGACGCCAACCGGCCCATGAGCGGTGTCGAGCACGACGCCGTTGCGCTCGTTGCCCTCGCTCGCCTTGTCGAGCTCGGCATTGATGAACTTGCCGGGCGTATAGACGATGCTCTTGACGGTACCCACCAGCGGCGCCCGGTTCACGTGGCAATCGAACACGCTCATGAAGATCGACACGCGCCGGCGGCTCTGCTCGCCGAGGCCCAGTTCCTTCGGCGCCACGCCGATGGCGACCGCCGACACGCGGCCATCGGCGGGGCTGACGACGACGTCGGCATCAAGCGGGGTGACGCGCGCGGGATCGCGGAAGAAATAGACGCACCAGGCGGTGAGGATGAGGCCGATCCAGAAGATCGGCTGCCAGAACCAGCCGAAAAACAGGGCGATGAAGGCCAGGATGGCGATGAACGGCAGCCCCTCGCGCCGGATCGGCACGAGCATGTTCCTCACCGAGTCGAGGATGGTGTCCATCGTCTTTTCCCAGGCCAATCGCGCCTAGAAAGCACGGAATCCGGGCAAAAGAAAGCGAAGGCCGCGATTCAGAACCCGCTTACTCGGCCGGTTCGACCTCGGCGTCGATGGCGCGCGGCTTGAGGTGGTCGATGGCCTCAATCTCCTTGGCCGCGCGCAGCGCCTCCTCGGCCTCGGTCGCCTGACGCTGGCGGTTCCACATCGAGGCATAAAGGCCGTTTGCGGCGAGCAGTTCGCGATGCGTGCCGCGCTCGACGATCGCGCCGTCGTCCAGCACGATGATCTCGTCGGCATTGACGATGGTCGACAGGCGATGGGCGATGACCAGCGTCGTGCGGCCGCGCGAGACTCGATCGAGCGCCGCCTGGATCTCCCGCTCGGTGTGGATGTCGAGCGCCGAGGTGGCCTCGTCGAGGATGAGGATGGGCGGCGCCTTCAGGACCGTGCGGGCAATGGCGACGCGCTGCTTCTCGCCGCCGGAGAGTTTCAGCCCGCGCTCGCCGACCTCGGTGTCGTAACCGTCAGGCAGACTGGCGATGAAATCGGCGATCTGCGCGATCTCGGCCGCGGCGCGGGCATCCTCTTCGGTGGCATCCGGCCGGCCGTAGCGGATGTTGTAGGCGATGGTGTCGTTGAACAGCACTGTGTCCTGCGGGACCATGCCGATAGCCGCGCGCAACAACTCCTGAGTGACATCGCGAACGTCCTGCCCGTCGATGGTGATGCGCCCGCCGGTGACGTCGTAGAAGCGGAAGAGCAGCCGCGAGATGGTCGACTTGCCGGCGCCGGACGGCCCAACGATGGCGACGGTGCGGCCGGGCGGAACGGCGAAGCTGACGCCCTTCAGGATCGGCCGCGCCAGGTCGTAGTGGAAGGTGACGTCCTCGAAGCGCACAGCGCCGCCGGCGACGGCGAGCGGCCTGGCATCGGGCCTGTCGACGATCTCGGCGTCGACCTTGAGCAGGTCGAACATGGCCTCGATGTCGATGAGGCCCTGCTTGATCTCGCGATAGACGAAGCCGATGAAATTGAGCGGGATGGCAAGCTGCATGAGCAGCGCGTTGATCAGAACGAAATCGCCGATGGTCTGCTCGCCGTGCATCACGGCGGTAGCCGACATGACCATGCAGATGGTCATACCCGTTGTGAAGATGATGATCTGGCCGATGTTCAGCCAGGCGAGCGAGGTCCAGATCTGGACAGCCGCCGTCTCGTAGCGCGCCATGGCGCGGTCGTAGCGGCCGGCCTCCATCTTCTCGTTGCCGAAATACTTCACCGTCTCGAAGTTGAGCAGCGAGTTCGATCGCCTTGGAATGGGCGTCCTGGTCCAACTCGTTCATCGTGCGGCGGATCTTGATGCGCCAGTTCGAGGCCGTCACCGTGAACCAGACATAGAGAATGACGGTGACCGCCACTACCGCCAGGTACTTCCAATTGAACTGGTAGGTGATGATGACGGCGGCGAAGCCGAACTCGAAGAAGGTCGGCAGCGTGTTGAGGATGGTGAAACGGACGATGGTCTCAATGCCATTGATGCCGCGCTCGATGATGCGCGACAGGCCGCCGGTGCGCCGCTGCAGGTGGTAGCGCAACGACAGTTCGTGCATGTGCACGAAGGTCTTGTAGGCGAGGTTGCGCACGGCATGCTGGCCGACGCGAGCAAAGAGCGCGTCGCGCAGGTTGTTGAACACGTTCATGAGCACGCGGCCGACGCCGTTGGCGACGACCAGCATGATGGGAACGGTGACCAGCACCGCCAGGCCGACGGTAAGCGACCCGTCGCTGCCGGCAGCAGGCGGCTTGGTCAGCGCATCGGTTGCCCATTTGTAGGTGTAGGGCACCAGGACGGTGACGAGCTTGGCAGCGATGAGCACGCCCAGCGCCAGAACGACCCGGAGCTTGAGGTCGGGCCGGTCGCTCGGCCACATGTAGGGCCACATGTCGCGGAGCGTGGCGAACATCGATTTCTGCCGGACGGGGACGGCTTCCGGCTTGGGGGCGTCATCGATCATGCTCATGGTACCGGCTCCACCGGTGCCTCGACGCCAAGATGGCCCATCGCCTCGACCACGGAGGCGAGCGCCTCGCGATCAAGGCAGTAGCAGGATCGCGGCCCGGCGATCTCGCCGCGGATCAGGCCCGCCTCGCGCAGCACCTTCAGATGCTGGGAGACCGTCGACTGGGCGAGCGGCAGGGAGCTGACGATGTCGCCGCAGCAACAGCCGCCGCCGCCGACGTGCACGAGGGCGCGGACGATGCGCAAGCGCGCCGGATGGGCCAGCGCCTTGATGCGCCGGGCGAGAAGCCGATCCGCGTCGTCGAAGGCCATCGTCGCTCCATCGTAAAATTACGATGGACGGCACTTAGCCCGTCAGCGGCCGTAATACAAGGGGCGCCGGCCCGGCTACTGCTTCGCGAGGTCCGGGCTCACCGGCATGACGAAGACCTGGCCTGGATAGATCCAGTGCGGATTGCGGATCTGGTCCTTGTTCGCCCGATAGAGCGTCGACCAGCGGATGCCGCGGCCCCAGGTGTCGCGGGCGATGGTCCAGAGATTGTCGCCCCGCTTGATGATCACGGTCTGGACCTCGGGCAACTTGCCGGACACGTCGGCGCCGCTGGCCGCGCCGGTGTCGCCGGACGCCTTCAGGCTGGCGACATCGATCTTGCGCTCGAAGGGCACCTCGGCGCGTGCCACCACGGTTCCGTCAGCCGGCGACACCTGATCGGCGCGCACGCTGTAGCTGCCCGGCGGGACCTCGTGATGGACCTCCACCAGCCAGGTGCCGCCCGCAGTCGGCTTCGCCTCGCCGAGTGGCTTGTCGTCGAGATAGACGCGCACCGTCTGGCTGGTCGCGGCCGTGCCGGCGACATAGAGCGTGCCGGCGGTATCGGCTTCCACCGCCGAAACGGTGACCTCCGGCGCGGGCGGTGCCGGTTCGGCCGGCGGCGCCTTTTCGGCGACGGCGGGCTCGGCAGGCTTTGCGGCCGGCGCGTTCGCCGCCGGCTCTGGCGCTGCGGAAGCGGTCGGTGCCGCCCCGGTTGTGCCTGGCTTGGGCGCCGGGGCTACGAGATCCGGAGACAGGGGCGCCGGCGACTTCGGTTCGAGAGCCGCCACTTCACCGCCCGTCTTCGGCGTTTCGGGCTGAGCGGCCGTTCCGCCACCGGCCGGCGGCGTGGCAGCGGCCACCTGTTCACCGCCAGGGGCGGCAGGCTCCTTCGGCAGCTCGAGCACCTTGCTCGGCGCGTTGGGCGAATTCAGGACCACCAGGACGTCCTTGGAGCCCGGCTCGGGCACCTGGACCGCGACCCTCTGGTCGGAGAGGGTTGCGACAGCGCCGTCCTTCGAGGTCGTGCGGATGGCAAGGTCATGGGTGCCGGGCTTGAGGGCGTTGTCGAGCGCCAACGCCCATTCGCCGCGGTCATTGGCGGTGGCGGTGGCGACGGCGGCAGCGCCGTCGAGCACCTCGACCTTGGATTCGGGCGCCGCCTGTCCGGCGACGACGGTCTCGCCCGTCGGCTCGACGCGCACCACGTCAAAGGAGGGGACGACCGCCGGTGCGGCCATGGCCGGGGCGGCAGGCTGCTCGGGCGCCGCAGCGGCCGGCGGCCGCTCGGCGGTGGCGAGCTGCTGCTCCTTGGCCGGAGCGGGAGCCTTTGCCGATGGCGCCGCGGCGTTCGCCTGATCGGCAGGCGGCGCGACTGCTGCCGGCGCCGGCGCGGCGGGCGCTTCCATGGTCGGCGCTGCGGCCATCTGGTTGTCGGTGCCGGACGGCGCCGCTCCGGCTGCGGGCGCTACGGCCGTCGGCTGCTCGGTGGCGGCCGGCGTCGGCGGATTTGCGGCGACTTCGGCGGGTGCACTGGCGGCCGGCGCCAGGGTCTCGACGGTTGCCGCGGGGGCATCGGCGGCCGCGGTCGGGGTCTCGGCGGTTGCCGCGGGGGCTTCGGCGGCCGGGGTCGGAGCTTCGGCAGCGGGAGCCGGAGCCGGAGGATTTGCCGGGGCGGCGGCCATCGTGTTGTCGGTCGCGGATGGGGCGGACGGTGCCTCAGCCATCGAGCCGCCGGTGGCAGCCGCGGGCTGCTCTGCCGTCAGCGAGGCGGGCGGAACGATCGGCTTGTCGCCGGGCGGTGCCAAATCGTCCGATTCGGGCGGATTGCCGAGCATGGTCTGCTTCGGCTGGAGCTGCCCCATCTCGTAATAGGTGAGCCCACCAACCAGCAGGATGGCGATGATCAAAGCGATGAGACCGCTCAGTCGGCTATTCTTCATTTGACACCCGATAAGGCGGCAGCGCGCCCAGGCAACTGTAGGACCGGGCTGCGGGGGCCACAAGGTTCGTCGCCGGCGACTCGGCCAAGCTTGACGGGCGACATGCCGCGATGCAACACACGCTTATGGCCGAATTGAGAAGCATCTGCGTCTATTGCGGCTCCAATACGGGGGCGCAGCCGGCCTATGCGCGCTCTGCCGAGGCGCTTGGCCGGGCGATCGCCGAATCGGGCACGCGGCTGGTCTATGGCGGCGGCGCGGTCGGCCTGATGGGCATCCTGGCGCGCTCGACCATGGCGGCGGGGGGCCTGGTGACCGGCATCATTCCGCAGTTCCTCAAGGACCGCGAGCTGATGCTGCGCGAGGTCAACGATCTCATCGTCACCGCCGACATGCACGAGCGCAAGCGCCTGATGTTCGACCGCGCCGACGCCTTCGTGGCGCTGCCGGGCGGCATCGGAACGCTGGAGGAAGTGGTCGAGATCATGACCTGGGCGCAGCTCGACCAGCACGTCAAACCGGTGCTGATCCTAAACCTCGACGGCTTCTACGACCCGCTCATCGCGCTCTTCCGCCGCATGCGCGAGGAGGGTTTTCTCAACAAGGCCTTCGCCGGCAGCCACACCGAGCTGCCGGTCACCTTCGTCGATTCGGTCGAGGCGGTGATCCCGACGATTAGGGCGGAGCTTGCCCGCACGCCGCAGGCCGAGCTCGAAGCCGGCGACGGCGCACGGTTGATGTGAGCCGTCAGGCCGGCTCAACGCCTGCCTTGAGAAGCTTGTAGACGACCGAATTGAAGAGCGCCTCGAACGAGGCATCGACGACGTTCTCGGAAACGCCGACGGTGAACCACGAGTCGCCGGAGGAATCGCTCGATTCGATGAGCACGCGGGTGACCGCCTCGGTGCCGCCATTGAGGATACGCACCTTGTAGTCGGTGAGCTCGAGGTCGGCGATGACGGTGCGATAGGCGCCGAGGTCCTTGCGCAGCGCCTTGTCGAGCGCGTTCACCGGGCCGTTGCCTTCGGCGACCGTGAGCACGCGCTCGCCGCCGATCTTGGTCTTGACCACCGCCTGCGACACCGAGACCAGCTTGCCCAGCGCGTTGTGGCGGCGCTCGACGCTGACACTGAAGCCTTCCACCTCGAAATAATCGGGAACGGTGCCCAGCACGCGCCGTGCCAGCAGTTCGAACGAAGCGCTGGCGCCCTCATAGGAATAGCCGATCGCCTCGCGCTCCTTGACCTCGTGGAGAAGCGTGTCGAGGCGCGGATCGTCCTTCTTCACCGACAGCCCCATGCGGTCGAGCTCAGCCATGATGTTGGCCTTGCCGGCCTGATCGGAGACCAGGATGTGGCGGCGGTTGCCGACCGCCTCCGGCGCAACGTGCTCGTAGGTCTTGGGGTCCTTGGCGATGGCCGAGGCGTGGATGCCGGCCTTGGTGGTGAAGGCGCTGGCGCCGACGTAGGGCGCCTGGCGGTTGGGGGCGCGGTTCAAGAGCTCGTCGAAGCGGTGGGCGAGCGCGGTCAGCCCGTTGAGGCCGTCCATGGTGACGCCGGTCTCGAAGCGCTCGGCATAGGCCGGCTTGAGGAGCAGCGTCGGGATCAGCGACATCAGGCTGGCATTGCCGCAGCGCTCGCCGATGCCGTTGAGCGTGCCCTGGACCTGGCGGGCGCCGGCGCGCACGGCGGCGAGCGAATTGGCGACCGCCTGCTCGGTGTCGTTATGGGCATGGATGCCGAGATGATCGCCGGGCACGGTCTTGGCCACCTCGGTGACTATCGCCTCCACCTCCTCGGGCAGCGTGCCGCCATTGGTGTCGCAGAGCACCACCCAGCGGGCGCCGGAATCGTAGGCGGCCTTGGCGCAGGCGAGCGCATAGTCCGGATTGGCCTTGTAGCCGTCGAAGAAATGCTCGGCGTCGAGCAGCACTTCCCTGCCCGCCTCGCGCGCCGCGATCACCGACTGACGGATGCCCTCGAGGTTCTCCTCTTCGGTTGCACCGAGGGCGACGCGGACGTGATAGTCCCAGGTCTTGGCGACGAAGCAGATGGCGTCGGCGCTGGCCGCGATGAGGGCGCGCACACCGGGATCGTTCGAAATGCTCACACCGGCACGCTTGGTCATGCCGAAGGCGGTGAAGGCGGCGCGGCGGGTGCGCTTGGCCTCGAAGAAGGCGGTGTCGGTCGGGTTGGCGCCGGGATAGCCGCCCTCGACATAGTCGATGCCGAGTTCATCGAGGAGGCCCGCGATCAGCACCTTGTCCTCCAGCGTGAAGTCGATGCCGTTGGTCTGCGCACCGTCGCGCAAGGTGGTGTCGAAGAGATACAGACGTTCCTTAGCCATCAGACCATTCCTTGGCGCGCGACGATTCTAGTTTGTCTTGTCCGTCCTCGGCGCGAAGCGCCTGCGGGCGGACGGGCACTTCGGTGGTGTCAAACAGGTAGAGACGCTCTTTGCTCATGGCGTTTGCTCAGGCCGCTGGCGGCCAGGCCTCCGTGTCGTGATCGGGGTGCTGGTGGTTGGTGCGGGCAATCGCCGCGGCGAGATCGGGCGTTTCCTGCTCGGTGGTCTTGTTGCCGGGCAAGGTCGCCAGCGCGGCGAAGTAAGGCAGCCGCCCCTCGATGCCGTACTGGATTGCGGGCGCCACCTTTGCCGGCTCGTCGAGCGAGCCGATGGAGACGCTGATGCGTGGGCCGTCGACCGAGTGATAGGTCAGTGGCGTGCCGCAATCGCGGCAGAAGCCGCGCTCGGCCTCGTCGGAACTCTTGAAGATGGCGAGTTCGCCGCGGGTGATCTCGAGGCTCGCGACCGGCACCCCAGCCAATGGCGCAAAGAAGGAGCCGAAGGCCTTCTGGCACATGCGGCAATGGCAGATGTGCGGGTCGCTCGGCGGCTCATGCAGGGCGTAGCGCACGGCGCCGCACTGGCAGCCGCCGGTGAAACGATACGCGGTCATCGTGGCGAGCCTCCGCTGGGCGGCCAGACCGCCGTGTCATGATCGGGATGCTGGTGGTTCGAGCGCGCGATGGCCGCCGCCTTCTCCGGCATGTCCTCTTCGGTGGCCTTCGAATCGCGCAGGCCGGCCAGTGCGGCGAAGTAAGGCAGCCGCCCCTCGACGCCGTATTGATATTCAGGAACCACCTTTGCCGGCTCGTCGAGCGAGCCGATCGACACACAGATATCCGCATCGTTGTCGTCCTGGACCGTCAGCGGCGTGCCGCAGGCGCGGCAGAAGCCGCGCTCGGCGATGTCCGAACTCTTGAAGATGGCGAGTTCGCCGCGCGTGATCTCGAAGCTCGCGACGGGAATGTGGAAGAGCGGCGCGAAGAAGGAGCCGAAGGCCTTCTGGCACATGCGGCAGTGGCAGATATGCGGGTTGGTGGGCGGCTCGTGCAGGGCGAAACGCACGGCGCCGCACTGGCAGCCGCCGGTCATGCGGAACTCAGCCATGGTGTCGCTCCTGTGGCGGCCAGACCGCCGTGTCGTGGTCAGGATGCTGGAAATTGACAATCCGCGCCTGGAAGGCCGCAACGGCCTTTGGGTCGGGCTCCGGCAGAAGGGTCAGCGTTTCGAGGAATAGCAGGCCGGCGTGCTTGTCGAACTGCCGCGTCGGTGGCGCTACCCCCGGATCGTCGAAGGCACCGGCGGCCATTTCGTAATCGTCGTCATCGCCCAGATAGAACAGAGGCGTTCCGCAGTCTCGACAGAAGCCACGTTGCGCCAGGTTGGACGAGCGGAAGAGCGACGGCGTGCCACGGGTCCATTCGACCGTCTCAACCGTGATCAGGGGCGCGAAATAGTTCCCGAACGCCTTCTGGCACATGCGGCAATGGCAGACGGCGGAATCCTTGATCCCAGTGACGCGGAAACGCACTGCACCGCACTGGCAACCGCCGGTGAGACGGATCGCGGTCATTGCGGGAAGCCTCCCGCTGGCGGCCAGACCGCCGTGTCGTGGTCGGGGTGCTGATAACTGACGATGGTGGCCTTGAAGGCCTCCGGTCCCGGCTCGGCTTGCGCATCGCGGAAGGGCAGCGACGACAGGCCATCGACGAAGGACAGCTTGTCGGCGGGATTTGCCTGGATGGTCGGGGCGGCGCGCTCCGGATTGTCGAAAGCGCCGATGGCGAGTTCCACGCCGCCCTCATATTCGTAGGTGAGCGGCGTGCCGCAATCGGCGCAGAAGCCGCGGCGCACACGATTGGAGCTGTGGAAGTGCTTCGGTGCGCCGCGTGTCCAGACGAGATCGTGGGCCGTCACCAGCGGCCCGTAGAAGCCGCCGAAGGCCTTCTGACACATGCGGCAATGGCAGATGGAGCCGCGCCCGAGCCTCTCGACCCGGAAACGCACGGCTCCGCACTGACAGCCGCCGGTCAGAGGCCGCTGGCTCATCGTTTCGTCTTCCGTCCGCGGCCGACCGGCTTGCGCACGGCCTTCTTCCTGGCTGGCTTCTTCGCCGCTGCCTTCTTGGCGGCGACCTTCTTCTTCGCTGCCTTCCTGGCGGCCACCTTGCGCGGGACCTTCTTGGTGGCCTTCCTGGCGGCCTTCTTGCGCGCAGGCGCAGCAGTCTTGCGCGAGGCCGCGGTCAGCTCGGCAAGCGAGGAGTGACAGACCGCCTCGATATTGTGGCCGTCGGGATCGAGCACGAAGGCGCCATAGTAGTTGGCGTGATAATGCAGGCGCAGGCCGGGCGGGCCGTTGTCGGTGCCGCCGGCCTCCATGGCAGCGGCGTAGAACTGGTCCACCTGCTCGCGCGTCTCGGTGCGGAAGGCGACGTGGAGATGCGGTGCGGTCTTCTCGCCGGTCGAGATCCACAAGAACGGCTTGCCCGCGACGCCGAGCCCGGCGGAAGCGAAGGGGCCGATGGTGCCGTAGGGGAACTCCATGATGATGCCGCCGCCGAGCGGCTTCAGCGCCGCCAGGTAGAAGGCCTTGGCACGCTCATAATCGGATACGCTCAGTCCCATGTGGTCGATTTCGATGGTCATCGCTTTGCCTCCCAGGTGGTAACCAACTCGCCGGTTACAGGGTCCTTCGAATCCTTGAGCGCGACGCCCAGGGCATCGAGCTCGGAACGGATGCGGTCTGCCTCCGCGTAGTTCTTCGCCTTGCGGGCCTCGGCGCGCGCGACGATCAAGCGTTCGGCACTCGCCTTGACCTCGGCGGACAGCTCGGCGGCGGCCACCCGGTGAATGCCGAGCAGGTACATCGCGCTGATCAATCCGACAGCGTCACCGCTCTTACGCAAGGCATGCATTCTGGTGATCGCCAGGGGCGTGTTGAGGTCGTCCGACACGGCGTCGACAATCGGCACCAGCGCATCCATCCACTCGTCGTCGGAGACCTCGCTGGTGAAGGCAGACCAGTCCTCAAGAACGCGCTCGGCCTCGACGAGCGCCGATGCCGTCCAGTCGATCGGCTGGCGATAGTGCGTCTGCAGCATCGCCAGGCGCAGCACCGGGCCCGGCCAGCTGCGCCCGCCGAACGTGTCCGTCGTCAGCAGTTCGTTGATGGTCACGAAATTGCCGAGCGACTTCGACATCTTCTCGCCCTCGACCTGCAGGAAACCGTTGTGCAGCCAGGTGCGGGCCATCAGCGGCGTGCCATGGGCGCAGCGCGACTGGGCGATCTCGTTCTCATGATGGGGGAAGATGAGATCGATGCCGCCGCCATGGATGTCGAACTCGTGCGGGTGGGCGCGCCCTTCCGGCGACAGGTCGGATTTGACCTCCTCCCACAGCCACTTGTCGGACATCGCCGAGCATTCGAGGTGCCAGCCGGGACGGCCGCCTCCCCACGGTGACGGCCAGGAAGGCTCGCCGGGCTTGGACGGCTTCCACAGGACGAAGTCCATCGGGTCCTGCTTGTAGGGTGCGACCTCGACGCGGGCGCCGGCAACCATCTCGTCGAGCGTGCGGTTGGAGAGCCGGCCGTAGTCTTTCATCGCCGCGACGCGGAAGAGCACGTGATCAGCGGCGACATAGGCGAAGCCCTTGGCGATGAGCTCCTCAATCATCGCCTTCATCTCTTCGATATGGTCGGTCGCGCGTGGCTCGACGGTCGGCGGCAGGCAGCGCAGCGCCGCAGCGTCTTGGTGGAACTGCCTGGTCGTCCGTTCGGTGAGCCTGGCGATCGCCTCGTTGAGCGGCAGGTCGGGGAATTCCTCCGCGGCGCGCGCGTTGATCTTGTCCTCGACGTCCGTGATGTTGCGGACATAGGTGACGTGCGGCGGCCCGTAGAGGTGCCTGAGCAGGCGAAAGAGAACGTCGAAGACGATCAGCGGCCGCGCATTGCCGATATGGGCGAAGTCGTAGACGGTCGGCCCGCAGACATACATGCGCACGTTGGCAGGATCGATCGGGACGAAGTCCTCCTTCGTCCGGGTCAGCGTGTTGTGCAGCCTCAGGCCCATGGCAAACGTCACCCTCCGACCGCCGGCCGGGGGATCGTCTCGTCTTCAGGTGGGCAAAGAGAGGACGGCCTCAGCCAGCGCGATGCTAGCCGGTAATGATCCCGCAAATGCAAATGGCGCGTGAATGCGCGGTCATCCTCATCGGCGTTGCATTGACGCATTTGGGCGCAAAGGTCAAGCGCCGTCCGCTGTTCAACTTGGCGCGACTGGCGGCCGAAGAGCCCTTGCGACGCCTCGCTTTGCAGGCCTTGGACGAGCGCGGCGCATCATCGCAGGGACGCCCCCTCCCCAGCCGCCGGCGCGCCTCTAGTTTTCGGTACGGCTGGCGGGGCGACATCCGAATGGAGCCTGACCCATGAAATACCGTCTCACTGCCCTCCTCGCTCTCAGCGCCATGGTAGCCATGCCGGCGCTCGCTTCCGCCGAGACGCTGATCTATCCCGACATCCCCGCCAAGGTGACGATGGATGACCATCTGGCCGTCGTCGTGCCGCTGGCGAGCGCCGTGACCGCGCCGCACAAGACGGCTCTCATCGTGCCGCGCGACGGCGACGCCTCGCAGAGGCTCGCCAGCGCCGAGATCACCTACCTCGCCAGCGAGTGTCCGGCTGTGCTGTCGCATCCGGCCGAGCATACGGCCGTGCTCGACCGCTTCTGCGGGCGCGCCTGAACCCGCCCGCTCTTGCCGCGATCGGTGGCCATGGGCGCTTGTCGCAATTCCGGACGGAAAAGTGGTGTCCACCCTTCCTGGAATTGCTAGGCAAGAGCCATGGCCACCGTCGTCCTGCGCATCGCCGCCACCCTCCTGCTGCTCATTGCCGGCGCGACCGCGGCTGCCGCGGCGCCTGACCGCGCAGGCGTCGAGGCCCAGTTCCAGGCGTGGCTCATCGCGGACATCTGGCCGGAGGCCAAGGCCGCGGGCGTCTCGCGGGCGACCTTCGACAAGGCACTCTACGGCGTGACGCTCGACTGGACGCTGCCGGAGCTGGTACCGCCCGGCGTCCCGGTGAAGCCGCCGAGCATCAAATGGCAGACCGAGTTCGGCAGCCCGGGCGCCTATTTCAACGAACGCATCCTCAGCAGCCTCGCCAAGCTCGGCCGGGCGCGCATCGACCAGTGGCGGAAGACGCTGGGCGCGATCTACGAGCGCTATGGCGTACCGCCTGCGATCCTGGTGGCGATCTGGGCCAAGGAATCCGCCTTCGGACAGGAGAACCTGCCGGAGCCGGCGATCCGTGCGCTCGCCACCGAGGCCTTCATGGGCTACCGCAAGGAGATCTTCCGTCCGGAGCTGATCGCTGCGCTGCAGATCATCGAGAGCGGCGATGTCGCGCCCGATCGCATGCGCTCCTCCTGGGCTGGCGCACTGGGTCAGCCTCAGTTCCTGCCCTCGCTCTTCCGCAAATACGCCGTCGACTTCGATCACGACGGTCGGCGTGACATCTGGGCGTCGGTGCCCGACAGCCTTGCCTCGATGGCGAACTACCTCAAGGGCGAAGGCTGGAAGAGCGCGCGCGGCTGGGGCGTGGAGGCGAAGGTGCCGGCGGGCGTGCCGTGCACGCTGGAGGGCCCCGAGCAGGGCAAGCCGATGGCCGAATGGGCGCGGCTGGGCGTGATGCAGGCAGACGGCCGGCCGCTTCCGGTTACGGCCAAGCGCCAGGGCTTCCTGCTGATGCCGGCCGGCCGCTACGGGCCGGCATTCATCGTCACCGAGAATTTCTATGTTCTGAAGCAGTATAACAATTCAGACCTCTATGCCCTCTATATCGGCCATCTCGCCGACCGCTTTGCCGACGATCGCCCCTTTACGGCCAAGTGGCAGGAGGTCGGCGGCTTCAGCCGCGGCGACGTCAAGTCCATGCAGGAGCAACTGGTGGCGGAAGGCTACGACGTCGGCGCCGTCGACGGGCTTGTCGGCTACAAGACGCGCATCGCCGTCGGCCTGTGGCAGGCGAAACGGGGACAGGCGCCCACCTGCTTCCCCGATGCTGCGCTGGTCAAGAGCATTCATTGAAGCGGCCCCCCATCGCGCTAATTCATTGCCGCGAGGGCGCATAGCGCGGTCTTGGGGGTTGTCGTGGTGAGATGTAATGTTATAACGTTACCTATCACCAGCGGAGACTGCCCATGAAATCCCTGCTTCTCGCGGCACTAACCGCCGCAGCCTTCGCCGTTTCCGCCAACGCCGCGCCGATCAAGATCCTGGCTGCCGAAAACTTCTACGGCGAGGCGGCGCAGGCGATCGGCGGCGAGCGCGTCACGGTCGAGAGCGTCATCATCGCGCCGGGCACCGACCCGCACGACTTCGACCCGCCGCCGTCGGTTGCCCGCGACGCGGCGGACGCCAACATCGTCGTGATGAACGGTGCGGATTACGACCCGTGGATGGCGCGTCTGGTGGATTCCAATCATGTCGATGGCCGCGTGGTGATCGATGTCGCGGCGGCAAGCGGCCACAAGGCAGGCGACAACCCGCATGTCTGGTACGATCCCCAGGCGATGCCGGCCATGGCCAATGCACTGACCGCAGAGCTTGCCAAGCTCGACCCCGCCGGCAGGGACGGCTACCAGAAGCGGCGTGACGCTTTCCTCGCCTCGCTTGCCCCGATCGGTGCCCGTGTGGCGGAGTTGCGCGGCAAGTTCGCCGGGACGCCGGTGGTGGCGACCGAGCCGGTGTTCGGCTACATGGCCGAGGCGCTTGGCCTGAAGATGGAGAACCAGGCCTTCCAGACGGCGATCATGAACGGGACGGAGCCGGGGGCGAGCGACATCGCGGCGATGGAAGACGCGATCCGCAAGAGAACGGTGAAGGTGCTGTTCTATAATTCGCAAGTTGAGGATGCCTTCACGCGAAACCTGGCGGCGCTGGCAAAATCCTCCGGCGTGCCGCTCGTGCCGGTTAGCGAGACGGAGCCAGCCGGCAAGACATTCGCGCAGTGGATGCTCGACACGCTCGACGCCACGGCCAAGGCACTGGACCACACAACATCTTGAACAACCCCGCAGTAGCTCTTGACAAGGTTACGCTTTCTGTCGGTAGCCGGGCTGTCCTCCAGGACATCAGCCTGGCCGTCGGCGAAGGCGAATTCGTTGGTGTGCTCGGCGCCAACGGTGCCGGCAAGACGACGCTCTTCCGCGCGATCCTCGGTTTGCACGGCGTCGACGCCGGTGCGATCAGCATCTTCGGCAAGCCGGTCAACCGCGGCAATCCGACGATCGGCTATCTGCCGCAGGTGCGCAGCCAGCCGCCCACGGCCGCGCTCGCCGGGCGCGATTTCCTCGCCGCCAGCATCGCCGGCAATCGTTTCGGCTTGCCGTTGCTCACGGCCGAAGCGGCGCGCGACATCGACCGCGTGCTGGAACTGACCCACGGCGAGGCGCTGGCCAGGCGTCCGCTTTCTGAAATGTCGGGCGGCGAGCGCCAGCGACTTCTCGTCGCTCAGGCGCTGCTCGGGCAGCCACGGATAATCATTTTCGACGAGCCGCTGATCGGTCTCGACCCGCATCAGCAGCATGTGGTGGTGGCGCTGATCCGCGACCTGTCGCGCGCGCTCAAGCTGACGGTTCTGTTCAGCGCCCACGAGCTGAACCAGCTCCTCGGCGCCATCGACCGCGTCCTCTATCTCGGCCATTGCTGCGCAGCGCTGGGGACGGTCGATGAAGTCATCCGGCCGGACGTTCTGTCGCGGCTCTACGATGCGCCGATCGAGGTGCTGAGGGCCGACGGCCATATCTTCGTGATGTCGGGCGGCCAGGACATCGAGCGCGAGCACGCCCACGAAGGCGCGCACGACCATGCCTGAGAGAGCGGGCCATGTTTAGCTACGACTTCATGATCCGCGCGTTCCTGGCCAGCGGCATCGTGGCGATCGTGGCCGGCACGGTGGGCTACTTCCTGGTTCTGCGCGGACAGACCTTTGCCGGCCACGGCCTCTCTCACATTGCCTTCGCCGGGGCAACGGGCGCGGCGCTCTTCGGCCTGTCGCCGCTGTGGGGCGTTCTCGGGCTGACATTGGCGGCAGGTGTTGCCATGGGCGCGCTCGGTGACAAGCTCAGCGGCCGCGACGTGACCATCGGCGTGGTCGTCTCGCTGTCGCTCGGCTTCGGCATCCTGTTCCTCAGGCTGACGACGACCAATGCCACGCAGGCGACGTCGCTGCTCTTCGGCAGCGTGCTGGCGGTATCGCCGGCAACGCTGGCAGGGCTCGCGGCGCTCGGCCCCCTGACGCTCATCGCCCTTGCCGTCATCAGCCGCCCTCTGCTCTTCGCCACGCTTCAGCCCGAGCTTGCCGAGGCCAAGGGAATCTCGCTGCGTCTCATCGGCGTGCTGTTCCTGGCGCTGGTGGCGCTGGCGGTGTCGCAGTCGATCCAGATCGTCGGCGTTCTGCTCGTTTTCACCCTGCTGGTCGGCCCGCCGGCGGCCGCCCAACTCCTCACCAGCCGCCTCATCCCCGGTGTCGCGCTCTCCGCCCTCTTGGCGCTGGCTCAGGCGTGGCTCGGCATCACGATTGCCTATTACACCGACTGGCCGACGAGCTTCTGGATCACGGTGCTGGCGGCGCTGGTCTACGGCGCCGCGGCGGCGATGCGGCGTGCCTGAGCAAATCGTTGACCGGTGGTGGAAGCCTCCGCATAATTCCGGGGGATTGATGAAGACGGCCGCTTCGGCGGCGCTGGGGGGCCTGGCTGAGCGCGACCGGGCACGGCACGCGCTGGAGGCAAAGGGCCTGGGATGAGATTGCGGCGGTTTGCAGCGCTAACGGCGGTTGTTCTGGCAGCCGCCGGCAGCAGCATGGGCGCGGCGCTCGCCCAGGACGACATCTGCACCACGCTGGAGGCCGAGCTGGCGTCCCTCGAGCAGGGACCGCAAGCCGGCTCGGTCGACAACTACCGTCAATACGACGCCGCCGTGATGCGCCAGCGCGCCGAACTCGACCGGGCCAACTCCGAAGCGCAGCGGTCCGGCTGCATGGGCGGCTTTCTCATCTTCCAGCCAAAGCCTTCGGCCAAGTGCCCGCCGCTGATGGCGACGATTGCGCGCATGAAGGCCAACCTGCAGCACCTGACTGCCGCCCGCGACCAGTACAGCACCGATCCGTTCCAGCGATCGCAGCAGCGGAGCCAGGTGCTGAGTGCGCTGGCCGCCAACCGCTGCGGCGCCAACTACAACGCGGCCGCCGGCGGCCCGCCGCCGCCGTCCGGCGGGGGCAACTTCCTCGACATGCTGTTCGGCAATGCGCGCTTGCGCGGCCTCAACGACCGTTACTACACGCCCGGCGGCCAGTTCGGGACCTACCGGACGCTGTGCGTGCGCAAGTGCGACGGCTACTACTTCCCGATCAGCTTCTCGACCGTGCCCGCCCGCTTCTCGGCGGATGAGCAGACCTGCCAGTCGATGTGCCCGGGCTCCAATGTCGACCTCTACATCTACCGCAATCCCGGCGAGGACGTGAGCCAGATGGTCTCGCTTGCCGGCGAGCCCTATTCGGCGCTGCCGACGGCATTCCGCTACCGCAAGGAATACGACGCCGCCTGCACCTGCCGCGCGCCGGCCTCCGCCGCGCTCACGCCGCTCCCTGCGCCGGCCAATCTGACGCCGGCGCCCGCTGCCCCGACCACGATCCTGCCCAAGCCGCAGGCGCGGCCGGTGCAGAGCGAAGACCCCGAGACGCTGGCCAACCGGGCGGGCGATTTCTCGCCGAAACCGGTGGCGGCCGCGAGCAGCAGCGGCGACGCCGTTGCCGGCGTTTCCGGAGAGCGGCACATCAGGATTGTCGGGCCGAAATACTATTACGGTCAGTGACTGCTGGCCGCCCGTGTGGCCACAGCCGCAGTCCGACAAATCTTTCGCGACGCCCCCTTCCCCACCGGCCTTGGAAGCGTGTCCTCTCGGGCAAAATACGAAGCCCGACGGATAGTCAGCACACCACGGTGAGCTTGTGGGCGGCGCGGGTGATGCCGGTATAGAGCCAGCGCGCGCGGTTCTCGCGGAAGGCGAAGCTCTCGTCGAAGAGCATGACCGCGTCCCATTGCGAGCCCTGCGCCTTGTGAACGGTGAGCACGTAGCCGTAGTCGAACTCGTCCGAACGGCGGCGCTCGGGCAGGGACAGGGCGTCGGCGGTACCGTCGAAGAAGGCGGGATTGATGGAAACGACCGTGCCCGCCTTGCCGGTCTCGCCGTCGTCGGGCGAGAGCGTGTAGCGCAGCAAGCCCTTGCGCGGCTTGCGCGTGCGCTCGACCTGCCAGAGGCTGCCGTTGAGGAGGCCGCGCTTGCGATCGTTCCTGAGGCAGACCAGCGTTTCGCCGGCGTCCGGAACCGGACCTTCGCGGCCGAGCAGCTCGCGGATGCGGGCGTTGTAGTTGCGCCGGGTGAGGTTGCGGCCGACCAGCACCTGGTTGGCGGCCAGCACCTCGTCCGGGTCGATGGCGTCGCGGCCGACCACGCGGCTGTCGCCATAGCGCCCCTCCTCCAGCCGGCCGCCCTGGCGCGCGACGATCGACATGCGGACGATCGGATCGTCGGCGGCCTGGCGATGCACCTCGGTCAGCATCACGTCGGGCTGGCCTTCCGTGAAGAAGCCGGCACCGGCAATCGGCGGCAGCTGGGCGGGATCGCCCAGCACCAGAACCGGCGTGTCGAAGGAGAGAAGGTCGCGGCCGATCTCCTCGTCGACCATGGAACATTCGTCGATGATGACCAGCGCCGCCTTGCCGGCGGCGCTGTCGTGATTGAGGGCGAAGGTGGGGCCGTTCTCGTCCTCGCCGCGGGTGCGGTAGATCAGGCTGTGGATGGTGCCGGCGCCCTCGCAGCCCTTGGCGCGCATGACGTGGGCGGCCTTGCCGGTAAAGGCGGCGAAGGCAACCTCGCCGGAGACGTCTGAAGCGATGTGGCGGGCAAGCGTCGTCTTGCCGGTGCCGGCATAGCCGAACAGGCGGAAGACCTGGGGGCTGCCGGCCTTCAGCCAGCGCGAGACGGCAGAAAGGGCGGCATCCTGCTGCGGCGACCAGAGCACGTCACCCTTTGTCCCGGAACTTGTTGACGATCGGGTAGCGGCGGTCGCGCCCAAAATTCTTGCGGGTGATTTTCACGCCCGGCGCCGCCTGGCGGCGTTTGTATTCGGCGATGTAGAGCAGCCGCTCGACCTTCTGCACGGTGTCGCGGTCGTGGCCGCGCGCGACGACCTCGGAAAGGCGCATCTCGTTTTCGACGAGGCATTCGAGGATGTCGTCGAGAACTTCGTAGGGCGGTAGCGAATCCTGGTCGGTCTGGTCGGGTCTGAGCTCGGCCGAGGGGGCGCGGGTGATGACGTTCTCCGGAATGACGCGCCCGTCTGGTCCCATCGCATCGTCCGGCCGGTGCGCGTTGCGCCAGCGCGCCAAGTCATAGACTTCGGTCTTGTAGAGGTCCTTCACCGGGTTGAAGCCGCCGTTCATGTCGCCGTAGAGCGTGGCATAGCCGACCGACATCTCCGACTTGTTGCCGGTGGTCACCACCATGGCGCCGAACTTGTTGGAGACGGCCATGAGGATGGCGCCGCGGGCGCGGGACTGGAGGTTCTCCTCGGTGATGTCTGGCGCACGGCCGGCGAAGATGGGCTGGAGCGCCTTGGCGAAACCCTCCACCGGCTGCTCAATCGGCACGATGTCGTAGCGCACGCCCAGCGTCTCGGCGATCTCGGCAGCG
The DNA here is from genome assembly GCA_963830215.1 of uncultured Alphaproteobacteria bacterium. Classification (GTDB taxonomy): domain Bacteria; phylum Pseudomonadota; class Alphaproteobacteria; order Rhizobiales; family Kaistiaceae; genus CAVSRC01. Next base: position 81,493 of record CAWHLM010000006.1, read on the forward strand.
TCGGAGAGGCTGACATTGGAGGTGTAGCGATAGGGCAGCATGACGCAATGGACTCGGCTCGCACCCAGCGCATCCACCGCCATTGCCGCGGTGACGGCGGAATCGATGCCGCCCGACAGCCCGAGCACGACGCCGGGGAAGCCGGTCTTGTCGACGTAGTCGCGGAGCCCCATGACGCAGGCGCGCCAATTGGCCTCCTGCAAGTCGGGCAAGGCCGCCTTCGGCCCGTCGACGGAGCGCCAGCCGCCCTCCCCCTTCTTCCAGGTGGTGAGCGTGACGGCTTCCTTGAACTGCGGCATCTGGAAGGCGAGCGAGCGGTCGCCATTGAGGCCGAAGGAGCCGCCGTCGAAGACCAACTCGTCCTGGCCGCCGCACTGGTTGACATAGATGAGCGGCAGGCCGGTCTCGACCACGCGGGCGAGCGCAACTTGCTGGCGGACATCGGCCTTGCCCTGCCAATAGGGTGAGCCGTTGGGTACGACCAGCATCTCGGCGCCGGTCTCGGCCAGGCACTCCGCGACCTGCTCGAACCAGATGTCCTCGCAGATCGGCAGGCCGAGTCTCAGGCCGCGAAAGCCGACCGGACCAGGCAGTGGCCCGACTTCAAAGACGCGAAGCTCGTCGAAGACGCCGTAGTTGGGCAATTCGACCTTGTAGCGCAGCGCCTCGACCCTGCCGCCGTCGAGCAGCGCAACGGCGTTGTAGCACTTGCCCTCGTGCGGCCAGGGCGTGCCGACGACGATGCCCGGACCGCCGTCGGCGGTATCGGCGGCCAGCGTCTCGACGGCCGCGCGGCAGGCGTCCTGGAAGGCCGGCTTGAGCACCAGGTCCTCCGGCGGATAGCCGGAGATGAACAGCTCGGTCAGGACCAGGAGATCGGCGCCGGCCGCGGCCGCCTTGGCGCGAGCCTCGCGGGCCTTCTTCACATTGCCGTCGATGTCGCCGACCACGACGTTGAGCTGGGCGGCCGCGATGCGAAAAGTGTCGGTCAGTTCTGCCGTCATGGACGCCGGTGTAGCCCGCCGGCGAACGGCGGGCAATCGGCTGCCCTTCAACCAGCCTTTGCCATGGGCCAGTCTTGCGAAGCGGCCGTGGCGCCGCGATCGACCGCGGCAATTGGCGGCCAGACCCGGTTGCGCCCGGCGCGCTTGGCGGCATAGAGCGCCGTATCGGCCGCCGCCAGGAAATCGTGCTCGGCAAGATTCGGGCTGGGGATGCCGGCGGCGACGCCGATGCTGACCGTCACCACACCGGTGCGTGATGCCTCGTGCGGAATGCCGGCCGCCTCGACCGCGCGGCGGATGCGCTCGGCGATGGCAGCGCCTTCACCGAGTGCCTTGTCGCCGAGCACCATGACCAGCTCCTCGCCGCCGAAGCGCGCAATGACATCCTGCGGGCTGCGCAGTTCGGCGGAGACGACCGCGCTGATCCGCTGCAGGCAGGTGTCGCCCGCAAGGTGCCCGTAGCGGTCGTTGAATGCCTTGAACTCGTCGATGTCGAGCATCAGCAGCGCGATGCTTTCGCCACGCGCCTCGGCTTCGGGCCAAAGCCGGTCGAGGGTCTGATTGAGGTGCCGACGATTGCCGAGGCCGGTCAAGGGATCGCGGTTCGCCATCTTTTCCAGTTCGTCGCGGCGCAGCCGATCCTGCTGGCGGAACAGGAACTCGCGGCGGGTATCGCGCTCGAGCGCGTGGTTCGCCATGAGGGTGAACAGGACGATGTTGGCCAGCACGATGATCGCCGTCATGCGACCGACTTGCGGGATCTCGTGCATCCCGGTGACGGTCGCGGCGTACAGGGCGAGCGATGCCAGCGACGCGGCCGTCGCATACCAGAAGCGGATGCGCAGCACGACGTTGGCGAACAGAATGACGAGGATGACGCCGACGGGCCGATACACGTGCGTCGGGCTCAGACTGGTCACCGTCAGCCAGAGAATGCTTGTGGTGACGACGACGATCGCGCCGGCCTCCAGCGACTCGCGCAGCGCCGGCGGAGGGTTGAAGCGCAAGGCCAGGATGACCGCCAGAAACAGAGGCGTCACCAAGCCGAGCCGCACCAGCAGCGCACTTGCGAAGATGTCCGGCACAAGTCGCAAGTCGGACAGCAGATAGGCGTCGTAGAGCACGAGGCCGACGAGCCCGTAGACGATCAGGCGCCGACAGCGCGCCGGGCCGGTCTCGGCCTCGAACGCAGCTTCAAGCGCAGGCGGAAGCTTGAGCTTCCACCATGGTCGTTGAAGCGCGATTTCCACTTCATGTGGAGAAATCTGCCAGGGTCGTTCCAAGCGTGGCGCCTCTCATGGCTCCGAGGGGCGCCAATCAACCACCAGAAGGTCAAGAAACCATTGCCTCGATCGCACAGAATCGACGGCGATCGTGCAATTGCGACCTCTTTTGGCTAGCCGAGGTGCTCGCGCAGAAACCCGAGGCTGCGCTTGCGGGCGAGCTTCGCCGATGGCGCGTGGTGGGCGTGGTTGCCCTCGCGGTTGAAGGCGTGGCCGGCACCGGCATAGGTGAACACCTGCACCATCTTCGCGTTCACGGCGGCGCGGATGGCGGCGATGTCGTCCGCCGTGATGCTGGCGTCCTCCTCGCCGAAATGCAGCATGACCGGGCATTTCGGCTTCTCGTCCAGGTGCTTGGCGATCATGCCGCCGTAATACCCGACAGCAGCGGACAGGCCGGCAATGCGGGTGGCGGCGAGCCACGCCAGCGAGCCGCCGAGGCAATAGCCGACGATGCCGACCTTGCCGGCAGACCGAAGCGCCGCGACGCAGGCCTCGATATCGCTGAGCATCTCCTCGGTGCTGATCTTCTGGCGGAGCGCCATGCCGCGCTGGGCATTCTCGCGCGCGTAGTCCAGCTCAACGCCGCGCTCGGCGCGATCGAATATCGCCGGGGCGATCACCCGGTAGCCATCGGCGGCATAGCCATCGGCGACTTGGCGGATGTGGGCGTTGACCCCGAAGATCTCCTGTATGACGACAAGACCGCCACGCGGCGTGTCCGCCGGCGGCACCTCATAGGCGGAGAACTGGTGGCCGTCGCGGGCCGCAAGCGTGATTGTCGGCATGGTTCCCTCCCCGTTCCTGGATCGTCTCTATAGCGACAACCGCGCGTCTCGAAAAGAAAACCGACTGTCGCCGGCAAGCCGGCGCCAGTCGGTGTGGCACGCCCTCCGGGAGGTGGGAAACGTGCGCATATCCGGCGGGCCGCCGCAGGTCATACGGCCCGCCGAATGGGTGTCAGGCCCTGATCTCCTGCCGCTGGAAGTTGACGTAGGCGACGGTGTAGACCACGACCATAGCGGCGACCAGGCCGGCGAGCTGGGGCCAGATGAGCAGCGCGCTCTGGCCGAAGGGCAGCGGCGCGCCCATCAGCGCACCCTGAAGCTGGCTCAGGAAGACGACGCCCAGCGAGCGGGTCGCCGGATCGAGCAGCGCCAGAGTCATCTCGCCATAGAGCGTGTTGGGCGAGATGCGCGAGATCACCGTGGTGAGCTGTGCGTTGTTGTAGGCCGTCAGCGGATTGAGCGGATCGATGGGAGCCACGCCGTTGGCGATGAGCGGGGTGAGCATCGACCAGAAGACGGCGAACAGCAGCCACAGGGTGAGCGCCGCCAGCGCCGAAGTCGCCGACGAGCGGAAGACGGTGGAGAAGAGCAGCGCCACCGCCAGCCACACGCCGCCATAGGCGAGCGAGCACAACAGGTAACCGAGCCCGCGCAGGACCTCCTCGCCGCTCGGCGGCAGGCCAAGCAGCAGGATGCCGAGGCCGGTCATCAGCAGCCACAGGGTGAGGAGCACGATGGCCAGAACCAGCAGGCCGCCGAGGAACTTGCCGGCGAGCAGCGCGTCCCGATAGATCGGCTGGGCGAGGATGCGGCTCATGGTGCGCCGGCCGTACTCGCCGTTGATGGCATCGAAGGCGAGCGCGATCGAGACCAGCGGCAAGAGAAAGCCGAGGAACGAGACGAAGGACGGCAAGGGTTGGCGCGCCGTGGTGAACAGGCGCAGGAACAGGAACGGGTCCTGCCCCACCGTGTCCTTGATCTGGCCGATGGCGCCGTAGATCGCGCCGATGGCGGTGAGGAGCACGAGCAACATCACCAGATGCATGCGCACGCTGGTCAGATGATCGGCCGCCTCCTTGAGGGCGACCGTGGCGACCCCGGTAAAGGGCGATCCTTCACGCCGCATTGGCCACCTCCCCTTGGCTGGCTTCCGCTTCCTCGAAATAGCGGACATAGACCTCGTCGAGGCTTGCCCGACGGATCGCCATGTTCCTGAGCTCGCCGCCGGCGGAGACAACGCGGCGAGCGATCTCAGGACGCACGTCGCGATCGGCGTCGACGCGGGTGGTCACCGCGCCGATCTGGCTGACGGAGCCGACACCCTCGAGCCCGGCAAGGGCCGCGGCGAGATCGACGCCCTCGGCCTCGACCTCGACGGCATAGGCACCGCCAAGAACATTGCGGGCGAGCTCGTCGACACGGCCGACCAGCCCGATGCGTCCCTTGCGAAACAGGGCGACGCGGTCGCAGATCGACTGCACCAGGCTGAGCAGGTGCGAGGAGAGCAGGATGGTCATGCCCTCCATGCGCAACTCGCCGATCAGCTCGAGAAGCTCCTGCGTCGCTTGCGGATCGAGGCCGTTGGTCGGCTCGTCGAGAATGGCGATCTCGGCCTGCTTGACCAGCAGTTCGGCCAGGCCCAGGCGCTGGCGCATGCCGTGCGAATAGGTGCCGACCCGGCGGTCAGCCACCGCGGTCAGGCCGACGCGCAGCAGCGCCTCGTCGAACCGCTTGGCGCTGTCGGCGTGCTCGATGCCGGCAAGCCGCGCGGTATAGGCAAGGTTCTCGCGCGCCGACAGGTTGTCGTAGAAGCCGACCTGGTCGGGCAGATAGCCGACATGGCGCTTGACCTGGAGCGGCTGGCGGAAAGGATCGTAGCCGAGCACCCTGACGCTGCCACCGCTGGGCTCGGTCAGGCCAAGCAGCATCAGGATGGTGGTCGTCTTGCCCGATCCGTTCGGCCCGAGCATGCCGAAGACCTCGCCCTTCTCGACCGAAAGGTTGAGGCCGTCGACCGCCGTCGCCTTGCCATAGCGCTTGGTCAGTCCGGCGGTCTCGATAACGACGGTGCTCATCGCCGGCCGTACCGGGTCACGGCGAAGGCGAGCACGACAACCGCAGCACCGATGATGCCGAGGCCGGCGATGCCCCACATGGTCGAGGTGAGAACCGTGACGCGGAAATCGGCGTGGTCGAAGGTGCCATCGCCGTTGGCGCTGACGGTGACCATGTAGTCGCCGGCGATCGCCTTGTCGGACGGCGTCATGTTGACCGAGACCGGAACCTTGTCGCCCGGCGCGATGCTGGCGATCTTCTGAGGATCGTAGGTGATCTTCCAGCCCTGCGGCGCGGACGAACTCAACATGACGTTCTGGGCGGGCGCGCTGCCGTTGTTCTCGACCGTGAACGCGAAGGTCCGCTCCTGGCCGGCGGTGGCATCGCCCGACAGGCGGCCCTCGGGGCCGGTGAGCGAGACGGTCGGCTGGCCGGTGATGTCGAGGAGAAGCTCGGACTGGCCGGAGGTGGTCGGGCTGGCGGCGGCGATCTGCACCTTGTACTGGCCGGCTTCAACCGACTGCGGCGGCTTGACGCTGACCTTGAGGGTCTTGGACTCGCCCGCCTTGAGCGGGATCGAGGTCAGCTCCTGGGTGCCGTACTGCTCCTTGAAGGTGGTGTCGAAACCGGCAGGCCCTTTGGCCAGCAGATTGAAGGTCTGGTCGGTGGGCGCCTCGTTCTTGACGTCGACGTTGAAGTCGAAGGCCGACTTCGGCGAACCGCGCAGCGCCGGCAGCTTGGGCGTTACCGCGACCTTGGCCGGCGCGGCCTCGGCGAGCGACAGCGAGATCGGCAGGTCGAGCGCCTGGCCGGTCGTCTTGCCGTCGATCGTGAAGCTGTAGCTGCCGTTCTTGGCGTCCTTGGGCGGCGTCAGCTTGAGGACAACGTTCTGGCTCGAGTCGGGCTCGACGATCGCAGCGGTGACGATCTTGCCGCCGCCGTCGAACTCGTAGCTCCAGCCCGACGGCAGGCCGTTGACGCTGAATTCGACGCGCGCCGGCGGCAGATTCTTGTTCTGGAGCGTCAGGTTGAGCTGAATGTTGTCACCGGCGTGCACGGTCAGCGACGGATAGCCGGTCGTCAGCCACAAGCCGGTCAGCGGCTGGTTTGGCGTAGTCGGCGTGGTCATGTCCTGAGCGTTCGCGGCAGCGCCGAACAACAAGCCCGAGGCGATCAAGCACGAAGCAAGTATAGCGTTCGTGGGACGCATGTTTTCCATCCCCCTTTTATTTTGAGGCGAGCCAATAATGCCGCGAACTGGACTTGCGTGCACCCAGTTCCGGTTGAGTAGAATGGTTGGTCTAACTTGGCTGAAAATGTGGCAGGAATCTGGCGAGATCGCCTGGCGGGGATTACAGTTTCGTAAGATTAGCGCGGAATTCCGCGGCGATTTGTCACCAGCAATAAGGCACAGCGCGGCGCAGAGCGCCCCACATTAATTCTCGGTAATACTGTGATTCAAGCGGACGGCGTAGCGCTCCGTGCCTAAGGAGAACGATCCCGGTCTCGGCTCACCTTCGCCGGGGGGTGACGGAGGGAGGCCGCGGGATCAGGCGGACGCCGCAGTGCTCTCGTTGCGCTCCAGGCGGTTGCGCTTGAGCAGCTCGGCGACCAGGAACGCCAGTTCGAGCGACTGGTCGGCATTCAGCCGCGGATCGCAATGGGTGTGATAGCGATCGTGCAGCTCGTCCTCGGTAATGGCGCGGGCGCCACCGATGCACTCGGTCACGTTCGATCCGGTCATCTCGATGTGGATGCCGCCGGGATGGGTGCCCTCGGCGCGATGCACCGCGAAGAAGTCCTCCACCTCCGACAGGACCAGGTCGAAGGGACGCGTCTTGTAGCCGGTCGCCGAGGTGATCGTGTTGCCGTGCATGGGATCGCACGACCAGACGACGCCCTTCCCCTCGCGCTCGACGGCACGCACCAGGGCCGGCAGCTTGTCGAAGACCTTGTTGGCGCCGAAGCGGCAGATCAGCGTCAGCCGCCCCGGCTCGTTCTCGGGATTGAGAATATCGATCAGCCGGATCAGCTCTTCGGTGGTCAGCGACGGTCCGCATTTGATGCCGATCGGGTTCTTGACGCCGCGGCAGTATTCGACATGGGCGTGGTCAGGCTGGCGGGTGCGGTCGCCGATCCACAGCATGTGGCCGGAGGTGGCGTACCAGTCGCCGCTGGTCGAATCGACGCGGGTCATGGCCTGCTCGAAGCCGAGCAGCAGCGCCTCGTGGCTGGTGTAGAAATCGGTCGAGCGCATCTCCGGGTGAAGCTCGGGATCGATGCCGCAGGCGCGCATGAAATCGAGCGCCTCGGTAATGCGGTCGGCAAGTTCCTGGTAGCGGTTCGACTGCGGGCTGTCCTTGACGAAGCCGAGCATCCACTGGTGGATATGCTGGAGATTGGCATAGCCGCCGGTGGCAAAGGCACGCAGCAAGTTGAGGGTGGCCGCCGACTGGCGATAGGCCATCTCGAGCCGATTGGGATCGGGGATGCGCGTGGCGGCGTCGAACTCGATGCCGTTGATGATGTCGCCGCGATAGCTCGGCAGCTCGACAGCGCCCTGCTTCTCGGTGGGTGTGGAGCGCGGCTTGGCAAATTGGCCGGCGATGCGGCCGACCTTCACCACCGGCACGGCGCCGGCGAAGGTGAGCACCACGGCCATCTGCAGGAAGATGCGGAAGAAGTCGCGGATGTTGTCGGCGCGGTGCTCGGCGAAGCTTTCGGCGCAATCGCCGCCCTGGAGCAGGAAGCTCTTGCCCTCGGCCACGCCGGCCAGCGTCTTCTTCAGCTTGCGCGCCTCGCCGGCAAAGACCAGCGGCGGATAGGTGGAAAGCCTCGCCTCGACGGCGGCGAGCGCCTCCTCATCCGGGTAGACCGGGACCTGCTCGATCGGTTTCTCGCGCCAGCTGGCCGGCGACCAAGCGCTCGTCATCACGCCTAAACCCTCACGAAAGCTCTGGAATTCCGCGCCTCGCGGGCGCGGTTATACACGGGGGCGGAAGTCAGTTCCACCCGGTTGCGGCGGGGCCCTGCGGGACCCTTCCCGGCTCATTCCGCCGCCTCGCGGCGGATGCGCTCGGCCGGCCGCGCCATGGTGACGATTTCCTCGGCGAGCGTGGGGTGGAGCGCGGTGGTTGCGTCGAAATCAGCCTTGGTGGCGCCCATCTTCACCGCGATGGCGACGAGCTGGACCATCTCGGCGGCGTTCGGCCCGACGAAATGGCAGCCGAGAACGCGATCGGTCTCGCCATCGACGACCAGCTTCATCAGCATGCGCGCGTCGCGGCCGGCGACCCGATAGGGCAGCGGCTTGAAATGCGAGCGGTAGATGTCGAGCGAGGGATAGCGTTCGCGCGCCGCCTCCTCGCTGAGGCCGACGGAGCCGACCTCCGGATTGGCGAACACCGCCACCGGAACATTGTCGTAATCGACCGCGGTCGGGCGGCCCTGGAACACAGTCTGGACGAAGGCGGCACCCTCGCGGATGGCAATGGGCGTGAACTGGAGCCGGCCGGTCACGTCGCCGACGGCGTAGATGTTGGCCGCGTCCGTGCGCGAACAGGCATCGACTCTGATCGAGCCGGTGCCGTCCACGGTGACGCCGGCCTTCTCCAGGCCGAGACCGGAGGTGTTCGGGTGGCGGCCGATGGCGAGCAGTACCTGATCGGCCGCGACCGTCGCGTTCGACTTCAGGGTGGCGACATAGCCGCCGCCTGTCGCTTCGGCGATGCCGGCCAGCTCCTCGTTCACCATGACCGTGACGCCGCGTCGCTCGAGCGCCGAGCAGAGCTCGCGGCGGACTTCGTCGTCGAAGCCGCGCAAGACCTGAGGGCCGCGGTGGACGACCGTCGTCTCGGCGCCGAAGCCCGCGAAGAGCGAGGCGATCTCCATGGCGATGTAGCTGCCGCCGGCAATGAGCACCCGTTTCGGCAGGCGCTCGAGATGAAAGAATTCGTCGGAGGTGATGACGTGCTCGATGCCGGGGATGGGCAGATCGCGACGCGGCCGGCCGCCGACGGCGATGAGGATGTATTCCGCCGTCACCGTGCGGTGTTCGGCAAGCAGGCGCACGGTGTGCGCGTCCTCGAGCACGGCGCGGCTGCCGATGATCTCGGCACCCGCCTTTTCGAGATTGCGGATATAGATGCTGCTCAGCAACGAGACATCGCCGGCAACGTTGCTGACCAGCGTCGGCCAGTCGAAATGCAGGCCCTCGACCCGCCAGCCGAAGCCGACGGCGTCCTCGAAGGCTTCGGCATAATGCGCGGCGTTCACGAACAGCTTCTTGGGCACACAGCCGCGCAGCACGCAGGTGCCGCCGACACGGCTTTCCTCGGCGATCGCCACGCGCTTGCCAAGTTCCGCGGCCAGGCGCGCGGCGCGGACGCCGGCAGAGCCGGCGCCGATGACGAACAGGTCGTAGTCGTAGCCGCCCGTCATGCTAGAGCGGGTGGCCCTGCTTCTTCAGCTCTTCCCGGGTCTTGTCGAGAAGCTCGGCGCCGACCCGATCGGACCAGGCCTGGACCGCCTGCAGGGTGTCGCGGAAGACGGCCGGCCCGTCGGATTGATACTTCTGGCCGGCCGGGCTCTTGAGGAAGGCCGCGATGGTCTTGAGTTCGTCCTCGGTGAAGGCCTTGGCATAGACACGCGCCACGTCCTGATCGAGCTCGCGGCGGCGCACGGCAAGTTTCAGGGCGACCGCCTGCACGGTGTCGGCGATCTCCTGGTGGAGGTCGGGGCGGGCGCGGATCAGCCGGTTGGTGACCTCGTCGGCGAGTTGCGGCAGGCGGGTGTCGAAGCTCGCGGTGGCAGTGGTCGCGGCGATCACGTCGAGCGCGGCAGCCAGGTGCGACGGGCTGATCTCCTGGGCCAGAAGCGAGGAGGCCGGCAGCGCGACCAGGGCGGCCGCAACAGCCACCGTGCGGATGAAGTTACCGATCAGGGTCATCACGTGCTCCATCTGGAAAGACAGCAATCCTATTTGCTCAGGCGGGTGACGCCATCGCGGCCCGCCACGATCACCAGCGAGGCCACGCCAATGAACAGGCCGTGCTCGACGACACCGGGCATGGTGTCCAGCTCCCGCGCGAGACGTTCGGGCTCGTCAATACGACCAAGAGATACGTCAAGAATGTGGTTGCCACCATCGGTGAGGTAGGGGCCGTCGCCGGCGCGGCGCCAGACAAAGGACCCGGTCATGCCGAGCCGGCCGACGAGGCGCTCGATGGCGAGGCGGACCGGCGTCGCGCCGAAGGGCACGACCTCGATGGGCAGGGGAAAGGCACCGAGCGCATCGACAATCTTGCCCTCGTCCACGACGATGATCATGCGCCTGGCGGCGGCCGCCACGATCTTCTCGCGCAGAAGCGCGCCGCCGCCGCCCTTGATCAGGCGCAGCTCGGGGTCGACCTCGTCGGCCCCGTCGACCACCAGATCGAGGACCGGCTCCTGGTCGAGCGTGGCAAGCGGAATGCCTTCCGAGCGGGCGAGATCGGCGGTCTTGTCCGAAGTCGGCACGCCAACGATGGCGAGCCCGCCGCGGACACGCTCGCCCAGTGCGCGGACGAAATGCGCAGCCGTGCGGCCGGAGCCGAGGCCGAGCCTCATGCCGGGGCGCACATCGGCCAGCGCAGCCTCGGCCGCGCGGCGACGTTCTTCATCACCAGCCGCTGTCTTGTCCGCCATCACCCGCCGCGCCACCGCAAAAGAAGAAGATTCGATCGTGCTTCATCTGGATTTGCACCCTTTGCGGGCGCTTGTTAGCATCTGGCGCGCCTCGACGCCACGGCGGCGGCATGGGCAGATTTGGGACGTTCTGCCGCGAAGGAGCGACCATGGCGACCGATCTCACGCTGGCCATCGCGCACCATCTGCTGATCTTCGGCCTGGCGGCGGTCCTGGTTGTCGAGATGATGCTGGTCAGGCCGCAGATGTCGACCGCCGACGCGCGAAAGGTGGCGCTCATCGACATCGCCTTCGGCGTGCTCGCCGGGCTGATCCTGATCGTCGGCTTCGGGCGGGTCTATTTCGGGCTCAAGGGACCGGACTATTACTGGCACAACGCCTTCTTCCACGCCAAGCTCGGCGCCATCCTGCTGGTCGCCATTCTGTCGATCTGGCCGACGGTGCGCTTCATCAGATGGCGGGCGGCGATCAGCCGCGGCGCGGATTTCGTTCCGCCGCCGGCGGAGGTTGAAAAAGTTAGGCGATTCATCCATTTAGAGTTGGTCGTTTTCTTTTTGATTCCGGTTTTCGCGGCCCTCATGGCGCGCGGCTACGGAAGCTTCTGACAGTCCCTGCCCCCGTGACCTCCCCTACCCTCGTCTTCGACCTCGACGGAACGCTCGTCGACACCGCCCCCGACATCGTGCGCGCGCTGAATGCGGTGCTCGTCGAGGAAGGCGTGGCGCCGGTGACGCGCGAGGCAGCGGTCACCATGGTCGGCCGCGGTGCGCGGATACTGATCGCCACCGCCTTTGCGGCCGCGGGCCGGTCCGTCGCGGGCGCCGAGCTGGAACGGCTGTTCAATGCCCTCACCGATCACTATGCGGCCCATATCGCCGACGAAAGTCGGCCCTATCCCGGCGTCGAGGCAACGCTCGACCGGTTCGCAGCGGCGGGCTGGCTGCTGGCGGTGTGCACCAACAAGCCCGATCCCCTCGTGCGGCCGATCCTAGAGGCGCTGAAGCTTGCCCCGCGCTTTGCCGCCGTCACCGGCCAGGGCGCCTTTGCGTGGCTGAAACCGGACCCGCGCACCCTCACCGAGACGATCCGGCTGGCGGGCGGAACGCCGGAGCGCGCCGTCATGGTGGGCGACTCGGAGACCGACATCGCCACGGCGCGGGCGGCCAACATTCCGGTGGTCGCGGTCAGTTTCGGCTATACGCCGGTGCCGGTGGCCACCTTCGGCCCCGACCGGCTGATCGACCATTTCGACCAGTTGTGGGACGCCGTGGCCAGCCTTGGGCCGTTTTCGGGCGTCGCCTCGCCTTGACGGCGATCCCACCCGTCCCTTAAATCCCGGCACCTTCGGCTTCACGAAGCCGGGCGGGCGATTAGCTCAGCGGGAGAGCACTCCCTTCACACGGGAGGGGTCACTGGTTCAATCCCAGTATCGCCCACCATTCCTAAGTCTATGAATTTTCTTCAGTTATAGCACTGCGTCGTACGTCTTCCTGATCGTCCGAAACCTAGCTGGCACACTGCTGCCACAGCGAGGTTTCCGCGGCTGACGCACGAAAGCGACGCCCCAAAAGACTGAGGAGCACGAATACGAACGTGGCGACACTGCCGGGTTTGTTCAGTCTCTATCTCTTGCTCGCCGGGTTGCTGACGTTAATCGTCGCCCCGGTGCTGGTGGTCCTCTACCGGCGCCGGGTTCGCCATCACATGGCGGCGCGCGAACGCGCTTCCGTCAACTCGCAGGCCGGCGCCTTTCAGACCTTCGCCCCTGCAGCGCCCGCCGAAGACGCCGGCCGGTCGGGCAGAGCGATCAAGCACCTTCCGGACATTTTGCACGCAGCCGACGCCGCCTATGCGCGTGCCGCCGTCGTCTACGCCGTTGCCGGTTTCGCCCATGCCGGTCTGAGTGTGGTCATCCAACTCTCGATCTGGAGAGTCGATTTCCTGCCACTGCGCACCCTCGTTGCATTCTGGGCCTTCGCATGGCCCGTCCTCCTGACGCTCATTCTGTTTTGGGGGCCGGACCGCAGGCGACAGGGCCTGACCGTTCTCGCTTATTTCTCCGGGCTCGGCCTTCTGTGTCTATGGGGCGGCCTCTTCTCAAAGACGCCGCCGCTGCATCTCGGCTCCCCGATAGACATTACGCTGCCGGCCTTCGCGCAGCCTTTGTTCCTGTGGGCGCTGGATGCGCCCAGCTCGCTCTTTCTGACCGTTTTTCTGAACCGGCGCGTCCGCAACGTCGGACCGCTCATCCTGCTGTTCATGACGATCGCCGTCAGCGGGGCCGCACTGATCAGTGCCGCCTATTTGTCGTCACCGACGTTGGCGTCGGGATTGCTGGGCCACATCGCATCCACGCTGACCCGGTGGCTGCCGTGGCTCGGCAATGGCCCCGACATCCTGATCGCCATCTATGGCCCGCTCGTCATTGGCGCGCTGCTTTTCGGCTTCGTGGCATGGCGCATCGTCGGGTGGCTCGTCTCGCTCTATTCGGCCAAGAAGATCAGCGACCAAAGCCTGATGTTCGATTCGCTCTGGCTGTTGACGACGCTCTTCCTCTGCATCTCTCTCGTCGCGAGCCACGGCCTCATCGGCTGCATCGGCGCCACGACATTCGTCGCCTACAAGGCGGTCACCCATTTCGGCCTGGCCCCCCTCCGCAACGCGGCAGCGGCACGCGAAGCGCCGCAATTGCTGCTGCTCAGGGTGTTCGGCACACGACGGCGGAGCGAACCGCTGTTCGACCTTCTCGCAACGCGATGGCGGTATGCAGGCAACATCGCACTCATCGCCGGCCCCGATCTTGCGACGAGCGCACTCGATCTTCACGACTTCCTCGATTTCGTCTCCGGACGGCTGAGAAGGGATTTCATCCACGCGCAACAGGACCTGGATCGCCGCATCGCAACCATCGATCATGGCCCGGATCCTGACGGGCGTTTCCGCATCGACAGCCTGTTCTGCGCCGCCGAGGCCTGGCGCTTTGCGGTTGCCCGGCTGATGCACGACGCCAACGCGGTGCTGATGGATCTGCGTGGCTTCTCGGCGAAGAACACCGGATGCGTCTACGAGCTGGAGGCCCTGGCCAGGATGAACCTCCTCGATCGCCTGATCCTGCTCATCGATCGTACGACGGACGAGGTCTTCCTGCAGAAGATCCTGGTCGGGTTCGCGCGTGAGGGCCGCGGTGCGGATGCTCAGGCGGAGGGACGGTGGCGGCTCTTGCGCGCGGACCGGAGCGTCGCATCGGCGGTGCGCAGCTTCATGACGATGATTGGCAAGCCTGATTCTCCAGGAATCCTGGCCGACGGACCTGGGTAGCGGAGCCTTCGCCGGGGGTGATCGGCTTGGTTCCCCCTGTCCCCCTCCGTTGCCACGAATTGGCCTTCGTCGCCAAAGAGAGCCGGCGCCGCGTTGCGGCTGAGGTCGTAGGGTGGCATCACGGCGTGACACGCGGCGACCGGATTCGGCCGAACCAGGGAGCACTGCAGCGATGTCCCCGTTGCCATTCTTCGACGGCCCGGTCTTCGACATGGCCCGCCGCCAGTTCGACAGCGTCGCCGACCATCTCGACATGCCGAGCGGCGACCGCGACAGGGTCTTCTACCCGAAGCGAGCGCTTGCGGTCTCCTGCCCGGTGCATCGCGACGACGGCTCGCTGGAGGTCTTCCAGGGATTTCGCGTCCAGCACCACCTGACGCTGGGTCCGACCAAGGGCGGCACGCGCTTCTCGACCTCGCTGACCATGAGCGAGGTGGCGGCACTGGCGGTGTGGATGAGCTGGAAATGCGCCCTGGTCGGCTTGCCGTATGGCGGCGCCAAGGGCGGCGTCGCCGTCGATCGCAGCGCGCTGTCGCCGCGCGAACTGGAGGCCGTCTCGCGCCGCTACATGCAGGAGATGATCCCCTTCGTCGGACCGAAGACTGACATCATGGCGCCCGATCTCGGCACCGACGAACAGATCATGGCGTGGTTCATGGACACCTATTCCATGTACCAGGGCCAGACGGTCACCGAGATCGTCACCGGCAAGCCGATCGGCATGGGCGGCATCGAGGGCCGGCGCGAGGCGACCGGCCTCGGCGTCGCCCATCTCATCGGGCGGACTCTGGAGCGACTGGAGCTGCCCATTTCAGGCGCCACGGCGATCGTGCAGGGCTTCGGCAATGTCGGCAGCAACGCCGCGTTGGCGCTGGCCGAGCGCGGCGTCCGCCTCGTCGGGGTGAGCGATCACACCGCCGCCTACTACTCCCCTGCCGGTCTCGATGTCGGCGCGCTGCTCGACTACATGGGCCAGCACAGGGTGCTTGCCGGCTTCTCGAGCGAACTCACGATCGAGCCCGATCTGCTGCTCTCACAGCCGTGCGACATCCTGGTGCCGGCCGCGGTCGAGCGCGTGATCGACGAGACGAATGCGGCCAAGCTCCAGTGTCGCATCCTGGCGGAAGCGGCCAACGGGCCGACCACGCCGGAGGCCGAACTGGTGTTGGCGGAGCGTGGCGACGTCTTCGTCATTCCCGACATCCTGTGCAATGCCGGCGGCGTCATCGTCAGCTATTTCGAGTGGGTGCAGGACCTGCAGCAGTTCTTCTGGGGGCGCGCCGAGGTCCTCGACCGGCTGTATCGGCTGCTCGACGATGCCTTCCGGCGCGTGCTCGAGCGATCCGCCCGGGAGGGCGTCTCGCATCGCACCGCGGCCATGGCGATCGGCGTCGCCAGGGTGTGGAATACCAAGCGCACCCGGGGGCTATTCCCGTAACCGCCGGGCGCGGATTTCCGAATTTCCGACCTCGCGCTGCGGCCTCCGGTGTCGCACCGTTGATCCACGTCATGGAAGCGCGCCACGGCAGGTTGGCATCCTTGCAGCATCTGTGCGCCGCCAACGCCCCCATGCGGAGAGAGCGCATTCGCGGTCAGAGCCTTGCGGTCGGCGGCAGGAAGGAGCGACCCCATGCTCATTCGCTGGCTGGTCAGGATCGCAGGTGCCCTGGCCTTCGTGCTCACCGGCACACTGGCACAGGCTCAGCCGCTGGTCGGCGGGTGGGTCGGCCAAGGCGCCGACCCCAATACCGGCACGGTCATGCGCGTCCAATACAGCCTCATGCCCAACGGCACGTTCCAGAAGACCTTCGCCATGCAGGCCGGTCTCTCGGGCGGCTATGACTGGATCGCCGGCATCTGGTTCACCGACGGGCAGTGGCTGCGGCTCGAGGTGAAGCAGCACTACTCGAGCTCCAGCGGCGACAACGGTCCACTGCCTCCGGGCGAATTGTGGCTCTACCAGATGCCGAACCAGAACACGCTGGTGCTGACCCATGCGCTCTGCGTGCAGCAGCAGCTCAACCGGCCCGACTGCCAGCTGCGACTGACGCGCGGGCAGTGAAGACCCGCGCTCAGCGCAAACGGATGACGGCGGTGGCGGCGAGGCCGAGGGCGGCAAGGCCCCAGAAGACGAGATAGGCGAGCGGCGCGGGCTTGCCGGCGGCGAGGTTGAGCGCGACGGCGACGCCAACCACGACACCGTAGGTCACCACGGTCGCCACCGCGATGCGTGCAAGGGCGGCCCGCGCCCGCGCCATTGCCGCCATCACCGCGACCGTCAGGAACATGACCGCGATCAGCCGGCTGACGAGCGCGTCCCAGGGCCAGATCCAGATCGAAGGCCAGGGGCCGGCGGGCTGAACAAAGAGGGCGAGGCCCCAGGCGCCGGCGATGAGGGCAAGCAGCGTGAGGCCGATGCGCAGCGGCGCGCCGGTCGGGCGGGGATCGGGTGCGGCGAGCGACGGGCTTGCGGCCAACGCGGCGGCCGACCCCAGAACGAGGAGGATGACGATGGCGAAGAAGGCCCAGGTTATGGTCTTCGCCGGGTCGAAGCGATCGAGGTGGAACAGGAAGATCGCCACAGTGAGCGGCAGGAGGTAGACGAGCAACATCGCCATGATGAGGCGGAAGGCCGCCCGTTCGGGCCGCGCGAGGGCCAGGAGGCAGGCCACGGCAAAGGCCCAGCCGGCGGCGGCGAGCATCCGGCTCGCCATCAAGGGCAGTTCCCAGGCGAATGCGGCAGGGTTGTCCTGCCACCAGGCGACGGCGCCGACCGCCCCGCCGCCGGCGGTCAGGAGCGTCACCGTCACCGCGAGCCATTCGGATGCCCCGAGCGGCCTGCCGCTCCGCCGCCGGACCGAGATCGCTCCGCCGACGACGACGGCAAGAAGCAGGGCCAGGCCCATGGCCTGCCAGAGCGTGTCGATCATCCCCCTCCCCGTCGCGTTCCCGCGATGAGCATGCGCCCGCGGCCGCGGACGGCGCAAGCGGTCCGGGGTGACCGGTGGTGCCGGGGCGCGGGTCCCGGCCGAGCTAGAGCCTCACCGGCTGGCCGCTCTTTGCCGCCTCGGTGGCGGCGTCGGCGATGCGCTGGGCCCTGAGCCCGTCCTCGCCCGTCGGCTTGATCGGCTTGCCGTCGAGGACGGCAACGACGAAGGCGTCGAGTTCGCGGCGATAGGCCTCGGCATAGCGCTCGAGGAAGAAGGGCAGCGCCGGGTCGATGGCGAAGCCGTCGCCATTGGCGCGCGTGACGGTGGTGGCGTGGTGGTTGCCGGCGGCCAGCAGCCCCTTGCTGCCATGCACCTCGATGCGCTGGTCGTAGCCATAGGTGGCGCGGCGCGAATTGGAGATCTGGGCGATCTTGCCGGACGCGGTCTTGAGCAGCACGGCGGCGGTATCGACGTCGCCAGCCTTGCCGATGGCCGGATCGACCAGCGCGGAGCCGACGGCATGGACCTCGACCGGCTGCTCGCCGAGCAGGAAGCACGCCATGTCCAGATCGTGGATCATCATGTCGCGGAAGAGACCGCCGGAGCGCTCGATGTAGCTCACCGGCGGCGGCGCGGGATCGCGCGACAGGATGGTGACCAGCTCGACGGTGCCCACCTCGCCGGCATCGATGCGGCGTTTCACATCGGCGAAGCTCGGATCGAAGCGGCGGTTGAAGGCGATCATCAGCTTGCCCTTGGCCGCGGCGACGACCTTGAGGCAGGTCTCGATGCGCGCCGATTCGAGGCTGACCGGCTTCTCGCAAAAGACCGCCTTGCCCGCCTTGACGGCGCGCTCGATGAGATCGGCATGGGTGTCGGTCGGCGTGCAGATGGCGACCGCATCGATCGCCTTGTCGTCCATGATCGCGTCGATCGTCGCCACCTTGGCGCCGGTCGCCGCGGCGAGCGACTGGGCAGCCTTGGCGTCGGCATCAGCGAGCACGGCCAGCTTGGCGCGCGGGTTGTCGGCAATGTTGCGGCCGTGGATCTGGCCGATCCTCCCGGCCCCGAGAAGTGCCATCGTCAGCATGTGTGTTGAACTCCCAAGAGAAGCGCCGCCGCTTAGGCGGTCGGCTTCAGCATCCATTCGTGGGCCGGGTCGTTGTGGAACTTCCAGATGCGGCGCGGCCCGGCCATGACGTTGAGGTAATAGAGGTCATAACCATGCGGCGCGCCGCAGGGGTGATAGCCGCGCGGCACCATGGTCACGTCGCCGTCGGCGACCGTGATGGTCTCGTCCAGCGAACGGTCGTCAGTATAGATTCGCTGGAAGGCGAAGCCCTGCGGCGGATTGAGGCGATGGTAGTAGGTCTCCTCCAGCGCCGATTCTTGCGGAAGCGCGTCGCGGTCGTGCTTGTGCGGCGGGTAGCTCGACCAGTGCCCCCCCGGGGTGATCACCTCGACCACCAGCAGGCTCTCCGCAGTTGGATCGGTCTCCGGCAGGATGTTGACGACGTGGCGGAGATTGGTGCCCTCGCCGCGATCGAGCACCGACAGCTCGTCGGGTGCGATGACGCGCACCGCTTTGGTGCCCTTGGCAGGCGCCGAGCAGACGGCGAACTCGCAGGGGCCTTGCGCGGTGACGCGCCAGTCGGAGCCGGCCGGGACATAGACCGATGCCGGCAGGCCGTCGAAGGGCGAGGCGCGGCCGCCGACGGTGCCGAGCGTCTTGCCGCCCGCAGCGACGGCGCCCCTGCCCGACAGGAAGACGAGGCAGACCTCGCGGCCTTCGGTGCGGGCCGCGGCGGAAGCGCCCGTAGCCAGCCGCCAGACATCAAAGCCGACATAGGTCCAGCCCGCGCTCTCCGGCGTGATGTGGATGATGCGGCCGTCGGGCGCTTGCGGCTGCGGCCTGACGAGAAGCTTCGATGCGCTCATTGATCCTGTCCGGTTCTTTCTTCAGGCGGCGATGAGCCCGGCCTCGACCGCGAAGCGGCGCAGATTGGTGTAGCCCATCCTTGCGTATTTCAGCGGGTTGGCCTTCTTCGGGTCCTGCTCGGCCTCGACCACCAGCCAGCCGGAATAGCCCTTGAGCTCCTTCATCACCGCGACGAAATCGATGCTGCCGTCGCCGGGCACCGTGTAGACGCCTTCGACCACCGCCTTGAGGAAGGGCCAGTCCTCGGCATTGGCCTTCGCCATCACCTGCTTGCGCACGTCCTTGGCGTGGAAGTGGCTGATGCGAGTGCGGTAGCGCCGCGCCAATGCAGCCGGGTCGGCGCCGCCCCAGGTGGCGTGGCCGGTGTCGAGCAGCAGGTGGAAGGACGGGCCGGTCGCCGCCATCATGGCGTGGATTTCCGGCTCCGCCTGGACGACGGTTCCCATGTGATGGTGGAAGCAGAGGCGCACGCCTTCGGCCAGCGTCATGTCGGCCATCTCGGTCCAGCGTTTGCCGAGGTCCGCCCACTGCTTCTCCTTCAGCACCGGACGCCTGGACAGCGGCTGGTGGTGATCGGTGTCGGTGGTCTCGGCGAAGACCAGGACATTGGCGCCCAGCGCCTTCAAGAGATCGAGATGCGGGCGCAGGCGCTCCATCTCCTCTCTCGGCGTGCGACGGAGAAGCTCGGCCGAGTACCAGCCGGAGACCAGGTCGAGGCCGTGTGGCGCCAGCGCCGCCTTGAGCCCCTTGGCCTCACGCGGAAACTTGTTGCCGAGCTCCATGCCTTCGAAGCCGGCCTGCTTCGCCTCCGCAAGGCACACTTCCAGCGGCGTGTCGCCGCCGAGCTCGGGCATGTCGTCGTTGGACCAGCCGATGGGGTTGGTTCCGAAACGGATGGGCATTTTCCTCTCCTAATCTCCCAGCCGGCGACCGCCGAAGGCTTTCTCGTAGGCGGTGCGCGCGGCCATGACTTGCGGGCGTGCCGAGACCTCGGGCACGACCACGTCCCACTGGTGCCCGCCGGCCTCGGTGGTGACGAATGGGTCGGTGTCGATGACGATGACGGTGGTGCGGTCGTTGCCCTTGGCGCGATCGAGCGCGGCTTCCAGCTCGTCGACGGTGGCCACCTTCTCGGCGATGGCGCCGAGCGATTCGGCATGGGCGCGGAAATCGATCGCCGGCAGCACCGCATGGTTGGTGTCGGCGAACAGATTGTTGAAGCGGGCGCCGCCGGTCGCCTCCTGCAAGCGGGTGATGCAGCCGAAACCGTGATTGTCGAGGACAACGACGGTGAGCTTCTGGCCAAGCAGTACCGAGGTGGCGAGCTCGGAATTCATCATCAGATAGGAGCCGTCGCCGACCATGACGACGACGTCGCGGTCAGGCAGCGCCAGCTTGACGCCGATGCCGCCGGCGATCTCGTAGCCCATGCAGGAATAGCCGTATTCCATGTGGTAGCCGCCGGGCCGCTCCGCCCGCCAGTGCTTGTGCAACTCGCCGGGGAGCCCGCCGGAGGCGTTGACGACGACGGTATCGGGCGTGGCGCGGCGCTGGATGGCGCCGATCACCTGCGCGTCCGACGGCGGCACGGTGTTGGTCGGACCGGTGGCCTTGGCGGCTTCCTCGGCCCAGGTTGCGCGACCGCTCGCGATGGCCCGCTGCCAGCCGGCGTCGGTGTGCCACCCGGCAAGCGCCGCCGACAGTTCCTCCAGGCCGGCGAGGGCATCGGCGACAAGGGGAATGGCGCGGTGCTTGTTGGCGTCGAAGGGCTGCGTGTTAAGGGCAATGATGCGGCGATCCGGATTGCGGAACAGGTCCCATGAGCCGGTGGTGAAATCCTGCAGGCGCGTGCCGACCGCCAGGATCAGGTCGGTTTCCGCGGCAAGCGCGTTGGCGGCCGAGGTGCCGGTGACGCCGATCGAGCCGACCGCCAGCTTGTGGCTGGCGGCCATGGACGACTTGCCGGCCTGGGTCTCGGCGACGGGAAGACCGTGCGCCTCGGCGAAGCGTGCCAGCGCCTGCATCGCGTCGCTGTAGAGAACCCCGCCGCCGGCAATGACGATCGGCTTCTTCGCAGTGCGCAGCGCATCGACCGCGGCAGCAAGCTCGCGCTCGTCCGGGCGCACGTGCCGGGGCAGCCACAGGTGCTCGGCAAAGAAGCTTTGCGGAAAATCGTAGGCCTCGGCCTGAACGTCCTGGCAGAAGGCGAGCGTCACCGGCCCGCAATCGGCCGGATCGGTGAGGACGCTCATGGCGCGCTGAAGCGCGGGGATGAGCTGCTGGGCCCTGGTGATGCGGTCGAAGTAGCGCGACACGGGTCTGAAGCAGTCATTGGCCGAGATGGTGCCGTCGCCGAAAAACTCGACCTGCTGCAGGACGGGATCGGGAATACGGCTGGCGAAGACATCGCCCGGAACGAAGAGCACCGGCAAACGGTTGACATGGGCCACCGCCGCGGCGGTCACCATGTTGGTGGCGCCCGGACCGATGGAGGAGGTGCACACCATCATGCGGTGGCGCCGGCTTGCCTTGGCGAAGGCGATCGCCGCCAGCGCCATTCCCTGTTCGTTGTTGCCGCGATAAGTCGGCAGGCGCTCGCGCTCGGCATAGAGCGCCTCGCCGATGGCTGCGACGTTGCCGTGACCGAAGATCGCCCAGACGCCGGCGAAGATCGGCAGCCTGACGCCATCGACCTCGGTCATCTGGGCGGCGAGGAAGCGGACGAGCGCCTGGGCGCCGGTCAAACGAACCGTTTGCATCAATCTCCTCCCAACACTCAGGCGGCGCGCGCCTTTTCGACCGCGCTTCGCCAGGCGGCGACCAGCCGCTGAAAGCGGGTCGCCATGTCGTCGATCGCCGCCTCATCGTCGATCCGGCCGGCCAGCCAGGCGGCGGCCGCCTCGCCAAAGATCGTGCGTCCGACGGCGAAACCTTTCACCCGCTCGTTGCCCGCCGCAACCGCAAATCCGCGCACCAGATCCGCCTCCGGCGCATCGAGACCGAGCATGACGACGCCGCGGCATTTCGGGTCGTGCGCGGCGATGGTGCGGTCGATCGCGCTCCAGGCGGCCGCGGTTGCCTGCGGCTCCAGCTTCCACCAGTCCGGCCGGATGCCGAGTTGGTAGAGGCGCTCAAGAACGCGCGCGACGGTATCATCGGCGAGCGGTCCATTCTTGCCGGCGATGATCTCGACCATCAGCTCGCGGCCGACGGTGCGGGTGGCGTCGAAGAGGCGCGTCAGTTCGCGCTCCTGGGGCGCCTTCGAGATCGTCAGGGTCGTCGGGGTGATAGAAGCACAGGCACTTGACCGTCTGAATGACGGGCCATTCGACGAGATGGGCGCCGAGATCGCCGCCGCCCTCGAAATCGAGGGGACGCGATCCGGGCTGCTCGACCGGCCGGCCGATCCAGAACGGGAAGCCGGCGGCGGCGTGCAGCGCCCTAGTGCCATAGTTGCCGTCGATGAGCATGCCGAAGCCCGGCTTGCCGGCGGCGACGCGGGCGGTCGCCGCGACGGCGAGCTCCTTGAAGCGTCCGATGCGCTCGCGCGGGGCGCCGACGCGATCGGCCATCGCCTCCATCTGGCTGCGATGATCGATGGCGAGCGCCATCAGCGTGTCGGGCTGCGGACGGCGGGTCTCCACCCAATGGAGGTCGTTCAGTGCGCCGTCGTGGCGGAGCACGCGCGGCGTCGGCTTGCGGCCGATGAAGGCTTGCAGCTCCTCGAAGGTCGGATATTCCGGCGAGCACAGGAGACGCGACACGGCGATGGCGCCGCAGGCATTGGCCCAGGCGCACGTCGTCTCGATCGGCTCGTCCCTCAGCCAGCCGCGCAGGAAGCCGGCCATGAAGGCATCGCCGGCGCCAAGCGTGTTGTAGACATCGACGGGGAAGCCGGGCCCGCGAATACCGTCCTCCAGCCGGTCGGGAATCGCACCGGGGAAGACCAGGCAGCCCATCGGCCCCTGCTTGAGCACGATGGTGGCGGGCGTCAGTGCGCGGATGCGGCGGACCGAGTCCAGCATGGACTTTCCGCCGCCGGCGATCATCAGCTCCTCTTCGGTGCCGACAATCAGATCGACCTGGCTGACGACCGCATCGAGGCGCCTGGTGACGGCGTCTGAGCGGATATAGCGGTTGTCGCCGGCGTCGTGGCCGGCCAGGCCCCACAGGTTCGGTCGATAGTCGACATCGAAGACCACCTTGCGGCCGGCGGCCTTGGCTGCACGGATCGCTTTGTGGCTGGCGGCCTCGACGGTGGGGGTCGAGAAATGCGTGCCGCTGACGAGGACGGCACCGGCGGAGGCGACATAGGCTTCGTCGATATCGTCCTCGGTCAGCCCCATGTCGGCGCAATCGGTGCGGTAGAAGATGTGCGGCTGCGCCCGCTCGTCGCGCACGCCGAGGATGACCAGCGCCGTCAGGCGCTGCGGATCGGTGATGACACCGTCCAGAGCAACCCCCTCGCGGGCAAGCTGCTCGCGGATGAAGCGCCCCATCTGCTCATCGCCGACGCGCGTGATGAGCCCCGGCTTGAGGCCAAGGCGCGCAGCGCCGATGGCGGTATTTGTCGGGCTGCCGCCGACCGACTTGGCGAAGGAGGCCATGTCCTCGAGCCGCCCGCCGATCTGCTGTCCGTAAAGGTCGACGGATGAACGGCCGATGGTGATGACGTCCAGGGGAGGCGGAGTGGCCATCGCAGGGCCTTGGTTCGCACCGTTCTTATGGGCGATGTCTGGGCGGACCATAAAACAAATCTTCCATTGCTAGTCAATCTAGAACGTTCGTTCTATTTCTCATTGCGCCTGGCCGCGGTGGCCACACCCAGCGCCATGGCCACGCAGAAGGTGGCGGCGAGCGAGCGGAAGCCGGCATAGTCGGCCTCCGGAATCTCGAACGCGACGGTCGCCCTGGGCGACAGCGGCGAGAAGGGGCTGTCGGTGAGCGCGATGACCGGAACGCCGCGATCGGCCAGCCGATCGGTGAGTTCGACGGTGAGCGGCGTATAGGGCGTGAAGCTGATGGCAATCAGTGCGTCCCGTTTGCCGGCCCCGGTGAGCTGCTCCGGCGCCAGGCCGGCGACATGATCGGCGAGCACTGCGCGCACGCCCAGCTTGCCTAAGGCGTAGGCGAGATAAAGCGCGACTGGGAAGGCCCGCCGCATACCGAGAAGATAGATCACCTCGGCCCGCGCCAGGATTTCAGCGGCGCGGCCGATATCCTCCTCGGAGGCTTGGGCTACCAGCCTTTCCAGTGACACCATGGCACTCTCGGCGAAGCCGGAGAGCAACGGATGCGGCCCGCCGGCCTCGCTGGCGCGCTGAACGCGCGCCAAACGCTCGCGATAGTCCGGCCAGGTGGAGCGCAACGTCGCGCGAAAGACGCCCTGCAGATCGGAGAAACCGGAATAACCGAGCCGCTTGGCGAAGCGAATGAGCGTCGAAGGCTGCACCGATGCCTGGGCAGCGATGCTGGCCGCGGTGCCGAGCGCCATCTCCTCGGGGTTCTCGAGCGCGAAAGCCGCCACCTGAATGAGCCGCGGCGGCAGGCTGTCGCGGCTGGCGAGCACCATGGCCTTCAGCGATTCGAAGTCACGTGGCGGCGTGTTCGCAGCACTCATGCGGTCGTCCATGCCTCCCGCCCCTCGCCGTCAACCGACGGCACCAATGGTGATGGAACGAAAATTCCACAATAGAATATACTGGCTCAGTCCGTTCGTCCAATGGGTCAGCGGGCAAGCCAGTTATCTTCGCCATCGCTGGCACGGGCACTGGTTTGGGACGAGACTGCGTGGGAGGGAATCGACACCATGACCAAGGTTGCAGTTGTCGGCGCCGGCCTGATCGGCCGATCCTGGGCGGTAAGCTTTGCCCGCGCCGGATATGAGGTGGCGCTGACCGATGCGGCGCCCGACCAGATCGACGCCGCCTTCGCCTTCATCGACGGCGCGCTGGAGGAACTCGCCGGGTTCGACCTCTTGGACGGCGCCCGGCCGGCGGCGGTGCGCCAGCGCATCCGCGCCGCGGCAGACCTTGGCGACGCGCTCGCCGGCGCCGCCCACGTGCAGGAGAACACTCCGGAGGACATCGAAACAAAGCGGGCGGTCTTCGCCGAGCTGGATGCACAAGCGCCAGCCAATGCGGTGATTGCCAGCTCGACCTCGGCGCTGCTCCCCTCGGCCTTCAGCGAGGGACTGAAGGGCCGGGCGCGCTGCCTCGTCGTCCACCCGATCAACCCGCCCTACCTGGTGCCAGCGGTGGAGATCGTGCCGGCACCGTGGACCGATCCGGTGGCGGTCGAGCGCACGCGCCGGCTGATGTCCGCCGCCGGCCAGGCGCCGCTGGTGCTCGCCCGGGAGATCGACGGCTTCCTGGTCAACCGGCTGCAAGGGGCGTTGCTGCAGGAGGCGTTCCGGCTGGTCGCCGATGGCCAGGCCACGGTCGAGGACGTCGATGTGGCGATCCGCGAGGGGTTGGCGCTGCGCTGGAGCTTCATGGGGCCGTTCGAGACGATCGACCTCAATGCGCCGGGCGGCGTGCGCGACTACGTGGCGCGCTATCACGGAATCTACGACAGGCTGTTCCCGCAGCAGACGCGACGCGCCGACTGGGAGGGCCCGGTGATCGACACGATCGAAGCCGAACGGCAGACGCGACTCGACCGCGGCGACCTTGCCAAACGGGCGGCCTGGCGCGACCGCCGCCTGATGGCGCTGGCGGCCCACAAGCGCGAAGCCACGAAAGAGATAGGGGACTGACCATGGCGGCGAAGAAGAAGGTCATCATCAGTTGCGCCATCACCGGCGCGATCCACACGCCGACCATGTCGCCCCACCTGCCCTACCGGCCGGAAGACATCGCGAGACATGCCATTGCCGCGGCCGAGGCCGGCGCCGCCATCCTGCACGTGCACGCCCGCGACCCGGAGACCGGCAAACCGGACCAGACGCCGGAGGCCTTCGCCCGCTTCCTGCCGACGATCAAGGTGGCGACCAATGCCGTCATCAACATCACCACCGGCGGCAGCCCCTATATGCGCGTCGAGGAGCGCGTTAAGCCGGCGGCGACCTTCAAGCCCGAGCTCGCTTCGCTCAACATGGGCTCGATCAATTTCGGGCTCTACCCGCTGCTCGGCAAATACAAGGAGTTCAAGTTCGACTGGGAGCGGACACACCTCGAGAACACGCGCGACCTCGTCTTCCGCAACAGCTTCAAGGACATCGAGTACATCCTCAAGACCTGCGCGGATAACGGCACGCGCTTCGAGTTCGAGTGCTACGACATCGCCCATCTCTACAATTTGGCGCACTTCCTCGACCGCGGGCTGGTCGAGCCGCCGCTGTTCGTGCAGTCGGTGTTTGGCATCCTCGGCGGCATCGGCACGCATGCCGAGGACCTGATGCACATGAAGCGGACGGCCGACCGCCTACTCGGCGGCGACTACCGCTGGTCGATCCTCGGCGCCGGACGGAACCAGATGCGGCTCGCCGCGATCGGCGCCGCTCAAGGCGCCAATGTGCGCGTCGGGCTTGAGGATTCGATCTGGATCAGCCCCGGCGTTCTCGCCCGGTCCAATGCCGAGCAGGTCGCCAAGGTGCGCCAGATCCTCGAAGGCATGTCGCTGGAGATCGCAACGCCCGACGAGGCGCGCGCGATGCTGGCGCTCAAAGGACGCGACAAGGTCGCCTTCTGAGCGCCCTCACTGAGGCTCAGTGGCTGGCGGCGCGGTGCGACTTGAGGCCGAGCATCTGCAGCACGTTCTTCGCCGGGCAGATGCCGGTGAAGGCCGACTGGATCATGTTCAGGCCGACGAAGGCGGTCAGCAGGAACCAATAGGGCGATACGAAGTAGCCGAGCGCGACGGACAGCAGAACCAACGAGCCAGCTACGACAAAAACGGCGCGTTCGACGGTCATGTTCAAACTCCTGCGATTTCTCTGGCCTGCACCGGCACACCCCACAACTTTCGCAAGGCTGGGGCGTCCGGCAGTCACTTGCATCTAGTATTCGGAAATAATAAATTCAAGATAATGAATGTGAAAGACATGATCCCGGCCAGCGACCTGGCCGCCAAGCTGATGCGCAGTTTGTCGCACCCGCAGCGGCTGCTGGTCCTGTGCGCACTTGGCAATGGCGAAAAGTCGGTGGCCGAGTTGCGCAGTCTGCTCGGCGGCGTCGAACAGGTGCCCATGTCGCAGCAGCTCATGCGCCTGAGGGCGGACGGCCTGGTGGAGTCACGGCGCGAGGGAACGGCGGTCTACTATCACATCGCCCGGCCGGAGGTGTCGCTGGTCATCGGGGCGCTGGAGACCGCCTATTGCGGGCCGGCCAAGAACACAAAGAGCGACACAGAATCGGCTGACTGAGTCAGCGCAGGCTGAGAATGCGCCCCGGCGCCAGCAGGAATGGCGGCAGCCAGCCGGCCAGGTTGCTGAACGGCAGGACCTCCGGTTTCAGGCGGATGCCAAGCACGTCGGCCATGAAGGCGCGACGCGCCGTGATGCGCTGCCACGCCCCGGCGAAGCGCTCGGCGAATTCGGCACGGCCGCGCTCGTCGAGGAGCGCGATGCCGTCCTCGATGTTGGACGTGAAATAGGGCGTGCCGGTCGCCGGGATGATGTCGAGCTGGATCGCCTGGCCGGAACGGAGGGCTTCGGCGCTGCCCGGATAGATCGGCGTGTTCATCCACTCATCGAGATGGATGAGGTGGCCGGGATTGAGACCGACATTGAAGAACGGGTCGCCGAGATGGCGCTTCGCCAGCGCATCGATCGCGCCGCCGGTGACGCCGATGCCGACCGTCTCGTACCACTCGGCGGCGCAGGCGAAATAGGGTGCGGCCAGCCGCGCGACATAATCGCGAATCGATGCGGGCAGATCGTCCGGACCTTCAGCGACGAAGCCGGCGCGGCTGGTGAGCGCGCCCCAGACTCCATAGGCGACGGTGAACGGGTCGCCGCGCTGGATGGGCCGATCGAGCGGGCTGCCGAGGCCCAGCGCCGCGCGCTCCCCGGCCGACAGCATCAGGTGGCAGGAGAGCGGCACGCCGATCGGTCGCAAGAGGCTTGCTGCCTCTGCCTCGCGCATGCCGGGCTTCAGGCCAAACAGAACCCGTTTGACTGCCTCGGAGACGTGGGCTGCGGCGAATTCGAAAGCGGCGAGCTGGTCGATCTCGTTCTCCGCTCTGAGCCCCGTGCTGGCATGCATGAAGAGCGCGGTGGCATTGACCACGGCGCCGCCCTCCCCCGTGAGCCGGCGGAGCGTATCGACGATGAAGGCCGGGCTTTCGATCCACAGGTCGGGATGGGGCGATTCATGCGGCCCGAAATACTTCCAGCCGGCGATGCCGACGCGCGCGCCGCGCGCGATGCCGGCTTCGGCGAGGAGATCGGTGAGCGGCGGGGTCTTGGTGCGGTCCTGCCCGAGCAGCCCGAAGGGCGGATAGAGCCTGACATCGAGGGCGACCGGCGCGGCGCGCCCGGCGCCCTGGTTCTCAGGCCCGGCGAGAAGCATCGGGTCGCGGCCGGGCACGAGGACGAGCAGCGCCTCCTCGAAGCGCGGATCGAAGCCAGTCGCCCAGGCGAGATTGGCGAAGTGTTCGCGGTCGCCATAGACGACGAGCGCCGACAGACCGGCCGCCTCGCTGGCGCTCGCAAGCCGCGCCAGACGCTCGGCATAGAGCGCCGGCGGCAATTCGGGCCGGGTCTCGGGGACGCCGAATTCGGGAAGCTCGGCCTCGACGAGGCGCACATCTCCGGGCGAGCGAGTCATGATGATCGGCCGCCGGCGCTGTCAGTTGCCGGGCGGCGGTTCGGGCAGCCAGTACTCGGCTTCATCCTTGCCGCGCTCGATGCGCACGAAGTTGTTGGCGAAGACCCGGAAGGAACCGCTCCACTGGCCGTCGGGCCAGCGCACGCGGATCTCGGCGCGCTCGGCGGTACCCAGGCCGACATGGACGAAGCCGGCCTGGCCGGAGGCGTGGCCGCCGCCGACGGAGACAGTGCGGTCCATGACATTGTTACCGGCCTTGACGTTGATGCGGGCGCCGACCGCGTTGCGATTGGCCTGGGGCTGGGCCAGCTCGATCTCGAGCCAGTTGCCGAGCGGTTCGTCGCCGCCCCAGGCCGTCTTGGTGCCGAGATTGCGGAACAGGCTGACGTTCTGCTCGCGATTGACCACGACCAGATCGAGCATGCCGTCCATGTTGAGATCGACAGCGGCGCCGCCGCGGCCCTTGCGCGGCAGCGCAATGCCGGCGCGCGCGCCGACCTCGGTGAAGGTCTTGTCCCACTGGCCGAGCAGCAGGTTGTCGGGATCGTCGTTGGCGAAATCCGGCATCGCATCGACATTGCCCTTGGCGATGAACAGGTCGAGCAGGCCATCATTGTTGAAATCGGCGAACTGGCTGTGCCAGCCGGTCGACGGCCGCACGTCGCCGCCGGTGTAGGGGCGCGCCGCGGTGGCGCCCATGGGATAGGCGACGTCCTTGTAGACGGGACGGTCGGTATCGGCTTCCTCGGAGAGCTGCTGCAGCTTGGTGTCGCCCATCGAGGTGAGCGCATAGACCGGGTAGTTGTTGCCGAAGAGGTTGGCCTGGGCGATGCCCATGCCGTAGATCGACAGGTGCTGCCAGCCCTCTGAGGCGGTGTAGAGGCGCGGCGGCTTGCCGGCATCGACGTGCCACATCTGCTCCTCGCCGCCACGGTAGTACTGGCGGTCGTTGGTCACCCTGAGCGAAGGCACGCCCGACTGGTTCCAGTCGGTGAACAGCATGGACAGCGAGCAATAGCTCGGCGACAGCGCGACCGGGTCGCTGTAGTCCGGCTTGTCGCGCGAGGCCGATCGGTCGAGGTAGTTGTCGGCGCAGGTGCCCCACGGCGCTCCCGGTGCCATGCGGTCGACATAGTTGCCGATGGCGAGAGTCGGGAAGGTCTGGTCCTGCTCCCAGGTCGCCGAGAAGGCCGTCGTCCAGTCGCGGCCGCCGTCGAAGGCAAATGCCTGGTTGGCCACCTGGAACTTGCAGTCGGGCTCGCCCTTGAGGATGAGGTTGCGGCCCAGTCGCAGCACGACGAGGTCCATCAGGCCGTCGTTGTCGATGTCGATGGGATAGGCGCCGGTGACGTTCTTCAGGTCCTCGGCCGGGATGCCCATGTCGACCTTGGTGAACTTCAGCGCCCCGCCGGTCGGGCTGTCGTTGCGGTAGAGTTCGGCCGGACTCGTGCCGCCGGCGAAGAACAGGTCCGGCTTGCGGTCGCCGTTGCAGTCGAAGGCGGCAACGCCGCCGCCGACGAAGAACTCCCAGCCGCCGGTGTATTTGTGGTCGATGCCGGCAGCCAGCGCCTCCTCGTGCATGTCGGGGATGTCGTTGGGCACTGGCTTCGTCATGTCGTCGGCATGGGCGGCGGCGACGACCGAGAGGCTGGCGACCAGCGCCGCAGCGGCAAGCAGGCTCCGGGTCATTGCGGGATCACCAGGGTCTTCAGGAAGGCGATGAGGTCGGAGCGATCGGTATCGCTGGCGTCGATGTATTTCTGGCGAGCATCGCGCCCCTCGCCGCCGTGGGCGCGGATGACTTCATCCAATGTCGTTATGTCGTTGCGATGGCCGTAAGGCGCGGTCGAGCCGACGCCCCACAGCGGGGGCGTGATGAAGACGTCGCGCTCGACAAAACGCTGGGCGAGCAACTCGTTGCCAAGCCGGCTGACTTCGGCGTCGGAGATGTGGTGACGCTTCAGGTCCGCAAAGAGCGGGACGAGAATCTGGCCCTTGTCGTTGCGTGGCAGCGTCTTGGCGTAGTCGAGCATACCTAGGTCATAGGAGATCGGCTTGGCGACCTCACCCAACCGCAGCGTTCCGGCCGTATCGTAAGGCGCCGGATCGGTAAAGGTGAGGCTATCGAGCGGCAGATAGGGCTTATGGCAGGTGTCGCACCCCAGGGCGGTGAACACCTTCTCGCCCTGGACAGCGGCATCGCGCCAAGCCGGATCGCTGGGCACCATGCGGCCCGGGGCCGGCAAGGTGGCCTGGAAGGCGACCAGCGCCGAGACGTCACCCGGCGAGAACTCGTCGGGAACGCCGTCGCCATCGAAATCGTCGGTTCCGGTCCAGCGCTTGCCCCAGCGTTCGCTCGCCTCCAGGCCGAGATGCAGGTTGCCCGCATTGACAGTGAACTGCCTCAGCGAACCAAAGACTCCCTTGCGGCCGAAGGGACGCACGATGAGGTCCGAATCGACCCCTTGAACCGCCGAGAAATCGACCAGGCCGTCGGGCATCACGGTCAGCTTGCCGAAATCGACGCCCTTGGACGACAGGCTCACCGTCTCCGGCTGGCCGCTGGCGCGGGCAGCGCTGACTGCCTTGTCGCGCTCAGCGCGCAATTCTGCCGTCATCTCACGGGCGAGCAGTTCGACCAGGCCGTCGCCGAACAGGCTGACCGAGCCGCGCTCGTTGGAGAATTGCGGATCGAGCGTGTCGAAATCGGTGCTCTCGAAGCCTTCGGAGATGAAGGCATTGCCGGTGAAATCGGCGGCGCCGCCGGTCACCGGGACGTTGTGGCAGCTTTGGCAGTTGTTCGCGTCGAGCCCCGATGTGCGCTGGAACATCAGGTCGGATGGATGTCTGCGCAGCGTCGGGATGATCGCCTGGGTCGCCATCGGGCGGCCGAGCCCGTCGGCGGTCGTGAAGCGCGCGGTGAACAGGGCCTTGCCGTCGGCGACCAGCTGGTGGAGCTGGTCGGCGGTCAGCGCGCCTTCAAACTGGTCGAAATTGACGTGGTCGCGGACGGCCTTCTCGGCCCATGGGGCCATCTCGCCGGCCGCGGCGGACCCACCGGCCAGCAGCGCAGCGCAGATTACGGCCGCCCCTAAACGAGCCTGGCGTCGCCTCCCGAGCCCGTGAGATCCATGCCTCATGCCCTCGCCTCTGAATAGGCATTGGCGACCACGACGCCGGGCGGCACGGTACCGCCAATGATCATGCCCAACACCTGATCCGTGTCGACATCGTTCTTGTTGACCGTGCCGACCATTCGCGCCGTTTTCATCACGGCAATATGGTCCGCCAGATCGAAGACGTCGTGAATTTCGTGGCTGATGAGGAAGATGCCGATGCCTTCCTTCTTCAGCTGCTTGACGAGATCGCGCACCTGGGCGGTCTCGGCGGGTCCGAGCGCCGCGGTGGGCTCGTCCATGATCAGGATGCGGGCGTTGAAGTAGATCGCCCGGGCGATGGCCACCGACTGGCGCTGGCCGCCGGAGAGCGACACCACCGGCGTCTTGAAGCCCTTGAACAGGGGATTGAGGCGGCCCATCACCTTGCGGGTGGCGGCCTCCATGGCAACGTCGTCGAGCGTGTTGAAGCCGGTGAGCATCTCGCGCCCGAGGAAGACGTTGGCCGGCGCGTCGATGTTATCGGCCAGTGCCAGGTTCTGGTAGATCGTCTCGATGCCAAGCGCCTTGGCGTCGCGCGGATTGTTGATCGTAACCGGCTTGCCGCCGACGAAGATCTGCCCGGAATCGGCTTGGTAGGCGCCGGAGAGCACCTTCATCAGCGTCGACTTGCCGGCGCCGTTGCCGCCGACCAGGCCGACTACCTCGCCCGCTCTCAGCTTGATCGTCGCGTTCTCGACGGCATGAACGCCGCCGAACGAGACGTAGATATTGCGCATCTCGACGATTGGTTCGCGGTCATCGGCCATCGCCGGCAACTCCTAATCCGTGACGCTCACTTGGACCGCCTGCGGTACATCGTGTCGATGCCGACGGCGATCACGAGAACCAGACCCGAGACGATATTCTGCAACGGCGACTCGATGCCCATGAGCTGCATGCCAGACTGCAGCGACTGCATGACGACGGCGCCGAGCATGGCGCCGGGCACGGTGCCGATGCCGCCGGCGAACGACGTGCCGCCGATGATGGTGGCGGCAATGACGTAGAGCTCGTCATTGGTACCCAGCGCATTGGTGGCGGCGTTGAGGCGGGCCGAGGCGACCATGCCGGCGATAGCGCAGAGGACCCCCATGAGGATGAAGATCTTCATGATGATCCAGCGCGTATTGATACCGCCGAGCTCTGCTGCCTCGGGATTGCCGCCGATGGCGAAGACGTAACGTCCAAAACGCGTGCGCGTGGCGATGAAGGTCACGACCACGCCGACACCGATGGCGATCAGAACCGGAATCGCCAGGCCAAGCGAGAAGTACAGGCTGCCGGTCTCGGGCCATGCGATGCCATGCAACTGAGCGTACTGCTTTGCCAGGCCGATCGGCATCGGATAGGCGTTGATGACAGCTATCGCACCGATCACCGCGCCGCAGCCGATGATGGCAAGCGTGAACTCAGCCCAGACCGGGCGCAGCGGGAATTCGAATTTCACGCGCTGACGACGGCCGTTGATAATGGCGATGACGATGGCAACGCAAGCGATCAGCGCTACGATCCAACTCAACGTTTGCCCTATGGAGCCGAAGCCGCCGCCACCGAGCTTGGCGAAAGTCGTGTCCATGGGGGCGAGCGTGCGGCCGCTGGCCACCCACCACGAGGCGCCGCGCCAGATGAGCAGCGCGCCCAGCGTGACGATGAAGGCCGGGATGCCGAAGAAGGCGATGACGAAACCCTGCAGGGCGCCGATCATGGCGCCGACCGTGATCCCGAAGATGACAGTGATGATCCAGGTGCCTGGCCAGTCATAGCCGACGAAATGCGGCAGGATCTCGATCTGCAGCTTGCCCATGATCATCGCCAGGAAGCCGTTCAACGACCCGACCGACAGGTCGATGTTGCGGGAGACGATGACGAGCACCATCCCGGTCGCCATGATGGCCACCGTGGAGGTCTGCACAGAGAGGTTCCAGAGATTGCGCGGCGTCAGGAAGACGCCTTCACCCAGCGCCAGGGGATTGCCTGACAAACGCCAGGACGTCATCACCTGGAAGCCGAACCAGATGAGAGCAAGCGCCGCGATCATGCCGAGCATGCGAGCATCGATTTCGGTCGCATGCATGAAAGACTGCAGCAGATTGGTGGGGCGCCTGCCTACACCACCAACTGGCGCAGGTCCGGTCGTGCCGGTTGCCTCAGCCATCTTTAACTAGCCCGATATTGCGCACGCAAAGGGCGTCTGCGCCGCGCATGACACGCGGCGCAGACTACGATTGCTAGGACCTAGCCGCACACCTTCACGGTGCCGGGCTTCACGCCCTTGCAGACTTCGTCCTTGGTGATCCAGCCAGCGTCGATCACGTCACTGAGGTTGTCCTTGGTGATCGGGTCAGGCTTCAAGAACACGGACGTCATATTGACGTGCTTGGGGCCACCGTTGAACATCACGGCGCCGTCGATCTTGTCCATCGCCGTTCCCTTGGCAAGCTCAAGGGCGATCTTGGCAGCACCCGCGCCAAGCAGACGGGAGTCCTTCCACACCGACACGGTCTGCGTGCCGAGCGCGACGCGGTTCAGAGCAGCATGGTCACCGTCCTGGCCGGAAACCGGAACCTGTCCGGCCAAGCCCTGGGCGGCGAGAGCGGCAACCACGCCGCCGGCCATGCCGTCGTTCTCGCAAACCACGGCGTCAACCTTGTTGTTGTTGACGGTCAGGAACTGCTCCATCTCCTTCTGAGCGTTCGCCGGATCCCAGTTGTCGGTATAGGATTCGCCGACGATCTTGATGTCGCCGCTCTTCACCGACGGTCCGATGACCTCTTCGATGCCGGAACGCAGGAAGTCCGCATTCGGGTCAGCCGAATTGCCCTTGATGATGACGTAGTTGCCCTTCGGCTGGGCCGCGAAGACGTACTTCGCCTGGAGCCGGCCGACTTCCTTGTTGTCGAAGGTGATGTAGAAGGCCTTCGGGTTCTCGATCAGGCGGTCATAGCCGATCACCGGAATGCCATTGTCGATGGCCTTCTGGACAGCCGGCTGAATAGCATCGGAATCCTGGGCAAGGACGATCAGGACGTTGGCGCCCTGCGAAATCAGGTTCTCGACGTCGGTCAGCTGCTTGGAAGCAGAAGACTGGGCGTCGGTCGAGATGTACTTGGCACCGGCGGGATCAAGCACGCTCTTTATCGCCGCTTCGTCGGTTTTCCAGCGCTCTTCCTGGAAGTTATTCCAGGAAACGCCAACAACGATTTGCGCCATCGAGACGCTGGCCGATGCGACCAGGCCGATCGCCGCAATGGAAGTTACCAGTAGCTTCCGCATGAGTTCCTCCCGTTAGGCGGATGAATACCCAAGAAATCAGGCATGCATCCCATGAAACAATAACCATTCAAACCGGCGCTCCCAGTCTGTCCGTCTGGGCCATGCGCAGCCGCTCGCCGAACGTGCAGTGCCGGTGCGGGGGCACCATATCGAGGAAAGTGGTTGCTCTGCAAGCCATATCGGCGGCGAATAACCATTGCGGTCAGCTTGTCGCAATCGCCCCTTGCTGCGGGCATTGCGCGCAGTCGCAGCATCGGCCCAGACGGGGAGCTCGATCGCACCGCGACCGCCGATCCTTATTCCGTATGACGAATCGCCGTTGGTGCGACGGATGCGACGCTCGTTTGGGTTGCGAGTGCGGGCCAACGGCCGACGGGGCTTGCCCTTACCGGATACTCAAATAGGGCAGCATCAATACTGCCGAAGAGATGGCGCTGAGGATGAGGAAGGCGGTGATACGGATCGTCAGGGACATCGCTCTTGCCCAATACCGGTCGTCCGCACTCATATGGACCAGAGGCCGCCGTCTTGCGGTGACGTCGGTCACAGGCGCTGCGGACAGGCAGGGCCAATCGGCGCGTGCCGCTGCGTGAGCGGCGCAGGTCTAGTGAATGGTGAGATAGGGCAGCGCCAGGACGGCAGTCGAAGCCGCACTCAAGACAAGGAACGCAAGAACTCGAAACGACAGCGTCATCACAATCCCCCTCAGCTGCGACTGGGATAACCCGGCTGCGTTAATGTTTGGTTGCAGAGGACGAAGACGCTGAGAAAGTCCGTAGGTGAATCATGCGATTGGGGGGTGTAGAGCCTTTGGGGCCGCATGGAATTGCCCGGCACCGTTGTCCACCGGTAAGCGCTCCCGAGCCGCCGACAAAGCCCGTGCAAGCCGGCCCGGTTCTTGTATAGGTTTCGCGCCATAGGTCGGGGATCCGTCGTAAACAACGCTTTCCGCGGCGCTTGTCGTCCGGTCCTGAACCAGACGGCGCGGTGTGGTGTTTCAATTCTGGAGAATGTTGATGGCGATTCGCACCATAGTCTGGGGAGAAAACGTCCACGATCGGGAAAACGCGACCGTGCGCGAGATCTATCCGAAAGGCATGCACGGCTGCATCGCCGACGCCCTTAACGCCGATGCAGAGATCACCGCGACGACGGCGACCCTCGACCAGCCCGAACATGGGCTCAGCGCAGCACGGCTGGCCGAGACCGACGTGCTGACCTGGTGGGGCCACAAGGCCCACGGCGATGTCGCCGACGCGGTCGTCGAGCGGGTGGCGGAGCGGGTGTGGGAAGGCATGGGCCTGATCGTGCTGCACTCCGGCCATTTCTCGAAGGTCTTCAAGCGGCTGATGGGCTCGCCCTGCTCGCTCAAGTGGCGCGAGGCGGGCGAGAAGGAGCGCATCTGGGTGATCAATCGCAATCACCCGATCGCGAGAGGCCTGAGTGAGAGCTTCGTCGTCGAACAGACCGAGATGTACGGCGAGCCCTTCACCATCCCCGAGCCGATGGAAACCGTGTTCATCAGCTGGTACGACGGCGGCGAGGTTTTCCGCTCCGGCGTGACCTTCCAGCGCGGCGGCGGGCGGGTCTTCTATTTCTCGCCGGGCCATGAGGTCTATCCGATCTATCACGACAAGAACGTGCAGACCGTGCTGCGCAACGCGGTGAAGTGGGCCTACAACCCGGCGCCCGTCTGGGCGGGAATTACCAAAGCTCCCAACGTGCCGGTCGACAAGGCACTCGAGCCGATCAAGGAAAAGGGCCCGCGCCTTCACGCGCCGGGCAAAGCCGGCTTCCGCTAGGGCTGGGGCATGAGCGATCTGGTCCGGCTGGCGATCGTTGGCACCGGCGGCATGGCCCATTCGCATGCCCGCTCCTTCCGCGTTCTTCCCGGCGTCGAGCTGGTGGCGGCGGTGGAGCCGCAGGAGGATCGCCTCAACGCGTTTTGCGACGAGCAGCACATCGCCCACCAATTCACCGATCTCAACTCGGCGATCGCCTGGGGCGAATTCGATGCCGCCGCCAATGTGACGCCGGACGCCGTCCATCATCCAACGACGATGAAGCTGATCGCCGCCGGCAAGCATGTCCTGTGCGAGAAGCCGCTGGCGACGACCTATCCGCTGGCGCTGGAGATGACCGAGGCGGCCGAGAAGCGCGGCGTCATCAACATGGTCAACCTCACCTATCGCGGCTCGCCGGCGGTGGAGAAGGCGCGCGAGATCGTCGTCAGCGGCGAGATCGGCGAGATCCGCCACTTCGAGGCCTCCTACCTGCAGAGCTGGCTGGTCGGCAATCACTGGGGCGACTGGAAGAGCGAGGACCGCTGGCTGTGGCGCCTGTCGTCGCGACACGGCAGCCACGGAGTCATCGGCGACATCGGCATCCATATCGTCGACTTTGCCACCTATGCCTGCGCCAACGACATCGTGTGGATGGAAAGCCGCGCCAAGACCTTCCACAAGGCCGACGGCGAGCGCGTCGGCGACTATGTGCTCGACGCCAACGATTCGTTCGCCATGTCGGTCGAGCTCAAGAACGGGGCGCTCGGCGTCATTCACGCCACCCGCTGGGGAACCGGCTACGCCAACACGCTGCGCCTCGACCTGTTCGGCAGCAAGGGCGGCCTGCAGATGATCACCACAGGCGACAAGTCCTGGCTGGGGCGCTGCATCGGCGCCGACGTCCACACCATGACCTGGCGCGAAGTGACCTGCCCGCCCGTGCGTTCGGTCTACCGGCGCTTCATCGAATCGGTGCAGACCGGCGCGCACGCCAATCCCGATTTCCGCCAGGCCGCCAAGATCCAGCGCATCCTCGATCTCTGCCTGGAGGCCGGCGACCGCAGCCACGGCGGGGTAAGGCTGGACTAAAACCGCCAGTCAGCCGGTGACCAGCGCCAGAACGAAGCCGTCGTAGTGCTTACTGCCGACGGTCTGGAAGGCGGTGGCGGTGAGCCGTGGCTCGGCGGCGATCGCCTCGATGACCCGGCGGGCGCCGATAACGCTCGGGTCGCGGCTGCGCGGATCGGCAACCGCGCCGCCACGCACGACGTTGTCGATGACGATGGCGCTGCCCGGGCGCGACAGCTTGAGCGCCCAGTCCAGATAGGCGGCGTTGTTCGACTTGTCGGCATCGATGAAGGTGAGGTCGAACGGTCCATCGCCGGCAAGCGTCGGCAGCGTGTCGAGCGCCCGGCCGAGGCGGATGTCGACGACGGCCGCCAGCCCCGCCGCGGCGATATTGGCCGCGGCCACGCGCGCATTCAGCGGCTCGATCTCCAGCGTGATCAGGCGGCCGCCCTCGGGCAGAGCGCGGGCCATCCAGATCGTCGAGTAGCCGCCCAAGGTGCCGATTTCGAGGATGCGGCGGGCGCCCACCATCGACGCCACCATCATCAGCATCTTGCCGAGATTGGCGGGGACGTTGATCGGCGGCAGGCCGGCCGAATCGCTGGCCGCCAGGGCCGCGGCGAGCGCCGTATCGTCCTTGACGAGATGCTGCCTGAAATAGCCGTCGACCGCCGTCCACTGAGGGTTGTCCATGTCGTTCGATCCCCACTCAACCGGCCCGGAGCCGTGATTTGGCGGTGGCCGCCGCTCGGTCAAGGGCGTTGCACCGCAACAACACTCGCACAGAAATATGACGGCCGGCCGTGGCCTCGTTCACAGCCTTCTTGTCCGAGTGTGACAAATTGGGCAAACACGGTGCAGCGGCGCATGGTGGCGAGCACGCCGTTTCTCTGCTGGAACGACCGGGGAAGGAACACAGGATGCGCAAGCAGATACTTGTCGCTATCGGGGCGTTGGCTGGTGCTCTCATCGGCCTCCAGGCCGCCCAGGCCAAGATGCAGATGTTCTACGACAACGGCCTGCAGAAGTTCGTGACCTACGACGTTCAGGATGTGATGGCGCGTGGCGCCCAGGCCAAGGGCGCCAGCTACAGCCCCATCCCGCGTGCAATCGTGTCGTATGACGGCCCCTATGCCGCCGGCACCATCGTGGTCAACACAAAGGAGCGTCGCCTCTATCTCGTAATGGACGGCGGCAAGGCACTCAAATACGGCATCGGCGTTGGGCGCGAAGGCTTCACCTGGCAGGGCACCGACCGCATCTCGCGCAAGGCGGAATGGCCCAGCTGGTCGCCGCCGGCGGTGATGATCGAGCGCGAGAAGGCCAATGGTCGCATCCTCCCAGCCTACATGAAGGGCGGCATCACGAACCCGCTGGGTGCCCGCGCGCTTTACATTGGCGCGCGCATCTACCGCATCCACGGCTCCAACGAACCGTGGACGATCGGCCAGGCGGTTTCGTCGGGCTGCATCCGGCTGACCAACGACGACATCGTCGACCTCTACAACCGGGTGAAGGTCGGAACCAAGGTCGTCGTTCTGAACTGACCCGCCGACCGGGGAGCAGGACGGGAGGCCGGTGGATCTTTCACCGGCCTTTTGTTTTGCGGGCAACAGGTTACGCCACAGACCTGCCAATCTGATTCAACGGTCGCGGCTCATCCCCTTGGCCGCGAGTTCGTTGAGGTATTCGGTCCAGCGCGCTTCGTGCTCGTCGCCCAGCTGGCGCAGATAAGTCCACGAGAACAGCCCGCTGTCGTGGCCGTCGTCGAAGACGATCTTGACGGCGTAATTGCCGACCGGTTCGAGCGCGGCGATGGCGACATCGCGCTTGCCGCCTATGGTCTGGCGCTGATCGGGGGTATGGCCCTGGACTTCGGCGGAGGGGCTCATCACCCGCAGCATTTCCGCCGGCAGATCGTGGGCGACGCCGTCGTCGAAGGTCACCGACAGCATGTGGCGATCCCGGTTGAGTCGGATTTCCGTCGGCCAGGGAGTCTTTTCCGTCATCTCTCACCTCTACAAGCTGCCCAGCCTCGGCGACCGGCCCGATGGGTGCATCGCTTGCCGCCGTGCCCTACGCTGGCGTTCCTATCGCGATCGCGAGGCATGAGGAAGCCACGGCATGGCGCAAGGCAAGACATATGACGTGATCGTCGTCGGGGTGGGCGGCATGGGCGCGGCCGCCTGCTGGCAGCTTGCCCGCCGGGGCGAGCGAGTGCTCGGGCTCGAACGCTTCGACATCCCCCATGCGCAAGGCTCCTCGCATGGGGTCACGCGCATCATCCGCCTCGCCTATTACGAGGACCCGGCCTATGTGCCCCTGCTCAAGCGCGCCTTCACGTTGTGGCGGGAGGCATCGGAGGCTGCCGGCGAGCCGCTGCTGATCACCACCGGATCGCTCGATGCCGGGCCGGCGGGCAGCGACGTGTTCCGGGGCTCGCTCGAATCCTGCCACCAGCATGACCTCTCCCACGAGGTGCTGACCGGCGCGGAGGTCAACGCCCGCTTTCCCGGCTATCGCCTGCCGGAGGATTTCGCGGCGTTGTTCCAGCCGGACGGCGGCTTCGTCCTGTCCGAACGCGCCATCGTCGTCCATGCGACCATGGCGATGGTGGCGGGCGCCCAAATTCATGCCCGCGAACAGGTGCTCGAATGGAGCGGAATCGCCGGCGGCGGCGTGCGCGTCACTACCACGCGCTCCACCTACGAGGCCGGGCGGCTGGTGCTGTCGCCGGGCGCCTGGATCGGCGACCTGCTGCCGGCGCTGAAACGCATCACGGTGCCCGAGCGGCAGGTGCTGGGCTGGTTTCAACCCGCCCATCCCGACCGTTTCATGCCGGCGGCCTTTCCGGTCCTGAATCTGCTGGTCCCGGAAGGCCGCTACTACCTGTTGCCGACCTACGGCATTCCCGGGCTGAAGATCGGCCTCTATCACCACCTCGAGGAGCGCGGCCATCCCGACACACTGTCGCGCGAGGTTACCGACGCCGACGAGGCGGTGCTGCGCCGCTGCCTCGCCGGCTATTTCCCGGACGCCGACGGCCCGCTGATGACGCTCAAGTCCTGCATGTTCACCAATACGCCCGACGAGACCTTCATCATCGATACGCTTGCCGGCCAGCCGGAGGTCGTGGTCGTCTCGCCCTGCTCGGGCCACGGCTACAAGTTCGCCAGTGTCGTCGGCGAGATCGTCGCCGACCTTGCCACCTCGGGGACGAGCCGCTTCGACCTCTCCATGTTCAGCCTCGCCCGTTTCGGCATCTAGGGCCCTCCCGCCGGGCGCCGCAGTGCTGTATTGATCCTGCGCAACGGTGACGAACCGCCTCCTGATAGACACCTAACCCGCCACCGACACCGGCCGCGCCGGCCGCCAGTGTGCGCTCACCCAATCAGGTTCAATGCCTAGTGCAACCCCGTTCAGCGAGAACCTCCGCGGCATTGCCTCGATCTCGATCTGCAATCTGCTGTTCCTGACCAACGATACGCTGATGAAGCTGATCAGCACGGAACTGCCGCTGGGCGAGATCCTGCTGCTGCGCGGCATTCTTGCCACGGCATGGGTCACGGTGATCGTCGTCTTCAGCGGCACCCATATCCCCTTCGGCGCCCTCATCAACCGCGCGGTCGTCTGGCGCACCATCGGCGAGGTCATGTCGGCCTATCTCTATCTGGTGGCGCTGTTCCAGATCCCGATCGCCAATGCCAACACCATCCTGCAGGTGGTGCCGCTGATGGTGACGGCGAGCGCCGCCATCTTCCTGAAGGACCAGGTCGGCTGGCGGCGATGGACGGCGATCGCCGTGGGCTTCGCCGGCGTCCTCATCGTCATCCGGCCGGGGCTCGCCGGCTTCAACATGTTCAGCGTATTGGCGCTGGGCGCGGCGGCTTTCATCGCGCTGCGCGACATGTCCACGCGGATCATGGCGCCGGGAGTGCCGACGCTGCTGATCGGGCTTATCACCGCGGCCACGGTCGGCATCAGCGGGCCGATCTACGGCATGATCGTCGGCGAGCACTGGGTCGTGCCATCCGGCCACGCCATCGTCCTCACCGTCAGCGCCAGCCTTCTCCTCACAGGCGGCTATCTGACGGCCATCGATTTCATGCGCCATGGCGACATCGCCGTGGTTGCGCCGTTCCGCTACACGGTGATCCTCTGGGCGGTGGTCTCGGGCCTGCTGGTGTGGGGCGAAGTGCCCGACCTTCCGATGGCCATCGGCACGCTCGTCATCATCGCGACCGGCGTCTACACCTTCTACCGCGAGCGGCAGATCGCAATGCGCGGCGGGCCTCCGCTGGTGGAAGAGGAACCCGACCGCCCGCTCGCCTGAACGGCGCTAGCCGCCTTCCCGATCCGCCAACACTTCCGCGATGGCGTGGCGGGCGATGGCCGCCAGCACTGGATTGGTCTCCCTGTAATAGGGCAACGCCACCAGCGCCGGCGACAGGGCCCAGCCACGACCGCGTGCCCAGGTCGCATCGTCGACACTGATCGCCTTGCGGAAGGCCGCGCGCGAGCGGGCCGTGAACAGGTTCCAGGCGACCATCAGGTCGCAGGCCGGATCGCCGACAGTCAGCGCGCCGAAGTCGATCACCGCCGACAGTCGCCCCTGGCGGGCGAGCAGGTTGCCGGATTGCAGGTCGCCGTGCAGCCAGACCGGTGGCCCTTGCCAGGCCGGCGCGGCAAGCGCAGCTTCCCAGGCCACCGTCGCCGCGCGCGTGTCGATCAGCCCCTGGCAGGCGGCGATCGCCTCACGGGTGCCCGCTTCGCGCTCGGCAAGCGGCACGCCGCGCCCGAAACCTCCCGGCTCCGGCCGTGGACCGCCGGCCGGATCGACCGCCTGCAGCGCACGAACGAAATGCGCCAGGTCGCGCGCCGCGCGATCGGGACCGGAGAGCCTGTCGAGGGTGGCGTTCTCGCCGTCGAGCCAGCGATAGACCGACCAGCGCCACGGGAAGCCTTCCGCCGGTTCTCCCACGGCGACTTGCGACGGAATCGCCAGCGGCAGATGCGGCGCGAGATAGGGCAGCCAGCGGCGCTCCTTGTCGATCTGCCCGGTCGCCCAGGCGATGCGCGGCATGCGCACCACCAGATCCTCACCGAGCCGATAGAGTGCGTTGTCGGTTCCGGCGGATGGCACCGGCGTGATCGACACGTCCGCCCATCGCGGGAACTGTCCGGCAAGCAGCCGCCGGACGAGGCCGGCGTCGGTCATCACCTCGCCGGCATGCATCTTGGTTGCCGCCATCGTCAGCGGCCCGCCGCTGCAACGCCTTCGACGGCCGCGACCGGTGCGGCCGGCGGCAGGTGCCCGCCCTTGCCGTAGTAACGCCTGAGCAGCCAGACGATGACCAGGCATGCCGGAATGCCCTGCAGGATGCCGACCGACAGGGACAGTCCGTATTGGTAGGCGGCGGCGGCGGCGAGGCAGCCGATGAAGCAGCCGACGTCCCAGCCGCCTTCGCTGGCCATGTTGAAACGCAGCGCGCAGGGCGACAGCTTGGCCATGTTGTACATGGCCGTCCCGATGCTCGGCATGTAGAGCGGCATGGCGAGTGCGCCGAGCGCATTGGCGGCAACCGCCAGCCAAGGCGAGCCGATGCTTGCCGCGCGCAGCCCGATGATGACCGCGGTGACGCCGTAGCCGATGGTCACCGCGCGGCGCCCGTGGCCGAAGTCGATGGTGCGGCCGACAGCCAAGCTGCCGGCGGCGCCGAACAGGCCGGCCAGCGCCATGGCGCCGCCATAGGCGGGGATGTTGCCGCCGAGCGAGACGAAGAGCGCGATCTGCCAGACGAAGAAGAAGCCGGCCATGAACCAGCCATCGATCGCCAGAAGCGCCACCGTCAGGCGCGCCGCCCGGAGCGTGCCGGGCGCCGCCTGCTTCACTGCAACGTTGGGCACACCGACCAGGGGGAGCACGGCGAGTGCCTGCACCAGTCCGGCCGCGGCAAAGGTCGGCCCGGGTCCGACGGTGACCAGGGCCCAGGCGCCGAGCAGCGGGGCGCCAATACCGACCACCGCCACCAATGCCTCACGGGCGCCGACCTGCTGGCCGCGGTCCTCGGCATCGCCCAGCGCGGCGAAATAGGCATGGTAGGAAGGCCAGTAGAAGACATCGCCCACCGCCGAGATGGCGATGAGTGCGAAGAGCGCTGGGCCGATGCCTTCGACCATGGCCAGGACCGGGTATTGCACCGCCAGAACCAGCGCGCCGGTGATGAGCAGCGGCTTGATGCCAAACCGCTTGGCAAGC
Organism: uncultured Alphaproteobacteria bacterium; assembly: GCA_963830215.1. Classification (GTDB taxonomy): domain Bacteria; phylum Pseudomonadota; class Alphaproteobacteria; order Rhizobiales; family Kaistiaceae; genus CAVSRC01. The sequence continues at coordinate 125,807 of CAWHLM010000006.1, forward strand.
GGCAGGATCGCCGGGCGCAGCACGAAACGCCCGGTGACCACGGCGGCCATGGTGACCAGCACGAGCGGCACGGCGATGCCGGCACGCAGGAGGAAGACGAGGAAGAAGATGCCACCGGCCCCTTGCGCGAGCGCCTGGATGCCGGTGTGAAGGTTGACGCGATTGATCGCGTCATTGCGCAAGAATGCCATGGGAATACCGACGGAGAGAGGGAGGACGACCGGCCCCGTGCCGGTCAGTGGTGCAGCGCGCTAGGCGGAAACGGTCCCACTCATCAGATTCCCTCCGTCGAGGCCGCGGACTATGCCCGACGGCAGAATTGCGGGCAAGTCGCCGACAGGCGGCATGAGCCGATTTGACGGCATGGTTGCCCCCCTGCCACACCGCCGCAGGCATTTTCCCGCTGCGTTCAGCGGTGTAGACGGAGCCCATGTCTCAGGCGGATGACAACAACGTCGCTAAAGAAACCGGCCTCCTCGCGGTTGGCGACGGTCATCATGTCTATTGGGAGACATGGGGCAACCGGGACGGCAAGCCCGCCGTCTATCTCCATGGCGGCCCCGGTTCAGGCTTCGCCGCCTCGGCACTGCGCTATTTCGATCCCGGTGCATACCGGATCGTACTTTTCGACCAGCGCGGCGCGGGACGGAGCACGCCGCACGCCGGCGCCCCGGCCACAGATCTTTCGACGAATACGACGGCGCACCTGCTGGCCGATATCGAACATTTGCGTGACCATCTCGCGGAGGGCGAACTCCTGCGCAACCTCGACCGGCTCGCCGATGTGTCGGCCGTGCTTGTCCATGGCCGGCTCGATATCGGCAGCCCGCCGATCACGGCCTGGACGGTCAGTCAGGCCTGGCCGGGCAGCAGACTTGTCCTCGTCGACGAGGCAGGACACGGATCAGGGCACGCCGAAATGCTGCGCCACATTCGCGCCGCCACCGACCTGTTTGCGGCGGTTTAAGCACCCGGTCGCTACTCGATGACGAACTTCGGGGCCTCGCGGTGGCTCGCCGCAACGCCGGCCCACACCTTGGTGGCGATGTCGCGAAAGGCCTTGGCGTGCGGCCCGTTCGGCTCGGCTACCACGATCGGCGTGCCGGCATCGGAGGTCTCGCGGATCGCCATGTCGAGCGGCACCTCGCCGAGGAACGGCGTGCCGAGACGTTCGGCCTCGGCCCTGGCGCCGCCGTGGCCGAAGATGTCGTAACGCTTGCCGGTATCGGGCGCGACGAAATAGCTCATGTTCTCGATGATGCCGAGCACCGGCACGTCGACGCGGCGGAACATGTTCAAACCCTTGCGCGCATCGATGAGGGCGAGGTCCTGCGGCGTCGAGACGATGACCGCCCCGGCCAGCGGCACCTGTTGGGCCATGGTGAGCTGCGCGTCGCCGGTGCCCGGCGGCATGTCGACCACCAGGACGTCTAGATCGCCCCATGCGACTTCGCGCAGCATCTGCTGGAGGGCGGAGACCACCATCGGCCCGCGCCAGATCATCGGCGTCTCTTCCTCGACCAGGAAGCCCATCGACATCACCTTGGTGCCGTAGGCTTCCATCGGCTTGAGCGTTCGCCCGCCGATGACCTCCGGCCGGCCGGAGAGATGCATGAGGCGCGGCAATGACGGCCCGTAGATATCGGCGTCGAGGATGCCGACGCTGAGACCGTTCGCCTTGAGCGCCAGCGCGAGATTGACGGCGCAGGTGGACTTGCCCACCCCCCCCTTGCCGCTCGCCACCGCGATGATCGCCCCGACGCCGGGCACACCGGCCTTGGCCGCCGGCGCGGCGTGGCCGTGGCCAGGCGCCGGCTGAGGACGTGGTGGCGGCGAACCGCCCGTCCGCGGGCCGGGGCTGCCGGCCTTGCGTTCGGCGGTAAGCACCACCATGGCGCCGGTGACGCCGGGGATCGCCTTGACCGCGGTCTCGGCCGCCGCGCGCATGGGCTCGAAGGCGGAGGCGCGCTCGGCCGGCACGGAGATCGAGAACATCACCCGCCCGTTGGCGACGACGATGTCGGACACCATGCCGCGGCGCACGATGTCGCGGTCGTCGTCCGGCCCGCGGATGCTGCTCAGCCGGTTGAGGACTGCTTGCTTGTCGATTTCGGGCATGGAGGCTCGATGCTCTGGCGGGTGAAACGTGGGCGGGAACATAGCCGCATCGCCGGGCGGGTCAACTTGGCCGGTTTCTTGCACAATTCAGCCAAGCCGAACCGACCGGTTGCCACCATGCCAGCCTTGGTGGAAAGATGGACGGGACAGTTCTCGGGGGGGCGCGGCCGGGGCGGCCGCACCGGCCGAGATCAGTTCACAAGAGTAGAGGAAACCGTCATGCGCCGAACTGTCACTGCTTTGCTTGCGATCACGGCAGTGGTCGCTGGAACCAGCCTGGCCGCCGCCAAGGACTGGAAGGAAATCCGGGTGGGAACCGACGCCACCTATCCGCCCTTCGAATCCGTCGATTCGAGCGGCAAATTCGTCGGCTTCGACATCGACATCCTGGACGCCATATGCGCCGACATCGGCGCCAAGTGCACCTACGTCAACCAGGATTTCGACGGCATCATTCCGGCCCTGCTCGCCGGCAAGTTCGACGTGATCGATTCCTCGATCTCGATCACGGCCGAGCGCGAGAAGCAGATCGACTTCACCGACATGTACTACAACACGCCGCCGGCTATCGTTGCGCGCAAGGATGCCGGCATCAAGGGCGTGAGCGTGGACGACCTCGCCGGCAAGACGATCGGCGTACAGTCCTCGACCACCCACGCCAACTACGCCCAGCAGACCTACACCAAGTCGACCATCAAGCTCTATCCGAGCGCCGACCAGTTCAAGCTCGACCTGGTCAACGGCCGTCTCGACGCGGTCAATGACGACATCGTCGTGCTCAGCGACTGGCTGAAGACCTCGCCCGATGCGCAGAAGTGCTGCGTGCTCGTCGGACCGATCAAGATCGTTCCGGAGATCCATGGCCTCGGCCAGGGCTTCGGCGTGCGCAAGGAAGACAAGGACCTGACCGCACTGCTCAACAAGGGCATCAAGGACATCCTTGCCAACGGCACCTACAAGAAGATCAACGACAAGTACTTCGACTTCAACGCCTACGGCCAAGACTACTAGGCGCCTCGCGGCGGCCAGGCCCCTCGGCTTGGCCGCCTTCCCTTGCCGGTCCCGCGCAGGGGCGCGCCGGAACCGGACATAACTAGACCGCGACGGAAGGAATCGGGCGGTTGGGGGATTTGTTAAGCCTGCTTCAATGGGGCTCCAAGGGATGGGGTGACGAACTTGCGGCAGGCGCTGGCGTAACCATTGCGCTGTCCCTGGCGACATTGCCGGTCGGCGTCACGGTCGGCTTCTTCATGTCGCTGGCCAAGCAATCGTCCGATCCGCTGGTGCGCCGCGGAGCGGAGATTTACACGACGATCTTCCGCGGCCTGCCGGAACTGCTCACCCTCTTCGTCGTCTATTACGGCGCCCAATACAGCGTTTCGGGCATCACGCGCGCCATCACAGGCGCGTCGATAGAGATATCACCCTTCATCGCCGGCATGGTGGCGCTGGGGCTCGTCCTGTCGGCCTATGCCTGCGAGGCGTTCGCTTCGGCCTTCCGCGGCATCCCGCACGGCCAATATGAGGGTGCCTATGCGATCGGGCTGACGCGGCTGCAGACGATGGCCTTCGTCATCGTGCCACAGCTCATCCGCCTGGCCTTGCCGGCGCTCTCAAACCTCTATCTGTCGATGATGAAGGACACCGCCCTGGTATCCGTCATCACCCTCAACGACCTGTTGCGCCAGACGACGGTGGCGGTCGGCTCCACCAAGGAGCCCTTCTTCTTCTATCTGGTCGCCTGCCTGATCTACCTCTTCCTGTCGATCGTCTCATCGATCGGCATCTGGCGGATCGACGCCTGGGCGTCGCGCGGGGTCGAACGATGACGGCGATAACCACCATCGACGAGGCGCCGCCTCCCCAACAGCGCAGCCCGGTGACATGGGCTGGCTACACTTTCATCGGAATCTGGATCGTCATCGTCGCCGGGCTGATCTTCGCGCTGGTTCACAGCCTCGATCCCGAGCGGCTGCATCGCTTCGGACCGGGCATTGCCGGCGGCTTTTGGATAACCATCAAGCTGTGCGTCCTGTGCCTGACCATCGGCGCGGTGATCTCGATTCCGGTCGCTGCCGCCCGCCTGTCCAAGAGCCGGCTGCTCAATGCGCTGGCCTATGGCTACTCCTACTTCTTCCGCGGCACGCCGATCATCGCCCAGCTCTTCCTGGTCTATTACGGCGCCGGACAGTTCGTCGGTTTCTTTCGCGCCGCCGGGCTGTGGTGGTTCTTCCGCGATGCGTTCAACTGCGCGGTGTTCGCCTTCGCGCTCAATACCGCCGCCTACCAGGCGGAGATCCTGTACGGCGCCTTCCGCGCCGTGCCGGCGGGAAGCTGGGAAGCCTCGCGGGCGCTGGCGCTGCCCAGCCTCATCACCCTGTGGAAGGTCATCCTGCCGCAGGCGCTGATGACTGCGCTCAGGCCCTACGGCAACGAGATGATCTCCATCGTCAAGGCGTCGGCGGTTACCAGCCTGATCACCGTCCTCGACATCATGGGACAGACCCGTTACGTCTTCTCGCAGACCTACGACATCTCGTTCTACCTGTGGGCGGCGGTGTTCTATCTGATCATCGTGGAGTCGCTGCGGCGGGCTCTCAACGCGCTCGAGGTGCACATGACCAAGCACCTCGCGGTGGCACAGAGGGAAGAGACGCCCGAAGAGGCGACCATGTCCGCCTAGCGAGACGCCGAGGTCGGCCCGCCCAATCAGACTCCGGAGGATCAAGCGCAATGGCAAACGTCGCCTTCATCGGCCTCGGCGTGATGGGCTATCCGATGGCCGGACATCTGGCCAGGCGCGGCGGCCATCAGGTGACGGTCTACAACCGCACCGCCGACAAGGCCGCCAAATGGGCGTCCGAGAACCGCGGCAAGACGGCGCCGACGCCGAAGGCGGCTGCAGCGGGCGCCGAGTTCGTGTTCGCCTGCGTCGGCAACGACGACGACTTGAGATCGGTGACGCTTGGCGATGACGGCGCCTTCGCCGGCATGGCGCCGGGATCGATCTTCATCGACAACACCACAGCCTCGGCGATCGTGGCCTACGAGCTTCATGAGGTAGGCCGCGAGATGGGCATCGGCTTCCTCGACGCGCCGGTCTCCGGCGGTCAGGCCGGAGCCGAGAACGGTCAGCTCACCGTCATGGTCGGCGGCGACCGGGACGTGTTCGACAAAGCCAGGCCGGTGATCGAGTGCTACGCCAAGATGGTCGGCCTGATGGGCCCGGCCGGTGCCGGGCAGCTCACCAAGATGGTCAACCAGATCTGCATCGCCGGTCTTGTGCAGGGTCTCTCCGAGGGCATCCATTTTGCCAAGAAGGCGGGACTCGACGTCGAGCAGGTGATCGGCGTGATCTCCAAGGGCGCGGCGCAATCCTGGCAGATGGAGAACCGCTCAAAGACGATGGCAGCCGGCGCGTTCAATCACGGTTTCGCCGTCGACTGGTTCCGCAAGGACCTCGCCATCGCTTTGGAGGAGGCGCGGCGCAACGGTGCCAAGCTGCCGGTGACGGCGCTGGTCGACCAGTTCTATGCCGAGGTGCAGGCGATGGGCGGCAGGCGCTGGGACAGCTCCAGCCTGATCGCCCGGCTGGAGAGGGACTGAGTTCGACGTCACCCCGAAGCGCAAAGGTCGCGGTCGGCGACGCGCGTGCGGAAGCCAAGGCGATCGTCGCCGAACTGAAGGCCGCCGGCACTGCAGAGAACCGCGCCGGCATGGCGCGCTTCGGCATCACCGGCAACACGGCGGGCGTGTCGCTCGCCGCCATGGCGCCGATCGCGCGGCGCTACGCGCGCAACCATGCGCTCGCCGCGGCACTGTGGCAAAGCGGCCTGCACGAGGCGCGGATCATGGCCTGCGATCTCGACGAGCCGGCCAAGGTGACGCCGCAACAGATGGACCAATGGGCGGCGGATTTCGACAACTGGGCGCTCTGCGACGGCGCGTGCCTGCATCTCTTCGTCAAGACGCCCTTCGTCGAAGACAAAATCCGGCAATGGGCGGAGGACGAGCGCGAATATGTGCGCCGCGCCGCCTTCTCGCTGCTGGCCTGCTACACGGTTCACGGAAAGACGATTCCGGACAAGACCTTCGCCGGCTTGCTTGAACTCGTCGAGCGGCATGCGACCGACCCGCGCAACTATGTGCGCAAGTCGGTCAGCTGGGCACTCCGTCAGATCGGCAAGCACAGCCAGGCCTTGCATCGCCCGGCGCTGGCGCTCGCCCAGAGGCTCGCGGCCTCTGACGACAAATCGGCACGCTGGGTCGGCAAGGACGCCGCGAGGGAACTGACCGATCCCAAGCAGCTCGCGCGGCTGAAGGCGCGCGGCTGAAACTCACGACGCGCCCTTGGCCTTTTCCTTGTCCTTGTCGAGCGCGATGTAGGAGAGCGGAATCTCGGTCGTGTACTTGATCTGCTCCATGGCGAAGGTGGTCGACACGTCGGCGATGTCGATGCGCGCGATCAGCCGCTTGTAGAGGTTGTCGTAGGCCTCGATATCGGGAACGACCACACGCAGTAGATAATCCACCTGGCCCGCCATGCGGTAGAATTCGACGATCTCGGGGAAGTCACGGATTACCTCGGCGAAGCGGCGCAGCCACTCGTCATTGTGCTGGTTGGTGGTGATGGCGACGAAGGCGGTCACCTTGGTGTTGACCTTCTTGGGGTCGAGCAGCGCCACCCGGCCGGTGATGACCCCGTCCTCTTCGAGCTTCTGGATGCGGCGCCAGCAGGGCGTCGTCGACAGCCCCACCCGGCGGCCGATCTCGGCGACGGGAACCGTCGCATCTTCCTGCAGGATCTGCAGGATCTTGCGGTCGAGGCGGTCGATCATTTCCATCATCCTCGCGATTGAATTTCATTTCTCCCGCATTCTTGGGATAATTTCCCAATCATGGCGCGAAAGAGCGGCGTCTATAGGAACACTTTCTCTTCTTGTCAATTCGCGCTTGGGTCCAGGCGCTCGCCGACGGCCCGTCTCACCACCGGCAGCAGTTCGGCCTCGAACCAGGGGTTCTTCTTGATCCAGGCGTTGTTACGCCAGGACGGATGGGGCAGCGGAATCACCGTCGGCCTGGCTGTGGCGGCCATGATCTGGCGCCAGGCCGCAACCGTCTCGGTCAGGCTCCGCCGGGCGAGCCGGCCCAGATGCCAAGCATGGGCGTGAGCGCCAACGGCGATGAGCAGGTCGATTTCGGGCAGGGCGGCGAAAAGCTCGGTCCGCCAGGCCGGGGCGCATTCGCGCCGCGGCGGCAGGTCGGCACCGCGGTTGTCCTGCCCCGGGAAGCAGAAGCCCATCGGCACGATGGCGATGCGGGAGACATCGTAGAAGGTCGCCGCATCCACGCCCAGCCAGGCGCGCAGGCGGTCGCCGGAGGGGTCGGTGAAGGGGACGCCAGAGGCATGCACGCGCGTGCCCGGCGCCTGGCCGACGATGCACACGGTCGCCGTCGAAGACACGCAGAGCACCGGGCGCGGCTCGTGCGGCAGCGGAACGCCCTGCGGCCGCTCGCGGCAGATGCGGCAGGCGCGGATGGTCGCCAGCAGCCGCTTGAGATCGCCCGCCCGGGCAACGCCCCGCCGCATCTCGTTTTTACTCATCGTTAACCATGATGCTGAGCAGCAAATTAAGTCCCTCTTGCGATCATGCATCCTCGCTCCCGGCGCAATCCATGTCTGGAGCTCCGTCGGGGTCGCTCGCGTATACCCATGAACACCGCCTCGTCCGCTTCAGAAAGCGACAAGACGGCCCGTAGCCGTGAGCGGGCCGAGCGGCGCCGTACGGTCACCCGCGCGGTGCGCGACCAGCGCGAGCGCCTGACCTCGACCTCCGGCACCAGGCCCGCCTTTGACTACGAGCTGGTGCTCACCTTCGCACAGAACCGTATCAGCGCCGCCTATGCGGTGGCGCTGCTGATTGCCATCGTCTCGGCGGCGGCCCTGTTGTGGATTCGCCCGGCGATCGTCGTGGCCTGGGCCGCGCTGGTGCTTGCCATGCATGTTGCGATGCTGGCGCTCTGCCGCTCCTATATTCGCACGGCGCCGGCCGAAGTACCGATCAAGACATGGCTCAGGCGTTTCGTCGTCGCCGAATTCCTCACCGGCGTGGCCTGGGCGCTGGTGCTTGTGCTGACGCCGGCCCACGGCGGCAACACCAGCGGCATCGAGATCTTCCAGTTCGCGACCATGCTGGTGGTCATCTCGGTGGTGACCTCGCTCGCCTCCACGGTGCCCACCGCCGCGGTCGCCGGCACCATTCCTGTCACCCTGACGCTGGTGGCAGTGTTCCTCGGCCACGGGGAGCTGTTGTTGATCGCGCTGTCGATCATGGCGCTCGGCGCCCAGGTTTTCTTCCTGATCCTCGCCTCGCGCCTCTATTCGGCGACGCTCAACATGCTCGGATACCGCGCCGAGAAGGACCTGCTGATCGCCGAACTGGAAACCGCCAAGTCGATCTCGGACGAGGCGCGCCGGCGGGCGGAAGAGGCCAACCTCGCCAAGTCGCGGTTCCTGGCCACCATGAGCCACGAGCTGCGCACGCCGCTCAACGCCATCCTCGGCTTCTCCGAAATCATGCAGAACGAGGTGCTCGGCCCCGTCGGGCAGGCCAACTACAAGGAGTATGTCGGCGACATCCATACCAGCGGACAGCACCTGCTCAACCTGATCAACGAGATCCTCGACCTGTCGCGCATCGAGGCGGGCCGCTACGAACTGCACGAGGAGCCGGTCAATCTCGCCCATGTTGCCGAGGATTGCTGCAACCTTCTGCAGCTCAAGGCGCGGGCCAAGGACATCGTCATCATACAGAGCTTCGAGCGCGGCCTGCCGCGCCTGTGGGTGGACGACCGCGCGGTGCGCCAGATCGCGCTCAACCTCTTGTCGAACGCCATCAAGTTCACGCAATCGGGCGGCGAGATCTCGATCAGCGTGGCTGCGACCGAGGCCGGCGGGCAGTATCTGTCGGTGCGCGACAACGGCCCTGGCATCCCGCCGGAGGAAATACCGATCGTAATGTCGTCCTTCGGTCAGGGCTCGATCGCGCACAAGAACGCCGAGCGCGGCGCTGGGCTCGGCCTGCCGATCGTGCAGGCGCTGATGACGACCCACGACGGAACGTTCACGCTGAAATCGAAGCTGCGCGAGGGCACGGAAGCGATCTGCACCTTCCCGCAATCGCGGGTGATGGAGGCCCTGCCGCCGGTGAACGAGCCCGAGCCGGAACACCACCGCCGCCGCTGGCTGAGGACGGGCTAGTCGCGGTTCGACACGCCCGCCAACTCGAACGTCGCCATGCCCCTGTGGAGTTCTGCGGCGGCCTTGACGATGCCGGCGGCAAGCGCCGCGCCGGTGCCCTCCCCCAGCCGCATGCCGAGATCGAGCACGGGCCGCTTGCCCATGCGCTGCAAAGCCCGCCGGTGGGCGGGCTCGGCCGAAACGTGGCCGAACAGGCAATGGTCGAGTGCCGTCTCGTCCATCGCGAAGAGGACGGCGGCGGCGGCGCTCGCCACATACCCGTCGACGATCACCGGCACGCGGCTCATGCGTGCGGCGAGGATCGCCCCGGCCATGGCGGCGATCTCGCGCCCGCCGAGGCGGCGCAGCACCTCCAGCGGATCGTCGAGATGGCCGGCATGGCAGCCAATCGCGGCAGCAACGGCGTCGCGCTTGCGCTTCAGTCCCGCGTCGTCGACCCCGGTGCCGGGGCCGACCCAATCGCCCGCGTCGCCGCCGAACAGGGCGCAATAGATCGCCGCGGCGACGGTGGTGTTGGCGATCCCCATCTCACCGATGGCGAGCAGATCGACGCCGTCGGCGATCGCCTCCATGCCGTAGGCCATGGTGCCGGCGCAGGTCTTCTCGTCGAGCGCGGCCTCCACCGTGATGTCGCCGGTCGGCAGATCGAGCGCCAGGTCGAAGACCTTGAGTCCCAGATCGTGGACGCGGCAGATCTGGTTGATGGCGGCGCCGCCGGCGGCAAAATTCTCCACCATCTGGCGGGTCACCGCCGCCGGGTAGGCCGAGACGCCTTGCGCCGCGACGCCATGATTGCCGGCAAAGACTGCGACCAGTGGCCGGTTGACCGAGGGCGGCGCCCTGCCCTGCCAGGTCGCCAGCCATTCGGCAATCTCCTCAAGCCGGCCGAGCGAGCCTGCCGGCTTGGTCAGCGTCGCATCGCGCGCCCGCACGGCCGCCGCTGCTTCAGTGTCCGGTCCCGGCATGGCGCTGACGAGGGCGCGGATGTCGTCGAAGGGAAGCCCGCTGGTTGAGGGGTTCATTCGGGCTCCGAAGCCGCAGAAGACGAGGAATCTTCCGGGCCGCCGTTGGCCCGGTCGCGGCAAGGTTCTATAACCACGGCGGCACCGGTCGCAAGCGACGAACCCTTCGGACCACACCCATGAACGGCAACAATCCGTTCCCCGATCTCGATACGTTTGCCGGCGATCTCAAGTCGTCGCTGGCCTTCCTCACCCGCGTGCCGGCCGCATGGCTAGGGATCGATCCCGACCAACGGCCCGACTTCCGGCGTGCGGCCGGCTTGTTCCCCGTCGCCGGCCTTCTTGTCGGGATCGCCGGCGGCCTCGTTCTGCTGATCGCCGGCACCATCGGCGTGCCGCCGCTGGTCGCGGCAGCGCTTGCCGTCGCGGCGACCATGGGGCTGACCGGGGCCCTGCACGAAGACGGGCTCGCCGACGTCGCCGACAGTTTTGGCGGAGCCACGACCGAACGCCGGCTGGAGATCATGCACGACAGCCGCATCGGCAGCTACGGCGCCGCGGCGCTGGTGCTGTCGCTCGTCATCCGCGTCGCCTGCCTGGCGGCGATCATGACCGCCGGTGCCGTCCACGCGGCCATTGCCTTGGCACTGGCGGAAGGCATTTCGCGCGCGGCGCTGGTGCGGCTGTGGAATGCGCTGCCGCCGGCACGGGACAGCGGGCTTGCCCACGACACCGGCCCGCCCGACCAGAATGCCATGGTGCTGGCGCTGGCCATTGCCGCGGTCCTGGCGCTGGTGGCCATTCCCGTGGTCGGCCTGCGTGCGGCCGTGCTCGCTGCTGTTCTGGCGGCGCTCACCACCTATATCTTCACGCGATTGACCGCCGAGGCGATCGGCGGGCGCACCGGCGATACGCTGGGCGCCTGCCAGCAGGTAGCGCTGGTGGCGTGGTTGATCGGCGCCGCGACGGTCTGAGCGGCAAGAAGATCGACATCAGACGCTGCCATGATCACGCCCTGCATCAAGCTCTGTGCCATCGATCCCGGCACGCGGCTCTGCGCCGGCTGCGGGCGGACGCTGATGGAGATCAGCATGTGGGCGTCCTATTCCGACGAGGAGCGCCAGAGCATCATGCGCGTGTTGCCGGAACGGCTGGCGGCTGCATCCGCGCCGACACGGGACAGGCCTTGACTATGCAGCGGCCGCCAAGGTTCTTCTTCTGGATCCTCATCCTGCTGGTCGCGGCCGGCGCGGCGACGCTGGCAGTGACGCTGGCGCCGTCCTTCGGCTTCGACATGTCCTCCGGCGGCCCGGTGCGCCTGGTCTATTTCGTCGCCTTGCTCCTGTTCGTCGGGTCGGCGCTGATCGGACGCGGCATCGGCGGACGTCAGGTGCTGCGCGCCGTCTTCGGCTGGGGGGTGATCTTCATCGTCGTGATCGGCGCCTACGCCTATCGCACCGAGCTTGCCGGCGTCGGCGGGCGCCTGCTCGGCGTGCTCGTGCCGGGCACTCCGATCAGCGGAGCGCTCACCGGCGAAGCCGGCAACAGCGTCGTCATCATGCGCAACGGCGACGGCCATTTTGCCGTGCGCACCGGCGTCGACGGCGTGGCGATGATGATGATGGTCGATACCGGCGCCAGCCTGGTGACGCTGACGCCCGAGGACGCGGCCCGGATCGGCATCGACGCGGCGACGCTAAACTTCACCATGCCGATCCAGACCGCCAACGGCACCATCCAGGCGGCGCCGATCACCATCCGGCGCATCAGCATCGGGACGATCGCGCGCAACAACATCAAGGCGCTGGTGGCCCCGCCCGGTGCGCTCGAGGAGAGCCTGCTCGGCATGAGCTTTCTCAACTCGCTCTCGGGCTATGCGATCTCGGGCGACCGGCTGGTGCTGAAGCCTTAACCCAGGTTCTCCGCGAAGCTGGCATAGATGGCGGCCGCAACCGATGGCGTGCGCGTGACCGCGGCCAGCGCCTCTTCGACGACCTCGATGCCGGCGTCCGGCCTGACCGCGCCGACGGTGAGGATGCGCCGCCACGTCCGCGCGCCGGGAACCCCGTGGAACAGGCCGAGCATGTGGCGGGTGATGTGCGACAGGCGCGTGCCGCGCTCCAGCTCCGCCGCGATCATGGGCAGCATCGCCTCAACGACCGCGTGCGGCTCGGGGCCCTGCCCGGCGCCGTAGAAGCGCCGGTCGACATCGGCCAGCATCGCCGGCGTGTGATAGGCGGCGCGGCCGAGCATTACGCCGTCGACACGGGCGAGATGGGCTTCCGCCTCGTCGAGGGAGCCGATGCCGCCGTTGATGCCGACGAAGACGTCGGGCAGCCGCTGCTTCAGCCGATGGACGCGGCCGTAATCGAGCGGCGGTACCTCGCGGTTTTCCCTGGGCGACAGGCCCTCGAGCCATGCCTTGCGGGCGTGAACCCAGATGCCATCGGTGCCGGCCGCGACGACCGCGTCCGCCAGCGCGTCGAGCGCGGCCTCGGGATCCTGCTCGTCGACGCCGAGGCGGCATTTGACGGTGACCGGCACGGAGACCGCGGCCTTCATGGCCGCCACCAGCTCGCCGACCAGTTCGGGCGAGCGCATCAGGCAGGCGCCGAAGATGCCTGACTGAACGCGGTCCGACGGACAGCCGACGTTGAGGTTGATCTCGTCATAGCCGAAGTCGGCGGCGATCTCAGCCGCTTGCGCCAGCTTACCGGGCTCGGCGCCGCCGAGCTGGACGGCGAGCGGGTGTTCCACCGGCGCGAAGCCGATCAGCCGCTCGCGATCGCCGTGAATGACCGCGTCGGCGGTGACCATTTCGGTATAGAGCAGCGCCCGGCGCGTCAGCTGCCGATGGAAGGCCCGGCAGTGCCGGTCGGTCCAGTCCATCATCGGCGCCACCGCAACCACCTTGGCTGCGGATCGCTCGGTCGTCGGCAAAGTCTTCATGGCATCCGCAAAACAGCAAACCAGCGCAGTTGCAAGCCGCGGCACATGCCGCTCACTTGGCCCAGCGCGGCGCCGATGTCCAGACGCAGGCCGGATTTCAGGCCTGCCGCAACGACGGCACGGCCGGCTGAAACCGGGCGTCGATGCCAAGCAACGCCGTCAATTGGGCGGCCGGCATCGGGCGACCGAAGAAGAAGCCCTGGAATGCGTCGCAGCCGGCAATCCTCAGGATCGCTGCTTCTTCCTCGGTCTCGACGCCTTCTGCCGTGACGCTGAGTTCGAGGGCGTCGGCCAGTGCGACGGTGGCCTGGACCAGCTTCTGGGCGTGCGGATCGCGGTCGATGTTGGCGATCAGCGAGCGGTCGAGCTTCAGCTTGTCGAAGGCGAAGCTGCGCAGATAACCGATACTGGAATAGCCGACGCCGAAATCGTCGAGCGCCACGGTGATGCCGAGGGCGCGGATCGAGTCGATCGCCCGCCGTGCCTGCTCGGGGTGGGTGACGAGATAGGTTTCGGTCATCTCGATCTCGAGGCGATCGGCCGGGAAGCCGGTTTCCTTGAGCACGGCGGCGATGGCTTCGGCAAAATTCGGGTCGGGGAACTGGGCCGGCGAGACGTTCACCGAGACCTTGAGGCCCGGCCATCCGGCGGCGTCGCGGCACGCGCGCCTCAGCGTCCACATGCCGAGTTCGTCGATCAGCCCGGTCTCCTCGGCGATCGGGATGAATTCGGCCGGCGAGATCGGCTTGACATCGTCGCCACGAGGCCAGCGGATCAAAGCCTCGGCGCTGACGATGCTGCCGTCCGTGGCGCTGCAAACCGGCTGATAGAACAGCACCAGCGCGTCAACGGCGAGTGCGCGTCGCAAATCGCCCGAGATTTCGAGCCGCTTGCGGCGCTGCACGTCGATCGAATCGTCGAACATGCAGACGCGATTGCGGCCCTCCTGCCGGGCCTGATACATGGCGACTTCGCCGCGACGCAGCAACTCCCCGGCCGAGACGCCGGCGTCATCGGCGAAGGCGATGCCCACGTTGGCGCTGACGGGGATGATGCGGCCGCCGACATCGAAGGGCTTGGCGAAGAAGCGCGCGAGCCGGTCACCCAGTTCGTTGGCCAGGTCGGCCACACCGGGCTTGTCGATGACGACGGCGAATTCATCGCCGCCAATCCGAACCAGGTAGCATTTGCCCGCCAGCGCCCGAAAACCCTGCGCCACCTTGCGCAGCAACTGGTCGCCGACGTCGCGACCATAGGCGTCGTTGACCTCTTCTATGGCTTCCAGCTCGACGCAGGCAATCGCCAGGTTTGCGTCACCGCGGTTTTGGTCGACAACGCGCCCGAGGTGTTCGAGCAGCGCTGCGCGGTTGGGCAAGCCGCTGAGCAAATCGTGGGTGGCGGCATGGCGCGCCAGAACCTCTCCCCGGCGCACACGCGCGAAGGCGCGCGCGGCGATGGCGATCAGCACCAGCACGGTCATTGCGAGCACGGCGAGCACGCCGATGACGCGCGGGTTCAGCCGGGTGAGCGCCACGCTTCCCGGCAGCCGCTCGTCCCAGGTGAGTGCGGCGATGGTTCTGCCGTCAGCATCGGTGAGTGCAAGGGCGTTGCGGCCACCGGCCGCGGCTGGCGGCGCCAGGGCCAATCCCTTGATCAAATAGTCCTCGGACAGCCGCTGGATGCTTTCGGCGTTCAGCGACTTGGCGAGGACGAGGATGCGCTTGGGATCCGGCGTGGGGATGTCGTGCGAAAACGGCACCACCGGCCCGACCGCTATGACCATCGGCCCCCAGACGCCGCTGACCAGCGCACTGCGGGCATCCGGCGTGCTGGCATCGGCCGTCGCCTGCAAGAGCCGGCTCAGCGACGGCCCGAATGCCTGCTCGGGCGGCGTCGCGACCGCCTCGCCGTCGCGATAGGCGAAAACCGTCGTGCCATCGGCGTTGAGAAGGTAGGCGGTGTCGAAGAAGATCGGATCGCTCGTCGACGAGACGAACGAGTCATCGACGAACTTCTGATCGACCTTGCCGTAGAGCTTGCGCGCGGCATCATCCCAGATGGCGTAATCGCCGTGGGTATCGGCCATGTGGCGCAGCGTCGCCTGAACCGCCGCCTCGACCGTCTGATCGGTCAGGGACAGCGCCGTGCGGTCGACCTCGCGGGCGATCTCGTTCAGTGCGAAGACCAGCGTCGAGAAGGTGACGGCCAGGATGATAACCGCCGGCACCACGATGCTGAGCGCGAACCGGACGTCCGGGCGCCTCATGCGCGAAATCAGGAAGGCGCGGCGCGGTGAGAGCATTGCGGGCAGCATCGGCCGACGGCATTAAGGTTGGGTGAAGCTCCGGCCGACAACGGAACGTGGTTAACCGAGCGTATCGCCGTCATTCCTTCACCAGCTCGAACCGGTCGACATCGAAGAGACCGAAATTGGTGATCTTCATGTGAGGGATGACCGGGAGCGGCAGGAAGGCAACCTGGAGGAACGGCTCCGGCAACGTGCAGCCGATCTCGCGCGCCGCTCGGCGCAGCGGCATCAGCCCGGCATGGACCGCCTCGAAGGGCTCGACACTCATCAGGCCGGCCAGCGGCAGCGCCAGCTCAGCCACCACCTTGCCGCCGTCCGCCACGGCGAAGCCGCCGCCGATCTCGCGCAGCCGGTTGACCGCGACCGCCATGTCGTCGTCGTTCATGCCGACGACGCAGATGTTGTGGCTGTCGTGGCCGACCGAGGAGGCAATGGCGCCCTGCCGCATGCCGAAGCCGGTGACGAAGCCGCGGCCGATCGAGCCGTCCTTGCCGTGGCGCTCGATCACCGCCACCTTGGCGATGTCGTTCGCCGGATCGGCGACGCGCTCGTTGCCTCTGGCCGAAACCTGCTTGCGCACATGGTCGGTGACCACGCGGCCGGGCGCCACGCCGATCATAGAGAGTTCGGCGGCGGCACCGGGGATGCGGAAGTCGGCCGGGGTGATCTGGCGAACCTTGACGCTGTCGAGGCCGACCGGCGCCACCGTCTTGCGCGTCGCGAAGAGCGCATCGTCGACCACGCGGCCGGCGGAGATCACCGTCTTCACCGAACATGCCGCGAGGTCACCGACCAGAACGATATCGGCGCGGCGGCCGGGCGCGATCATGCCGCGGTCCTTGAGGCCGAAGGCGTTGGCCGCCGACCAGCTCGCGGCGCGATAGACGTGGTGCAGCGGGCGGCCGAGGGTAATCAGCGTGCGCACCATGTAGTCGAGGTGGCCCTCCTCGGCGATGTCGAGCGGGTTGCGGTCGTCGGTACAGAGGCAGCACATGCTGGAGGAATGCTCGTCGAGGATCTCGGCGAGCGCGTGCAGGTCCTTGGTGACCGAGCCCTCGCGGATGAGCACCGCTAGGCCCTTCTTCAGCTTCTCGCGGCCGTCCGCGGCGATGGTGGTCTCGTGATCGGTGCGGATGCGCGCGGCGAGGTAGCCGTTGAGGTCATAGCCGCGGACCAGCGGCGCATGGCCGTCGATGTGGCCGTCCTGGAAGGCGACGAGCTTGTCGAGCACGTCGTCGCGGCTGGCCAGCACGCCGGGGAAGTTCATGAACTCAGCGAGGCCGATCACCTTGGGATGGGAGGCGAGCGGAACGAGGTCCCTGGCCAGCAGTTCGGCGCCGGAGGTCTCGAACGTGGTCGCCGGCACGCAGGAGGAGAGCTGCACGCGCAGGTCCATAATCGTGGTCTCGGCGAACTCGAGGAAGAAGCGGATACCCTCGAGGCCGAGAACATTGGCGATCTCGTGCGGATCGCAGATCGCCGTGGTGACGCCATGCGGCAGGACGCAGCGGTCGAACTCCTGCGGGGTGACCAGCGAGGATTCGACATGGAGATGAGTGTCGATGAAGCCGGGCACGGCGAACAGGCCGGTGCCGTCGATCTCACGCCTGCCCTCGTAGGTCTCATAGGTGCCGACGATGCGGTCGCCGCATATGGCAATGTCGGTGACGGTGACGCCGCCGTAGACGATGTCGAGCAGGCCGACATTCTTGATCACCAGATCGGCGGGGACGGCGCCCCTGCCCTGGTCGATGGCACGCGAGAGAAAGGCCTTGTCAGTCATGCGCTGTCTTCCGCTTTCTTCATCCGTCCGTTGCCGATTCCCCACCATAGCCACCAGCGCGCCGCGGCCAAACTCACGCCGGCTCGATCCGCCGCACCGGCTCGCCCTTGAGCCAGGCGGCGATGTCCTCGACCACGTCGCGGTAGAAGACATGATAGGTGGCATCGGTGACGTAGCCGATGTGCGGCGTGGCGATCAGACGTTCAACGCGCCGGAACGGGTGGTCCGGCGGCAGCGGCTCGCGGTCATAGACGTCGAGACCGGCTCCTGCCAGCCTGCCATCGTCGAGCGCGTCGATGAGCGCAGCTTCGTCGACGATCGGCCCGCGCGAGGTGTTGACCAGAAACGCCGTCGGTTTCATCAGCGCCAGCTCCTTGGCGCCGATCAGTCCGCGCGTGCCTTCGTTGAGAGGCACGTGGACCGAGACGATGTCTGCAGTTCGCAGCAGTTCGTTGAGCGTCGCGATGCGCGCCGCACCGGCCTCCGCGGCACGTTCCTCGCTGAGGTTGGGGCTCCAGGCGGCTACCTCCATCTCGAAATCGGCCCCGACCCGCGCCACGCGGCTGCCGAGCCGGCCGAGACCGACCAGACCGAGACGCTTGTTGGTGAGGTCGATCGATACCCGTCTCTGCCAGTCGGCACCGCTGCGGAAATCCTCGACCTCGGCCGGGATGTTGCGCACCAATGCCAGGATCAGCGCCCAGGTGAGCTGCGCGGTCGATCCCCCCACGCCATGCGTGCCGCAGACGGTGACGCCGTTTCGCTCCGCCGCGGCGACGTCGATGGAGGCGTTGCGCATGCCGGTCGTCACCAGAAGCCGCAGGCGCGGCAGGTTCGCCAGCAGCTCGGCGTCAAACACGGTGCGCTCGCGCATGGCGACGACGATGTCGAAGCCGGCGAGCGCTGCGGTCACCGCCTTGCGGCCAGCGATGTGGTGGTTGAAGACGATAATCTCGACGTCGGGGTCGAGCGAGGCCCAATTGGCCAGGGACAAGGCGACATTCTGATAGTCGTCGAGGATGGCGCAGCGGTGCATGGTCAGTCGTCCTCCATGGCGATCAGCGAGGCGTTGCCGCCGACCGCCGCCGTGTTGACCGAGACGACCTGCTCGAGCGCGAAGCGACGCAAATAGTCCGGCCCGCCCGCCTTGGGGCCGGTGCCCGACAGACCCGAGCCGCCGAAGGGCTGGGTGCCGACCACCGCGCCGATCATGTTGCGGTTGACGTAGACGTTGCCGACCGGCAACGCGTCGACGATCTTCTGGACCGTCTCGTCTATGCGGCTGTGGATGCCAAGCGTCAGGCCGTAGCCGGTGGCGGCGATGGCGGCGATCAGCTTGTCGCGCTCGCTGGGCTTCCAGCGGATGACGTGCAGGATCGGCCCGAACACCTCGCGCGTCAGACGCTCCGGCGAATCCAGCTCGATAATGTGCGGGGCAACGAAGGTTCCGGCCCGGGGCGCCGTGCCGGCATAGCGGATGGTGGCGAAGGGGGCGGCGCGCATGGCGGCGACATGGGCGTCGAGATTGGCCTTGGCCTCGCCGTCGATCACCGGCCCGATATCGGTCGCCGGGTCGCGCGGATCGCCCAGGCTGAGTTCGCTCGCCGCGCCGACGATCATCTCCAGCACGCGGTCGGCGACGTCATCCTGCAGGCACAGCAGCCTGAGCGCCGAGCAGCGCTGGCCGGCGGAGCGGAAGGCGGAGGTCATCACGTCGTCGGCCACCTGTTCGGGCAGCGCCGTGGCGTCGACGATCATGGCGTTGATGCCACCGGTCTCGGCGATGAGCGGCACGATCGGGCCCTGCTTGGCGGCAAGCGTGCGGTTGATGGCCGAGGCGACCTCGGTCGAGCCGGTGAAGGCGACGCCGGCGACTTGCCTGTGGGCGGTGAGCGCCGCGCCGACCTTGCCGTCGCCCGGCGCAAGCTGGGCGGCGGCCACGGGCACGCCGGCCTTGTGCAGTAGCTGGAAGGCTAAGGATGCGACCAGCGGGGTCTGCTCGGCCGGCTTGGCGACGACCGCATTGCCGGCGGCGAGCGCCGCCACGGTCTGACCGAGGAAGATGGCAAGCGGGAAGTTCCACGGCGAGATGCAGACGAAGACGCCGCGCCCGCGCCGCATCAGCCGGTCGCTTTCGCCGGTCGGCCCGGGCATCGCCTCGGGCGCGAAGATGAGCCGCGATTGGGCAGCGTAGTAGCGGCAGAAGTCGGCGGCCTCGCGCACCTCGGCGATGCCGTCGTTGAGCGTCTTGCCGCCCTCGCGCGCCATCAGCGCCACCAGCGCGTCGCGCTCGCCCTCGATCAGGTCGGCCAGGCGATCGAGCGCGGCGGCGCGCTCGCTTGCCGGCACGCGCGACCACGCCGCGAAACCGCCGGTGGCCGCCGCCATCACCTCATCGATCGATTCAACCGGCAGCTCCACCACATTGCCGACCTTGATCTTTCCATCGATCGGGCTGACGACCGGACGCGCCGTGCCCACGACCCTGCCGGCGGTGAGCGGGCGCGCTTCGACCGGGGCGTCGCCCGCCTTCGCCATGCCGGAGAGAAGCGCACGGAGGTCGGCGGCGCTGCCGAACTCAAGCCCCAGGGAGTTTCGCCGCACCGGCGCGTAGAGGTCGCGCGGCAGGGGCACGCGGCTGTGGCGGACATGGTCGCCGCCCTTGAGCAGAACTGCCGGCCGCTTGAGCAGCTCCTCCACCGGCACGCCGGTATCCCCGACCACCGAGACGAAGGACGAGTTGGCGCCGTTTTCGAGTAGCCGGCGCACCAGATAGGCGAGCAGCTCGCGGTGGCCGCCGACCGGCGCATAGATGCGGGCCGCGATCGCCGGATCCTCACGGCGCAACGCCGTGAACAGCGCCTCGCCCATGCCGTGCAGGCGCTGGAACTCGTAGTCGGACGGGCCGCCGGCCATCTCCACAATGGCAGCGACGGTGAGTGCGTTGTGGCTGGCGAATTGCGGATAGATGCGCGGGCGGAGCTTGAGCAGCCGCTGGGCACAGGCGAGATAGGACTGGTCGGTGGCGGGCTTACGGGTGAACACCGGATAATCGGCAAGCCCCCGCTCCTGGGTGCGCTTCACCTCGGTGTCCCAATAGGCGCCCTTGACCAGGCGCACCATCAGGCGCCGGTCGAGCGCCGTGGCGATCTCGCCGACCCAGTCGACCACGGCCGCAGCGCGCTTCTGATAAGCCTGGATCGCCAGGCCGAAGCCGTGCCAACCGACAAGCGACGGATCGGCGAGCACCGCCGCCACCACCTCCAGCGACAATTCAAGGCGGTCGGCCTCTTCGGCATCGACGGTCAGGTTGAGATCGTGTTCCTTGGCGGCGCGGGCCAAATCGAGCAGGCGCGGCACCAGCTCCTTCAGCACACGCTCGCGTTTGACTGCCTCGTAGCGCGGGTGGAGCGCCGACAGCTTCACCGAGATGCCCGGCCGGTCTGGCAGAGCGCCCTTGCCGGCGGCCTTGCCAATGGCGGCGATGGCGCCGGCATAGGCTTCGAAATAGCGCTCCGCGTCGGCGGCCGTGCGCGCCCCCTCGCCCAGCATGTCGTAGGAATGGCGGAAGCCCTGCTTCTCCATGGCACGCGCCCGGCCAAGCGCCTCGCCGATGGTCTGGCCGAGCACGAAATGATGGCCGAGCACGCGCATGGCCTGGCGGGTGGCGGTCCTGACCGCTGGCTTGCCGAGGCGGCTGACGAGGCCCGCGACCAGTCGCTCCGGCGTGTCGCCGGGATAGACGATGCGGCTGGTCAGACCCAGCGCCCAGATCGAGGCGGCGACGAACGGCTTGCCGCCACGGCCGCTGTGCTCGCCCCAGTCGCCGCTGCCGATCTTGTCCTCGATCAGACGGTCCTGGGTGGCCGCATCGGGGACGCGCAGCAGCGCCTCGGCGAGAACCATCAGCGCCAGCCCTTCGCGGGTCGAGAGCGCGAATTCGCGCAGGAAATCCTCCAGCTCGCCGATGCCGCCGGCTGCATCGCGGATCGCGG
Source organism: uncultured Alphaproteobacteria bacterium (assembly GCA_963830215.1). Classification (GTDB taxonomy): domain Bacteria; phylum Pseudomonadota; class Alphaproteobacteria; order Rhizobiales; family Kaistiaceae; genus CAVSRC01. The sequence goes on from CAWHLM010000006.1 coordinate 147,183, forward strand.
TGATTAGGCGGCCCGCCAGCCGGTCGATCCGCCGTTCCGCCGCCTCGTCGAGGCGCGTCTCGGCGATGAAGGCGCGGATCAGCGCCGTGTCGTCGGGCGCGTAGGGTTCGGCAAAAGCGGGGATCGCCACCGTGGCGGCTCCATTGGTCATCGACGGCTCCTTCCTGCCCTCAGCCGAGGATTGCAGGCTTTGTGCCACGGCGACAAGCCTCGCCTCCCCACCGACTGCGATTGCCGAAAATCGTCGGATCGCCTATTCGGATTCCGGGGGTGCTTTCAGGGCAAGGCAGAAGGAGCGCCGGAACCATGCTCGGCAGAGGAGTGAAAGGTCTCGCGTTGGCGGCGATCCTCGCGCTCGCCGCCTGCTCGCAAAAGGGCCCCTATCTCGACATCTCGGGCGGCGGCTTCATCTTCAACTACCGCCTGTCGGAAGCCTATGCCGGCTTCGTCGCGGCGCCGCTGCGCACGCTGCCCGAGCACTCGCGCATCGAGGCGACCTTCGAGAACCCGTCGGGCGGCCCGCCGATCGTGCTTAACAAGGACGTCACGACCGGCCGCCGGGAATACACCTTCACCACCGATGCGCTGAAGGGCATCAAGGCCAACATCGACTACGACGTGACCGTCCGGCTGATCGGGGCCGACGGCAAGGTGATCGAGACCATCGACAAGAAGCTGCATTCCGATCTCGACCAGTCGGTGCTCGCCGACAAGCCGCTGACCGTCGGTCCCGGCTACACGCCCAACCCGGACCTCGCCCCCTCCGGCCAATGAGCGCCGCGATCGACCCGACCGTCTACCGGCTGAGGGCGAATGCCTTCGTCAAGCCGCGCAGCTATCGCCTCACCGAGGACGCGCTGACCTGGGAGGAAGACGGCGGCAAGCCCGACGGCGTCTCCTATGACGGCATCGCCGAGGTGCGCCTCGCCTTCGCGCCGACGCGCTTCGCCACCAATCGCTACCGCGCCCGGATCATCCTCAAGGCCGGCGGCATGGCCGAGCTGTTCAACACCGATTATCGCAGCCTGGCGGATTTCGCCGAGCACAACGCCGAATACGTCACCTTCCTGACCGAACTGCACCGGCGGCTGGCCGCCCGCGGCAAGGGCATCGTCTTCCGGCAAGGCAACAGCGTCGGCGAATACGGTCTCAACGTGGCCCTGTCCATCTTCATCTTCGTCATGATCGCCGTTGTCTTCCTGCTGCTCTTCACCTGGGGCGGGCCGCTGGTTGCCTTGGTCAAGCTGGTGATCCTGCTGTTCTTCGTGCCGGTGCTGGTGCGCTACATTCGGCGCGCCCGGCCGGGCATATACGATCCGCTGGCGCTGCCGGCCGCCGTGCTGCCGGCAGCAGCCGACCGAGGAGAGGAAAAGCCAGATGGCTGAATCACTTGCAGGTGGGTGCTCGTGCGGCGCCGTGCGCTTCCGGCTCACCACGGCGCCGATGTTCGTCCATTGCTGCCACTGCCTCGATTGCCAGAAGCAGACCGGCAGCGCCTTTGCCATCAACGCGCTCATCGAGACCGACCGCATCGAGATGCTCGCCGGTCAGCCCGAGCCGGTGTCGATGCCGACCGACAGCGGCCGGCCGCACGACATCTACCGCTGCCCGAAATGCAAGGTCGCGGTGTGGAGCGACTACGGCCGCCGGCCGTATCTGCGCTTCGTGCGCGTCAGCGTGCTGGACGCGCCGCACGCGATCGTGCCCGACGTCCACATCTACACGCGCTCGAAGGTTCCCTGGGTGGCGCTGCCGGCGGGCGTTCCGGCCTTCGCGGAGTACTACGACATGAAGACGCTGTGGCCGGCGGAAGCGCAGGAGCGCCGGCGCGCGGCATCGGCTGCGGCACGCGGCTGAAATTTCTGGCGCGCCTGTCGAAATCGACCAGGCCCGTTCGTTGTTGTGTCATTGGCGCTATCGGGGCCCGCCGTGGCGCGTTGGAGGACAGCGAAGATGCAGTACATCCTCATGCTTCACATCGACGAGACAGCCTTCCCCAAGCTCAGCCCTGAGGAACAGCAGCGCGGGCTCGCCGCCTATGCCGCCTACACCGAGGCGCTCACGAAGGCCGGCGTCGTGGTCGGCTGGAACCGGCTGCAACCGCGCAGCGCCGCCAAGACCGTGCGCTCCGTCAACGGCGAGACACGGGTGCTTGACGGGCCCTTTGCCGAGACCAAGGAGCAGGTCGGCGGCTTCTACATCATCGACGTGCCCGATCTGGACGCCGCGCTCGCCTGGGCGGCGCGCTGTCCGGCGACCGGCCATGGCGTCGTCGAGCTGCGGCCGCTGTGGACCGACGCCAACTGATCGCGGGAGGATCCCATGCGCAAGCTCATCGTCTTCAACCATGTGTCGCTCGACGGCTACTTTCAGGACGCGAAAGGCGACATGAGCTGGGCTCACACGATGGATCCCGATCCGGAGTGGAATGCCTTCGTCGAGGACAATGCCAAGGGCGGCGGCATCCTCGTCTTCGGCCGCATCACCTACGAGCTGATGACGCGCTACTGGCCGACCGAGATGGCAAAGCAGAACGACCCGGTCGTCGCCGAGCGCATGAATGCCATGCCGAAGGTCGTCTTTTCGCGGACGCTGAAGAAAGCGACGTGGAATAACACGCGCCTGATTTCCGACGATCCGGTCGCAGCCATGCGCCGCCTGAAGCAGGAGGATGGCGAGGACATGGCGATGTTCGGCAGCGGCACGATCGTCGCGCAACTGGCGCCGGCCGGCCTCATCGACGAGTACCAGATCGTGGTCAATCCACTGATCCTCGGCAGCGGCCGGACGATGTTCGAGGGCGTGCCCGAGCCCGTGCGCCTCAGGCAGACGCAAGCCCGCGCCTTCCGTAACGGCAACGTCGTCTTGTGGTACGTGCCGAGCTAGCCGGCCCCCATCTCCGTGGCGACGGTGCGCTTGGCGCCGTCCGCCAGCAGCCGGGCGAGCCGCTCGGTCACCGCGGTCACGAAGCGCGGGTCGTCGGCAAGGTCCCGCCCGAAGATCTTTTCCAGGCCGACGAAGGCATGGACCAGACGCTCGGGCGACGGCCCGGCGGCATCGGCAAGCGCACGCAGATCGCCGGAAAGCGGGTCGCGGACGTCAATCGCCTGGCCCTTCTCGTCGGTCCCCGTGACGTAACGCATCCATCCGGCGACACCCAGCGCCAGCGTGCCGAACGGCGCGCCGCTTCTCAGGCAGTCGCGGATCGTGCCAAGCAGCCGCTGCGGCAGCTTCTGGCTGCCGTCCATGCAGATCTGCCACGTGCGATGCTTGAGCGCCGGATTGCGGAAGCGGTCGAGAAGCGCCGCCTTGTAGCCGGCAAGATCGGTCGACGGCGGCAGCTCAAGCGTCGGCGTCACCTGCTCCATGAGCGCCGCGACGAAGCGGGCATAGGAGGCATCGCCCATCACGTCGGACACGAATTCATAGCCGGCGAGATAGCCGAGATAGGCGAGGCTCGAATGGGCGCCGTTGAGCAACCTCAGCTTCATCTGCTCGTAGGGCGCGACATCGGTGACGAGCTCGGCGCCAGCGGTGTCGAAGGCCGGGCGTCCGCTTGGGAAGCGATCCTCGATCACCCATTGCGAGAACGGCTCGGTGACGACCGGCCAGGCGTCGGTGAGCGCAATCGCCGCGTCGACGCGGGCGCGGTCCTCGTCGGTGGTGGCTGGCGTGATGCGGTCGACCATGGTCGAGGGGAAGGCAACTTCGCCGGCGACCCAGGCGCCGAGATCGGCGTCGCGCAATTCGGCGAAACGTCCGATGATGCGCTTCGCCACCGCGCCGTTCGAGGGAAGGTTGTCGCAGGTGAGCACCGTGAACGGCGCCGTGCCCGCAGCGCGCCGTCGTGCCAGCGCCTCGATGATGAGGCCCGGCGCGGTGCCGGGCGCGTTCGGTTCGGCGAGGTCGTGCAGGATGCCGGCATCGGCCTCGTTGAGCGCCCCGGTCGCCGGATCGTGGCAGTAGCCCTTCTCGGTCACCGTCAGCGAGACGATGCGCACGCGCGGATCGGCCATGGCGGCAAGCAGGCGCTCGCGCTCTTCCGTTGCAACCAGCACGTCGACGACGCTGCCGATGACGCGCAGCCGTTCGCCCTCGCCCGAGCGGACCGACAATGTGTAGAGCCAGTCCTGCGGCTTGAGCGCGTCGCGGGTCGCCGGACTTCTGAGGCTCGCGGCAACGATCGCCCAGGTGGGGTCGGTTGCCAGAATGTCGTCGACGGTGACGGCCTGGTGGGCGCGGTGGAAGGCGCCGATGCCGAGATGCACGATGCCGGCGGTGAGCGCCAAGCGGTCATAGGCCGGGCGCGCGACCGCCTTGGGCAGCGTGGCGAGCGTCGACCGGCTGAGCCGCGGGTGAGCCCCCTCTCCCGTCATTGGCAATGTGTTCCGTTCACATCAAGAGATTGGGCAGAAAGAGCACCACCTGCGGGAAAAACGCAAGGATGGCGACCTCGACGAGGATCGTCGCGACGAATGGGATGGATTCGACGACGTATTCCTCGACCGGAGTATTGAGCAGGCTGCACACGGTGTACATGCACACCCCGACCGGCGGCGTCATCGAGCCGAGCGTCACGATGGTCATCATCAGGATGCCGAAATGCACCTCGTCGACGCCGAGCGGGCGAACGATCGGCAGGAAGATCGGCGTCAGCAGGAGCACCAGCACGGTGCTCTCGACAAACAGCCCGGCGATGAAGACAAAGAGCAGCAGCAACCCAACGATGGCCATCGGATTGGTCGTCAGGTGGATCAGCGTCGACGCGATCGCCTGCGGTGCCTGCTCGAAGATGATGCCGTAGCCGACCATGCCGGAGAAGACGATGATAAGCATGATCATGCCGATATCGGTCACCGCCTCGCCGAGCGCTTGCATCAGACCCGACCAGGTCATCTCGCGATGCGCGACGACACCGATGATAGCGGCGTAGACGACGGCGAAGGCGCCGACTTCGGAGGGCGTGAACAGGCCGCCGCGGATGGCGATGAGCAGCGCCAGCGGGAAGATCAGCGCCCATTTGGCGTTGGCGACGGCCTTGCCGACGGCCTTCATCGTCGGCCGCGTCGCCATCTCCGAGCGATAGTTCCGCCGCCGGGCGATGAACCAGGTCGTGGTCATCAGAAACGTCATCATCAGCAGGCCGGGGATGACACCGGCGAGGAACAGCCGCCCGATCGAGACATTGCCGACGAAGCCGTAGAGGATGAGGCCGATGCTCGGCGGGATGGTGGAGGTGATGAGCGAGCCGACGGCGATGACGGCGGAGGTGAAGCCCTTCGAATAGCCGGCCTTGATCAATTCCGGCCCGAGGATGCGCGCCTCCATCGCCGCGTCGGCGACAGCCGCGCCGGAGACGCCGCCCATCAGTGTGGAGAGCACGATGCAGACCTGGGCGAGGCCGCCGGCCATCCACGAGACCAGCACGTTGGAGCAGTTGATGAGCCGTGAGGTGATCCCCGAATGGTTCATCATGTGTCCGGCAAGCAGGAAGAACGGCACGGCGAGCAGCGGGAAGCTCTGCGAGGTCGACGCCACCTGCTGGACGCCGATGGAGACCGGGATCGATCCGTTGGTCAGGAAGAAGGTGAAGCCCGCCATGCCGATGGCAAAGGCGATCGGCAGCCCGGCCAGCATCAACACAAGGAAGGTCAGCGAGAGCAGCGTCAAAGCAGGTCGTCCACTTCGCCACGGTGCAGATCGGAGAAAACAAGGTTCCGCTCCGTCCGCCAGGTGCGGATGAGTTTGACCAGATGCCCGGTGAGCGTGATCGCCAGCATGAGGCAACCGACCGGCACGGCGCCGGTGACGAAGGCGTAGCTGATGCCGCTATCGCCGAAGACCCGCTGGATATTGAGCGTGGTGAGCTTGTAGCCCTCCCACACCATGATCAGCAGGAAGGCGAGCGTGAGCGCGGCCAGCGCGATCTCGATGACGCGACGCCAGGCGAGCGGCATCCAGCGCACGGCGAGGTCCATGCCGATATGGGCGCGTTTCCTCAGCGCCTGGTTGGCGCCGATAAAGGCAATCCACAGGAAAAGAAGCTGGGCAAGGTCGACCGACCAGATCAGCGGGTGATCGAACCAGCGCAGCACCCCGGCTGCGAAGACGAGGACGACGATGACGACAAGCAGGAACTTGCCGACCGCCGCCTCCAGACGTAGCAGGAAAATCGACCATCCCCGCTCCACCCGGATCGAAGGAAACAGGCCGGCCGGTCGCCCGGGCCGGCCCGCCGTCTTGGGGGCTTTACTTGGCGAGGATCGGCTCGATCTGTTTGCGCAGGTCGGAGTAACCGAGCATATCGTACACGCCGGCGGTCGCCTGGACGAAGGGGGTGACATCGATCTCGTCGATCGTCACGCCCTTGTCCGCCATCATCTTCTCGTAGTTGGCGAGCGAGTCCTTCGTCCCGTACGATGCGATGTCGCCGGCCGAAACCGCGTCATCGCGAAGGATCTTCTGGATGTCGGCGGGGAGCTTGTCGAACCAGCCGGCGCTGGTGACGACGCCGGTGATCAGATTGATGTGGCCGGTCTTGGTGATGTACTTGATGACCTCGTAGAGGCGCGCCCCCCAGACCGCCGGGTCCTGCGCCTCGACGGCATCGATGACGTGCTGCTGCAGCGCCGGATAGACGTCGGTCCAGCCCATCGGCGTAGGCGTCGCGCCCATAGCCTTGACGGTCTCCATCCACACCGGCGCGCCAGGCGTGCGCATGCGGACGCCCTTGAGGTCGGCGGGCGTCTTGACCGGCACGTTGGTCAGCAGATTGCGCTCGCCCTGCCACCAGTTGAACGACAGCACCTGGAGGCCGGCGGCGTCATGCAGCTTCTTCACCCAGCCCTCGAAGAGGTCCGAGGTCACGACCTTGCGGATGCCCTCGTAGCCCTGGGCGAGGTACGGCGCGCCGAGGATGCCGAATTCCTTGGTGTAGACGGCGAGACGGCCGCCATCGACGACGACGGCGACGTTGCCGCCGGCGCGCGCCTGCTCAAGCACGTCCTCGTCCTTGCCGAGCTGCGAGCTCGGGAAGAGACGCACCTCGACGGCGCCCTTGGTGTCCGCCTCGACCTTCTGCTTGTAAGCCTCGAGGCCCTTGAAGAGCGGGTCGTCGGTGGTCAGCGCCGAGTTGATGTTCAGCGTATAGTCGGCGGCAAGGCCGACTCGTGGCAGCGCCATGACGGCCGCGGTCGCGAGCAGTGCAAATCCTATGCGTGGAAGTCTTGTTCATTTTCTCCTCCCGTTGCGAATTGCCCGGCCGGCCCTCCGAATTGCCCGACTAGGCGTCGGATATTGACTGGTATGGTAGTATGGCGCATATAAAAGTGCAACAATGTTGTTCGGTCCAACGAACACACGTGGGCGATGAGGAATGAAACGGGGAAACGCTGTGGCGAGGAGCGCGACGCTCGAGCGCTGGTCGGCCGCGCCGCGCGCCGTGGCCGAGCCGGCGGCGCAGCGCGTCTTCTATGAACTGAAGAGCGCCATCGTCGCCATGGCGCTGCCACCGGGCCAGGCGCTGTCGGAGGCCGAGATCGCGGCGCAGATGGGTGTCAGCCGGCAACCGGTGCGCGAGGCCTTCATCAAGCTGAGCGAGGCGGGGCTCGTCCGCATCCGTCCGCAGCGCGGCACGTTCGTCGTCAAGATCTCAACCAAGCAGGTGACCGACGCGCGCTTCGTGCGCGAGGCGGTCGAGGTTGCGGTCGCGCGCAAGGCCTGCCAGGTGATGAGCGCGGAGATGATCGCGGCGCTGAGGGAGAACCTCGCGCAGCAGGAGGCGGTTGTCGCCGAAGGTTCGCCGGCAAGCTTCCTGGTGCTGGATGAGGCGTTTCACCGCGGCCTCGCCCTGGGCGCCGATTGCGAATATGCGTGGCGCGTCGTCGAGGAGGTCAAGGCGCAGATGGACCGCGTGCGCTATCTCAGCATCCCGCAAACGACGCCGCTTTCGCGCCTGGTGGAACAACACGTCGCCATCCTGGACGCGGTGGAAGCACGCGACGAGGCCGCGTGCGGAAGCCGCCGTGCACGCGCACCTCACCGAGATTCTGACTTCACTCCCGCTGATCGAACAGGCCTATCCGCACCTCTTCGACGACGGGGAACAGAGCGACCCAACGGCGCCATCGACGCTCGCGCCGGCCGGCACATAGAGACCTGGAACCAATGAAGATCACGGAAGCAAAAGTCATCGTCACCTGCCCCGATCGCAACTTCGTCACGCTCAAGATCGTGACCGACGAGGGCCTCTATGGCGTCGGGGACGGCACGCTCAACGGGCGCGAGCTTGCGGTCGCCTCGTATCTCAAGGATCACATCGCGCCGCTCCTGATCGGCCGCGATCCGCACCAGATCGAGGACATCTGGCAGTTCCTGGCCAAGGGCGCCTACTGGCGGCGCGGGCCGGTGACGATGGCGGCGATCGGCGCCGTCGACACCGCGCTGTGGGACATCAAGGCGAAGGCCGCCGGGCTGCCGCTCTACCAGCTTCTCGGGGGAAAAAGCCGCTCCGGCGTCATGGTCTACGGCCATGCCAACGGCCGCGACATCCCCGAGACGCTCGACGCCGTCGGGCAGTATCTCGAACAGGGCTACAAGGCGGTGCAGGGCGCAGTCGGGCATCCCCGGCCTCGACTCCGTCTACGGCGTCGCGCGCGGCAAGTACTATTACGAGCCGGCGGTGAAGGGGCTGGTCGAGGAATCGATCTGGTCGACGGAGAAGTATCTCGAATTCGCGCCCAAGCTCTTCGACGCGGTGCGTTCGAAGTTCGGCTTCGACTTCCACCTGCTGCATGACGCCCATCACCGGCTGACGCCGATCGAGGCCGGGCGGCTGGGCAAGAGCCTGGAGCCCTATCGGCTGTTCTGGCTGGAAGACCCGACGCCGGCGGAGAACCAGGAATCGCTGAAGCTCATCCGCCAGCACACCGTCACGCCGATCGCCATCGGCGAGGTGTTCAACTCCATCCACGACTGCCGCGAGATTCTTGAGAACCAGCTCTGCGACTACATCCGCACGGCGGTGGTGCATACCGGCGGCATCACGCAGTTGCGCAAGATCGCGATGCTCGCCGAGCTCTATCAGGTGAGGACCGGCTGCCACGGCGCCACCGACCTGTCGCCGGTGTGCCTCGGCGCGGCGCTGCACTTCGACCTGTGGGTGCCGAATTTCGGCATCCAGGAATACATGCACCACAGCGACAAGACCAACGAGGTCTTCCCGCACGCCTACACGTTCAAGGACGGCTACCTCTATCCCGGCGACGTGCCCGGCCATGGCGTCGACATCGACGAGACGCTGGCGGCCAAATACGAGTACGAGCCGGCCTACCTGCCGGTCGCCCGGCTCGAAGACGGGACGATGTGGAGCTGGTAGGGCGGCCGGCCGTCGCCCGGACGGAGCGCCAGCGTAATCCGGGGTGGCATCCACCCCGCAATCCGCTTCGCTCCTTGCGGGCTACGACGCCAAAACGCGAAAGGCCGCGCGCCACTTCCTCGCGAAGCGGCGTAGGAGCCCTACGAGGGGGCAGGCTCTACGACCTTCACCCAGCCGCCGCCCTCGGGATGCTGTCCTCAGTCGGTCAGCAACACACCGCGTCCCGCCTCCAGACGCGCCTTGATGTTGCGGTGAGCGACGTCATAGCGCACCACGGTCGACGGACCGAAGTCGAACTCGTTCACCTTTTCCATTACCGGGCTGTTCTCGAAAAGGGCGAAGCGCTTGGCGGGATCGGTGTTGAAAAGCGCGTATTGCATGCCGTAGCCGAGGTCCCATTCCGTCGCGCCACTGTGCGGGTTGTAGCTGCCCTCCGCGTCGAGAAACGGCTGCACTCCGGCAATTTCCGGTGCGATCGCCTTCGCCTTGAAATCAACCCGTCCATTACCCTGCAGCAGCACGTCGATGCTCACCCACGGCGTCACGATGCTGAACCCCGGATATAGCCCGGGGATCAGGATGCCAAAAGTCGGTATCTCGTTGTCGCAATCGTACGAGACCGGGAACGGCTGTCCGGCCTGGCAGGCGAGCTGCGCGTCGGTCTGCGATTCCTCGCAGGACACCCGATTGATCTGCCCGATGATGCCGCCGGGACAGATGACCGGACATACATAGTTGATCCGGCCGCAGCTGTCGTCGCCGCTGGTGAAGGGCACGCTCGCAAGCGGTCCCATCCGCGCCACAGACATGCGGGGCGAGAACGGATTGCGCACGAACGCGACCTGCAAGGCCTCGGCGGCGCCATCCATGTCGCCCGCCGCGGCTTCCGCCTCCGCAAGGCGGATAATGGCAAGAACCGACGGATACGGGTCCTTCAAATCGGCCTGGCGGAGTATCCCGACTGCTTCGTCGATGAGTGTGCGATCGCCGCCGGCCTGCCCAGCACGCAGGAGCGCGGTGCCGAGATTGACCATCACTGCAGGCTCCTTGGGCAGGCGGGCATATGCCGCGCGCTGCAAGGCGATGATGGCCGGATAGTCCGGCTGCTCACCGAGAGCGGCGCGCTCGAGAGCGGCAACTCCCAGCGCAGTGAGAGCCGATGGCCGTGTCGGCTCCTTCATAACGGCGGCGGCGTAAAGATAGGTCGCCTCGTCAAGGTGTCGCCGCATGAGCAGCGCGTGACCGAGTCCCTCCAGAAGAACCGCATCGGACGCCGCCGCGACGGCCCCGTCCAGGACCGCTAGCGTCTCGGGCGGAAGCGACCGCGACAAAGCCACCTCGACGTTCTTGGCGTATGCAGCCGGATCGGTGTCGGCCCGCGCGGATACTGCTCCGGCCAGCGCGACGAAAAGCAACGCACCAAAGATTCGTTGAATCGTTGAAGTCATGTGATTGCCCCCCACTGCCACGATACGCGGACCGTGGCAGTGCTGGATAGACAATCACATTTTTCTTATTGGCGCCAGCCGGCCTACACCTTGACCCAGCCGCCGCCCTTGGCGTTCGACTTCAGTGCCGCCTCGATGAACTGCATGCCCGCCAGCCCGTCCTCGACCGTCGGGAAGAGCACCTCGCGGGGCGGATCCTGGTCGGTGCGCGCGGCACGGATGGCGCGGGCAATCTCGGCATAGATGTTGGCGAAGCCTTCCAGATAGCCTTCCGGATGGCCCGAGGGCGTGCGCGACACGCGTGCCGCATCGGCATTGGCGCCCACGCCGGCGCGGGTGATCAGCCTGGTCGGCTGGCCGAAGGCGGTGAACCACAGATAGTTCGGGTCCTCCTGCTTCCATTGCGAGCCCGCCCTTGGAGCCATAGACGCGCAGCGAAAGATTGTTCTCGTTGCCCGGCGCCACCTGGCTCGCCCACAACATGCCCTTGGCGCCGCTCTTCCAGCGCAGGAGGATGTTGTCGTTGTCGTCGAGCTTGCGGCCCTTGACGAAGGTGGTGAGGTCGGCCGACAGCGAATCCAGCGACAGGCCGGTGACGAAGCAGGCGAGATTGTAGGCGTGGGTGGCGATGTCGCCGAGCGCCCCGGCGCCGGCCCGCTTGGGGTCGGTGCGCCAGTCGGCCTGCTTCTGGCCGGTGGCCTCCAGCCGCTCGGTCAGCCAGTCCTGCGCGTACTCGGCCTGCACCTGGCGGATTTCGCCGAGCTCGCCGGCAGCCACGATGGCGCGCGCCTGCCGGATCATCGGATAGCCGGTGTAGTTGTGGGTGAGCGCGAAGATCTTGCCGCTGCGCTTCACCGCCCGCTGGATGTCCTTCGCCTCCGTAACGGACATGGCCAGCGGCTTGTCGCAGATGACGTGGATGCCGGCCTTGAGGAAGGCCTTGATCGGCCCGGCATGCATGAAGTTGGGCGTGACGATCGACACCGCCTCGATGCCGTCCTTGCGCTTGGCTTCGGCCTTGGCCATCTCCTCGAAGTCGCCATAGGCGCGGTCGCGGGCAATGCCGAGTTCGAGCGCCGAATCGATCGCGCGCTGGCGCTGCGAGGACAGCGCACCGGCGACCAGCTCGTAGTTGTCGTCCATGCGCGCCGCGATGCGGTGGACCGCGCCGATGAAGGCGCCATGCCCGCCGCCGACCATGCCCAGCCGAATGCGGCCGCCGCTTTTGGAGTCGCTGCGTCCTTCGACCATGTGCGTGCTTCCTTCTCGTTCCGAGCGGATCATCGCTCATGATCCGCTCCACTGTCTTCTACGCAATTCCGGACGGAAAAGTGGTGTCCACTTTTCCTGGAATTGCCTAGATGCCGAGCATCTTGCGGTTGGCCTTCTGGTCGACGCCGCTGGCGGCGAAGTCGTCGAAGGCCTTCTCGGTCACGCGGATGATGTGGGCCGCGATGAAGGGCGCGCCCTCGGCCGCCCCCTGCTCCGGATGCTTCAGGCAGCACTCCCATTCGAGCACCGCCCAGCGGTCGTAGTCGTATTCGGCGAGCTTGGAGAAGATGCCGCTGAAATCGACCTGGCCGTCGCCGAGCGAACGGAAGCGGCCGGCGCGCTCTACCCAGGGCTGGAAGCCGCCATAGGCGCCCTGCTTGCCGGTCGGATTAAACTCCGCGTCCTTGACGTGATAGGCGTAGATGCGCTCGTGGTAGAAGTCGATGAACTCGAGATAGTCGAGCTGCTGCAGCACGAAGTGCGAGGGATCGTAGTTGATGCCGCAGCGGGGATGGCCCTCGACCCGGTCGAGCAGCATCTCGAAGCTGATGCCGTCGTGCAGGTCCTCGCCGGGATGCAGTTCGAAGGCGACGTCGACGCCGAGGCTGTCGGCATAGTCGAAGATCGGCCGCCAGCGCTTGGCAAGCTCGTCGAAGGCGGTCTCGACCAGTCCGGCCGGGCGCTGCGGCCACGGATACATGAACGGCCACACGAAGGCGCCGGAGAAGGTCGGCATCGACGGCAGGCCGAGATTGGCGCAGGCCTTGATCGTCGCCTTGACCTGATCGACCGCCCATTTCTGGCGCTTCTTCGGATCGCCGCGCACTTCCGGCGCGGCGAAACCGTCGAAGGCCGAATCGTAGACCGGGTTCACCGCCACCAGCTGGCCCTGCAGGTGCGAGGCCAGCTCGGTGATCTCGACGCCGGCATCGGCGCAGATGCCCTTGATCTCGCTGCAATAGGCCTTGCTCGAAGCCGCCTTCTTCACGTCGATCAGGCGGCCGTCCCAGCTCGGGATCTGGATGCCCTTGTAGCCGAGGCCGGCGGCCCATTTGGCCATGCCCTCCAGCGTGTTGAACGGTGCTTCATCGCCCGCGAACTGCGCGAGGAAGATCGCCGGCCCCTTCATCGTTTTCATGGTTGTTTCCTCCCTCCTGCGCTGCCGCGTCCGCGGCGCCGCTAGAGATAGCTGTTGATCAGGCTCTCCAGGTATTCCTGCTTGCCGCTGACCGGCTGCGGCTCGAGGTCCTTCTTGTGGATGTAGTCCGCCAGATCGTCGAGCGAGCGCTTGCCGGCGAGGATCGCCTTGCCTTCCTTGCCCTTCCAGCCGGCGTAGCGGTCGGCGACGAAGGCGTCGAGCTTGCCGTCCTGGATGATCTTCTCGGCGATCAGCAGGCCGTGCGCGCAGGCGTCCATCGAGCCGGCATGGGCGATCAGCAGATCGTCCGGGTCGAGCGACTGGCGGCGGATCTTGGCGTCGAAGTTGAAGCCGCCGGTGCCGAGGCCGCCAGCCTTGAGGATGTAGTAGCAGGTGAGCGCCAGCTCCGGCACGTTCATGCCGAACTGGTCGGTGTCCCAGCCGAGCTGGTAGTCGCCGCGGTTGATGTCGATGGAACCGAGGATGCCGAGCGCGCCGGCGAGCGCCAGCTCGTGCTCGAAGGTGTGGCCGGCGAGAATGGCGTGGTTCTGCTCGATGTTGATCTTGACGTCCTTCTCGAGGCCGAACTGCTGCAGCATTCCCCAGATCGAGCCGACGTCGAAGTCGTACTGGTGCTTGGTCGGCTCCTTCGGCTTCGGCTCGATGAGGATGGTGCCCTTGAAGCCGATCTTGTGCTTGTGCTCGACGACCATGGACAGGAAGCGGCCGAGCTGGTCGAACTCCTGCTTGATGTCGGTGTTGAGCAGCGTCTCATAGCCTTCGCGGCCGCCCCACAGCACGTAGTTGGCGCCGCCCAGCTCATGGGTCAGCTCCAGCACGTTCTTCACCTGCGCCGCGGCATAGGCGAAAAGGTCCGGGTCGGGATTGGTCGCGGCCCCCGCCATGTAGCGGCGGTTGGAGAACAGGTTGGCCGTGCCCCAGAGCAGCTTGACCTTGGTCTTCTCCATCTTCCTGGCGATGATTTCGCCGATGGCGCGCACGTTGCGGTTGGATTCGGCCAGCGTCTTGCCTTCCGGCGCGATGTCGCGGTCATGGAAGGCGAAGAAGGGCACGCCCAGCAGGCGGAACATGTCGAAGGCGACGTCGGCTTTCAGCTTCGCCGCTTCCATCTCGTCCGACATGTGCATCCACGGACGCATGAAGGTCTCGCCGCCGAACATGTCGCGGCCGTCCCAGGCGAAGGAGTGCCAATAGGCGACGGAAAAGCGCAGATGGTCCTCCATGCGCTTGCCGAGCACCTTCTTGTTGGGATCGTACCAGCGGTAGGCGAGGCCGTCGCCCGCCTTGGCACCGGCATATTTGATCGGCTTTTCCTGATTGAAGAAACGGGCACTCATCGGGGGATGGCCTCCTTGATGGCAGGATAGAGCTTCCGGTACGTCGCATAGGCTGCGGCGTAGGCCGGAACCAATTGGGGATCGGGTTCGATCGTCTCGCGGATGGCCGGCTGGGCGCAGACGGCGAAGGGATCGGCGTTCTCGGCCGCGATCAGGCCGAGGCGAGCCGCGCCGAGGCCGGCGCCGAAATCGCCCTCCTCCGGCACGTCAACGGTGATGTTGAGGGCGTTGGCGATGATGCGCAGCCACTTCTTCGAGCGCGAGCCGCCGCCGACGGCAAGCGCCCGCTCGACGCTGGCGCCGGCCTGGGTGAGCGCCCTGAGGCAGTCGGCGAAGGCGAAGGCGACACCTTCGAGCACGGCGCGGGTGAGCGCCGTCTTGTCGGTGGCGTAGCCGAGATTGACGAAGCTGCCGCGGATGGCGGCATCGTTGTGCGGCGTGCGCTCGCCGCCGAGATAGGGCAGGAAGACCACGTCGCCGGGGCCGCTCACGTCATCCTCCAGCGGCTTGGTGAGCGCAGCGGCGCTGGTCGAGAACACGTCCGCCAGCCATTCGAGCGCGCCGGCGGCCGAAAGGATCACGCCCATCTGGTGCCAGGTGTCGGGAACGGCGTGGCAGAAGGCGTGGACGGCGGTTGCCGGATCGGGCGAGAAGCGGGCATTGGAGACGAAGAGCACGCCCGATGTGCCGAGCGAGACGAAGGCGGTGCCGGGCCTGACCACGCCGACGCCGCAGGCCGAGGCCGCATTGTCGCCGCCGCCGCCGGCAACCACCACCGTCGCGGCCATGCCCCAGCGTTGCGCCAATTCGCCGCGCAGCGTGCCGGTGGCCGCCGAGCCCTCATAGAGGGCCGGCATCTGGGCGCGCTTGAGCTTGGTTGCCGACAGCAGGTCGTCGCTCCAGTCGCGTTTGGCGACGTCCAGCCACGACGTGCCGGCGGAATCCGACATGTCCGAGGCATAGTCGCCGGTGAGCTTCAGCCGCACATAGTCCTTGGGCAGCAGAACCTTGGCGACCTTGGCGAAGGTTTGCGGCTCATGGCGCGCAACCCAGACGAGTTTGGGCGCGGTGAAACCGGGGAAGACGATGTTGCCGGTGATGGCGCGGAAGCTCGGGTTCGCATCGAGTTCGGCGGCTTCCTTGGCCGAGCGCACGTCGTTCCACAGGATGCAGGGGCGCAGCGGCTTGTCGGCCGCATCGATCAGCGTGGCGCCATGCATGTGACCGGAAAGGCCGATGCCGCGCACGCCGGCTAGCGCCGTCTTGTGCGTGGCCGCGAGCTTGTCGAGCACCGCCTCGCAGGCCACCCACCAGCTGTCGGGATCCTGCTCGGACCATCCGGAATGCGGCCGGGAGACTTCGAGATCAGCTGTTTCGCTTGCCACAACGCGCTGGCGCTCGTCGATGAGAACCGCCTTCACCGACGAGGTGCCAATGTCGAGACCGAGATACATGGATGAGCGCCCTCCTGGCGACGCGCGCGGCGCCTGCCGCCTGAATACGCTCGCCGTTTTTGTCTTTTGTGTTGATTAACCTGACTATTCGGGGATTGCAATTCGGCGGGTTGTCGCCCTCCGGAATTTTCTGCGGAATCCGGATTATTCACCCGGCAGAATCGCTTTCCGGGGCGCGCGTGCTATCTATCCGCCCCCGGCAAGTTCGCCCTTTTTTGAAAGCCCGAGACCTCATGAAGACCGAGACGGCCCCCGTTCGCCTGGCGGACTATCGCGCTCCCGATTTCGCCATTCGTACGGTCGACCTCGATTTCCGCCTCGATGCGCACGCCACCCGCGTCACGGCGCGGCTGGCCATGCGCCCCGTCAGTCCGGGCGCACCGCTCGTGCTCGACGGCGACGAGTTGAAGCTCGTCTCGGTGGCGATCGACGGGGCAGCACTTCCCCCCGACCGCTACACGGCGACCCCGGACCGGCTCACCGTCGCCAGCGTCCCCAAGAAACCGTTCACGCTGGAAATCGTCACCGAGATCGACCCAACCGCCAACACCAAGCTGATGGGGCTCTACCGGACGAGCGGCACCTGGTGCACCCAGTGCGAGGCGGAGGGCTTCCGCCGCATCACCTACTTTCTCGACCGGCCGGACGTGCTTGCCGTCTACACGACGCGCATCGAGGCAGCGAAGGACTCAGCACCGGTGCTGCTTGCCAACGGCAACCCGATGGAAACCGGCGACATCCCCGGCAGCGACCGGCACTATGCCGTCTGGCACGACCCCTTCCCCAAGCCGTCCTACCTGTTCGCGCTGGTGGCCGGCGATCTCGGCAAGCTCTCGGACAGCTTCACGACGATGTCGGGGCGCGAAGTGGCGCTCGCCATCTACTGCGAGCACGGCAAGGAGGCGCGCTCGGCCTGGGCGATGGATGCGCTCAAGCGCTCCATGCGCTGGGACGAGACCGCGTTTGGCCGCGAATACGATCTCGACGTGTTCAACATCGTCGCCGTGTCGGACTTCAACATGGGGGCGATGGAGAACAAGGGCCTCAACGTCTTCAACGACAAATACGTTATGGCCGATCCGGAAACCGCCACCGATTCCGACTATGGCTATATCGAGGGCGTCATCGCCCACGAATATTTCCACAATTGGACTGGCGACAGAATCACTTGCCGCGACTGGTTCCAGCTCTGCCTGAAGGAAGGGCTGACCGTCTTCCGCGACCAGGAGTTCTCCTCCGACATGCGCTCGCGGCCGGTCAAGCGCATCGCCGACGTGCGCACGCTGCAGGCGCGCCAATTCCCCGAGGACGCCGGACCGCTGGCCCATCCGGTGCGGCCGGAGGCCTATCACGAGATCAACAACTTCTACACGCCGACCGTCTACGAGAAGGGCGCCGAGGTCGTGCGCATGTTGAAGACGGTGCTGGGGACCGAGGGTTTCCGCGCCGGCATGGACCTCTATTTCGAGCGCCACGACGGCGAGGCGGTCACCATCGAGGATTTTCTCGCCGCCTTCGCCGACGCCACCGGCGCCGACCTCAGCCAGTTCAGGCTCTGGTATTCCCAGGCCGGCACGCCCGAGGTGGTCGCCAAGGGCAGCTACGATCCGCGTCAGAAGACCTATGCGCTGACGCTCTTTCAGTCCTGTCCGCCCACCCCCGGCCAGCCCAACAAGCAGCCGCAGCACATCCCGGTCCGCTTCGGCCTGGTCGGCGCCAATGGCGACGACCTCGCCTTCGAGCGCACCGCCGGCGGACGGGTCGACGGCGACGTGATCCAGCTCACCGCGGAGAGCCAGACGATCGTCTTCCACGGCGTTTCGAGCCGGCCGGTGCCCTCGCTGCTGCGTGGCTTCTCGGCGCCGGTCAGGCTCAACATCGACCTGTCCGAGGCCGACCTGCTCTTCCTGCTCAGAGCCGACGCCGATCCGTTCAACCGCTGGCAGGCGGCGCAGACGCTGGCCATGCGCTCGCTCACCCGGGGCGCCGCCGACGCGGCACAGGGTGAGATCGTCGACTTCGACGTCGCACTCATCGATGCGCTTGCCGATGTCGCCGAGAACGAGGCGCTTGAGGCCGCCTTCCGCGCCCAGGTGCTGCAGCTTCCCGGCGAGGCCGACATCGCCCGCGAGATCGGCCGCGATGTCGACCCCGACGCCATCGCGTCGGCCCGCAACCAGGTCAGGGCGCGCATCGCCGACCGGGTCGGCAGCCGCCTGGCGGCGCTGGTCGACCGGCTCGCTAGCGCGGCGCCGTTTTCACCTGACGCCGCCTCGGCCGGCCGCCGCTCGCTCGCCAACACCGCCCTCGACCTCATGGTCGCCGACGGCAACCCGGAAGCGGTCGCGCGAGTGACCCGGCGTTTCGCCAAGGCCGACAACATGACCGACCGCTCGGCAGCGCTCGGCATCCTCGCCGCCGCGGCGCTGCCCGAGCGCTTCGCTGCGCTCGAAGCCTTTCACGACCGCTACCGCAACGACCCGCTCGTCCTCGACAAGTGGCTGGCGTTCGAGGCGATCGTGCCGGCGGCGGTGACCCTTCCGCGGTTGCGGGAGTTGCTCGTCCACCCCTCCTTCTCGATCTCCAACCCCAACCGCATCCGTTCGCTGGTCGGCACGTTCGCCGGCGCCAATCAGACGCAGTTCAACCGCCGCGACGGTGCCGGCTACGATTTCCTTGCCGATTTCGTTGTCGATCTCGACCGGCGCAATCCGCAGACGGCGGCGCGCTTGCTGGTCAGCTTCCGCTCGTGGCGGGCACTCGAGCCGCACCGCCGGGCACTGGCCGAGACGGCGCTCAACCGCGTCGCCGCGACCGAAAAGCTCTCCTCCGACGTGCGGGACATCGTCACGCGCACGCTGGCGTGAGCGTTCAGCCGTCGGCGCGCAGCGGCGGGCCGGTAACGATCATGCCGTACTGAGCCGAGAGCTTGCGGACTTCCGGCAGGTCTTTGGGAATCGTGAGCCCGCGTGCGGCGACTTTCTCAAAGAACCCTTCAAAGCCGCCCGGCGTGACGATGGCCACAAAGCGCGCAGACGACGGCCCTGCCACGGTGAAGGTGTGCTCTGCGCCGCGAGGGATGTGGAAGATCTCGCCGGGATTTCTGGAAACGGTCGTGCCGCTCAGCCAAAACAGCATTTCGCCTTCGACCACATAGAAGGTCTCGTCTTCCCGTTCGTGGAAATGACGTGGCGGCCCCTCGTTGGGAGGACAGACGCTCTCCCACATGCCCAAGCAACCACCGGTTTCGGTCCGGTGAGCAGGATCCGGTACTGCGTTTCGTTCCACTCAACGATCGATTTCGGCGTTACTGCCATCTAAATCGTCATCGTGTCGCCCTCGTCAATCGAACGCCTCCTGCCGGCGTGGACGGAGCATGCATGCGAGACTATTATTCACGAAATGAATAATCGATATATTGAAAATTCGTGACATGAATTGGAGGACGCTCGACCTCAATCTGCTGCGCGTGCTTGACGCGATGCTCGGCGAGCCGAGCACGACGCACGTTGGTCAACAGCTCGGCCTCAGCCAACCGGCGGTGAGCGCGTCTCTCAACCGGCTGCGTCACGTTCTCGCCGACCCCCTTTTCGTGCGGGAGGGCAGCCGCATGGTGCCGACGCCCTTCGCGGAATCGCTCCGCCAGCCGCTGGGCGAGGCGCTGGCGAACATCTCGGCGGCATTGTCCGGACGGCCAGATGCTTTCGAGCCATCCGGGTCCACGCGTGTCTTCCGGTTTGCCGGCGACGATTATCTGGCGGAGGTCATGATGCCGCGGCTGGTCGAGCTCCTCGCTGCGCGTGCGCCGGGTGTCCGATTTCAGCTTCTGTCGGTCACCCCTTTACCAATCGCACAGCAGTTCGCCAGCGGCAGCATCGACCTTGCGTTCACCCTCGCTGGCGGCGCGCCGCCGACATGGATCGAGGAGGCTCCGGCGCTCCACGCTGCGCCGATCGTCGTCGCCAGCAGGAACAACCGACGCTTGGCTGAAGCTGGGATCAGGGACCGCCAGACGATCCCCATGAGAACTCTTCTGCGAAATGCGGCACGTATTGTTCGCACCGGAGGGCAACCTCACTGGACGCGAAGATGCGGCACTGGCGAAGATCGGACGCGAACGTCAGGTCGCTGTGACTGTACCGGGCTTCTTCGGCGTCGCCCGCGTTGTGGCACAAACCGAGCTGATCGGCCTGGTTCCCGACCGGTTCGCCCTGTCGATCGCAGGCAGGCTTGGCCTGTGCATCTATGCCCTGCCCTTCGCAATGCCGCTCATCCCCCTCCATCTCTACTGGCACAAGCGTCAGACGGCCGACGCCGAGCATCGCTGGATGCGCGAGCGCATCCTCGAACTCCTGGAGCCGTTGGATGCCCGTTCACATCCTGTCGCGCTCGACGGTACGGGCGACTACGGGCGGTCGGCCACGCACCGACGGCGTAGCCGCTAGGCAGCCTACCGCACGAACGTATTGCGTACGCGCGTCGAGTAAAGGAAATACGGGATCCAGATGGCGCAGGCCGCAACCAGCATGCCGACGGCAAAGCCGGCGTCCAGGTCGAAAAGTGGCGCGTCAAACAGGATCGCCGCCACCCAATAGGCCGCAATGACGAACAATAGCTGGCTCACAAGAAGCGCCCGATACAGTCTCGGCGCGCCTTTCCTGAGGGTGAAGAACTGAACCGCCGTGGTGGTTGCGAGGATTGCGAAGGCGACCCACGCGAGGATCTCCACCATCGTCATGGTGTGCAGCAGCGTTCCCGGCTGGAGCAGTTCGAATTTCGGGAAATAATCCATGACGTTCATGGCGAACTGGATGGGCGCCACGACGATGCCAATGGCGGGCAGGATCAGCCACCCGCCAATTCCCGACGGCCCGCTCGAGCTTATCACCGCCTGCGTCATCTATTCGCAATCTCTCGCGTCGCCCTGCCGACCATAGCAAGTCGCGGCGCATTGGTCGAATGCCTTGATTTGTGGCCGATTTCAGCCGCGCGCGGAGCTTGGTAAATATATCGTTTACACCACTGGACAAGCCGAATCGTCTCGATTCAAATGAACCTGATTCGGGCGTGGCGTCTTCCGGGTTTATGCGGCGGAAATCAGGGGAGCCTGCCATGGCGCGGGCAGAGGCGGCACTGTCGCCTGCGGGGAAGCATTATCAAAAAACAGCCGGCGGAGGATCGCGGCGCTCGGGCCTGACAGGCCATGCGCGCCTCATCGCCGGACCTGCCTACCGCAAGCTGCTGGCCGCGGAGCCGTTCCTTCGCCAACTCATCCCCATCCTCATCGCCATCTTCCTGCTGATCGTCGGGCTGGCCCGCTTCGTCGAGCTCTACGACCTGCGCATCGACCACGAGACCGACGCGCAGAAGTCGATCAGCATGATCGTGCGCATCCTGTCGGATGCGTTCGGCGATGCCAAGGAAGACAGCACACGCAGCGATGCGCTCAACACGCTGGCTGATGCCCTTCCCGCCGGCGCCCTCCGGGACGGCCGCCAGATCTATGTCACCGACGCCGACGGCAC
Organism: uncultured Alphaproteobacteria bacterium; assembly: GCA_963830215.1. Classification (GTDB taxonomy): domain Bacteria; phylum Pseudomonadota; class Alphaproteobacteria; order Rhizobiales; family Kaistiaceae; genus CAVSRC01. The sequence goes on from CAWHLM010000006.1 coordinate 168,754, forward strand.
GATCATCGCGACCGCGCCGCGCGACCTGTCGCAGGAGAACCGGCCGCTCGCCGGCGCCATCGGCGACGCCCAGCTTCTCACCACCTTCGGCGCGCGCGCCGGCGTGCTCAAGATCGCACTCCCCGACGGCGAAAAGGCCTATGCCGCCCTCCACAATCTCGCGGCCCCGCTCGGCGCCGTCGCCGTGGTCGAGCCGCTGGCCGGCATCTACGGGCCGTGGCGCTCCGACGTCTCCCTCAACGTCGCCATCTTCGTCGGCACCAGCGCCATCCTGCTGGTCATCCTCTACGGCTATTTCTCGCAGACGGCGCGCGCCGCGGAAGCGGACCGCATATACGGCGAGACCCAGGCGCGGTTCGAGACGGCGCTCGCCCGCGGCCGCTGCGGATTGTGGGACTGGGACCTCGCCAGCGCGCGCATCTTCTGGTCGCGCTCGATGTACGAGATCATCGGCCTCGACGCGCGCGACAGCCTGCTTGGCTTCGGCGAGGTGGCCCGCCTGATCCATCCCGACGACGGCGACCTGCTTACCCTGGTCGAATCCCTGTTCGAGGCCGGCGAGACCACGGTCGACCGCATGTTCCGCATGCACCACGTCGACGGCCGCTGGATCTGGCTGAGGGTGCGCGCCGAACTGATCGACCGCGACAGCCCGCAGCCGCACCTCATCGGCATCGCCGTCGACGTTACCGAACAGATGCGCCTGGTCGAGCGCTCGAAGACCGCCGACATCCGCCTGCGCGACGCCATCGAGACGATCTCCGAGGCCTTCGTCCTGTGGGACGCGGACAATCGCCTGGTCATGTGCAATTCCAAGTACCAGCAGTTGCACGGCATTCCCGACGCCGTGCTGGCGCCGGGAACGCCCTATGCCGACGTCATCGCCGCCGGGCGCAAGCCGCTGGTGCGCTCGCAGGTGGTCACCGACGACATTCCGGAAGCCGGCGCGCGCAGCTTCGAACTGCAGCTAGAGGACGGCCGCTGGCTGCAGATCAACGAGCGGCGCACCAAGGACGGCGGCTTCGTCTCGGTGGGCACCGACATCACCCAGTTGAAGCGCCACGAGGGCAAGCTGATCGAGGGCGAGCGGCGGCTGATGGCGACCATCGCGGACCTCCGTCAATCGCGCCAGAAGCTCGAGCAGCAGGCGCAGCAGATGGTCGAACTGGCCGAGAAATACGCCGAGGAGAAGGACCGCGCCGAGGAGGCCAACCGCACCAAGTCCGAGTTCCTCGCCAATGTCAGCCACGAGCTGAGGACGCCGCTCAACGCCGTCATCGGCTTCTCGGAGATCATGCAGTCCGGCATGTTCGGCGAGCTGGGCTCGCCGAAATACCTCGAATATTGCCAGGACATCCACCAGAGCGGCACCTACCTGCTCGGCGTCATCAACGACGTGCTCGACATGTCGCGGATCGAGGCCGGCCGCATGACGCTGCATTCGGAGGAGCTCGTCCTCGACGATCTGGTCGAGGAGTCGGTGCGCGTGGTCTCGACCCAGGCCGCCGCCCAGGGTATCGAGGTCACCGCCGACACCCGGAGCGGCCTGGCCATGCGCGGCGACCGCCGCGCGCTCAAGCAGATCATGCTCAATCTTCTGTCCAACGCGGTGAAGTTCACTCCGCAGGGCGGCCGCATCCGTCTGCGCGCCCGCGCCGTCGGCGCGGCAATCGTCTTCACGGTGGCCGATTCGGGTATCGGCATCCCGCGCGAAGCGCTGAAGAAGCTCGGCCGCCCGTTCGAGCAGGTCAGCAACCAGTTCACCAAGAGCCACCGCGGCTCCGGCCTGGGCCTGGCGATCACCGCCTCGCTCGCCACGCTCCACGGCGGCCGCATGCGCATCCGCTCGCGCGTTGGCCTCGGCACCGTGGTCTCGGTACGGCTGCCGACCACGCCGCCTCCGGCTGAGGCACAGCGACAGTCAGCGGCGTAGAGAAGGCAATTCCTCTCCCCTTGCTGATGAGCACCTGACGTCCGTTCGTTCCCGCGGAGGCGGGAACCCAGGTAGGACCCACCTGTGACACGTCCGGCCTGGATGCCCGGTCGGAGTCGGGCATGAACGGACTGTGCTGGCGCCTCAATTGCCGCCGTTGCTCCCCCCGCTGGTGTCCCCGCCCTGATCGCCGGAAAGCAGCGTGTCGCAGGCGCTCTTCAGCTTCTGCAGCGACTCGGCCATGTCCTTCTGCGGCAAATGGAGGTCCACACCGACGCCCTTGACGCGAACGTCCTTGGCGGTGAGCAGAAGGTCGTAGTCGGCGCCGGCGATCAGGTACTGCCACGAACCGGACATCTCGTCGAAGCGGATGTCGGCGACGGCGCCGCCGCTGTCGTCCTGCTGCTGACCGTCGAGCAGATAGGAGACCGACGGCACTTCGCCCTTGGCGATCGAGGCGCCGAGGGCCTTGGCGTCGACGTTCGATATCACCGTCGTCTCGTCGCCGGTGCCCGCACAGCTCATGTAGAACGGATAGTTCTGATTGTCTTCCTTGGCGGCGGAATCGACGACGCCGAGGAAGGCCAATTCCTCGTCCTGACTGAACTGCCAGACGAGATCGGCCGCATGGGCAGGGCCGAGCCCGCCGAGCACAAACGCCGCGACGGCTGCCTGGCAACCACGCAAGACACGCTTCATGGCGCACCTCCAAAAGGCCGCCGGACAAGCCCGGACGGACGGACGGATTATACTATGAGGCGGGTTTTTCCAGCACTGTCCCGATGAGCCGCTCGAAGACTGAGCGCACCGCTGTTTCGGTGGCGCGCACGTGGGCGTCGAGCGTGGCGAAATCGGGCAGCTCGCCGGCCTCTGCCAGCCGTTCGAGAAGGGCGCGCGGCGCCGTTTCGGGGTCGAAAGGCTGATCGAGGCAAAGGCGGATGATCTGGACGAGCGCCTGATAGAGGCCGAGCGCCGGCTGCAGGATGTTGGCATCGGCCGGCGACAGCAGCCCGGCCTCCGCCGCCGCGGCGAGCACCGCCTCGGTCTCGGTCGCGATCAGGCTCGAGAAGCGGTGGGCGTCCACCAGCAGCAGCGCCTGGGCGATGAATTCGATGTCGACCAGGCCGCCCGGCGCCTGCTTCAGATCCCAGGCGCCCTCGCCGCCCTTCGCCTCCTCGACCATCGCCCGCATCTCGCGGATGTCGGCGATGATCTTCCTGGCATCGCGGCGCTGGGTGAGGATCGCGCGAATGTCCTGGCCGGCGCGTTTGGCGAGCTTGCGGTCGCCGGCGACGACGCGGGCGCGGGTCAGCGCCATGCGCTCCCACGTCCAGGCGTCCTTCGCCTGATAGGCGGCGAAGGCCTCGATATGGGTGGCCAGCGGCCCGGACTTGCCGGAGGGGCGCAGGCGGAAGTCGACAGCGTAGAGCGTGCCTTCGGCGGTCGGCGCCGAGAGCGCCGCCACCAGCCGCTGGGTGAGCCGTGTGTAGTACTGCGATCCGTGCAGGGGACGCGCCCCGCTCGACGAAGGCGCCGCCTCGTCGAAATCGTAGAGCAGGATCAGGTCGACGTCGGAGGTTGCGGTCATCTCGCGGCCGCCGAGCTTGCCCATGGCGACCAGCGCCACGGCGCCGTGCTTCATGCGGCCGTGTGCCCGCTCGAACTCCTTCAGCGTCGCGTCGAACACCGCCGAGACCAGCACATCGGCGAGGTCGCTGTAGGCGTAGCCGGCCTGGCGCACGCTGACGGTGCCGGCAAGCACGCGCACGCCGATGAGGAACTGCTGCTCCTGGCCAAAGATGCGGGCGCGATCGAGCACGTCCTCGAAGTCGCGCGCCTCGGCCAGCGATTCGGTCAGCCGCTGGCTGAGCAGCGCGGCGTCGGGCAGAGAGCCGAAGAAGGCCGGGTCGAGCAGCGCGTCCATCACATGGGCGCGGCGGATGATGGTCTCGGCGAGGCGAGGCGCCGCCGCCAGCACCGTCACCAGCAGGTTGAGCAGGCCGGTGTTGGTCTGCAGCAGCGAGAAGAGCTGGACGCCGGCCGGCATGCGGCCGAGGAAGCGGTCGAAGGCGGCGAAGGCGGCATCGGCGCTCTCGCCGCCCGCCAGGGCCTCGAGGAGAACCGGAACGAACTCGGTCAGCCGTTCGCGGGCGCTGGCCGAGCGCATCGCCGGATAGCGGCCGAAATGCCAGCCGCGCACCGTGCGGCTGATCTCGGCCGGGTTGCGGTAGCCGAGCGCAGTCAGCGTGGCCAGAGTCTCCGGATCGTCGGTGTCGCCGGTGAACGACAGGCTGCCGACGGCGGAGGTCAGCGTCGGCGCCGTCTCGAACAGCGCCGCATAGCGGTCGCGCACCGTGGTCAGGGTCTTGGCCACCGCCTTCTCGAAGGCGCTGGCGTTGCGATAGCCCGCCATGCGCGCGACCACGGCCAGGCCCTCGGCATCGTCGGGGAGCGTGTGGGTCTGGGCGTCGTTGATCATCTGAAGGCAGTGTTCGATCATCCTCAGCGCGCCATAGGCCGCGGCGAGCTCGGCGCCGGTGGCCTTGTCGATCCAACCGAATTTCTCGAGCGCCTTCAGCGTGTCGAGCGTGCGCCGCCCGCGCAGGTCCGGCTGACGCCCGCCGGCGATCAACTGCTGGGTCTGGACGAAGAACTCGATCTCGCGGATGCCGCCGCGGCCGAGCTTGATGTTATGGCCGGCGACCGCCACCACGGCGTGGCCGCGGTGGTCGTGGATCTGGCGCTTGATCGAATGGATGTCGGCGATCGCCGCAAAATCCAGGTACTTGCGCCAGATATAAGGGGTGAGGGCGGAGAGGAAGGCGTCGCCGGCCGCCTTGTCGCCGGCAACCGGCCGCGCCTTGATGAGCGCGGCGCGCTCCCAGTTCTGGCCGAAGCTCTCGTAATATTGCAGCGCCGCCTCGGTGGAGATGGCGATGTTGGTCGAGCCGGGGTCCGGGCGCAGGCGCAAGTCGGTGCGGAAGACGTAGCCGTCGGCGGTGTGCTCCTGGAGCAGCGCCACCAGTCGCTGGGTCATGCGCACGAACAATGTCGTGGGCTCGACGCCCTCGACGACAAGCGCCGCCTCCTCGTCGAAAAGCACGATCAGGTCGATGTCGCTGGAATAGTTGAGCTCGCCGGCGCCGAGCTTGCCCATGCCGAGAACGATCCAGCCGCTGCCCTCCTCCGGGGCCTGCCGGTTGGCGAGCGTGATGCGGCCGGCGGCGGCGGTCTCGGCGAGGATGAAGCGCACCGCGGCGCTGACGGCGGCCTCGGCGAAGGCGGTGAGCGCCGCCGTCACCTGAACCACGTCCCAGACGCCGCCGAGATCGGCAAGCGCGGTCAGCAGTGCCGTCTCCTGGCGGCCGCGCCTCAGCGTTGCCATCAGCGCGGCGGCATTGTCGGTCTTCCAGGCGCGGCGAATCGCGCCGGTCAGGCGGCGCATGCGGGCCGAGGGATCGGCGCCGAGCAATTTGGCCAGCCGGGCGGGATCGTCGAGGATGAGGCCGCGCAGGAAGGGAGCGCAATCCATGACGCCGGCGAGGAAAGGCGCGACGCCCGGCCACGACAGCGCCTCGGCGACCGCCTCGCCGCTGCCCGCCGCCTTGGCTTCCGCCGAAAGCTCCGCCATCCGCGCTTTCGTCCGCGCGGCATTGGCCGGGCCGAGCCGCGGCCGGATGCGCTCAGCCAGCGTCTTGCCGGAAGCCTTTGGCGTCCCCTGGGGCTTCCCTGGGGGCGTCCTCTGGCGTTTGCCTTTTGCAGGGGCCATGCGCGGTCATTTCAACGGCAGTCGAATGGTGACGACGAGACCCGGCTTGCCGTCGCCGAGTTCGAGCGTCCCATGGTGAAGCCGTGCGACCGCCGCGACAAGACTTAAGCCGAGGCCGCTGCCCGGCTGCGAACGGCTTGCCTCGAGGCGCACGAAACGCTGCAACACCCGCTCGCGATCCCCTTCGGGAATGCCCGGCCCGTTGTCGGCCACCGTGAAGACGACATTGTCGCGGTCGCGGGCGGTGGACATCGAGATCTCAGGCGTACGCTCCGGCCCACAGGTTTCGCCATATTTGATGGCATTGTCGATCAGGTTGGCGAGCGCCTGACCAAGCAGCTCGCGGCTTCCCTTGAAGGCGACCGCCTCCGGCGTCTCGACCTTGAGTTCGACGCCCGCCTCCTCGGCCACGGGTTCGTAGAGGTCGGCAACGTCCTGAACGATCTCGCGCGAATCGAGCTCGGTCATGGCGCCGTCGGGCGAGCCCGCCTCGATGCGCGCGATCATCAGCAGAGCGTTGAACGTCTGGATGAGCTCATCGGACTCCTCGATGGTCGCCTCCAGCACCGAGCGGTACTTGTCGGCATCGGCGGGACCGGCGAGCGCCCCCTCGACGCGGTTGCGCAGGCGCGTCAGCGGCGTTTTCAGATCGTGGGCGATGTTGTCGGAGACGTCCTTGAGGCCATAGAGCAGGTGCTCGATGCGTTCGAGCATGGCGTTGAGGCTGTCGGCAAGACGGTCGAACTCGTCGCCGCTGCCGGTCACTTCGAGCCGGCCGGAGAGGTCGCCGGTCATGATCTTGCGGCTCGAGGCGGACAGCGAATCGATGCGCTTGAGCACCCGCCGGCTGACGAACACCCACGACAGCGCCGCCAGACCGATCATCAGCGCCAGGGCCCAGGCGAGCGCCTGCTCGACGATGTGGCGGAACTGCTCGCGCTCGCCGAGGTCGCGGCCGACCAGCATGTGGTAGCCGCCGGGCAGGTTGACGAGCTGGACGAGGGCGAAATGGTTCTCGCGCTCGCCGGGAAAGCGCTTGTAGCTGACGATGATGGGATTGCTGCTCGCCTGGTCGAGGAGGCTTTGCGGTACGTCGGTGACGTTGCCGGCGAGCGGGTGCTTGGAGGCGTCGGTGATCAAATAGAGGCTGGCGCCGGGCTGGCGGCTGCGCGCCTCGATGGCATCGACCAGACCGGCGAGGCCGCCGGTACGCGCCTGATCGGCGAGGCCCGCCAGGTCGGCGGCGATCGTCGCGCGCAGCTGCTCGGTGAGGACCTGGTCGGTGGCGTAGGAGATATAGACGACGAAGGCGACGGCGAAGATGGTGAAGACCGCGATATAGATCGCCGACAGCTTGAAGGCGGTGGTGCGGACGACCTTACCGAGTGGCGTCACGGATCATGTATCCGGCCCCGCGCACGGTGTGCAGCAGCGGCTCGCCGAAGCCCTTGTCGATCTTGGCGCGCAGGCGCGACACGTGCACGTCGATGACGTTGGTCTGCGGATCGAAATGATAGTCCCAGACGTTCTCGAGCAGCATGGTGCGAGTGACCACCTGGCCGGCGTGCTTCATCAGGTATTCGAGCAGGCGGAACTCGCGCGGCTGCAGCGGGATCACCTGGCTGGAGCGCGTGACGGTGTGGCCAAGCCGGTCCAATTCGAGGTCGCCGACGCGGTACATGGTCTCGGCGGTGCCCGGCTTCTGCCGGCGGCCGAGCGCCTCGACGCGGGCCAGCAGTTCGGAGAAGGCATAGGGCTTGGCGAGATAGTCGTCGCCGCCAGCGCGCAAGCCGGCGACCCGGTCGTCGACCTGGCCGAGAGCCGAGAGGAACAGCGCCGGCGTCTGGTCGCCGCGCTTGCGCAGTTCCTCGACGATGGACAGGCCGTCGCGCTTGGGCAGCATGCGGTCGACGACCAGCACCTCATAGCCGCCGTCGGCGGCCATGGCGGCGCCGGTGTCGCCGTCGGCGGCATGATCGGGGACGTGGCCGGCTTCGCGCAGGGCCTTGGAGAGGTAGGCGGCGGCCTCGCGGTCGTCTTCAATCAGGAGAATACGCATGGCGCCAAGATAATCACTGACAGCGGTTTGTGCAGCCCCAGAAAGGAGAACGGCAGGCCGGGGGGCCGGCCTGCCGTCCGCGCAAAGCGGAAGTCTCGGGGCGACGATAGAGCGCTTCCGCCTCTCGCGTTCGTCAAGTCTGGGCGAAGGTCAGGGCGACGAACTGCGTCTGGTCGCCAGACTTGATTCTGAGCAGCACCGCCTTGTGGCCACCGGCCTTGGCGTCTGCCACCATCTTCTCGACTTCGGCCGGCGTGTTGACCGACGTGGAACCGACCGAAAGAATGACATCACCGGGCTGCAAGCCGTGTTCGGCAGCCTGACCCGTCGGGTCGACCTCGGAAATCACGACGCCGCCGTCCTGGTTGTTGCTGGTGTCGGGGCTCAGCGTCAGGCCGAAGTCCTTGAGCGTCGACGGCGTCACCTGCTTGCCGCCGTTGCCCTGATCGGCCGAGGCCAACTGCTGGGTCGTGGGCAGCGTGCCGAGGGTCACCTCGGCGTCGTGGCTGGTGCCGCCGCGCCAGTAGGTCACGGTCACCTTGGTGCCGGGGTTCATCTCCGAAATGCGCAGCGCCAGATCGCGCGAGTCCTTGACGGGCTGGCCGTTGACCGCGGTGATGGCGTCGCCGACCTTGAAGCCCGCCTTGGCGGCCGGGCTGCCGTCGGTGACTTCGCCGACGATGGCGCCTTCCACCTGCTTGAGGCCGAGGCTGTCGGCGATGCCCTGGTCGACGGTCTGGATCTGAACGCCGAGCCAGCCGCGCACCACCGAGCCGTGCTTCATCAGGTCGTTGATGACGCTGGAGACGGTCGAGGCTGGGATGTCGAAGGCAATGCCGACGCTGCCGCCCGAGGGTGAGTAGATGGCCGTGTTGACGCCGATGACCTCGCCGTTGACGTTGAAGGTCGGGCCGCCGGAATTGCCGCGGTTCACCGGCGCGTCGATCTGGATGTAGTTGTCGTAGGGTCCGCCGATCTGGCGGCCTTCGGCCGACACGATGCCAGCGGTGACGGTGCCGCCGAGGCCGAAGGGATTGCCGACCGCGACCACCCAGTCGCCGACTCGCGGCGTGCCGTCGGCAAACTTGACGTAGGTGAACTTGCGGCTGGGGTCGTCGACCTTGAGCAGCGCCAGGTCGGTCTTGTCGTCGGTGCCGATCACCTTGGCGGGCAGCTCAGTGCCGTCGTCGAGCACGACGGTGAACGACGAGCCCTTGTCGACGACGTGGTTATTGGTGACCAGGTAGCCGTCCTCGGAGATGAAGAAGCCGGAGCCGAGGCTCATCGAGAAGCCGGGCTGACGCGGCTGCTGGTTGTCGTTGTTGTTCGGATTGAGCTGACGGAACTGCCGGAAGAAGCGCTCCATCGGCGAACCGGGCTGAAACTGGAAGGGGAAATCCTGGTTGTCCGCCGAAAGCTGGGGCTGCTTGTCCTTGACGCGCACGCTCACCACCGCCGGGTTCACCTTGGCGACCAGGTCGGCGAAGCTGGGGATCTGGACTGCCGGAACCTGTACCGGGTCGGCGAGAGCCGGGGTCGGGCGCACCAGGTTCAGCGACCCGCCGAGAACGCCGCCGGCCAGCACCAGTGCCAGCGCCGTGCCGCCCAGCGCGAACGCGCGCAGGTTCTTCTTGTTGGGGGAAATCGGATTCGTCATTCGGAGTCTCCGTCCTTTGGGTCCTTCGACCGGCACCGTCCCCACTCGCCGGCGCCGCATTGCTTGGCAGGCAATATGGGGACGGCGACCTTACGGGCCGCTGTCGGCCTCGTTACATTTCGGTAATGTCGCGCGGTTTTGCGGCGGCTCTTCAGCCGTCTTCCGACATCAGGCGGGCAAGGTCCGCCGCTTCGGCGGCGTCGAGGGGCGGCGGTTCAGCCGGCCGTTTGCGCCGCTTCCAGTAGAAGGCCGCCGCCACCAGGCCGCCGATGACCAGAGCGCCCGGCGGCATCAGCCACAAGGCCCAGGTGTGGCCGTTGAAGCGCGGCTTCAAGAGGATGAATTCGCCATAGCGGGCAACCAGATAGTCGATCGCCTGTTGGTCGGTATCGCCCGCCTTCAGCCGGTCGCGCAGCAGCACGCGGATGTCGTGGGCGAGCGCCGCATCCGAATCGTCGATCGACTGGTTCTGGCAGACCAGGCAGCGCAGTTCCTCCGACAGCACGCGCGCACGCGCCTCCAGCGCCGGGTCCTTGAGCATCTCGTCGGGGGTGACGGCGAGCGCCGGCGCAACGAGGCCAAAGATCAGGATCGCCAGGGCTGCCAACCGCCGCATCGCCCTACTCCGCCGGTGCCGGGTGGGCGCGTTGCCTGGCCGGCTTCGGAGCACCGACGCGCAGGCGCCGGTCGCTGAGCGACATGAGGCCGCCAAGCGCCATGACCAGCGCCCCCAGCCAGATCAGCGTGACCAGCGGCTTCCAGTAGAGGCGCGCCGTCACCGTGCCATCGGCGGCGATGTCGCCGATCGACAGATAGAGTTGGGAGAACCAGATGGTGCGGATCGCCGATTCGGTCGTGTCCGTGCCGCTGGCCGCGAAGCGCCGCTTGGCCGGCTCCAGCGTCGCGATCGTGTTGCCGCCCTGGCGCACGGTGAATTTCACCGCCGTCTCCTGATAGTTGGAGCCGGTGCGGTCGACGAACCCGTCGAGCGTCAGCTGGTAGCCGGCGAGCGTCGCCGTATCGCCGGGCTTCATCGACCGGATGATCTCGCCCGGCCAGGTGGTGGCGGCAACGATGCCGAGCACCGTCAGGCCAAGGCCGGCATGGGCGAGCATGGTGCCGTAGGCCGAGCGCGGCAGGCCGAAGGCGCGGCGCAGGCTGGCGCCCAGCGCGAGGCTGCCGAGCTTCATGCGGAAGGCCAGTTCGGAGAGCGCGCCGGCGATCAGCCAGACGCCCAGCCCGATGCCGGCGAGCGCCAGCGCATTGTGGAAGCCGGCGACGGCACCGGCGACGACGGCGCCGGCGAGCGCGATGCCGAAGGCCAGCATCAGCCGTTGCGTGGCGGCCAGGAGGTCGCCGCGTTTCCAGGCAAGCAGCGGGCCGAAGGGAACGATGGCCAGAAGCGGCACCACCAGCGGAACGAAAGTGAGATTGAAGAAGGGCGCGCCGACCGAAATGCGCATGCCGGTCAGCGCCTCCAGCGCCAGCGGATAGAGCGTGCCGACGACCACGGTCGCGGCGGCGGCGGTGAGGAAGACGTTGTTGACGATCAGCGCGCCCTCGCGGCTCAACGGGGCGAAGACGCCGCCCGGCGCGAGCGCCCCCGCGCGCACTGCAAACAGGGTCAGCGCGCCGCCGATGAAGATGCACAGGATCAAGAGGATGAAGACGCCGCGGGTCGGGTCGGAGGCGAAGGCGTGGACCGAGGTCAGCACGCCCGAGCGCACCAGGAAGGTGCCGATCAGGCTTAGCGAGAAGGCGAGGATGGCGAGCAGGATCGTCCAGATCTTGAGCGCGTCGCGCTTCTCCATGACGATCGCCGAATGGAGCAGCGCGGTGGTTACCAGCCACGGCATCAGCGAAGCGTTCTCGACCGGGTCCCAGAACCAGAAGCCGCCCCAGCCGAGCTCGTAATAGGCCCAGTAGGAGCCCATCGCGATGCCCACGGTGAGGAACATCCAGGCAGCCAGCGTCCACGGCCGCGCCCAGCGCGCCCAGGCGGCATCGATATGCCCCTCGATCAGCGCGGCGACGGCGAAGGAGAAGGAGATCGAGCAGCCGACGTAGCCCAGATAGAGAAGCGGCGGGTGGATGGCGAGCCCGATGTCCTGCAGTACCGGGTTGAGGTCGCGACCCTCGATCGGCGCCGGAAAGAGGCGCAGGAACGGATTGGAGGTGGTGAGGATGAAGAGAAGGAAGGCGAAGGCGATCCAGCCCTGCACCGATAGGACCAGCGCCTTCAGTCGGTCGGGCAGGTTGGCGCCGAAGGCCGCAACCAGGGCGCCGAACAGTGCCAGGATCAGGACCCAGAGGAGCATGGAGCCCTCGTGGTTCCCCCACACGCCGGTGATTTTGTAGAGGAGCGCCAGCTTCGAATTGGAGTTCTCGGCAACGTTGAGGACCGAGAAGTCCGAGACGATGTGCGCCTGCACCAGCGCGGCGAAAGAAATGCCGGTGAGCAGGAACAGGGTCAGCGCGGCAGGGGCGGCCACCGCCGTCAGGCGGCGGTCGCCCGCGAGCGCGCCGTAGAAGGGGACGGTCGACTGGACCAGCGCCAGAAACAGCGCCAGCACCAGAGCGAAGTGGCCAAGCTCGGGGATCATTTCGCGGCCGCCGCCTTCGCCTTGACCGAATCGGCCGTCTCGTCCCAGCGGCCCTGCGCCTTCAGCGCATCGACCACCTCCTTGGGCATGTAGCGTTCGTCGTGCTTGGCAAGCACCGTGTCGGCGTCGAGCGAGTGGTTGGCGGTGAGCGTGCCCTCGGTCACCACCCCCTGCCCTTCGCGGAAGAGATCGGGAAGGATGCCGGTATAGGTGACCGGAACCGAGGCGCTGCCGTCGGTGACGACGAAGCTGACCTTGCCGTCGGCGCCTTTCTTGAGGCTGCCGTCCTCGACCATACCGCCGAGGCGGATGCGCGTCCCCGGCGGCAGTTTTTCGGCGACAACGTCGCTGGGCGAATTGAAAAAGACGATCTTGCCGGAGAGCGCATAGAGGATGAGGCCGACGGCGACCGCGAGCACGATGCCGGCAAGGCCGATCAGCGTCAGCCGCCTCTGCTTGCGTGACATGCCTGTCCGGCGCGGCGCAACCATCGTCATTCCGGCACTCCCGCGGCCTTGGCCGCCTCGTTGACGCTTGCCAGCGCCGTGGCGTCGCCCGCCAGCGCATCGCGCGCCTTGGCCAGCGCCGCCTTCGCGTCGTCCGCCTTGCCGAGAACCATATACGAGCGGATCAGCCGTGCCCAACCGGGTCCGTCGGCGGGATTGGCGTCGAGTTGCGCCGCCAGCTTGGCGACCATCCCCTCGATCATGGCCATGCGATCCGCGGGCGACATCTCGCCCGCCGCCTTGACGTCGGCGGCGCTCGGTCCCGATGGCGCCGCCGCCGAGCCGTCGGTCGCGGCCGGCGCCGTCCCGCCTTCGAGCTTGGCGAGTTCCAACTCGGCGACGGCGACCCAGGGCGCCGTCTTCGGGGCGCCGTCGAGCAGCGCCTTCCAGGCGGCGATCGCCGCGTCCGTCTTGCCGTCCTGGCCAAGGGCCAGAGCCAGATAGAAGCGCGGCCGCACGGCGCCGGCGTCGAGCTTCACGGCGCGCTCGAAGGCGGCGCGGGCGTCGGCGGTGACGGTGCCGCCATTGGCGCTGACGATCGCCTCGCCGAGATCCGATTCGGTGTCTGCCGTGGAGCCGACCAGACGCACGACGTTCTCATAGGCCTTGACCGCTTCATCGAAGCGGCCGAGGCGCAGATAGACCGGCGCCAGCACCTGCCAGCCCTTGCCGTCGTTCGGATCGGCGGCGAGATGCGCCTCGATGCGGGCGACGAGGGTGGGAATGTCCTGCTTGTCGGTCGGCGCAGCCAGCCGCGCGGCAAGCGGTTCGGCCGGCATCTCGGGCGAGCCCACGAAGAGATAGAAGGCAAGCGCCGCCAGCGGCATGGCGATGATAGCGACGGTGGCGAGGCTGCGCCCGCGCGGGCTCGCCGCCGTGCCGTCCTCTTCGGGCTCTTGGCCGGCGCGCAGCATCCGGCGGGAAATCTCGGTGCGCGCGGCTACAGCCTCGGTCTCGCCGATGACACCGCGGTCGAGGTCGCGCTCCACCTCGCCGAGCTGGTCGCGATAGATCGCCAGTGCCTGGCCGCGCTCCGAACGGGCCCAACGCGAAGCCCGATAGAGCGGTGCAAGCACCAGCAGCGACGTGGCGGCCGCGAGAACGGCCATGGCGATCCAGAGCGCAATCATCTCATTTGGGGCGATCAATGCATTGGCGCCGGTGGCTTACCGCAGACAAGGTGTCGCGAGAAGGGTTTCCGACAGCATCTTTCCGACCGCAATGTGGCAATGCCCTTCGGAAAACATGCGAATCCCGCCTCGCGCTGCGCAAGCATAATCCCGTGGACCGGCCCCTCGAATCCCCGCACATTCGAGCCCGGTGGCGGCCAATGACTCGACAGGGCAAGGACAGATGAAACTCGACAGAGGGAGTGACATATGAAAATTGTGTCGACAGGGTTGCTCGCGTTGATTGCACTCACTGCCGCCAGCACACTGCCGGCGGCGGCGGCTCCGGTTGAATACGTCAAGATCTGCGACAGCTACGGCGCCGGTTACTACTACATTCCCGGCACCGACGTCTGCCTGAACGCCAATACGGGCGTGACCAAGCAGCAGACCAGCAACGGGCTATACACCGGCGAAAGCGAGATGGCCGCTCGGTTCAACGATGCCTTCGAAGGCATTGCGGTGAGCGCCGCCATGCCGACACCCTACATCCCGGCGGGACACCGCTTTGCGATCGCCGGCAACTGGGCGCAGTTCCAGGGCAACAGCGGCTCGGCTGGCGTCCCCTATGGGGGCTACAGCGGCGGCGGCGCCAATGCTCTCGGCTTCGGCGCGGCCTTGCGAATCAACGATAACCTCAGCTTCAACGCTGCCGGCGCGATCGGCCTTGATCGAACGACCTGGGCAACGCGCGTCGGCTTCAACATGTCGTGGTAGGCCACGGCGCACCCGGCATCCCGCGCTAGGGCGAGGTGCCGGGTGCGCTCAACCCACCGTCTGCCAGTTTCCGTTTGCGCTGCGGCAGGCGGTGCCGCGACCGGTCTCGGAGTGGCCGTCGGTGACGATCATGTGAACATATTCGCGGCAGGTGGTGTCGTTGACCTTGTAGGGCGCGCCCGGCACGACCTCGCCATAGCGTCCGGTCAGGCTGTCGCTCCACGGCGTGGTGGCGCCGGCGCGGCCATATTCGAGCGCCCGGTATTCGGCGGCGAGCGCCCGGCGGCGATCACCCGCGCTGAGGCTCTTGCCGACTTCGGTGCCGGCCAGGCCGCCGACAAGTCGCGGCGCACTGCCAAAGGCAGGGCCCCCAGCCGATCTGGAATCGGCACACCCGGCAAGCGCCAAAGCGAGGCCGGCAAGCGCGGCACTCGTCACGCGTTTCATCCGACCTGCTCCCGTTCCCCTGCCCGCCTCATGGCCACCATCCCATCTGCCAATGGCGGAAATGAGACGTTTTGGCAAATCTCTCCTCATGCCGCCGGCAGCTCCACACGGGCGCAGAGGCCTCCCATGCGGGCGCGGTCGAGGCTGAGCCTGCCGCGATAGAGCGCGATGAGATCGCTGACGATGGACAGGCCCAGCCCGGAGCCCGGCTTGGTCTCGTCCAGCCGGTGGCCGCGCGTGGTCGCCTCCTCGATCTCCTCGGCCGTCAGGCCAGGGCCGTCATCGTCGATGCGCAGCTCCAGCAGGCCCAGATCGTCGCTTCCGTCCGGTGGGCGATAGCGTGCCGTCACCGCAACCTTGGTCCTCGCCCATTTGCAGGCGTTATCGACCAGGTTGCCGACGATTTCCTCAAAATCCTGCTGCTCGCCGCGGAAGCGGGCACCGTCGGGCACGTCGCTGATCAGCTTGATGCCGCGCTCGTCGTAGAGGCGGCTCATCACCCGCACCAGCCGGTCGATCACCGGTTCGACCTCGGTCACCACGCCGATGACGTCGGCCTGGGCGGCGATGCGGGCGCGGTCGAGGTAGTGGTTGACCTGCCGGCGCATCAGCTCGGTCTGTTCGACGATCTTGAGCGAGGCGGGATCGCGGCTCGCCCGCGCCTCGTTGATGACGACGCTGAGCGGCGTCTTGAGGGCATGGGCAAGGTTGCCGACCTGGGTGCGGGCGCGGTCGACAACCTCCTGATTCGATTCAAGTACCGCGTTCAACTCGTTGACCAGGGGAGAGATTTCCGCGGGGAAATTGCCTTCGATGCGGGCCCGCTTGCCGCTCCTCAGCTCGCTCAGCGCGCCGCGCACGGCATCGAGCGGCCGCAGCCCCCAGCGGATCTGGATGAAGGTGGCGGCGATCAGGCCGATGCCGAATATGGCGAGCGTGATCGCGACGCTGGCGCCGAAGGAGAGCGTCTGCTGTTCCAACTCGCCGGAATCGCCGGCAACGGTAAAATCGAAGGTGCGGCCGCCTTCCAGCGTGATGCGGCGGGTGAGGAAGCGCAGCGGCTTGCCTGTCGGCCCCGGCAGGCGGCCGCTGGTGACGCCGTCGCTGGCGGTGGTCGCCGTCGCAGTGCCCAGGTCGAGGCTGTCGGAGAGCAGTGAGTGCGAGCCCAGAACCACCAGACCGTTGTCGGTGCGGCGCACTTCCCAGTACCAGCCGGAATAGATCAGCTCGAAGCGCTGTTCGCCGAGGTTGCCGGGGTCGCTGAGCGGCTGGGCGGGGTCTTCGGCGCCAAGCGCGCCGACCAGCGTCTGCAGATAGACGTTGAGGCGCTCGTCGAAGGCCTGCTCGGCGTTCTGGCGATAGAGGTGGGTGAGGATGAGGCCGGCGACGATTAGGGCGGCCACGCTCCACAGCGTGGCGGCAGCGATCAGGCGGGCGGCAAGCGAATTAGGCCGCATCGCCCGGCTCGACGATGCGGTAGCCGAGCCCGCGCACGGTTTCGATGATGTCGGAGGGGATCTTCTTGCGCAGCCGGCCGACGAAAACCTCTATGGTGTTGGAATCCCGGTCGAAGTCCTGGTCGTAGAGGTGCTCGATGAGCTCGGTACGCGACACCACGCGGTCGCGGTGGTGCATCAGATATTCGAGCACGCGATATTCGTGGGAGGTGAGCTTGACCGGATTGCCGTCGACGGTGACGCGACCGGAGCGGCTGTCGAGGCGGACCGGCCCGCACTCGATCTCGTTGGAGGCATGGCCGGAGGCGCGGCGCACGAGCGCGCGGACGCGGGCGAGCACCTCCTCGATGTGGAAGGGCTTGGCAACGTAGTCGTCGGCGCCGGCGTCGATGCCCTGTACCTTGTCGCTCCAGCGGTCGCGGGCGGTGAGGATCAGCACCGGCATGGTGCGGCCGTCGCGGCGCCATTTCTCCAGAACGGAAATGCCGTCGAGCACCGGCAGGCCGATGTCGAGCACGACCAGGTCATAGGGTTCGGTGTCGCCGAGGAAGTGCCCCTCCTCGCCGTCAAAGGCGCTGTCGACGACATAGCCCGCCTCCTTCAGCGCCTCCGCGAGCTGCCGGTTGAGATCGCCGTCGTCTTCGACCACCAGAACCCGCATGGCCGGTCGCAAGCCTCCCTCAGTGAATGGCGCCGCTGACGGCGTCGACGGTGATCGTTCTCTGTCCGCCGCCGCTCAGCCACACGACCCTCCAGACCAGACGGCCGCCGACCTGGCAAAGCTCGGCGCCGGCCGCGTTGCCGCCGCCGACGGCCGCAATGATGGCAGCCATGAAGGCGGCCAGCGGCCGCGCCTGACCGCTGGCGAAGGCCTGGCGCGCCTGGGCATCACTGAGGCAACCGGCGGCGTGGGCGGCGGGGTTTCCCGCAGCCATCAGCCCAGCCGCTATGACCAGCCCCGCCACGATCCGTTTCAACATGCCCCCAGATAGCCGTCTCAAGATGAATGCGCCCTGAATGCCGGCTCTCGCCGCTCACCCGCCCCGCCGGCCGACGATGGTGCGGGTGATGCGCTCGCCGCTTTCGGACAGGAAGATCGCAGAAATGATCCAGCCCGACCAGTCGCCGATCGGGGCCGGCAGGGCGGCCACGTTCCAGGTGAAATGGAACAGCGAGTCGGCGATCACCGCCGCATAGTAGATCGCCAGCGGATAGGCGAAGGCGGGGCGCATCATCGCCGTCACCGCTCTGCCCTGTTCGGCGATCAGCACGTCGCGCTGCGCCTGCCGGCGCCCGAGTTCGGCCTTGACCTGCTCGATCGCCACTTCGGCCGTGACCTTCTCGCGCTCGACCTGGCTGTCCGCCTGGGCCTGCAGGCCGGTCAGGATCTTGTCGATGAGGCCCGACGAGGCGAGCCTGAGCGCGAGACCGACGATTCCCGCGAGCATCAGTTCTTGCTCCCGACCGGTCCGGTGGTGATCAGGCGGAGCGCCATATTGAGCGCGCCCAGAGCGATCGGCACCCAGGCATATTTCGGCGGCAGCACGGAAGCGAGCCCGGCCGTCTGCAGATAAGCGAGTACGCCAGCGAAAATGACGAGGCCGTTTGCGGCCAGCGTCCGCCAGCCTTTGAACATGGTCATAGGAAGACTCCGTTGGGTTCGCATGTGCAAGCACTGCGCCCAGATGCGCCGACCGACCGTCACGCCGCCGTTCGTCGCCTGAGGATCACGCCGCGCTGGCGCCACAGCAGGAGGCCGCCGAGGACGAGCGCCGCGACGATCAGAGCCGCCACCCCGACGGTCAGGGCCAGATGCCAATCGAGCGCCGAAGGATCGTGGGCGAGGTCGCTGCCACCGCCGACGGCGCCAGCCGTAACAGCACTGCCGCCTGCCGCCTGCGCGGCCCGCTTGGCGCCGACGGCGCGCGTAAGTGCGGCCCGCGTCGCCGGGCCGACCATGCCGTCGACGACGAGGCCGCTGTCCTGCTGGAAGGTACGCACGGCACCGTCGGTCAGCGTGCCGGCGCCGCCAATGCCCTCGATGGCGCCGGCATAGAGGCCGAGCGTCGCGAGCTGGCGCTGATACGCCTTGACCTCTTCAACCGACTGCCGATTGGTCCACGGACCTGATCCGGGGCCCGCCGACTGACCCGCGCCACCATAGTCGCCGCTCTCCAGCAGCTTGGCCTCTGCCGCACGTCGCCGCTCCAGTCCCTTCAACCTGCGCCCGCCGGCGGTCACCGCCGTCTTGCGCAATCGCGCGGCAGCGGCTGCGGTGGCGCGCGCGGCGAGCTGCCCGGCCCATGACCACTTCAGCGAGCCGGTGCCGCAGTTGAAGCAGACGTCGGTGGCCGCGTCGAATTCGTGCTGCGTAAGCCCGAGGCCGGCGAAGCGCTTGGCCACCGGCGGGGCATATTCGTCGTCAAGCAGCCTGCCCAGCAGCAGGTCGCACTCGGCATCGCTGATCGTGTCGCCGAGGCGCAGCGTGTGGCCATGCTGCTGCAGCCAGTAGTCGGCGAAGACCTTCGACAGCATGGTGAAGCCGTTGCCGATGGTGAGGACACCGCCGGCGTCGCGATAGGCGCGGTGCACCCTGCCCTCGAACGCCGCCGTGAACGGGATCAGCGCCGGCGATACCGTCGTGATGTCGGTCATTGTTCGTTAAATCCTCCAACGGCGCCGACTAGTGTCGGCGCCGCCATGGGTATCTCGACATCCGCCGCCACCTTCCTGATGAAGCTCACGCTGGAGCAACCGGTCAGCGGTGAGGTGTTGACGCTCGGTGCCCAAGCCTTCTCGGCGACCGGGGCATCACTCCTGTCTGCCGCCAAGCGCATTGGTGCCGGCCGCATGGCCGCTCAATTCGCGACGTTTCCGAAGAATGAGCCTGCCGGCGATGCCGCGTTCTTTGCTGCCCTCGGCTTTGCTGCCGTTCATCGCTCCGACGTTTCGGACTATGAGGGCGCCGATTTCATTCTCGATCTCAACTCTGCCGACGATCCCCCGGCCGAGCGCTCTCGCCGCTACGACCTCGTCTTCGACGGCGGGACGCTGGAGCACGTCTTCAATGTCCCCAATGCCCTGGCGAACATCCACAAACTTCTGCGCGTCGGCGGGCGCGTGGTGCACATGAGTCCGTGCAACAACTATGTCGACCACGGCTTCTACAGCTTGTCGCCGACGCTCTATTCCGACTACTACATGGCCAACGGCTATGACGACGTTCGCACCTTCCTCGCGCGGCATACCAGGAAGGTCGAAGGACGCCCGTGGAAGATCGGGCGGTATACGCCGGGCGGTCTCGAGTTCGTCGCGTTCGGCGGCCTCGATGATGCGCTCTACATGACGGTGGCCGTCGCGACCAAGGTCGAACGTTCGACCTGCACCGTCGTCCCGCAGCAGTTCTTCTACAGCCGCATATGGGACGGCACTCGCCCGCGCTATTCGTAGGCGGCGATGCGCGGCGCGTTGCCGGGCTCGCTTCCCGAAATCAGCGGCAGGTCTAGCAGCAGCACCTCGGGCGGGCTGTAGAGTCCCACGGCAAGCGGCGCGAGCGCCCGCGCTGCGGCCGGCACCGGCACCAGAATGTCCGGGTCGACTGTCCGCGCCGCGATACGCCGCAGCCCCGCATCTTCGACCTTGGTGACGAGCAGCGTGCGCGTGTCGCCATCGCCGAGATCGAGCGTGCAGATGTCGGCCGGCTCCAGTGCTTGTCTGCTCGGCGGCAAGGCCAGCGCCACGGTCTCGCGACCGGCCCAGAGATCCTGCAGCAGCGTGTCGGCAAGGCCGCCCGCCACCGCCGAGCTCATCACCGCGCCGCTGTTGATGCTCGCCACCCGCCGGCTGCCGCCGGTGAGCCGGCGCGAATTGACCGAGCTCGCGCGGTAATCGGCGAGCGCATCGGAAAAGCCGATGGCGAGTTCAGCCGGCAGCTCGGTCTCCTGCGCCCGCTTGATCGAGACGAGCGGGTGCGTGCCCTCCTCGACCAGATCGTCCACGGTGAAGGTCCGGTGGGCCTTGCGCCCGCGGCGCACGAAGCGGAAGATATCGCCACTCTCCGCGGCCTCGAAGGCGAGCAGCTCGGACAGCGGCTCGAACGCGTCGCGTGCCGACATCACCTGGTCGATCAGGTAACCGTCGACCGTGCCGTCGAGATCGCCGAC
Organism: uncultured Alphaproteobacteria bacterium; assembly: GCA_963830215.1. Lineage (GTDB taxonomy): Bacteria > Pseudomonadota > Alphaproteobacteria > Rhizobiales > Kaistiaceae > CAVSRC01. The sequence goes on from CAWHLM010000006.1 coordinate 189,234, forward strand.
GGTTGCGGTCGTGATGCCGTAGTCGGAAAGGATCTGGGCGACCAGCGCTTCCGCCGTCGGCGCGCCGAGGAGGCCGTTCAGCCAATGGCCGGTCTCCCAGTTGGCGCCGTCCGACCACACGTCGGTCAAAAGCGGAAAGGCCGGATAGGGCCGCGCATCCCAGGTCCACAGATGGATGGCGGTCGCGTCGACCATGCGCCCGCCATAGACCGACGAGACCGGATTGGCGCTCTCGTCGAAATCGGGATCGTTCGGGTTCCAGGTGCCGAGCACCGCGGAAATGAAGCGCCGCTGAACGAGGTCGTCGCGCGTGCCGGTCGAATAATGCGGCAGGCGGCTCACCGACGACTTCGGATCGGGGAAGACGTTGGGCTCATTCGGTCCCTTGTCCACCGCCGGGCAGCCGGTCTCGGCGAACCAGATGGGCTTGCCCTCCGCCACCCAGCCGGTCGCTGTCGCCGAACTCAACTCCGCCTGGCCGGTCGAAATGCTGATTGCTCCACCACCCGGCAATGTCCTTCGGGCGGAACACCCAGGGCTTGCCATAGGCGCCGTCGCTTATCTCGGACCGCACCTGCGCATCGCGGTCGGCGTCGCTGGCATAGTACCAGTCGAAATGCTCGCCACCGGCGATGTTCGTCTTGAGATAGAGAACGTCGCGGCCCGAGATCCCAGGCCGCCGCGTCGAGGTGGTCGTCGCCGTCGCGCCAGTCGGAGAGCGGCATGTAATTGTCGATTCCAACGAAGTCGACATTGGCATCCGCCCACAGCGGATCGAGATGGAAGAACACGTCGCCGGAGCCGTCGCCCGGCTGGTGGCCGAAATACTCGCTCCAGTCGGCGGCGTAGGAGACCTTGGTCGCCTCGCCGAGCATGCTCTTCACGTCGGCGGCGAGCGCCTTCAGCGCCGCGACGAAGGGATAGGTCCTCCCGTCGGAGCGGATGGTGGTGAGCCCGCGCAGTTCCGAGCCGATGAGAAAGGCATCGACGCCGCCCGCTGCCTTGGCGAGCCAGGCGTAATGCAGCACCATGCGGCGGAGCGACCACTCGCCCGGCCCGGAATAGGTCACCGCGTCGCCGCTCACCGCAAAGTCGGTGGGCGCCGCCGTGCCGACGAAGGCGGCGATCTCGTTGGCCGCTGTGCTTGTCTTTTCCGGCGAGCCTTCTTTGCCCGGCGCCAGCGACACGGTCATCGACCCGCGCCAGGGATAGGCGGCCTGGTGCTCGCCGCCATAGGGGTCGGGCAGCGCGTTGTCGGCCGACACGTCCATCATGATGAAGAGGTGGACGGTCACCTTGATGCCGCGTCTCGCGAGGTCGCGGAGCGCGCGCACCACCGAGGCATCCGAGGGCGTGCCGCCGAAGGCCGGCTTGCCGTCGAAGGTCGAGTTGAGCCGCGCCGTTGCCCGCGTCAGGCCGGCCGCGCTCCAGTCCTCCGGCGTGGTCAACGTTTCGCGGTCGGCGACCGCCGGCATCAGCGTGCAATTACCAGCGCGGAGATCGTCGCCGAACCAGGTCACGCCAGCGCCACCCGGTCGAGACTGGGGCAGACCGCCTGCAGCTCGTCGAGCGATGCCTGCCAGTCGCTGGCGGCACCGTCGACGTGGCGGTTGAGCGCCGCGCGATTGCCCGGCGAGATCACCTTCAGCACCGGCTCCGGGTCGTAGCCGAACTCGGTCGAACCGGGGATGAGGGTGACCGCGCGGATGTCGGCCTCGACGCCGGCGACCGGGCGGATCACCTCGAAGGAGAGCTGCGGGATGCGGTTACCGAAATCTTCGAGCGGCAGACGTTCGAAGACGATGACCGCGGTGCCGCGATTGGCGGGTGCGGCGCCCTGCTTGGCCGCGATCAGGCTGTCGACCTCCTGCGTCTCGTCGCCGGCATAGAAGCGGCAGGTGCAGGTTGAAAGGTCGAACGGCTTGCCGTCCGCCCAGACGCGGCCGATGCGCGCCACCGGCCCCTCGCTCAAGGCCACGGCGAAGTTGGCATAATAGGAATAGGTGCGCGTGGTCGTGCCGCTGCCGCCGCCCTTGCCGCCGCCGTCGCGGCTCTCGCTCACCACCTCCTCGAAGCGCGTCGCTGCCGATGGCGCTGGTCACCGGCTGCAAAGCGCGGTCCAGCGCCAGGCCGGCAAGCTTCAGTGCCAGGCTGGAGAGCACGCTCTCGAAGCTCTTGCCGCCGGCAACGGCATCCTTGAAGGCCCGCGAAATCGCGCTCGAGAAGCTGTTCGCCTGCCCGGTCAGCGTCCGCATCGATGTCTCGAAGGCGCGCGTGTCGGCGGTCACGGCGATGGTCAGCGTATCGATTTCGGTGGTCATTCTGTGGCTCCATGGAAAGACCCGCCGCCCCGCCGCGAAAAACAGCGTGCGCTGCAGCAAAGAGATCGCTATTGCGTCGGGATGCCGCCCGGCAGGGCCGGCGTCACCGACAGCCTGCTGGAGAGACATCCATGCGCATCGAAGCCATCGCCATCGGCAAGAATCCGCCGGACGACGTCAACGTCATCATCGAGGTTCCGGTCGGCGGCCAGCCGATCAAGTACGAAATGGACAAGGAGGCCGGGACGCTTTTCGTCGACCGCTTCCTCTACACGCCGATGACCTATCCGGGGAACTACGGCTTCGTTCCCCACACGCTGTCGGAGGATGGCGACCCCATCGACGTGCTGGTGTGCAACACGCGCGCGCTGGTGCCGGCCTGCGTCATCAATGTGCGGCCGATCGGCGTCCTCATCATGGAGGACAACAGCGGCCGCGACGAAAAGATCATCGCGGTGCCCTCGCCCGAGCTGACGCTGCGCTACGCCGACGTCCACAATTACGACGACCTGCCGGACATCACGCTCAAGCAGATCGAGCACTTCTTCGAGCACTACAAGGATCTGGAGCCCGGCAAGTGGGTCAAGATCGGCGACTGGGGCGATGCTGCCCATGCCCGCCAGATGATCGTCGCGGCGATCGCGCGCGCCAAGGCGAAGGGCTGACCCCGGCCGCCTATCTCTGCGACCCGTCGGGATAGCGCGCGATCAGCGTGTCGAGCGCTGTCCGGTCGAGCGGTTGCCGCAACGGCCCGATGACACCTTCCACCGCCGCCGTCAGTTCGCGCGGGGTCATCGCCCAGAAATCGTGCGACGCCAGCCGCAGCCGCCCGAGACCGAAGGCCATCGCCTGGCGCCAGGGAAAGGTCTCAGCCATCGCTGCCGCCGAAGGTCGCCGCCAGCAATTCGCCGACGATGGCGACATAGCCCGTCGCGCCGCCTTCGGCGCGCATGGCCGCGACTTGTGCATCGCTTACATCATTGCCGGCGCCGCGCAACCCCGCGCCGATCACGCGGATCGCATCGCCGGCCGCCAGCCTGCCCTCGCCGAAGCGCCGTGCCAGCCCTATTAAGTCGCCGGTCTCCAGCGCCTCCTCCAGCTCGGCCAGGGCGCCCAGCGTCAGGCACAGCGTCCATGTCCGCCCGTCGAGCGCCGCCTCGACCTCACCGCGTTGCCTGTTTGTCATTTCATCACCACACAAGTAGTTTGGATTTGGCATCTTCGATCGTTGATCCGTGGAATGCTTTCATGTGGCCATTCGACAAGAGGCAAAGCCAAAAGCCGGCGACATTCGTATTCACGGATCCAGAAGCGTTCTTCAGAATGCAGTGCAAATACGGTGATACTGATATTCAGGCCGGCAAAGGCATAGCCGCCATCGTGCTCGACGCCAAAAAGGAGTTCGGCACCGCCATAGCGGTGGGACGTGACTCGGATGGACGACAGCTTGCAGTGCTCAGGATCGCCTCTCCCGACGGAGGATTCATCGTGAGTGCCTGCACGCCGTCCAGTGAGGGTGAATCCCTTCTGCCAGACGACATTGTTCTCTGGGTGCCCTCGCCCCATAGCTCTGAGGTTGCAGAAGGCTTTGGGGACAGTCGATCGGGCTGGATTGGGCTCATTCGGGCCAAGGTAGCGCTGGACATGGAGCCCTTCGACAACTCCTTCAGGCTCATCTGCAGGTACGACTGACCCGCCTCACGCCGCCGCAAACGCAATCGCGCCGGCGAACTCCAGCGCCATCTGGTAGGCGAGCTCGCCATTGTGTTCGCCGGAATATTCCAGCGCCGTCACCTGGAAGGCGCCGGAGAGCGTGCCGAAATCGGGCACCACGACCTGCCAGTCGCGGATCGCCCCGTCGAAGAAGACGCCGCGCACGGTCTCGTCGCTCAAGGCATCGCGGAAGATGCCGGACCCGCTGACGCTGGCATGCTTGACGCCCGCCCCTTCCAACAGCTCGCGCCAGCGGCCGGCGGAATCCGCGTCGGTCACGTCGACGCTCTCGGCATTGAACGAGATGCGCCGGGCGCGCAGGCCGGCGACGGTCTGGAAGGTGCCTTCCCCGTCGCTGTCGATCTTCAAGAGAAGATCCTTGCCCTTCTGTGCGGTCATGGATGTTGTCTCCGTGGGAGGAGGTGGTGATCGGTGAATGGTCAATGGCGAATGGCTTCCGTTCACCATTCGCCATTCACCATTCGCTATTCGCTACTCCGGCTCCGTTACGGCCCGAAACCGCAGGACGCCGTGGAAGGTGATGCCGTCCGGGTCGCGCACCGTGTCGGCAGTCTCGAAGCGCAGATTGACCAGCGCGTGACCGGCAAGCGCCAGTGCGGCGTCATGCAGCGCGACGCGGATCGCCTCGGCGATGGCGAGGCATTCGCTCTTGCCGTGGGCGCGCGACCAGACATCGAGCGTCAGGCGATGTTCGGCGCCGGCCTCGGTCCCGGTGCTCCAGTCGGTGAGCGTCGCGCGGCCGAGGGTGACGTAAGGAAATACCGCATTGCGCGGCGCGCCGTCGTAGATGCGGTCGCCGATCAGCAAGCCGACACCGTCGTCGGCGACAAGCGCGACATAGACCGCCTTCTGCAAGGCACGAGCTGCCGAGGTCATTATGGTTCTCCCTAGCTTTGCCGCTGGCGCTCGCGATCAACTGGTGGCGCGGCGCCATTTCCACGCTCCGTCACCCTCCGGCTTGACCGGAGGGTCGGCCGCAGCACGCACGGCGGATCTTCTTCGCAAGAGGAGGGCGATCCTCCGGTCTCGCTTTGCTCGCCGGAGGATGACGCTCAAGTGGTTAGTTTCATCCTCGCGATCGCTGGCGCGATCGCCAGGTCGCCCGGTGCATCAACGGTCCCGAACTCGCGTGCGAAGAGCCCCTCGCCCTCGATGCTGACGACATAGTCGCCGTTCTCGCGCCGCAGCACGCGGGTCATGACCCCCGTTTCTTCGTGCACAAGGAGCGCCACGTCCTCGGCGTGCTGGCGTGCCGCCCGGTCGACGGCGGGCGTCATGCCGCCGAGCGCGCGCACCAGGTCGGCGCCGGTCAGCCTCAGCGCATCGTTCATGGCCCCTTCCTCCATGCATTTGGCCACCAGATAGCGGCGGCTCTCGTCGGGGTCGTGGACGGCGAGCACGCGGAAGGTGCGCCCTCGAAAAGCAACCCGCATGCCGCCGGCAAGGTCCTCGCGAAAGCGGAAGCTCACCAGATGGGTGACCACGCCGGAGAGATGTCCGGCGACGATCTTCTCGGTCGCGTCCGTCGGCTCGATGTGCGCCCACAGCGTCGCCAGCGTGTCCCAGAGAACCGTCTCGCCGCCGGCGCCGTCCGGCGCCGAGGCGCCGGATTCGACCGTCACCCGGTGCCGCAGCCAGCCGGGATCGTAGTCCGCCGCCGCGCTCATAGCGACAGGATCCGGTAGGGCGCGATCAGCGCGTCGAAGCCCAGCGGCGGTATGTCGCCGGCCATGTCGTGGCCGACCACGCCGCGATGCTCGTACCAGTGGGCGGTGAGCATCATGGTCGCCTGGCGGAGCGGCGCCGGCACCTCGAGGCTCGAAGGCCCATAGCCCGCGGTCACGTCGATCTCGATGCCGTTCACGGCCTTGCCGACCGCGACCGGCGCGCTGCCGGAGAGCACCAGCCGGCCGGGCACGGCCACCGCGTCGACCTCGTAGTCGTCTTCGGCCACGACGGTCGGGTCGCCATCGGCGTCATAGACGGTGACCGCATCGACAGAGATCAGCGGTGCCGGCGTCAGCCTCACGATGCGCTTTCGCGGCCATTGGTCGAGATAGACGCGCCAGCCCTGCTCGATGAGGCAGCGGCGGGACAGCGCCTCGACATGGACGCGCGCCGCTACGATCGCGGCGCTGAGGAGCGCGTCGTCATCGTCGCTGTCGAGGCGGAGATGCGCTTTGGCATCAGCCAGCGTCACCGGCTCCAGCGCCGGCGCTGTGATCAATGCTGCGGTCATGAAGACGTCCCTGGAAGGTGCGATGCCCATGTCGCGTCAGGCCCGTCATCCTCCGGCTTGTCCGGAGGATCGGCCTCGGTGAGCACGGCAGATGTTGTTTCGTGGGGAAGGCGATCCCCCGGTCTCGCTGCGCTCGCCGGGGGATGACGGTGGTTCTTCAGCCAGACGGCCCCGCGGGCTCATCGCCCGCGAGGCCGCCCGTCGGCACAGGCCCGGGGAGGGACGGGGCGGCTCAGGCCGTGCCGAACTTGAGGAGCTTGATCGCGTCGTAGTCCTGCACGCCGCCGCCCACCCGCTTGGTCGTGTAGAAGAGCACGTAGGGCTTGGCGGAATAGGGGTCGCGCAGCACGCGCACGCCGACGCGGTCGACGATCAGATAGCCGCGACGGAAATCGCCGAAGGCGACGGCGAAGGCGTTCGAGCCGATGTCGGGCATGTCCTCCGACTCGGCGATGGGGAAGTTCATCAGGCTTGCCGGCTGGCCGGCGACCGCCGCAGGCTGCCAGATGTAGTTGTCGCTGTCGTCCTTCATCTTGCGGATCGCCGCCTGGCTGGCGCGGTTCATCACCCAGGTGCCGTTCTGGCGATAGCCGGCCTTGAGCGCATAGACGAGGTCGACCAGGATGTCGGAGGGGGTATCGGCCGGCCAGGCGCCGTCGACGCCGGTGGCGACATAGCCGATCTTCTCCCAGGCCCAGCTCGCCTCGGCGATGGTCGTATAGTGGAGGAAGCCGGTCGGCTTCTTGTCGCCGTCGCCGGTGACAAACGCGGTGCCTTCCTGCTCGGCGAAGACGGTCTCGACCTCGCCCGCCAGCCACTCGTCGATGTTGACGGCGCTGTCGTCGAGGAGCGTGCCGGTCGCCGCCGGCATGGCGTAGAGCTCCATGGTCGGGAACTCGAGCTCGGCCAGAGTTCGGCGCGGTGGTCTGCGGGCGCGAGTCGGTCTCGCCCACCCAGCCGGTGGCGGCACCGGCGGTGACGAAGGGCTTCTTGTAGGTTGAGCCCGAGACCTGGCGCACGCCGGCAATCGCCCGGATGGGCGAGGCTGCCGACAGGCGCCGGCCGATCTCGCGCTCGGTCTCGTCGGGCACCAGATAGCCGCCGTCGGAGGTCACCGACAGCGCCTTCTTCTCCATGCCGCGCAGCGCCTCCTCGGCGCCGCCGCGCACATAGGCTTCGAACGCCGCCTTGTGCTCGATGTCCGCGGCCGAAAGCGGCTGGCCGTCGCGGCCAAGCAGCGGCCGGCGCGCCTTCAGCACCAGGGTATCCATCAGCCGCTTCTGCTCGTCGAGGGCGCGGTTGATGCGGTCGACCTTCTCCACCGTCAGCACGTCGGCGACGCGCTTCTGCTCGATCTCGGCCAGGCGTGTGTCGTTTTCCGCCTTGAACGCCTCGAAGGTCGTCATGAAGTCTTCGAACGCCCCGGCGACATCGCCGGTCGTCTCCGCGGCCTTGGTCTCGGGCGCGGGCACGGGTGCAGCCTGCATGTCTGCTGTTCCTTTCAGGTTCGAGTTTTGGAGTATCGGTGCCGCTTGCGCCCTTCTCCCCCTTTCCGGGGGAGAAAAGCGAAGCTTCGGCTCGCGTGAGCGAAACGTCAGCGAAGCCAGGAGGGGGGGATAAGGCACAGCCTTTCCATCACCCCCCACCCGTCTCCGAGCTGCGCTCGGAGCCACCCTCCCCCGCTACGCGTGGGAGGGATCGGAGGCCGCTGCCACGAACTCCCATCCCTCCCCGGAACGGGGAGGGGGGACCGCGCGCAAGCGCGGTGGGTGGGGTCAGTTTATCGCCCGCCGCACCAGCGCCGTCGCGCGGCGGATCGTCCGCGCCAGGTGCATGTCAGCGTCCTTGACGCTCGTGACCCGCGCCTCGGGCAGCATGGGAAAGGTCACCACCGAGATCTCCCACAGGTCGACCTCGTAGAGAGCACGCACTCCCGTCTTGGCGTCGGTGCGTCCGCGCACAGTGCGATAGCCGATCGACAGTCCGTCGAGCGCGCCCGCGCGCATCAGCGACAGCACCTCGCGCGCCCGCTCGACCTCGGTCGTCAGCCGCCCCTTCACCAGCAGCCCCTCGCCGTCTTCGCGAATGTCGAGCCACACGCCGATCGGCGTGTTGGGGTCGTGCTGGAAGAGCATCTTCACGCCCCCGGCCCCACGCCGGCGAAGCGAGGCGCGGAAAGCGCCGGGCATCACCATGTCACGGCCGAGATCGGCACGGCCGAAGAGCGAGGCATAGCCGGTGAAGGTGCCGTCGGCCTCGACCGCCGAGAGCGTCGCCCGGGCGAATTTCCGTTCGGTAAGGATCATGGGTGTTTTCCAGCAAAGAGTGTCGTCCCGGCGAAAGCCGGGACCCAGGTAGTCGCAGTCATCGGCCGCGCCTCCCAGCGTCCGTCATCCTCCGACGAGGCGAAGCCGAGATCGGAGGATCGCTGTCCGCCATCCGCGGCGCCTCGTCTGCCGAGAACGATCCTCCGCTTTCGCGGAGGATGACCGAAGGAGAGGACGATGAGTCGGCTTCGGCACGCTCGGCTGCCGATTGCCGACTGCCCTACAGCTCCACCGCCCGCACCCGCGCCGTTCCCTGCCGGCGGCCGATCATGCGCGCCAGCCCCTCGGCGAAGGCGTGGAACACCGCGCGGTGCGCGCCCGAGCGCGAACCGCCGATCATCATCAGCAACTGTTTCATTTTCCGGAGTCCGTTGAATCGGTTAGTCGCGATCACTAAAGAAGCGGTTCAGCCGCGCGATCTCGTTGACGAAATCGTTGAAGCGCCGGTTGGAGGCGGCAAGCTCGCGGAGCGCCCAGACGAGCAGCGCGCTGGCGCCGCTCGCCCACAGGAACAGCGCCAGATGGGCGAGGTCGCCGCGCTCGACGAAAGTGTGCGTGAGGTCGTCCATCGGCGTTCCAGTTCTAGGCGGCCGGCGGCATACTCATTCTCCGTCATCCTCCGGCGAGGCGTAGCCGAGACGGAGGATCGGTTTCCGCAAGCCCGAAATCTCATTGCTCGCCGACGCCGATCCTCCGCTTGCGCGGAGAATGACCGGTGGGGGGGCAAACTCGTCACGGCCGCGGAGCGAAAGGGTGTCGACCGTCCGACCGATAAACACTAGGCTCAACCCCTAGCCTCACCTGCCCTCGATCCCGTCCATGCACCTCTCCACCTGGCTCACATTTCTCGCCGCCACCATCGTCGTGATGATCGCCCCCGGCCCGTCGGTGACGCTGATCGTCGCCAACAGCCTGCGCCACGGCCGCCGCGCGGGGCTCGCCAATGTCGCGGGCTTCCAGGCGGGCTTCGCCGTCATGGTGGTGTTGACGCTGGCCGGTCTCGCCTCGCTGATCGCGGCGATGGGCGAATGGTTCGTCTGGGTGCGGCTGGCCGGCGCCGCCTATCTCGTCTTCCTCGGCGTCAGGCTCATCCTCGGGCGCGAGGACGCCCATGCCGGCGCCGCGCCGCGCGCGCCCCGCGGCGGCTATTTCACCCAGGCGATGATGGTCGAGGTCAGCAATCCCAAGGCGCTGCTCTTCTTCGGCGCCTTCTTTCCGCAGTTCATCGATCCCGCCGGCAGCGCCGCGCTGCAGATCCTCATCATGGGCGTCGACGTCGATGGCGGTCGCCGCGATCACCGACACGATCTATGTGCTACTGGCCTCCCGCGTCGCCACGGGCTTGAGCTCAGGCCGCGCCCGCGCCATCCGCTGGACCAGCGGTAGCCTGCTGGTCGCCGGCGGCCTGTGGCTGGCGCTCCGCGGGGAGTGAGGGGCGCGCCTCCCTCGCGCTGTCGAGTTGATCGCCGCTTGTTGCCGCGGACACATTGCCGCACACTGCGTCAGCCGAGGCGCCGCTGCGTGACCCAGGGACGTTCATGGACCGACGCCTGACCACCATCCTCGTCGCAGATATTGTCGGCTTCAGCCGCCAGATGGCTGCTGATGAAGAAGGCGTCGTCACGCGCCTGAGGGCGCTGCGCGCCGAAGTCATCGACCCAAGGATCGCGGCCGCCGGCGGGCGCCTGATCAAGACCATGGGCGACGGATTCCTGATCGAGTTTCCTTCGGCTGTTGCCGCGGTGCGAGCGGCGCTCGCCATTCAGACCGACATGCGCGAGCGCGGCGCAGGAGACCCGGAAGATCGTCGGCTGCGCCTGCGCATGGGCATCAATGTCGGCGACATCATCATCGACGGCGAAGACATCCTCGGCGACGGCGTCAATATCGCGGCGCGGCTGGAACCGCTGGCGCCGGCCGGTGGCGTATGCATCTCGCGCGCCGTCTACGAGCAGGTGCGCGGCAAAGTCGATGTCGAGCTGACGGCGATCGGGCCGCAACGGCTCAAGAACATCCCCGAACCGGTGGACATCTGGCACATCCGCGTCGATGACACGGCGAGCGCAACGGCGCTTCCGGCGGCCGATACTTCCGCAAGCGGATCCAGCGACGGCAGAACGGCCCTCGGTTGCCGTCCTGCCTTTCGACAATATGAGCGCCGACCCCGAACAGGGCTACTTCGCCGACGGCATCACCGAAGACATCATCACCGAGCTGTCGCGATTGCCGGCGCTTCTCGTCATCGCTCGAAACTCGACCTTCACCTACAAGGGAAAGGCGACGAAGGTGCAGGACGTCTGCCGCGACTTGCGTGTGCGCTACGTTCTGGAAGGCAGCGTCCGCAAGGCAGGACAGCGGATTCGGGTGACGGCGCAGCTCATCGACGGCGGCTCGGGCGGGCATGTCTGGGCCGAACGATACGATCGCGACCTTGCCGACATATTCGCCGTGCAGGACGACGTCACGACACAGATCGTGCGCGCCCTCGCGGTGCAACTGACCGATGTCAAGCGCGGTCCGTCATCGCGCGGCAAGCCGGAAGACCTCGAAGCTTACGATTGCGTGTTGCGTGCGCGCGAACAGTACCGGCTGTTCACCAAGGAGGGGAACGCGGCTGCGCGGCAGCTCTACGAGAGGGCGATGGCGCTCGCCCCGGACTATGCCGAGGCCTATGCGGGGCTTGCCGAAACCCACGTGCAGGATTGGTTCTTCGACGTCCCGGGGGCGCTCGATCGGGCCTTCGCCTGGCGCAGGCGGCCGAGCGCCTCGATCCGTCCCTGCCGCTGGTCTATGAGGCGCTGACCACGGTTCATCAGTTCATGCGACAACACGACAAGGCGCTGGCGGCTGCGAAACACTGGGTCGAGGTCGAACCGGGCAAGGCAGAGGCCTACGCCAACCTCGCCGGCACATTGCTGTTTTCAGGCGAGCCGGAGCAAGTCGAGGGGCTGATCAAGAAGGCAATGCGCCTCGATCCGTTCTATCCGTTTTACTACCCGCTCTATGTCGGTCTGGCGCAATTCACGATGCGCCGCTTTGCGGATGCCGTGCAATCGATCAAGCGCAGCGTCACCCGCAACCCACACGCCTTGCCGCCGTATTACTTTCTTGCGGCCGCCTACGCACAACTCGGCGAGGATACTCTGGCGCGCGATGCCCTAGCGCAAGCGCGGCGGATCAATCCCGATTTTTCGATGGCCCAAATCCGAAAGATCGCGGTGTATCGACGCGCCGAGGACGCGGACAGCTGCTGGTCGAGGCCTGCGCAAAGCGGGATTGGACGCCTGAACGCCGGGCACCACGACGGTTGTGCCGCCTCGTTGACATCGGTCGTGCGCGGCTAGCACGCGAAGTCCGGTTTCAATGCAGCCCCCTGGCCGCCGAAATCCGTGATGTCTGAAATCGCCTCGGAAGCTGAGATCGGCACCCTTGCCAGGCCGGCGACGCACCATTTCCGCGCGGACGATCGAAGAGATCGCAGGCCGGCCAAAGCCTTTCGTCCGCGTGTGGCGGCTCCGCCAGCGCGCACAAGCCTGAACAAATCCTAAATCTATCCTCGAGGATTTGAACTCAATCCAGGCCCGATTTCTCAATTCTATTCTGCAAATATCACCGCTGACAGCTCTCGCCGGGCTTTGTTCTTGGGGAGCCGCCGGCCGACAAATCGCGGTTGGCGTTTGCGTTTCATGACATCCTTGTTGCCAGCGCGTGTTGCAGAAGATGCCGACAAGCGTCCTGGCCAGAGTGGGGCCCTGGCTACGCTGGCGCACATGCGCGCCGCCCGGCTGCTGTTCGACCGCGGGATGCTTTCATCGGCGGATTTTGGCAGCGCCGTCGCCGACCAATTGATCTGGCAATCCAATGTCGGCGAAGTGCTGATCGGAAAGGGCCAGATCCGTCCGATCGACTATTACCGGGCGCTGGCCGAAGTCCAAGGGCTGCCCTTCGTCAATCTTCTCGACGACCCGCCCGACAGCGATGTCCTGTTTCCAGAGGATCGTGACAACTACGCACGGCTGAAGATCGTTCCATGGCGGGTGGGAGAGGATCATTGCGTCATCGCCGCGGTCGAG
>CAWHLM010000007.1:0-17060 GCA_963830215.1 uncultured Alphaproteobacteria bacterium
TCCTCGGCGCTCGCCGCGGTCGTGTCCAGGTGGAGGTCGGGGGCAAGCGGCGGCTCATAAGGGCTGTCGATGCCGGTGAAGTGCTGGATCTCGCCGGCGCGCGCCTTGGCGTAGAGGCCCTTGGCGTCGCGCGCCTCGGCGACCTCCAGCGGCGTATCTACGTAGATCTCGAGGAATTCGTCGGCGCCGACCAGTTCGCGCGCCATGCGACGTTCGGAGCGGAAGGGCGAGATGAAGGAGACCAGAACGATCAGCCCGGCGTCGACGAAGAGCCTGGCGGCCTCGGCAACGCGGCGGATGTTCTCGACGCGGTCGGCATCGGTGAAGCCGAGGTCGCGGTTGAGGCCGTGGCGGACATTGTCGCCGTCGAGCAGATAGGTGTGGTGGCCGGCGAGGGTGAGCTTCTTCTCGACCAGATTGGCGATGGTCGACTTGCCGGCGCCCGACAGGCCGGTGAACCACAGGATCACCGGCTTCTGGCCGAGCGCGCCGGCGCGCACTTGCTTGTTCACGTCGAGCGCCTGCCAATGGACGTTGGTGGCACGGCGGAGCCCGAAGTGGATCAGACCGGCGGCGACGGTGGCGTTGGAATAGCGGTCGATGAGGATGAACGAGCCGGTCAGGCGGTTGTCGTCGTAGCGGTCGAAGGCGATCGGCTCGGAAAGCGACAGGTTGGCGAGGCCGATGTCGTTGAGCGTCAGCGTCTTGGCGGCGAGCGGCTTGAAGCTGTCGACGTCGACCCGGTGCTTGAGCTCGCTCACCGCCGCGCCGACCGTGCGGGCGCCGGCCTTGAGCAGATAGGAACGGCCGGGAAGCAAGGGTTCGTCGGCCATCCAGATGAGATGGGCGGCGATCTGATCGGAGGTTTCCGGCCGATTTTCGGGCGAACACAGCACGTCCCCGCGGCCGACATCAACCTCGACATCGGTCGTCGCGGTGACGGCATCGCCGGCGACGGCCTCCGACATGTCGCCATCCATGGCGACCAGTCGGGCGATGCGCACCATCTGGCCGGTGCGCGCGACGACGACCGGGTCGCCCGGCCTGACGGCGCCGGAGGCGACGGTGCCGGCATAGCCGCGGAAGTCGCCGTTCGGCCGGTTGACCCACTGCACCGGCAAGCGGAAGGGCTGCCCGGCGGCGCCCTCGGCGACCTCGACCTGCTCGAGATGGGCAAGCAGCGTCGGGCCGCCATACCAGGGCGTGCGCGGGCTCGGCGCGATGACGTTGTCGCCATCGACGGGCCGAGAGCGGGATGGTCACCAGGGTCTCGAAGCCGAGCGGCCCGGCGAACTCGGCGAACTCGTTGCGGATGTCGACGAAGCGCTCCTCGTCGAAGCCGATGAGGTCGATCTTGTTCACCGCCAGCACGACATGGCGGATGCCGAGCAGCGAGACGATGTAGGCGTGGCGGCGGGTCTGGGTGAGGATGCCGTTCTTGGCATCGACCAGCAGCACGGCGAGATCGGCGGTCGAGGCGCCGGTCGCCATGTTGCGGGTGTACTGGATGTGGCCGGGGGTGTCGGCGACGATGAAGCGGCGCTTCTCGGTGGCGAAATAGCGGTAGGCGACGTCGATGGTGATGCCCTGCTCGCGCTCGGCGGCCAGGCCATCGACGATGAGGGCGAAATCGACCGCCTCGCCGGTGGTGCCGAAGCGCTCGGAATCGGCGGCAAGGGCCGCAAGCTGGTCCTCGAAGAGGAGCTTGGAATCGTGCAGCAGGCGGCCGATCAGGGTCGACTTGCCGTCGTCGACGCTGCCGCAGGTGAGGAAGCGCAGCAGGCCCTTGTCGCCGTCGGTGGACAGCAGTTCGGCAAGGGCGGCCGTATCGGCGGGCCGGTTCATCAGAAATAGCCCTCGCGCTTCTTGGCTTCCATCGAGGCGGCGGCATCGAAATCGATCAGACGGCCCTGGCGCTCGGAGGTGCGCGCCACCAGCATCTCGGCGACGATGGCCTCAAGGTTGTCGGCCTCCGATTCGATCGCCGCGGTCAGCGGGTAGCAGCCGAGCGTGCGGAAGCGGACCTTGCGCATCTCGGGCACCTCGCCGGGCGCCAGGCGCATGCGCTCGTCATCGACCATGATCCACTGGCCGGAGCGGCTGACCACCGGGCGCGGCGCCGCGAAATAAAGCGGCACGATCTCGATCTTCTCGGCAAGGATGTACTGCCAGACGTCGAGCTCGGTCCAGTTGGAGAGCGGGAAGACGCGGATCGATTCGCCCGGTTTCACCCGCGTGTTGTAGAGCGACCAGAGCTCGGGCCGCTGGTTCTTGGGGTCCCAGGCGTGGCTGGCCGAGCGGAAGGAGAAGACGCGCTCCTTGGCGCGGCTCTTCTCCTCGTCGCGGCGGGCGCCGCCGAAGGCGGCATCGAAGCGGCCGGCGTCGAGCGCCTGCTTGAGCGCCTCGGTCTTCATCACCTGGGTGTAGTGCTGCGAGCCGTGGTCGAACGGGTTGACGCCGGCGGCCAGGCCCTCGCGGTTGGTGTGGACGCGGAGATCGAGGCCGTGCTCCTTCGCCATCCGGTCGCGGAAGGCGATCATCTCGCGAAACTTCCAGGTTGTGTCGACGTGGAGCAGCGGGAAGGGCGGCGGCGCCGGATAGAACGCCTTCAGCGCCAGATGCAGCATCACCGAGGAGTCCTTGCCGATCGAATAGAGCATGACCGGCCGCTCGAAGGCGGCGACCACCTCGCGCATGATGAAGATCGCCTCGGCTTCGAGGCGCTTCAGGTGGGACTGGCGGGCGGCACTCATGGCGTGGGCGGCTCTTCGGGCTTCCGGGCTCTTGGCGGCGGACCCTAGCCAGTGCGCCCCTCCCCGCCAAGCATGAAGCAGCCCTTGATTAGCGCAAAGGCCGTGGGATTTCGCGCAAAACCGCCGAACGGCGGAATGGGTTTGCGGGAGGAATGTTCACCTAATTATGCGCCTGACATCATTGCGGGGACCTACCGAGCAATGGAAATGTGTCGCCGCCAATCTATGCGGATAAAGGACTGAATTTTAGGCTGAGGAAGCTTGTTTTGCCTTTGGGTGGCGGCATACGTTTGTGTTCGTCGCTTCCAATAAAAACCGCATACATGCCAATCGCTAACACCAAGGCGCCAGGTGGATATAAGTCGTCATATAGTTCCCGTATTCGAGTATTTTTGAAAACAATGTCTCGGAATTCTTTGGAACTCATCACCACTTGCCATGCGTGGATAGATTCGCATTTTTGTTGCAATGAACGTGCGGACAATGGCCGTGCACGAACCGAGTGGGCAAATACATTTCTAACATCATTAATAGCGAGGAGATCGGCGCGTGTTTGTGGCCCGATAATACCCAGCGCGAACGCCATTCTGATCTTTGCTGGCAGCGTGCACAGATAGCCGTTCACCCCGAAGATTGCCTCTCTATCCTGGGGACTTAATCTGTGAAGTCGAGTTTTGATGAGACGCTCCATCCCTTTATCGATAAGGGCGGTGTTTACAATTATGCCTGACCGTATGTCGCCTTCCTTCATTGTTCGATAGACGGTCTCCCAAATGATTTTTCTCGATACGGGCTTCCGCGTGAGATCGCGCAATGAGGCAGTCATCTAGTAAATCCCGGCTTTATGAGGATGGCCACCGACCTTCTGGCCCCCGTCATGCGCCGATTATAATGCCAAATCAGAGCGTAGCTTCCGATCGCGACCAGAACGGCCACGGTAAATAATGTAAAACTCGCTTGTGGGTGGGGTCCTATCGCAGCGGCGACGGTTGCTAGACCGAGTTCAACCGTCACGCCCCACTTTACAACATCCCAGCGTTGCACTTTCCCGGCGGCAATTAATCTACGCCAATCGTCCAGAGCAGCGCACGCAACCTGGAAGCTCCTCTCATCCATTGGTACACGCTATCATAGCGCGCCAAGCTGTGCGAGCGGCCGAAGACGAGAGGCATGACGGAACCGTGCTGGCAATTTTGTTGGCGCGCTCGACGTCGGTACCCCGAGCTTGGGCAAATCCGGGCGAGGGGGAGCCGAGGTGTCCGGTCAGGTTCCCGCCCCCTCACCCGGACCGCTGCGCGGTCCACCCTCTCCCGCAAGGGGAGAGGGTTAGGCGCCGTGCCATATGCGATGGCCCTGCCCTTAGCCGGCCTCCGGCAGCGGGGTGATGCTGCCGGCGGCGACGAACCAGGGGTTCTTGAAGGCCTCGGCGCCGGCTCCGTCCTTCGGGCCGTAGGTGAACGGCTTGCCATCGAGCGTCACGACCGTGCCCCCGGCGGCGCGCAGGATGGCGTCTCCGGCGGCGGTGTCCCACTGCATGGTGGTGCCCATGCGCGGATAAAGGTCGGCCTTGCCGCTGGCCACCGCGCAGAACTTCATCGAGGAGCCGGCCGAGACCAGCTTGTCGACGTCGTAGCGGCGGATATAGGCGTCGGTCGCGGGCGTGCGGTGCGAGCGGCTGGCGACCACGGCAATGCCGCCGTCGGGCGTCGGGCGCACGCCGATCGGCCGCCGTTCGGTGACGGCGCCGCGACGACCAGAGCGCGCCAGGCACCGGCACCGACCACGCCCCAGAAGAGCTTGCCGGTCGCCGGCAGGTAGATGACGCCGAGGACCGGCGCCGAATTGCGGATCAAACCGATATTGACGGTGAAATCGTTGCCGCCCTTGACGAATTCCTTGGTGCCATCGAGCGGATCGACGAGGAAGAAGGCGGCGCCGGTCGCGGGCACGCGGCCCTCATAGGCGGCTTCCTCGGCGATCACCGGCACACCAGGGGCGATTTCGGCAAGGGCAGCGGCGATGACCGCTTCGGCAGCGCGGTCGGCCTCGGTGACGGGGCTCGAATCGGCCTTCCATTCGACATGGGCGCCGGCCCGGCGCACGGCCAGGATCGCCGCGCCGGCGCTGATGGCCACCGGCAGCAGCGCTTCGGCGAGGTCGCTGTCGGCGGCGAGGTCGGCGCGCGGTTCCATGCGCGCCTGTCTAGACGAATATCGTGCCGGGGCAAGGGTGGGGAGAAAAGCGAGGGGCCCGCCCTTGCGAGCGGACCCCAGTCGGTCATGCAGAGCCTTGTGTGGCCCTTACGTGGCGGTTCAGGCCGCCATCATTTCTCCCGGATCGGAGAATTCCAGAGACAGGCTCTCGGCCACGGCGCGGTGGGTGACGCGGCCGCGGTGAACGTTGAGGCCGTCGCGCAGGTGCGGATCATGGGCGAGCGCCGCCAGACCGTGATCGGCCAGAGCCAGGCCAAAGGGGAGCGTGGCATGGTTGAGCGCGTGGCTGGAGGTGAGCGGCACGGCGCCCGGCATGTTGGCGACGCAGTAGTGCACGATGCCATCGACGACGAAGGTGGGATGCTCGTGGGTGGTGGGACGCGAGGTCTCGAAGCAGCCGCCCTGGTCGATGGCGACATCGACGAGCACGGCGCCGGGCTTCATGGTGCCAAGCATCTTGCGGGTGACGAGCTTGGGCGCGGCGGCGCCGGGCACCAGCACGGCGCCAATGACGGCGTCGGCCGAGGCGACCTCTTCGGCAACCGCCTCGCGGGTGGCGAAGCGGGTGACCAGGCGGCCGGAGAAGAGATCGTCGAGTTCGCGCAGACGGGGCAGCGAGCGGTCGAGGATGGAGACGGCAGCACCGAGGCCGACGGCCATGCGCGCGGCATGGGTGCCGACGACACCGCCGCCGATGACCACGACCTTGGCGGGGGCAACGCCGGGCACGCCGCCGAGCAGGATGCCGCGGCCGCCATTGGGCTTCTGCAGCGCGGTGGCAGCGGCCTGGATCGACAGGCGGCCGGCGACCTCGCTCATCGGGGCGAGCAGCGGCAGATGGCCGTGTTCGTCGGTGACCGTCTCATAGGCGACGGCGGTCACGCCCGACTCGAGCAGCCCCTTGGTCTGGGCCGGATCGGGAGCGAGGTGGAGATAGGTGAAGAGGATCTGGCCGGGACGGAACTGGACCCACTCGCTGGGCTGCGGCTCCTTGACCTTGACGATCATCTCGGCCTTGGCAAAGACCGTCGCCGCATCGGGCGCGATCTCGGCACCGGCGGCACGATAATCGGCGTCGCTGGCGAGGATGCCGGCGCCGGCGCCGGTCTCCACCAGCACCTTGTGGCCATGGGCAACGTATTCGCCAACCGTAGCCGGCGTGAGGCCGACGCGGAACTCGCTCGGCTTGATTTCCCTGGTGACGCCTACGAGCATGACATATTCCCCCTCGATGAGAGCTATTCCACTTATATACTGCAGAATTCACGCGTTTTCCGTGCATTTGCGCTTGCGAAACCGGTCTTGATGACCATAAACTTGCGTGGAATGGGTATTTCTAGGTGATTTCGTGCAACTCGATAGTTTCGACCGCAAGATCGTCGCGGCGCTCGCCGGCAACGGCCGCATGACCACTGTGGAACTGGCCTCGCGGGTGGGCCTGTCGCCATCGGCGTGCACGCGCCGCCTGCAGGCGCTGGAGGCCGCCGGCGTGATCGCCGGCTATCGCGCCATCGTCGACGCGGAGGCGATCGGGCTGGGCATCACCGCCTTTGTCGAGATCACGCTCGACCGGCAGAACGACGAGGCGCTGAGGGCCTTCGAGCGGGCGCTGGCCGAGTGCCCCAACGTGCTCTCCTGCCACCTGATGTCGGGCACCAGCGACTACCTCATCCGCGTGGCGGCGCGCGACCTCTCCGACTTCCAGCAATTGCACGCCACCGTGCTCGGCCACCTGCCGGGGGTGGCGCGCATCGAATCGAAGTTCGCGCTGCGCGAGGTGATCGACCGGCCGCTCATTCCAATCCCCTGACGCGCGGCGCGCGTCAGGGGACTTCGCGAGGAGCCGATCGCCGGCATCACTGGCCGGGCGTCACTTCCATGAAATGCAGCACGGCGTCGGTGAACTGCTTCGGGTCCTGAAGGAAGGCGAAGTGGCTGACATTCGGCAGGATGAGCAGGCCGGCGCCGGGGATGTTCGCCGCCATGAACTCGGTGTTCTCGCGCTTGATCGCCTCGTCGCGGTCGCCATCGACGATCCAGGTCGGCACCGTGATCTTCTTGAGGTCGTCGGCGGTCCAGTTCGGCTGGGTCGCCCACATCTTGCTGATCTGGTCGACAAAGGTGCCGAACTCGGTCGGCGTCGCCGACAGCGCCTGGTATTCCTTGCCGGCGCGGTCGATATAGGCGTTGAAGACCGGGCTCGCCGAGATATCGGCAACGCCCGCTGTATCGGAATTGGCGGCGAAGGCGAAGAGCTTCGACAGGCGCTCCGGATGATGCATGGCGATGTCGAGGCCGAGGATGGCGCCATCGCTCCAACCAACCAGCGCGACCTTGTCGATCTTCAGAAAATCGAGCAGGCCAACCACGTCGGAAGCCATCAGATCGTAGCCGTAAGGCTCCTGGTTGCGGGTGGAGCGCCCGTGCCCGCGGCTGTCCATGACGATGACCTTGTAGTGCTTGGCAAGCTCGGGAACCTGATTGCCCCAGTAGTTGGAGTTGCCCAACCCGCCATGCAGCATAATGACCGGCTGGCCCTCGCCGAACACCGCGTACCAGATCTTGACGCCGTTGACCGGCGCGTAGCCGTTCTCGGCCGAAGCCGGCAGCGTTGGGGTCGGCGGCAGGGTCATCCATTGCGGCTCGGCGCTTGCCGCCCCGCTGAATGCAAGCCCGGCCAGAAATGCGACGATCAATCCAAATCTGCTCATGGCAATCCCCCTTTTCGATGCGCGGGGCGACGATAGCATCGGCTGCGATCGACCACATGCAAAGACATTGCCCCCGTGCCGGGCGAAGCGGCATTGTCGGCGGGCATGGCGCAGGCGATGAGCGGCTGGCCGACGGCGGGATGAAGCGAGCATGAGCCATGATGTCATCATCGTCGGCGGGGCGGTGCATGGCGCATCGGTCGCCTATCATCTGGCCGCCGATCCGGGCTTCGACGGCAGCGTGCTCTTGATCGAGAAGGACCCGAGCTTCGCGTTCGCGGCGACGGCGCTTTCGGCGGGCTCGATCCGCCAGCAGTTCTCGTCCGCCATCAACATCGCCATCTCGCTTCATGGCATCGACTTCCTGCGCAGCGTTGGCGAGCGTCTGGAGGTGGACGGCGAGCGGCCAGACATTGGCCTCACGGAAGGCGGCTACCTGTTCCTCGCCACCGAGGCCGGCGCGGCGACATTGGCGCGCAATCACGCGCTGCAGACGGTGATGGGCGCCGACATCCTGCATCTCGATCCGGCGGGACTGGCCGAGCGCTTCGCCTATGTGGCGACCGACGGGATCAAGGCCGGTGCCTGGGGGCGGAGCGGCGAAGGCTGGTTCGACGGCTATGCGCTGATGCAGGCCTTGCGAAGGAAGGCGCGGGCGCTGGGCGTGGAGACGCTGACCGGCGCGGTGGCGACGATCGAACACGACGGTGGACGGGCGACCGGCGTGCGGATGGCGGACGGCACATTCATCGCCGGCGGCGCCGTGGTGCTGGCGGCGGGCACCGGCACGCCGACTCTGGCCCGGAAGGTGGGCGTGGCGCTGCCGGTGGAAGCACGCAAGCGCATGGTCTTCACCTTCGCCTGCCGCGCGCCGCTCCCCGGCTTCCCCCTGCTCATCGACCCCACCGGCGCCTATGTGCGGCCCGAGGGCGGGCTCTATCTCTCAGGCATGGCGCCGCCCGAGGA
Source organism: uncultured Alphaproteobacteria bacterium (assembly GCA_963830215.1). GTDB lineage: Bacteria > Pseudomonadota > Alphaproteobacteria > Rhizobiales > Kaistiaceae > CAVSRC01. Next base: position 8,644 of record CAWHLM010000007.1, read on the forward strand.
CGCCGACCCGCCGGCGACCGACTTTGCCGTCGACCACGCCTTCTTCGAGGAGACGCTGTGGCCGATCCTCGCCGCCCGCGTGCCGGCCTTCGAGGCGATCAAGCCGGGGCGATCGTGGGCCGGGCACTACGACTTCAACACCTTCGACCACAACGCCATCGTCGGCCCCCTCCCCGGCTTTGCCAACCTCACCGCAGCCACCGGCTTCTCCGGCCACGGGCTGCAGCAGGCGCCGGCGGTCGGCCGCGGTCTGGCCGAGTTGATCGTTCACGGCAGCTATCGCAGCCTCGACCTCTCGCCACTGGGCTTTGCGCGGATCGCCGAGGGACGACCGCTCGTCGAGGAGAATGTGGTGTGAGAGACGAAGCGGGCGCCCGAAGGCGCCCGCTCGCATGCTTGTGATTCCGGAAACCGAGTTGGCTACTCGGCCTTCAGGCCGGCCGCGTCGGTGACCGCATGGGTCCAGGCGCCTTCCGGCTTCTTGGAGATGATCTTCTGGTCGAGCAGCGCCTGCTCGGTGCGCTGATAGGCGGCCTCGTTGAGCACGCCATTGCCGCCGGCGGTCAGCTTGGCAACCTCACCCATCATGTAGATCTGGTGGTTGAGGTCCTGGCCGCCATTGTCGACGACGATCTGGGCCGACTCTTCCGGGTGCGCCAGAGCGTAGTCCCAGCCCTTCATCGACGCCTTCACGAAGCGGACCATCTTGTCGAAGAAGGCCTTGTCCGCGAGCTTGTCCTGCAGGACATAGAGGCCGTCCTCAAGCAGGTCGACGCCCATGGCCGAGTAGTTGAAGACGGTCAGGTCTTCCGGCTTGAAGCCGGCATCGAGGACCTGGCCGTACTCGTTGTAGGTCATGACCGAGATGCAATCGGCCTGCTTCCGGATGAGCGGCTGCACGTCGAAGCTCTGCTTGAGAACGGTGACGCCATTGGGGCCGCCATCGGTGGACAGGCCGAGCTTGTGCATCCAGGCATAGAACGGATACTCGTTGCCGAAGAACCAGACGCCCAGCGTCTTGCCCTTGAAGTCCGCCGGCGTCTTGATGCCGGTATATTTCGGGCAGACCAGCTCCATACCCGCCTTGGTGAAGGGCTGGGCGATATTGACCAGCATGGTGCCCTTCTCGCGCGCCGCCAGCGCGCCGCCCATCCAGTCGACGATGACATCGGCGCCGCCGCCGGCGATCACGGTCTCCGGAGCGATGTCCGGGCCGCCCGGCTTGATGGTCACGTCGAGACCTTCGTCGGTGTAGAAGCCCTTGTCCTTGGCGACGTAGTAGCCGCCGAACTGGGCCTGGGTGACCCATTTCAACTGCAGTGTCACCGAGTTCGGCAGAGAATGCCGGCCCGGCCGCCAGCGCGAGTGCGGCGGCGAATGCTCCCAACACAATCTTCTTCATGTGCTGCCCCTTCTTCAGGATTGACGAAACGACGGATGCCAGAACGTTGCGGCACGCTCGATCAGCGAGACAATGCCGTAGAAGGCGGAGCCGGCCACGGCCGCAACCGCAATTTCCGCCCACACCATGTCGGTATTCATGCGTCCGACTTCGGTGGAGATGCGGAACCCCATGCCGACGATCGGCGTGCCGAAGAATTCGGCAACGATGGCGCCGATCATCGCCAGAGTGGAGTTGATCTTCAGAGCGTTGAAGATGAAGGGAAGCGCCACCGGCAGACGCAGCATCGAGAACTGCTGGCGGTAGTCGGCGGCGTAGGTGTGCATCAGATCGCGCTGGGTGGCGTCAGCGGCATCGAGGCCGGCGAGGGTGTTGACCAGCATCGGGAAGAAGGTCATGGCGACGACCACCGCGGCCTTGGACGGCCAGTCGAAGCCGAACCACATGACCATGATCGGCGCGACACCGATGATCGGCAGCGCCGAGACGAGATTGCCGATCGGCAGCAGGCCGCGGCCGAGGAAGGGCGCGCGATCGGCAATGACGGCGACGGCGAAACCGGAAAAACAGCCGATGAAGTAGCCGGCGAGAACGGACTTGAGGAAGGTCTGGCGGAAGTCGACCCACAGGGTCGGCAGCGACGTCATGATCTTCGCCCACACCGCGCTCGGCGGCGGCAGGATGACGAAGGGCACGGCGAGGCCGCGCACCAGCACCTCCCACAGGAAGATGATGGTGGCGCCAAAGACGACGGGGATGAAGATCTTGAGCAGGATGCCGCCGAAGGGGCGCGCCGGCTCCGTGACGCTCAGCCGCTTGACCGAGACCCAGGCAAGCATCCAGGCGACGAGAACCAGCGACCAGAAGCCGCCGGCCGCCGCCAGCCGCGTCAGCCCGCCGAAATCGCCGTTCTTGGCAAGGGCCGTGACTTCGCCGAGCGTCGTGGCGGCAATCCCGGCGGCGATGAGGCCGCCGACGAACATGATGAGATTGCCGACCGCGGAAACCCGGCGGACGAGGCCGGCGAAGACGGCAGCCACGACCAGCAGCGCGACGAGGATGCCCTTGGAGCCCTCGGCAAGCAGGTAGTCCGGGGTGGTGCCGGTGGTGGCCAGCGGAAAGGCCAGCGCCGCGATCACCGCGATCAGCGCGATCCAGCCCTGCCAGTTGACACCTGGGTTCACGGTCGAATTCACCGGCGGCCTCCACCCATGCGCCACATCACCAGGCGCTCGGTGATGCCGACCGCGGTGACCAGGAGCGCGGCAAGCAGCGAGCCGACGAGCAGCGCCGACCACATCTGGATCGACTGGCTGTAATAGGAGCCGACCAAAAGCTTGGCGCCGATGCCGGCGACCGCCCCGGTGGGCAGTTCGGCGACGATGGCGCCGACCAGAGACGCGGCGACCCCGATCTTCATCGACACGAACAGGAAGGGCAGCGACGAGGGCCAGCGCAGCTTCCAGAACACCTGCAACGGTCTGGCGCTGTAGGTGCGCATGAGATCGAGATGGAACGGATCGGGCGAGCGCAAACCCTTCACCATGCCCACCGTGACCGGGAAGAAGGATAGGTAGGTGGAGATCAACGCCTTGGCGATGAAGCGGCTGAAATCGGTGGGCAGGTGCATCTGCCCGGTCAACAGGTTGAAGGCGACCACGACCAGGATCGGTGCCAGCGCCAGGATGGGGATGGTCTGCGACGAGATCACCCAGGGCATCAGGCTGCGGTCGAGGCTCTTCACATGGACGATGCCGACGGCGAGCAGGATGCCGAACAGCGTGCCGAAGACGAAGCCGGCGAAGGTCGAGGTGAGCGTCACCCAGGCGTGGTAGAGCAGGCTCGACGGCTTGGTGGGATTGGCCAGCACCACGCTCTTGTAGGTGTCGATGGCGACCTGATGAGGCGCCGGCAGGGTGGGCTTGGGCTGGCTGTAGGTGGCGACGATGAACTCGATCGGCGTGCGCGTGACGCCGGCGCGCTGGTCGAGGTCGCGCTGGAAGGGTGCGTCGAGCAGGAAGGCGCCGAGATACCAGATGAGGATGATGGCCAGCACCGCGACGGTGACGGCGAGGAAGCGGCTGGCGAGGAAGCGCGCGAAGATGCCGCGCCGCACGGGCGCTCGCGCGTAGGTGGCGCTTGCCGCGCTCATGCGACTTCACCCCACCCACCGCCATCGGCGGTCCCCCATCCCCATTCCGGGGAGGGATTGGAGCAAGCCTCCATGTCGCCAGTCCCAACCGGCGGGCGATCGACCAGGCAGGGCGGCAGGCGGCTAGTCGTCATAGCTGTGACCGGCGCGCAGGCCCAGTCGGACACGGTGCGCGATCTTGAGGAACTCCGGCGTCTCGCGGATGTCGAGGTTGCGATCGCGCGGCAGCGTCGAGTCGATGATGTCGTGGACCTTGCCCGGCCGCGGCGTCATCACGACGATGCGGGTGGACAGGAAGACGGCCTCCTGAATCGAGTGGGTGACAAAGACGACGGTCTTGTTGGTCTCGGCCCACAGCTCGAGAAGCTGCTGGTTGAGATGGTCGCGGACGATCTCGTCGAGGGCACCGAAGGGCTCGTCCATGAGCAAGAGGTCGGGCTCGACGGCCAGCGCCCGGGCGATCGAGGCGCGCTGCTGCATGCCGCCGGATAGCTGCCAGGGATATTTGCGCTCGAAGCCGGTGAGGTTGACCAGTTCGAGGTTGCGGGCGATGCGGTCCTCGCGCTCGATGACGCCAAGCCCCATGATCTCCAGCGGCAGGGCGACGTTCTTGGCGATCGTGCGCCAAGGATAGAGCGCCGGCGCCTGGAAGACGTAGCCATAGGCACGGGCGAGCCGCGCTTGCTCGGGCGTGACGCCGTTGACCAGGATCGTGCCGGAGGTGACATGCTCGAGGTCGGCGATGACGCGCAGAAGCGTGGTCTTGCCGCAACCGGACGGGCCAATCAGCGAAACGAACTCGCCGCGCTCGACCTTCAGGTTGATGTCGGCGAGAGCCTCGACCGGACCGTCATTGGTGATGAAGGTGAGCTCGAGGCGGCTGATGTCGATGACCGGTCCATCCTTGGCCGCGGCCGGTTCCTCATCAGGCGCGGCCTCGACCACCGGTTCCTCATCAGGCGCGGCCTCGAGCACCGGTCCTCGTCCGGCGCGGACTCGGCCGCAGGTTCCTCGGCCAGCACCAGACTCCGCCACCGGTTCCTCGGCAGGCGCCAACTCGGCCACCGGTTCCTCGGCAGGTGCGGGCTCGGCCACGGGCTCGGCGACAGGTGCGGGCGCGACGACCACCGGTTCCGCGACGGAAGCGGGCTTGGCCGCCCGCTCTTCCTCGGCGAGGGCCTTGGTGAACGCCGCACTGGCGGCGGTGGTGAATGCCGAAGCGCGCCCGGCCGCGCCGGCCGGCGCGTCAGGCTTACGCTCGGCAAAGGGCGTGCGCGGCTTGATGATCGGCGGGCGCACGGCGGACGGCGGCGCAGCCGCTGGCGGAGCGTGGGCCCCTTCGGCGCCGGCGGGTTGATGCGCGACAGCCGGCGCCGCGGGCGCCGGCTTTTCCGCCGCTGCCGAATTCGGCGGCCTCGATATCGACCACTTCAACCTCGAGCCGCTTCGGCGCCGCCCTTTTCCAGCCCACGCCCTCGACGGCCTCGGCCGCGGCGGCGTCCTCAGGCAGCGCTTCGGGCGCGGTCGGCGGTTTGCGCGCCGGCGGCTCGGAGCTGCGCCTCAGAAGGTCGGCAAGGGATTCGGTCCCCCTGACATCCTTGTCGGACATGGTCCTCGCTCAAACTCCCGCTGGCATGTTCTTGGCCGAGCGTTCCACGGGTTGCGGGGTGGTCAATGCCTTCCACGACGACAATGCCTGGTTGACCGGTGCATTGGGTGCCCGTTCGACGAAGCGGCCGTGGCCGTCCTCAACGCTGAGCTTGCCGTCGGTGAAGACGACGTCGCCGCGCGACAGGGTGAAACGCGGCAGGCCGGTCACTTCGAAGCCCTCGAAGACATTGTAGTCGATGGCCGAAGCCTGGGTGGCGGCGGTGATGGTCTTCGACTTCTTCGGGTCCCACACCACGATATCGGCGTCGGCGCCGACGACGATGGCGCCCTTGCGCGGATAAGTGTTGAGGATCTTGGCGCTGTTCGACGAGGTGACGGCGACGAACTCATTCATGGTCAGCCGGCCGGTCCTGACCCCACGGGTCCACAGGATGGGCATGCGGTCCTCGAGGCCGCCGGTGCCGTTGGGGATCTTGGTGAAATCGCCGAGGCCCATGCGCTTCTGCTCGCTGGTGAAGGCGCAATGGTCGGTGGCGACCACCTGCAGCGAGCCCGCCGCGAGGCCGGCCCACAGCGAATCCTGGTTCTTCTTGTTGCGGAAGGGCGGCGACATGACCCGGCGCGCGGCGTAGTCCCAATTCGGGTTGAAATACTCGCTTTCGTCCAGCGTCAGGTGCTGGATGAGCGGCTCGCCAAAGACGCGGCGGCCGAGCATGCGCGCCCGGCGGATGGCCTCATGGGCGTCCTCGCTCGAGACATGCACGACGTAGAGCGGCACGCCGGCGGCGTCGGCGATCATAATGGCGCGGTTGGTCGCTTCGCCTTCCACCTCGGGCGGGCGGGAATAGGCATGGCCCTCGGGCCCGGTGGTGCCGGCGCTCATGTATTTCTGCTGCAGGCGGGCGACGACATCGCCATTCTCGGCATGGACCAGCGGCAGGGCGCCGAGCTCGGCGCAGCGCAGGAACGACTGGTACATCTCGTCGTCGTTCACCATCAGCGAGCCCTTGTAAGCCATGAAGTGCTTGAAGGTGTTGACGCCGCGCTTGACGATCTCCTCCATCTCCTTCCACACCTGCTCGCCCCACCAGGTGATGGCCATGTGGAAGGAATAGTCGCTGGCGGCCTTGCCGGCCTTCTGCTGCCAGGCCTGGAAGGCGTCGATGAGCGACTCGTTGATGCCGGGGAGAACGAAATCGACGACCATGGTGGTGCCGCCGGTGAGCGCCGCGCGGGTGCCTGAGGAAAAGTCGTCGGTCGAGGTGGTGCCCATGAAGGGCATTTCGAGATGGGTGTGCGGGTCGATGCCGCCGGGCATGACGTAGCAGCCCGAGGCGTCGAGGACCTTGTCGCCCTTCAGGTCCTTGCCGATGGCGGTGATCACACCATTGTCGATCAGAACATCGGACGCATAGGTCATGTCGGCGGTGACGATGGTGCCGCCCTTGATCACGGTCGTCATTGGCTACTCCTCATGACTGACGAGCGGGCTCGATGCCGCTCATTCCCCTGCCTCGCCATTCCCGCCCTCGCCGCCTTCATCGCCGCCGTCCTCCTCACCCCGATCGTCCCTGGTGCCGGCCTCGTCCTCGGCGCGGCCGACGATGGTCATGTGGCTGATGAAAGCGCCATCGAATTCAAAAACGTGTTCGACCTTCAGGTTCTGCAGGATCTCGCCGGTGAGCGCGCGCACCAACTGATCGACAAGGACATGGGCCTTGCCGTCGCGGGCAAAATCGATGCGCATGGGCTCGACCGTCGGGTCGGTCTCCTGCCACTCTCTCTGCCAGTATGCACGCACCTGGTCGCGACCGTGAAGGCGGCCGCCGGTCTGGGCGTTCGGCCAATCGACGCCGGGCGCCAAGCGCTCGAGGGCGGCGTCGATGTCGCGCTCGTTGAAGGCGCGATAGAGCGCCTCCAGCATCGCGGTGCGGTCGTCCGTGGAGCGGTTGTCGTTGCTCGCGGTCGCCGCGTTCACGGGACGATCTCCGCGGTATCGAGGACGGCGTGGCAGAGCACGTCGGCGCCGGCTGCCGCCCATTCCCTGGAGATCGATTCCGCCTCGTTGTGCGACAGGCCGTCGACGCAGGGGCACATGACCATGGTCGCCGGGGCGACCTTGGCCGCCCAACAGGCATCGTGGCCGGCACCGGAGACGATGTCGAGATGCGTGTAGCCGAGCCGCTCGGCAGCTTCGCGCACGCGCTTGACCAGGGTCGGATCAAAGGTGACCGGATCGAAATGGCCGACCGGCTCGACTGAGCAGCCGACACCCAGCGCGGCTGAGATCTTCTGCGCTTCCGCCTCGATGCGAGCGCGCATGCGGTCGAGCTTGGCCTGATCGACCGTGCGGATGTCGACGGTGAAGACGACCTTGCCGGGAAGAACGTTGCGCGAATTGGGCGAGAAGAACGCCTGGCCGACGCCACCGACGGCGTTCGGCTGATTGTCCATGGCGACCGTCTGCACCATCTCGAGGATGCGCGCCATGGCCAGGCCGGCGTTGACGCGCATGGCCATCGGCGTGGAACCGGTGTGCGCCTCCTTGCCGGTCAGCGTGAACTCCAGCCACCACAGGCCCTGGCCGTGGGTGACGACGCCGATCTGCTTGTTCTCGGCCTCGAGGATCGGCCCCTGCTCGATGTGATACTCGAAATAGGCGTGCATCTTGCGCGCGCCGACCTCCTCGTCGCCGAGCCAGCCGATGCGCTTCAGCTCGTCGCCGAAGGTCTTTCCCTCCGGGTCCTTGCGGCCATAGGCATAGTCGAGCGTGTGGACGCCGGCGAAGACGCCGGAGGCGAGCATGGCCGGCGCGAAGCGCGCGCCCTCCTCGTTGGTCCAGTTGGTGACGACGATCGGATGCCTGGTCTTGATGTCGAGGTCGTTCAGCGTGCGCACCAATTCCAGGCCCGAAAGCACGCCGAGAACGCCGTCATAGCGGCCGCCGGTCGGCTGGGTGTCGAGATGGGAACCGACATAGACCGGCAGGGCATCGGGGTCGGTGCCCTCGCGGCGCATGAACATGGTGCCCATCTTGTCGACGGCCATCTTCAGGCCGGCTGCATCGCACCACGTCTTGAAGAGGGCGCGGCCCCTGGCGTCGTCGTCGGTCAGGGTCTGGCGGTTGTTGCCGCCGGCGACGCCCGGCCCGATCTCGGCCATCTCGTGGATGGAGTCCCACAGACGGGCAGCGTTGATCCTCAGATTGTCGGTGGGCTTGGCCATCGTCACTCTCAGATGTCGGTCAGCCGC
>CAWHLM010000008.1:0-314899 GCA_963830215.1 uncultured Alphaproteobacteria bacterium
AGCGAGTTTGTTGACAAGCTGGTCCACATCAATCGCGTCGCCAAGGTGGTGAAGGGCGGCCGGCGCTTCGGCTTCGCCGCGCTCGTCGTCGTCGGCGACCAGAAGGGTCGCGTCGGCTTCGGCCACGGCAAGGCGCGCGAGGTGCCGGAGGCGATCCGCAAGGCCACCGATGCGGCCAAGCGCGGGCTGATTCGGGTGCCGCTACGCGAAGGCCGCACGTTGCATCACGACGTCGCCGGTCGTCACGGCGCCGGCAAGGTGATCTGCCGCGCGGCAGCGCCCGGCACCGGCATCATCGCCGGTGGCCCGATGCGCGCCGTGTTCGAGACGCTGGGCGTGCAGGACGTGGTCGCCAAGTCGTTCGGGTCGTCGAACCCGTACAACATGGTGCGCGCCACCTTCGACGCGCTGAAGAACGAGGACAGCCCGCGCGGTGTGGCTGCCCGTCGCGGCATCAAGGTGTCGACGCTGCAGGCGCGCCGACGCGACATCGACGCCGAGACGGTCGAAGCCTGAGGCGCGGGGGAGCAGGGGATATGGCGAAGAAGAGCGCGGGCAAGACCCTCATCGTCGAGCAGGTGGCAAGCCCGAGCCGGCGTCCCAGCGTCCAGCGCGAGACCTTGATCGGGCTCGGCCTCAATCGTATCCGTCGGCGCAGGACGCTGCCCGACAACCCGGCCGTGCGCGGCATGATCGCCAGCGTGCGCCACCTCGTGCGCATCGTCGACGAGGCGTGACAGGGAAGAAATTGCCATGAAACTCAACGAATTGGCCGACAGGGCCGGCGCCACCAAGGACCGCATGCGCGTCGGGCGCGGGATCGGCTCGGGCAAGGGCAAGACCGGCGGACGCGGCGTCAAGGGTCAGAAGTCGCGCACCGGCGTTGCCATCAAGGGCTTCGAGGGCGGCCAGATGCCGTTGCATCGGCGCTTGCCGAAGCGCGGCTTCAGGAACATTTTCGCCAAGGATTACAACGAGGTCGGCATCGACCGCGTGCAGAAGGCCATCGACGCTGGCAAGCTCGACGGCAAGGCAACGATTACTGCAGCGGCGCTGGCGGCGGCGGGGGTCATCCGCCGCGAGCGCGACGGCGTGCGGCTGCTGGCCAACGGCGAAATCACGGCGAAGGTTGATTTCGAGGTGGCCGGCGCATCGAAGGCCGCGATCGCGGCAATCGAGAAGGCCGGCGGCACGGTGAAGATCGCGGGGGCGGCGGCAGCATCGGCTGAGTAGGCCGGAACGGAGCGGACCCATGGCATCGGCGGCAGAACAACTCGCAGCCAACCTGAATTTCGGCGCGTTCGCCAAGGCCGAGGCGCTCAAGAAGCGTATCTGGTTCACCCTCGGCGCCCTGCTGGTCTACCGGCTCGGCACCTATGTTCCGGTTCCCGGCATCAACCCCGAGGCCTTGGCCCAGGCCTTCGCCAACGCCCAGACCGGCATCATCGGCATGTTCAACATGTTCTCCGGTGGCGCCGTCGGTCGCATGGCGATCTTCGCCCTCGGCGTCATGCCCTACATCTCGTCGTCGATCATCATGCAGCTGATGACGTCGGTGATCCCGACGCTCGACCAGCTCAAGAAGGAAGGCGAGCAGGGCCGCAAGGTCATCAACCAGTACACGCGCTACGGCACGGTGGTGCTGTCGGCGCTGCAGGCCTACGGCATCGCGCTGGGCCTCCAAGGCGGCACCAACATCGTCATCAATCCCGGGCCGTTCTTCATCCTGACGACGGTGGTGACGCTGACCGGCGGCACCATGTTCCTGATGTGGCTGGGCGAGCAGATCACCCAGCGCGGCATCGGCAACGGCCTGTCGCTGATCATCTTTTCCGGCATCGTCGCAAACCTGCCGCACGCGCTCGTTGGCACCCTCGAGCTCGGCCGCGAAGGCGCCTTGTCGCCGGTGGTGATCATCGGCGTCGGCGCCATGGCGATCGGCGTCATCGCCTTTATCGTCTTCATCGAGCGTGCCCAGCGCCGCCTGCTGATCCAGTATCCCAAGCGCCAGGTGGGCAACCGCATGTTCCAGGGCGATTCCTCGCACCTGCCGCTCAAGCTCAACACGTCCGGCGTCATCCCACCGATCTTCGCCTCCTCGCTGCTGCTGCTGCCGGTGACGGTCGCCAACTTCACCGCCGGCCAGGGGCCGGGCTGGCTGACGACGATCACCGCGCTGCTCGGCCGCGGCCAGCCGCTCTACATGCTGCTTTATGCCGGGATGATCATCTTCTTCGCCTTCTTCTATACGGCGATCGTGTTCAATCCGTCGGACACCGCCGACAACCTGAAGAAGCACGGTGGCTTCATTCCCGGCATCCGGCCGGGCAAGAACACCGCCGACTACATCGACTTCGTGCTGACGCGCGTCACGGTTCTCGGTGCGATCTATCTGGTTCTGGTCTGCCTGCTGCCGCAGATCCTCATCGACTATACCGGCGTGCCGTTCTACTTCGGCGGCACCTCGCTGCTCATCGTGGTCAGCGTCACCATGGACACCGTCGCCCAGGTCCAGGGGCACCTGCTTGCCCATCAGTATGAGGGCCTGATCAAGAAGTCGCGACTGAAGGGGCGCACGCGATGAGACTGATTCTTCTCGGACCGCCGGGGGCCGGCAAGGGAACGCAGGCACAACGGCTGGTCACCAAATACGATATCGTCCAGCTGTCGACCGGCGACATGCTGCGCGCTGCGGTGGCCGCCGGCACGCCGGTGGGCAAGCGCGCCCAGGAGATCATGGAACGCGGCGATCTGGTGCCGGACGATGTGATGGTCGAGATCATCGCCGACCGGCTCGGCCAGGCGGACGTGGCCAACGGCTTCATCCTGGATGGCTTCCCGCGCACCGTCGCGCAGGCCGAGGCACTTGACAAACTACTTGAAAAACTTGGCCTAAAGCTCGATGCCGTGGTCGAAATGGCCGTTGACGAGGAGGAGCTTATCGCCCGCATCGTCAACCGCGCCAAGGAGACCGGCGGGGCGCGGGCCGACGACAACGAAGAGACGGCGCGCCGCCGCTTCGCCGTCTATCGCCGGCAGACGGCGCCGGTTTCCGGCTATTACGGCGGCAAGGGCATGTTGTCCACGGTAGACGGCATGGGCACCATGGACGAGGTTGCTCAGGCGATCGAGGGGGCGCTCACCGAGGCGACCACGGCCTGAAGGAATTCGGTCCCCGGCCGGTTGACGAAAACCGGCCGGATCGCTATCTACGGCCCATAATTCTGCGCTTTTCGCAGACTTGCGGTGCCGGTAGCCGGAAAGGGTAACCAGTGCCGCGTTTTGCGTTACCGGCAACCCCGCAGGAATACTAGGAAATACCGGCTGCCCGGGGTGGCCGGGCGAGAGGAGTGACGACATTGGCCCGCATCGCAGGCGTCAATATCCCGACCAACAAGCGCGTCGTCATCGCGCTGCAGTACATTCACGGCATCGGGCCGACCAAGGCAAAGGACATCTGCGCCAAGGTCAACATCCCGGCAGAGCGCCGCACCGCCCAGTTGACCGACGCGGAAGTCGCCCAGATCCGCGACATGATCGATCACGATCATCTCGTCGAAGGCGACCTGCGGCGCGAGGTGGCGATGAACATCAAGCGGCTGATGGACCTCGGCTGCTACCGGGGCCTCAGGCACCGCCGCGGTCTGCCCGTCCGCGGTCAGCGCACCCATACCAATGCGCGCACCCGCAAGGGCCCGGCGAAGGCGATCGCGGGCAAGAAGAAGTAGATCGGCAATCGGCAATGGGCATTCGGCAGTCGATCGAATGCCGACTGCCGAATGCCGACTGCCTTTTTCAGGTGGAGCCGCTGGCACTACGGCGGTGTAGAGATCGAGGGCTAAGGACGACATATGGCGAAGGATGCAACGCGCGTGCGCCGCCGGGAGCGCAAGAACATCAGCTCCGGCGTGGCGCATGTGAATTCCAGCTTCAACAACACCATGATCACCATCACCGACGCGCAGGGGAACACCATCTCCTGGTCGTCGTCGGGCCTGATGGGGTTCAAGGGCTCGCGCAAGTCGACGCCCTATGCCGCCCAGATGGCGGCGGAAGATGCCGGCAAGAAGGCCAGCGAGCATGGCGTCAAGATGCTCGAGGTCGAGGTGTCCGGTCCCGGTTCGGGGCGCGAGTCGGCGCTGCGTGCGTTGCAGTCGGCCGGCTTCATCATCACGTCGATCCGCGACGTGACGCCAATCGCCCACAACGGCTGCCGTCCGCGCAAGCGCCGGCGCGTCTGACGCCGCCGCCAGGGACCGTTCATAATCAACGCGGCCGCATGCGGCCGGCTTGGCCGTCCCCTCCCGGGCGGCCGGGATAGATGAAAGGAAGAGGCTCGTGACAATTCAGAAGAACTGGCAAGAGCTGATCAAGCCGAACAAGCTCGAGATCGCGGCCGGCTCCGATGCCAAGCGTTTCGCCACGGTGGTGGCGGAACCGCTGGAGCGTGGCTTCGGCCTGACGCTGGGCAATGCGCTGCGGCGCGTGCTGCTCTCCTCGCTGCAGGGCGCGGCGGTCAAGGCGGTCCAGATCGACGGCGTGCTGCACGAGTTCTCATCGATCGCCGGCGTGCGCGAGGACGTGACCGACATCGTCCTCAACATCAAGGAAATCGCCATCCGCATGCAGGGCGAGGGGCCGAAGCGCATGGTCGTGCGCAAGCAGGGCCCGGGCGTGGTCACCGCCGGCGACATCCAGACGGTCGGCGACATCGAGATCCTCAATCCCGATCTGGTGCTGTGCACGCTCGACGAGGGCGCCGAGATCCGCATGGAGTTCACCGTCGACACCGGCAAGGGCTACGTCACCGCCGACCGCAACCGGCCGGAGGATGCGCCCATCGGCCTCATCCCGGTCGACAGCCTCTATTCGCCGGTCAGGAAGGTCAGCTACCGCGTCGAGAACACCCGCGAGGGCCAGGTGCTCGACTACGACAAGCTGACGCTGTCGGTGGAGACCAACGGCTCGATCCGCGCCGAGGACGCCGTCGCCTATGCGGCGCGCATCCTGCAGGACCAGCTGTCGATCTTCGTCAACTTCGAGGAGCCGCAGAAGCCGGTCACCGAGACCACCATCCCCGAGCTCGCGTTCAATCCGGCGCTGCTCAAGAAGGTCGACGAGCTGGAGCTGTCGGTGCGTTCGGCCAACTGCCTGAAGAACGACAACATCGTCTATATCGGCGACCTCATCCAGAAGACGGAAGCCGAGATGCTGCGCACGCCGAACTTCGGCCGCAAGTCGCTCAACGAAATCAAGGAAGTGCTCGCCCAGATGGGCCTGCATCTCGGCATGGAAGTGCCCAACTGGCCGCCGGAGAACATCGACGAGCTGGCCAAGCGTTACGAAGACCACTATTGATGCCGCGCCTCGACCTAGCGTCGAGGCAGGGAGAGTAAAATGCGCCACGGAAAATCGGGCCGCCGCTTCAACCGCTCGCAGAGCCACCGCAAGGCCCTGTTCGCCAATCTGGCCGCGTCGCTGATCACGCACGAGCAGGTCGTCACGACGCTGCCCAAGGCGAAGGACCTCGGCCCATCGTCGAGAAGCTGGTGACGCTGGCCAAGCGCGGCGATCTCCATGCCCGCCGCCAGGCGATCGCTCAACTGCGCGACCTGGGTTCGGTCAAGAAGCTCTTCGACACCATCGGCCCGCGCTACAAGGGCCGGGCGGGCGGCTACACGCGCGTCATGAAGGCGGGCTTCCGCCTGGGCGACAGCGCGCCGGTGGCGGTGATCGAGTTCGTCGATCGCGACCGCGAGGCCAAGGGCGCCGCCGACAAGGCGCGCCATGCCGAGCAGGTGGCGGCCGGTGGCGGCGTCGAGGCTTCGGCCTGAGCGACCGGACCGTCGATGAGGAATATCGAAAGGCGGCCCCTGGCCGCCTTTTTTGTCGCTGGCGGGCGCGGCCGGGGCGCCGCCCTGCCGCAGGCGGAAATGTCACGCCAAGGCCGCATTTGGTGTAGCATTTCTGCCTCACACGGGCGGCTGAACCAGGAAGCAAAGGCAGGAACGATGCTGCGGTGGATTGCGGTTGGGTTGACGTCGCTGACTCTGGTCTACGGTGCGGGTGCGATCGCCGCCGAACGGCAGGTGCCGGACAACTCGGCCGCGGTGCAGCTTTCCTTCGCCCCGGTGGTCAAGAAGGTCGCCCCGGCGGTGGTCAACGTCTACGCCTCGCGCGTTGTCGAGCAGCAGGCCTCGCCGTTCTTCGCCGATCCGTTCTTCCGCCGCTTCTTCGGCGATCTCGGCGGCGGCCAGCCCAGCCAGCGCGTCCAGCGGTCGCTCGGCTCCGGCGTCATCATCGATCCCTCGGGCCTGATCGTGACCAATTTCCACGTCATCGAACATGCCGACCAGGTCAAGGTGGCGCTCTCGGACAAGCGCGAGTTCCCGGCCGATATCGTGCTCAAGGACCCGCGCTCCGATCTGGCGGTGCTCAAGATCTCAGGGGCGGGGCCGAATCTGCCGACGCTCACCTTCGCCGATTCCGATCAAGGTCGAGGTCGGCGACCTGGTGCTGGCCATCGGCGACCCCTTCGGCGTCGGCCAGACCGTCACCAGCGGCATCGTCTCGGCCTTCGCCCATGTTCCCGGCGACCAGTCGCAGGACCAGTATTTCATCCAGACCGACGCCGCCATCAATCCGGGCAATTCCGGCGGTGCGCTGGTCGACATGAACGGCCAGCTGGTCGGCATCAATCGCATGATCGTCACGCCGTCGGGCGGCTCCACCGGCATCGGCTTCGCCATCCCGTCCAATCTGGTGCGCGCCGTGGTCGGTGCCGCGGCCACCGGCCAGGCGCCGAAACGGCCGTGGCTGGGCGCCACCCTGCAGAGCGTGACGCCCGAGATCGCCGATGCCATGGGGCTGAAGACGCCGGGCGGCGTGCTGGTCGCCGATGTCGAACCCAGGCGGACCGGCGGCGACGGCGCACCTGAAGAACGACGACCTGATCACCGCGATCGACGGCGAGCCGGTGGACGACGTCGGCACGCTCAACTACCGGCTGGCCACGCTGGGCGTCGGCGGCACCGCCACGCTGGGCATCGTCCGCGACGGCAAGCAATACCAGACGACCATCAAGCTGGAGCCCCCGCCGGAGACGGTTCCGCGCGCCGAAACCACCATATCCGGCGCTTCGCCGGTGGCCGGCGCCACGGTCCTCAACCTGTCGCCGGCGGTTGCCGAGGAGTTGCTCTATGGCGGCGCGCCGACCGGCGTCATTATCGCCAGCGTGTCCGACAACTCGCCTGCCAATGCCGCCGGCCTGCAGCGCGGCGACGTCATCGTCAAGCTCAACAATGTTGCCATCGATTCGACCCGGCAGCTTGCCCGCGTCGCCGGCCAGAACACCAATTTCTGGGACCTGATCATCGACCGCGGCGGGCAGAAGATTCACCTCCAGTTCCGCAGCTAGGACGCGACAGGGGAGAGCGCGGTCAGGGGTCGTAGCGGAATACGCGGAGGAAGCCGCTCGGATCGACGAACAGTTCTCGCGCTTCCGAAAACCCCGCCTGGCGGCCGACGTCGAGCCAGCCGGCGGCGGTTTCGGGAAGGTCGTAGGTGGCGACATGGGTGGCAATGTCGCTCCACTGCTCATCAGTCAATGCCTGCCAATCCAGCTTGGCGGCGGCGAGGAAGCTGGCGATGAACGTCTCGCGGTCCTCGTTGTTGCGCCTGGCCGGCTCGTAGATCATCAGCATGCGCCCGGTCGCGCGCCGGATGGCCTTCATCAGCCTGATCTTTTCGGCGGTCTCCAGGTGGTGCAGCGAGAGGCCGATCCAGGAGAAATCCGCCGGTTCCGGGCGATCGTTGAGCGCCTCGACGAAATCGCGATGGTCGAGGTCGACCGTGTAGCGCACGCCGGCGAGGTTGGCGGCGGCGAGCTTGATGGCAGGTTCCGCGAGATCGATGCCGTGATAGTGGCGGACAAGGGTGTCTGCGAGCGCTGCCTTGGGCAGGCTGGCGTCGCCGCAGGCGATGTCCAGGAAGGCGAAGGGCGCGTCAGGTTCGCTGCCAGCGTGTCGTGAAGCAACCGGCCGACTGCCCGATGGGAAAGGTAGTCATTGTCGACGAGTTTCTGGTAGCCCGCCCAATGTCTGCGAAACTGCACCAGGGCGGCGTCATCCAGCGGTGCGCCCGCCGACCGGAATTGGTGGATGTGGACGTTGACCATGGGGGTCTTCTCCGCCTCGGCGGTTTCGTCGGGCAAAGTCGACACAGGAACCATTTATATTTGCTTTGCGCTACGATGGTGCGGGGGAAAGCGCTAGATAGCTCCGACGACGCATGTCGATGACGGGACGAATGGCGATGGCGTCGCTGTTTGAGGCAGCAGGGCTCGACAAGGCGGCGCCGCGGCCGCTGGCGGATCGGCTGAGGCCCGAGACGCTCTCCGATGTCGTCGGCCAGGATCACCTGCTGGGGCCGGAAGGCGCGCTCACCCGCATGCTTCATTCCGGCTCGCTGGGCTCGCTGGTCTTCTGGGGACCGCCGGGCACCGGCAAGACCACGGTGGCGCGGCTGCTGGCGCGCGAGACCGACCTCCGTTTCGAGCAGATTTCGGCCGTCTTCTCCGGCGTCGCCGACCTCAAGAAGGTGTTCGATCAAGCGCGGGCGCGGCGCGAGACCGGGTCAGGGCACGCTGCTCTTCGTCGACGAGATCCACCGCTTCAACCGGGCGCAGCAGGATTCCTTCCTGCCGGTCATGGAGAACGGCACCGTCACGCTGGTCGGCGCCACCACCGAGAACCCGTCCTTCGAGCTGAACGCGGCGCTCCTGTCGCGCGCCCGCGTGCTGGTGTTCAAGCCGCTCGACGAGGCGGCGCTCGCCCATCTGCTGGAGCGGGCCGAGGCGGTGGAGAACCGCAAGCTGCCGCTCGACGACGAGGCGCGCGCCATGCTGATCGCCATGGCCGATGCCGACGGCCGCGCCGCGCTGACGCTGGCGGAAGAGGTCTGGCGCGCCGCCAGCCCGGACGAAGTCTTCGATGCGGCCGCCCTGCAACGGGTCGTCCAGCGCCGCGCGCCGCTCTACGACAAGGGCCAGGACGGCCACTACAACCTCATCTCGGCGCTGCACAAATCGGTGCGTGGCTCGGACCCGGACGCCGCGCTCTACTACCTGGCCCGCATGCTCGATGCCGGAGAACTGCCGCTCTATATCGGCCGCCGGCTGGTGCGCATGGCGATGGAGGATATCGGCCTGGCCGACCCGCAGGCGCTGGTCGTCGCGCTCGCCGCCAAGGACGCCTACGACTATCTGGGTTCCCCGGAGGGCGAGCTGGCGCTGGCCGAGGCGACCGTCTATCTCGCCACCGCGCCCAAATCGAACGCCGTCTACACCGCCTTCTCGGCGGCGACGGCGACCGCCAAGAAGGGCGGCTCGCTGCGCGCCGCCCAAGATCATCCTCAATGCCCCGACCGGCCTGATGCGCCAGGAGGGCTACGGCGAAGGCTACCGCTACGATCACGACCAGCCGGACGCCTTCTCCGGCCAGGACTACTTTCCCGAGGCGCTCGGCCGGCAGAGCTTCTACGACCCGCCCGAGCGCGGCTTCGAGCGCGAGATCCGCAAGCGGCTGGACTATTGGGCGCGGCTGAGGCGCGAGCGGAGCCGGGAAGACGTAGCCTGCTCGGCAGAATTCCTGATCGCGGTTCATGCAATTCCGCGATGCCATCCCCATATAGACGACAAGATCAACGCGGTCGTTGCCAGCAACGATGGAGCGGAGCGATGCGTATTCTTGTCGTCTATGGGACGGCGACCGGGCAAACCCGGAAGATCGTCGAATTCCTGGCGGAGCGCTGGCGCAAGCAATCACACACCGTCGAGCTTTGCGATGCGGCCCGCGTGCCGCGCAAGCTCGCGCCGGCCGGCTTCGACCGGATCGTGGTGGCCTCCTGTGTGCGCCAGGGTGAATATCGCCGCTCGGTGAAGCGTTTCGTCCGGCGCTATCGCGACGCGCTCCTGGCGGTGCCTTCGGTCTTCCTGTCGGTGTCGATGGCGGCCGCCAATGTGCTCAACCGCGACGACGCCCAGCGCTGGCTGAAGGGATGGGTGGAAACCTTCTCGGAGAAGACGGGCTGGAGGCCGGCCCGCGTCGAGCACCTGGCGGGCGGTTTGCCCTACACGCGCTACAATCCCATCACCAGGTGGATCATGCGCGGCATCGCCGAGGACCAGGGCTACGCCACTGATACCGCGCGCGACCACGAATACACGGATTGGGCGGAGGTCGGCCAATTCGCCGACTCGCTCGTCAGCCCGTCCGGCGCGATGGCCACGGCTGCCTAGAAGACGTGCTTCAACTGGCGCGCGGTGACCGCTAGTCTGCTTGCAGCCCCGTACGGGCTGCCGGGTATCTGCGTCGCATGATCTATTTCGCCTATGGTTCCAACCTGAACCCCACCCAGATGGCTGAACGATGTCCGGGCTATCGCAGCCTCGGCGTGGCGCGGCTGCCCGACCACAAGCTGTGTTTCCCGCGCTATTCGCGGACCTGGCGCTGTGCGTCGGCGGGTTTCGAGGCGAGCCCCGGCGAAGTCCTGTGGGGCGCGCTCTATAACGTGCCCGAGGATGACCTGCCGGTCCTGCACTATCACGAGGGCTATGATCCCTATGCCCCGCCGGAGCTCAACCGTCACGATTTCCGCGAGATGACGGTTCTGCGCCAGGGCGGGTCGGAACCGGTCAAGGCCATGACCTACGTGGCGATCCCCGACGGAACGAGCGAACTGCCGTCGCGGGCCTATCTCGATACGATCATCGACGGTGCGCTCTATCACCGGCTGCCGAGAACATGGCTGGTGGTTCTGAACGCCATCCGCACCGCCTGAACTCTGCTTTAGCCGCCCTTGTCGTGCCGCGG
Organism: uncultured Alphaproteobacteria bacterium; assembly: GCA_963830215.1. Classification (GTDB taxonomy): domain Bacteria; phylum Pseudomonadota; class Alphaproteobacteria; order Rhizobiales; family Kaistiaceae; genus CAVSRC01. Next base: position 10,872 of record CAWHLM010000008.1, read on the forward strand.
GCCGTACTGCAGCACCTGGACCTTCTCCATGGTAACCAGCGCGCTGCCCATCATGCCGTCGATCAAGGGCAGGAAGGCCTCGATCCTCTCGCGAGAATCGACCATCTCGATGACGATGGGCAGGTCCTGCGACAGGCGCAGGATCTTGGTCGTGTGCAGGCGGCTCGAATGGCCGAAGCCCGTGGTGCCGCGCAGCATGGTGGCGCCGGCCAACCCCGCCTCGCGCGCCTTGAGGATGATCGCCTCGTAGAGGGGCATGTGGCCGTGGCGGTCGTCTTCGCCGCAGAAGATGCGCAAGAGGACTGATTCCGGAGGAATGGTCATCATGATCAGGTCCACCTGAGCGCGTTGATGCTGGCCGCCACCGCGCTGCCCGCCCAGACGGCAACGAGGCACAGGACGACCGACAGGCCGATATTGGCACCGGCCTGAAGATACTCCCCGTCGTTCAGAAGGTTGAGGGTCTGGATGCTGAACGAGGAGAAGGTTGTGAAGCCGCCGCAGAAGCCGGCGAGGATCGCCAGCCGCATGGTCGAGCCGATGAAGACGCGGCCATCAGGGGCGGTGAGGGTGGCGACGAAGCCGATGATGAAGGAGCCGACCACGTTCACCAGCATGGTGCCCCAGGGAAAGGTTTCGCCGACCAGCCGGGCGGTGACGCCAGAAACCCAGAAGCGGGCCATGCCGCCCGCCGCGCTGCCGACTGCAATCCACAGATAGACGATCACCGCTTTCCCTGCTCCGTCTTGTCGCTTGTCGGGTGCGACCGGCTCCGGTTTGGGAGCGGTGCCGGTTGCCGGCAAGCCTGTCCATGTCCGGTGCGAATGAGGGGGACTTCGCCCGCCGGACAACAAAAAACCCACCTCACGGTGGGCTCGCACATGAACCCCCACCGCGATTGCTCGCGCGTAGGAGTCATCAGCCGGAAAGGCGGTTACGGGGGAACTCCATCCCGAAATTCCGGGAGTTCGATACCTCCCCGGGGCGAAAAGGTCAAGCGAACTGCCCTTTCCGCCGGGTCGTCAGACGTCCAGCCGGGTGCTATGAAGACCTCTCCTCACGCCCCTCAAGATCATGGCAAGCGTCGAAACCAGAACCGTCGCACCCGACGAGGCCGGCATGCGCCTTGACCGCTGGTTCAAGACGCATTTCCCGGACCTTGCCTTCGGCCACCTGCAGAAGCTGCTTCGCTCCGGCCAGGTGCGCGTCGATGGCGGCCGGGTTAAGACCAGCACGCGGCTCGAGCCGGGGCAGGCGGTGCGCGTTCCGCCGCTCGCCGGTGCCGGCGCCGTGGGGCAGGGCGCGCCGGCGGTGGCCGGCGCTTCGACAGCGCCCGCGAAGTCCCCCGCCAAGCTCGCCAATGACGGTGACGCCTTGCGTGCCATGATCCTGCACGAAGACGATCAGGTCTTCGTCTTCAACAAGCCGGCGGGCCTGGCGGTGCAGGGCGGCTCCGGCCTTTCCCGCCATGTCGACGGCATGCTCGAGGCCTTCCGCGACCGCAAGGGCCAGAAGCCGCGACTCGTCCACCGGCTTGACCGCGACACCTCCGGCGTTCTGGTGGTGGCGCGCACGCGCCTGGCCGCCCAGAAGCTGGCAGAGTCCTTCCGCAGCCGCTCGACCCGCAAGATCTACTGGGCGCTGGTCAAGGGCGTGCCCAAGCCGCACCAGGGGCGCATCTCCACCTGGCTGGCCAAGGAGGGCACGCCGGAGGGAGACCGCATGCGCGTCGCCCGCCACGGCAGCGATGAGGCGAGCCACGCTGTCAGCCTCTATTCCGTGGTCGATCAGGCCGGCCAGCAGCTCGCCTGGCTCTCCATGCGGCCGGTCACCGGGCGCACCCACCAGCTCCGCGCGCACGCCGCCCATATCGGTCACCCGATCGTCGGCGACCCGAAATACTTCAACGACGCGGAGTGGCAACTGCCCGGCGGCATCCAGAACAAGCTGCATCTGCATGCCCGCCGCATCGTCATTCCGCACCCTGCCGGCGGCACGCTGGACATCACCGCGCCCCTGCCACCGCACATGCAGCAAAGCTGGAACCTGCTCGGTTTCGACATGGAAGCGGGCATGAACGAAACCGATGAGGAGGACGCATGATGGCCGGACCAGGACCCGTTTCGCGCGTGAAGATTCATAAGCAAGGCCCTGAATTCTCACGGGTTATCTGGGGTTCTATGCGCTCGGAGGAGCAGTTCTCCTCGGCCACGGAACTCGCCGCCTTCCTGGACTTCCTGCTCGAGCGCGGCATCACCACGCTGGATACCGCCGCCACGTATGGCGCGCCCTATTCGACCGAGCGCTTTCTCGGCAAGGCGCTGAAGGAGCATGGCGGCCGCGAGCGCTTCGAGATCGTCACCAAATGCGGCATCTGCCGGCCGGGGCCGGTGATTCCTGAGTTCCGCACCCGCTATTTCGATTCGAGCCCCGAGCACATCCGCTGGTCGGTCGACCGTTCGCTCGGCGAACTGGGCATCGACACCATCGACGTTCTGCTCCTCCACCGCGCCGATCATCTGATGGACCCGGACGCCACGGCTGAAGCCCTCGACGACGTCATCAGGCAGGGCAAGGTGCGCTATGTCGGCGTCTCCAACTTCCTGCCCTCGCGTTTCGAACTGCTGCAATCGCGGCTGAAGGCGCCGCTCGTCACCAATCAGGTGCAGTTCTCGCCGCTCTATCTCAGACCCGCCGGCGACGGGACCTTCGACCTAGCGCTGAAGCTTGGCCACAAGCCGATGATCTGGTCGCCGGTCGGCGGCGGCAATCTGCTCACCTCCACCGACGAAAAGATTGTTGAGCTGCGCAGCCTGCTGAGCGAGATCGCGCTGCGTATGGGCCTGCCCGGCCCGGCCGAGGCGGCGATGGCCTTCGTCGCCCGTCATCCGGTCGGGGGCATGCCGATCATGGGCTCGGGCAAGCGCGAGCGCGTCGATGGCGCCATTCAGGCGGTCAACGCTGAGTTTGCTCGCGACGACTGGTACGAGATCGTCAGCAAGTCGAGCCCCTGGCTGGAACTGAGGGAGTGGATCGCCTCGTGAGCGAGGAGACAGCGAACCCAATGGCCGCTGCGCAACGGCTGGCGCGGCCGGAATTACCGCGCCGCTTCTACAAGGAGGCCGGTATCGCGGTGCATGAGCAGGGCTTCGCTGTGACGCTCGACGGCAGGCAGGCGAAGACGCCCGGGCGCAGCCCGCTGGTCGTCGCCGACCGCGCCGTGGCTGAGGCGCTGGCCGCAGAATGGCAAGGGCAGGGGGAGCGCATCGACCCGGCCACAATGCCGCTCACCCGCATCGCCAATTCGGCGATCGACCGGGTTTCGCGCGAAATGGAGCCGGTCAGGGCGGAAATCGTCAAATATGCCGGCAGCGACCTTGTCTGCTATCGCGGCGAAGGGCCGGCCTCGCTGGTCGCGGCACAGGAGGCAGCCTGGGGCCCGGCTCTCGCCTGGGCTGAGGAGGCGCTCGGCGCCCGCTTCGTTCTGGCAGAAGGGATCATCGCGGTCGAGCAGCCGGCCGAGAGCCTGGCGGCGATAGCGGCGGCGCTCGCCGGCCTCGACCCGCTGCGGCTGGCGGCGGTCCATGTCGTCACCACGCTCACCGGCTCGGCGCTGATCGCGCTCGCCGTTCTCAACGGCGCGCTCGGCCCCGAAGAGGCGTGGGCCGCCGCTCATGTCGACGAGGACTGGCAGATGGGGCAGTGGGGCAGGGACGAGACGGCGCTCGCCCGCCGCGCCGCCCGCTGGCGGGACATGCAGGCGGCGGCGCTGATCCTCAGACCGGCGGGCTGGTGACGCGGCTTCAGTCCGCTGCGTCGGCGCGGTGGCACACCGCCTCGATGTTGTAGCCGTCCGGGTCGAGGACGAAGGCGGCATAGTAGTGGGCGTGGTAGCGCGGCCGGTACCCGGGCGGGCCGTTGTCGCGGCCGCCGGCGGCGAGCGCGGCTTCGTGGAAGGCGCGGACTTGCCCGTGGTCTCGGCGGCGAAGGCGAGATGCACGCGCGGCTCCTGCGGCGGGCCCTCGGCGATCCAGAACGCCCCGCCAGGATCGCCGCCGAGCGCCACAACCGAGTCGTTGCCATAGCCCACGGCGAAGCCGAGATCGCGCCGGATGCCGTGGCCGAGCGGCGCCAGGGCGGCGGTGTAGAACGCCTTGCTCCGCGCGAGATCGCTGACATTGTAGCCTGTGTGGTCGATCATCCTCGTCGTTCCCTCGCTGGAATCGCCTGCCTGCCCGAAGGTAGCCGATCGGGCGCTGGCGTGTGTCAGGAGGAGGGGGAGATCAACCGGCGCCCCGCCTGTGCTATCTCTGGGGCACGGGAGGACAGCGCCCATGAATCACATCATCGAGGAACTGGAGAAGCGGCGTGCCGCGGCCCATCTCGGCGGCGGCGACAAGCGCATCGCGGCCCAGCACAAGCGCGGCAAGCTCACCGCCCGCGAGCGCATCGAAGCGCTGCTCGACGAGGGTTCGTTCGAGGAATACGGCGTCTTCGTCGAGCACCGTTCGGTCGATTTCGGCATGGCCAAGCAGAAGATCCCGGGCGACGGCGTGGTCACCGGCTGGGGCACGGTCAACGGCCGGCTGATCTTCGTCTTCGCCAAGGATTTCACCGTCTTCGGCGGCTCGCTGTCGGAGACCCATGCCGAGAAGATCCAGAAACTCCAGGAGATGGCGCTCAAGAACGGCGCGCCGATCATCGGCCTCTACGATGCCGGCGGCGCCCGCATCCAGGAAGGCGTGGCGGCGCTCGGCGGCTATGCCGGCGTGTTCCAGAACAACGTGCTGTCCTCCGGCGTCATCCCGCAGATCTCGGTCATCATGGGGCCGTGCGCCGGCGGCGACGTCTATTCGCCGGCGATCACCGACTTCATCTTCATGGTGCGCGACACCTCCTACATGTTCGTCACGGGCCCTGACGTGGTGAAGACGGTGACCAACGAAACCGTCACGCCGGAAGAGCTCGGGGGCGCCTCGGTGCACACCACGCGCACATCGATCGCCGACGGCGCCTATGACAACGACATCGTCGCGCTCAGCGAGATGCGCCGCCTGATCGATTTCCTGCCGCTGTCGAACCGCGGTCCGGTGCCCAACGTCGCCACCGACGACCCGGTCGAGCGCGAGGAAGCCTCGCTCGACCGCCTGGTGCCGGAGGCCGCCAACAAGCCGTACGACATCAAGGAGCTGATCCTCAAGGTCGCTGACGAGGGCGAGTTCTTCGAGCTTCAGGAAAGTTTCGCCAGGAACATCGTCATCGGCTTCGGCCGCATCGAAGGCGCCACCGTCGGCTTCGTCGCCAACCAGCCGATGGTGCTCGCCGGCGTGCTCGACGCCGATGCCAGCCGCAAGGCGGCGCGCTTCGTGCGCTTCTGCGACTGCTTCGCCATCCCGCTCGTCACCTTCGTCGACGTGCCCGGCTTCCTGCCCGGCACGAGCCAGGAATATGGCGGACTCATCAAGCACGGCGCCAAGCTGCTCTTCGCCTACGCCGAGGCGACGGTACCCAAGGTCACCGTCATTACCCGCAAGGCCTATGGCGGCGCCTATTGTGTCATGGCGTCGAAGCACCTCAGGGGCGACGTCAACTTCGCCTGGCCGGCGGCCGAGATCGCGGTGATGGGTGCCAAGGGCGCCGTCGAGATCATCTACCGCAAGGAGGCCGGCGACCCGGAGAAGATCGCCCAGCGCACCAAGGAATACGAGGACCGCTTCATGTCGCCCTTCGTCGCCGCCGAGCGCGGCTATATCGACGACGTGATCACACCCCACACCACCCGCCCGCGCGTCGCCAAGGCGCTCCGCATGCTGCGCGCCAAGCAGCTCGCCAACCCCTGGAAGAAGCACGACAACATTCCGCTATGACACCGGCTCAGGCGTCGTCCGCCGCATAGAGATGGGCGCGGGTCGGCGGCATGCCCGAGGCGCCCTTGGCGGCGTGCTTGCTGGCGACCGTCTGGTAGATGCGCAGCGACCCGTCGGCGAAGGCGAACGACACCCCGGCGAGATAGGCGATCCAGATGCGGTATTTCTCGGCGCCGACGAGCGCCGTTGCGGCCTCCGCGTTCTCGGCCAGCCGCTGGTGCCAGAGCCGCAGGGTGCGCGCGTAATGCTCGCGCCAGCCCTCGACGTCGTGGATCTCGAAGCCGACCGCCTCCATCGCCTCCAGCGAGTGGCCGATGTGGTCGAGCTCGAAGCCCGGAAACACGTATTTCTGCATCAGCCGCCGCTCCGGGGTCGTGTGGCGGAAGGCGCGGCGACTTGGCCTTGCCCGGCGCGTGATGCCGTGGTTGAGCAGCAGGCCGCGGTCGCTGAGCAGCCCGGCAAGCGTGCCGAAATAGCGCGGATAGTTGGCGATGCCGACATGCTCGTACATGCCGATTGAGGCGATCTTGTCGTATTGCCCGGCGAGGGTCTCGTAGCTGCCGAGCTCGACCGTGACCTTGCCCTCGAGCCCCAACCGCTTCACCTTGGCGAGTGTGTAGTCGTACTGCTCCTGCGACAGCGTCACGCCATGTGCATTGATGCCGTAGCGCGAAGCGGCGTGGCACAGCAGCCCGCCCCACCCGCAGCCGACGTCGAGGAAGCGATCGCCCGGCTGAAGGCGCAGCTTGCGGCAGATCATGTCGAGCTTGTCGCGCTGCGCCTGCTCCAGCCCATTGTCCCAATCGGTGAAGTAGGCGCAGGAATACTGCATCTCCGGGTCGAGGAAGAGCTGGTAGAAATCGTTGCCGAGGTCGTAGTGGAAGCGGATGAAGTCGGCGTCCGAACGCCCGCTGAAAGACTGCGCGGCGGCCGCGGGAGCCGGCGCGAAGACGAAGGGCAGCGCTCGCCAAAGGAGATGGCCGATCGGCAGGTCGCGCGGCTTGACGCGGATTTTCTTCGCCCGCGCTCGCTCGATGAAGGTGAGCATGTCGGCGCCGGTGATCTCGATGCCGCCGGTGGCGTACTGGCGGATCACGGTTTCGATGGTGGGCCGCCGGACGATCGCGCCGATGACTCCGGGGCCCGCCAGCCTGATCAGCAAATCCCGGTCGGCATTGGGCCCAAGCGGGATGACCGACCCGTCCCACAGGCCGATCGAAAACGGCGTATCGAGTCGCTCCGCGATGCGCCCGAAGATGTCGCACGCGGCTGCCAGAAGCTTGTCGTTCACGGCCATGTCAGGCCGGGATTGTACACACGCTCACGATTTTGGATAGCGCGGCGGCGGGTGAGACAATCCATGGCTTGTCGACGCACGGTGCGGCCTTGCTTCTGTCAAACTCCCGCAGTTCTGGTGGTATGCTTGCGGTGGAGGAAGGGTTCATCGGAGGAACGCCATGACATCCAAGCGAATTCCTGTCGGGGCCGCCACCGTTCTGGTGGGGCTGATGGCGCTGGCGCCCGCGCCGGCCTCGGCGGCCTGCTTCGAAAACGGCGTCGGCTGCACCAACGACCACGTCATTCCCTATCCGACGCTGAGGCAGCTGTCGTGCGGCGCGTTGTGGACGGTGCGCAACACCATCTTCTATGAGAACGGCTATTGCTTCCAGACCAACAGGGGCAGGGCGGCTTTCGACAATAGCGGCTGCACCTACTACAATTCAGGCAGTGTGCCGCTCAGCCGCATCGAGCGCGAGAACGTCAATCGCATTCTGAGTGTCGAGCGGTCGCGGGGCTGCCGGTAGTCCATCCGTCCGCGCTGTGCGAAGTCAGCGGGCTTGGCGGACCGGTCTTGCGACCGGTCGCAAAGCAATTGGTATGTTCCGCGCGCCGGTGCCACGGTTATGCCTTTCTTTCGTCTGGGTTTTCGGTAGAGTTTCGCGCACGAATATTTCCGGAGACTGGCTAACCCCGGGTTTCCATGGCGCGGGTCTTTATCAGTCATGCGAGCGGCGATGCCGCGTTGGCTCAGGATTTGTTTGCCTGGCTGAACAGCCAGGGGTTCGACCGTGGCTTCCTCGACATCGACACCGACCAGGGCATCCCTCCCGGCGCCAAGTGGGAGCAGATGCTCTACGACGAACTGGAGCGCGCCCAGGCCGTCATCCTGCTGCTGACCCGCAACTGGTTCGATTCCAAGTGGTGTTTTGCCGAATTCGCCCAGGCGCGCTCGCGCGGCAAGGCGATCTTCCCGGTGATCGTGGCCCCAGGCGGCGACCAATATATCGGCGATGATCTGCAGAAGCTCGACCTGACCCATGATCGGGCGGCAGGGCTCGACCGCCTGTCCAAGCGGCTGACCGAAGTGGCGCTGCTCAGCCAGAGCGGCTTCGATTTCCCGCCCGGCCGTGCGCCCTATCCCGGATTCCTGGCCTTCGATGAGGACGACGCGGCGATCTATTTTGGCCGCGATGACGACGTGCGCCGGCTCATCCAGCGGCTCGACTCCCGCCGCATCGAAGGCGGCAAGCGCTTCGTGCTCGTGCTCGGCGAATCGGGCACCGGCAAGTCGTCGCTGCTCAGGGCCGGCCTGGTGCCGCGGCTGAAGCGGGCCAAGCGCGACTGGATCGTGCTGCCCGTCTTCCGGCCGGGCGAGGACCCCTTCATGGGCCTTGCCGCCGGCTTGCGCGCCACCGGCGCGGATATCCTCTCCGGCGATCTCGCCGATGCCGATGTCGAGAAGCTGGCGGCGGCGATCGTCGCGAAATCCGAGGCGCATCAGGCCGCCATTCTGGTGCCCATTGACCAGATGGAGGAGATCTTCACCCGCACGCCACCGGCGCGGGCCGAGCAGTTTCTCACCTTCCTGTCGCGCATGCTGGGACCCGGACTGCCGTTCGTCGCGACGGCGACGATGCGCTCCGACCATCTCGGCGACATGCAGGCGGCACCCGGCATGGGCACCGAGTTCGAGCCGTTCAACCTGCCGCCGCTGCCGCTGGAACGCATCGGCGAAATCGTGCGCGGCCCGGCGCGCATTGCCGGCCTCGAGGTCGAGGAGACCCTGGTCGCGCGCATCACCCAGGACGCGCAGACCGCCGACGCCCTGCCGCTGGTAGCCTTTGCGCTGAGGCGCCTCTACGACCGCTTCGGCAGCGACGGCAGGCTGCAACTGGTCGAATATGAAAGCCTGCGTGACGCGGTCGCCGGCCTGTCGCCCCTGGAGACGGTGGTGCGCGACACCGCCAGCGGCGTCATCACCGATGCAAAACCCGATGAGGACGAACTCAAGGCGCTGCGCGAGGCGTTCGTTCCCGGCCTCGTCAAAGTCAACGACGAGGGCGGCTTCGTCCGCCAGGCGGCGAGCTGGGACGGGCTGCCGGAGAAATCCCGTCGCCTGGTGGCGGCGCTGGCCGGCCCGCAGGCCCGGCTGCTGGTCATCCGCGACAAGGAGGGCGGTCGCGAGGTCGAGGTGGCCCACGAGGCCCTGTTCCGCGTGTGGCCGCTGCTTGTCGGCTGGCTCGAAGAGGAGAAGGAGTTCCTCATCGGCCGTAACCGGCTGGAGCGGGCGCTTGCCGACTGGAAGGCGCTGCCCAAGGCGGAGTGCGATCGCGGCCTGATCTCCGGCATCATTCTTGACCGCGCCCGGCTGTGGTCCGCCGAGCACCCCGATCGCTTCAGCGCCGACGAGATCAACTTCATCCGGCAATCCGACGCCGCCGAGAAGAAGCGGCTGGCGGAGGAGGAGGAGCAGCGGCGGGCGCTGCAGGCGGCCAAGCTGCGCCAGGCGGAGATCGAGCGCGACGCAGCCCACCAGCTCACCCGGCGGACGCGCCTGGCGGCCGCGATCCTCGCCGTGGTGGCGCTGGTGGCAGTCGGCACGGGTGTCTATGCCGTCATCGCCGAGCGGCGGGCCAACCAGAACCTCGGCATCGCCAAATCGACGGTGGACAAGGTGATCTTCGACGTCGCCCAGGGCCTGCGCAATTCCGAGGGCGTCAGCCTTGACACGATGCGCTCCATCCTGACGCGGGTCGAAGGCGCCATGAAGGAGCTGACGGATGCCGCCCCCAATGACACGGGCGTGCAGCGTAGCTGGGCGGTGATGCTTGACGACTTCGGTGACACCTATCTCGCCGGCGGCGACAACGGCGCGGCACTGAAGGCCTTCGAAGCCAGCCTGGCGATTCAGCGCAAGCTGGTGAAGATCGACCCCAAGAACCCGGACTGGCGGCGCGACGTTGCACTGAGCCTCGACAGGATCGGCAACGCCAAGACCGCCGCCGGCGATGTTGCCGGGGCGCGCGAGGCCTATACGGAGGCGCTCACGATGGCGCGCGCCGACGCTGCCGCCAATTCCGACAATGCGGAACTCCAGCGCGACCTGTCGATCAGCCTGGAGCGTATCGGCGATCTCGACATGACCGCCGGCGACGACAGCAAGGCGCTCGCCACCTATGAGGAGTCGCTGGCCATCGTCCGGAGTCTGGCGGACAAGGATCCGCAAAATGCCGAGTGGCAGCGGGACCTCACCGTGCTGCAAACGGTCATCGGCGACGTCAAGCGCGACACCGGCGACGCGACGGGCGCGATGAAGGCCTATCAGGACGCACTCTCCATCCGCCGCAAGCTGGCCGCCGACAATCCCGGCAACACGCAGTTGCATCGCGACGTCGCGGTAAGCCTCAGCCGGGTCGGCGACTTCAAGCTGCAGACCGGCGACGATCCCGGTGCGCTCGCGGCCTATCAGGAAAGTCTCGCGATTTCCCGCAGGCTGGCGGCGATGGATCCCGCCAATGCCGGCTGGCAGCGGGACGTCTCCGTCGATCTCGAACGGGTCGCCAAGATCAAGGTCGCCAGTGGCGACCTGCAGGGTGCCGAGGACGCCTTTCAGGAAGGACTCGCCATCGCGCGCCGCGTGTCCGCCACCGATCCGACCAACACCACGTGGCAGCGGGACATCTCCCTCGGCCTCTCTGAGCTGGGCGATGTGAAAGCCGATCTGGGCGACAGCAAGGGTGCGCTTGCCGCATACGATGAGAGCCTCGCTCTTGCCCGCAAGCTGGCCGCCACCGACCCGACCAACACCACATGGCAGCGCGACGTCGCCGCCAGCCTGAGCACCGTCGGTGCCGTCAAGCTCGCCGCTGGCGACAGCGCCGGGGCGCTTGCCGCTTACACCGAAAGCCTCGGCATCGCGCGCAAGCTCGCCGCTACCGACGGCAGCAACACGGTCTGGCAGCGCGACGTTGCGGTCAATCTCAACAAGCTCGGCGACGCCAAGATGCGGGCGAGCGACACGGAGGGTGCCCGCGCCGCCTTTACCGAGAGCCTTGGCATCGTGCGCAAGCTCGCCGCCAGCAACGCGGCCAACACCACCTGGCAGCGCGACGTGATGATCAGCCTCAACAAGCTCGGCGACGCCAAGATGAAGGCGAGCGACACGGAGGGCGCCCGTGCCGCCTATGCCGAGAGCCTCGGTATCGTGCGCAAGCTCGTCGCCAGCAACGGGGCCAATACGACCTGGCAGCGCGACCTGATGATCGGCCTCAACAACGTCGGCGACGCGGATCTGGCAGCCGGCGACAAGGCTGCCGCGTTTGCTGCCTACAACGAGGGCGTCGGCATCGGCCGTCGGCTCACCGGCCGCGATGCAAGCAACGTCGTCTGGCAGAGCGACCTGGTCATAGGCCTGTGGAAGGCCCAGTCGGTGAGTTCGGACGTTGCCCAGCGCAAGGCGATGCTCGGCGAGGCAACCGACACGCTTCAGGCGCTGGCCGACAAGGACAAGCTTCCGCCGGCCGAGAAGCCCTGGATGGACCTGCTCAAGAAGACCCGTGCCGGGCTGGACGAAGCCGGCGCCACGCCTTCGGGCGGATAGTCAGGAATGACACCCGAAGCTGAAGCGCCGGCGGTTTCCCGCCGGCGCTGTCTGTTCCACGAGAACGGGAGGTTCGGACTTGACTAGCGGATGCCCTTGTCGATCAGGTCGACCAGGCCGCCGATGGTTGCAGGCGTCACAGCGCCGGCGCCGGTGTTGAGGTCGAGGCCCGGCATCTTGTACTTGGCCGTCATCACGCACTGCACGACCGGCATGAAGCCCTGCAGATAGAGCAGCTGGTCGAGAGTGGCCGAGATGTAGCCCGACTTCAGACCGTCGATGGTGGCAGGAGCCAGATCGATGCCGCCGACGATGATGTCGCCGGGCTTCTTGCCGGCCTTCTTCAGGATCTCGGCAAGCACGCCGGTGATGCCGCCGTGCTGGGTGCCGATCGCCTTCAGGTCGGGATGGCTCTGGATGTAGGACACCAGCACCGGAACGGCGAGCGACGTATCGGAGTTGATCTCCTGGGTGATCTCGAGGCGGTCGACCTTGAGGCCGGCTTTCTCGAGCGTGTCGGCGAGACCCTTCTCGGACTGGCCGCGCTCGGCCTGGCTGAACACGCCGTAGACCATCGCCTGGTCGCCGGCCTTGAGGCCCTGGGCGAGCATGTATTTGGCGGTCAGCGCGCCACCGGCATAGAGGTCGACGCCGGCATAGCCCATGCCCTTGGTCTTGAACTCGTCCTGCAGCGAGGTCATCGGCGAGTTGCCGACGGTCACCACTATGCCCTGATCGACGGCGCTCTTGACGATGTCATGGAACGCGGTCGCGCCCGGATGGCCCATGATCTCGATGCAGTCCGGCTTGGCGGCGACCGCCTCCTTGAACTGGTTGATCATGGTCTCCGGCGCCCAGGCCGAGAACTGCGCCTTCAGCTCGACGCCGAAGGCCGCCGCGGCCTCAGCGGCACCGGTCTGGCGGGCGAGTGTCGCGCCGTCGCCGGGGTTGCCGCCCATCTGCATGTACATGACCAGGCCCTTGCCGATCGGATCGGCGGCCGATGCCACGCCGACGCTGGCCAACAACGCCGTTGCGGCCACGCCGGCCAGCAGTAATTTGGTTACCTGCATGATTGTTCTCTCCCTCCAATATTCGCCCGCGCCCATCGGCGCGTGCCACTATTCAGCCGCGCTAGTGCGGCCGAAATCCTTGGAAAAACTGATGCGCGCGAAGAACGCCCGGCGGCGCTGCGGCTCATCGACGTAGAGGTAGAAGATGATCGAGATCATGAAGACGAGGCCCTGAACCGTGCGCACCCAGGCGCCGGTGAGACCGGTCGCGACCAGGCCCGCCTCGATCATGCCGATGATGAAGGCGCCGAAGATGGTGCCGATGATCGTCGCCCGTCCGCCGAAGATCGATGTGCCGCCGATCAGCACCGAGGCGATCGCCGTGAGCAGGTAGCCCTGGCCCTGATTGCCGAAGAAGTTCTTGTTCTCCAGCGTCAGCATGATCGCCGCGATGGCGCCGAGCAGGCCCATCAGGGTGAAGATCTTGATCTTCTCCATGTCGACGTTGATGCCGACCACCCGCGAGACATCGTTGGAGTCGCCGATGAACAAGGTGTGCTCGCCGAAGCGGTGGCGGTTGAGGACGAACCACAGGAAGGTGACGATCAGAACCGTCCACAGCGATTGCAGCGGCAATTGATGGACCCAGTCCGGTGCGTTGGTGCCGGCAAAGGGACGGCCGACGATCCACTTCCACACCGAGCTCTCCTCGGCGCCGCGCAGAGCATAGGACTTGCCGCCGGAGAGCACCGTCGCCATGCCGTACCAGAAGAACTGGGCGGCGAGCGTCGCCATGAAGGAGGGGATGCCCACCTTGGCGATCAGCACTCCGTTGATGAAGCCGATCATCACCCCGGAGGCGAGCGCGACAATCACCGCGATCCAGCCGAGGTTGTACTCCTTGAACAGGACGGCGAAGACGAAGCCGGAGAAGCCGATGATCGCCGGAAAGCAGAGGTCGATCTCGCCGGCGCCGATGACGAAGGTCAGGCCGATGGCGAGCAGGATCAGCGGCGGCAACGTCGAAAAGAAGGTCGTGTAGATGAACGGCCGCAGGAAGACCTCCGGCGCGGTGTACATGAACAGGCCGAGCAGCAATACGAACACGATGATGATCGGCAGGCCTTCAATGCGGAAAATGACGGGTTTTTGAGTTTGCTTGGCCATTGGGCGTCTCAATGCTTGCCCTGAATCTGGATGAGGTAGTCGGTCAGTTCGACGACCGACATGTCCTTGGGAATGATCTCGGCGACGACGGAGCCGCGATCGAGCACGACCAGCCGGTCGGCGACCTCGTGGACGTGGGCGAGGTTGTGCTCGATGTACACGCAGGCGCGCCCCGACTGCTTGATCCTCTGCACGAAGTCGATGACCTTGCGCACCTCGGCGACGCCGAGCGCGGCGGTCGGTTCGTCGAGCACGATGAGGTCGGCGTTGTAGTGCATGGCGCGGCCGATCGCGATGCCCTGGCGTTCGCCGCCGGACAGGTTGCTGATCGTTGAATCGACGGTGATGCCGACGCCGCGGAACCCGATCACGTCGATCAGGATCTGCTGGGCGATCTCCTTCTCCTTCTTGATGTCGATGAAGCCGAAGCGGTTGGTGATCTGGCGGCCGACGAAGAAGTTGCGCCACAGCGGCTGCTTCTCGGCCAGCGACTTGTCCTGGTAGACCGTCTCGATCGACAGGTTGTGTGCGCCACGCACCGAGAAGCCGGAGAGATCGATCTCCTTGTCGCGGATGTACAGCCGGCCGGAGGTGGGCGTGAACACGCCGGTCATCACCTTGATCAGCGTCGACTTGCCGGCGCCGTTGTCGCCGATCAGGCCGACGATCTCGTTGCGCCCGACGCTGAGATTGATGTCCTTGAGCGCCTGCACCGCGCCGAAGAACTTCTGCACGTTCTGCAGGCGGACGATCGAAACGAAATCCTGCGGTACTTGCTCAGCGGCTTCATTCACTGCGACATTCATTGCGACATGCTCCTTGCGGCACCCCGGCCGGCGGCAGGCGCCGTCCGGCCGATGCCGTTGATGGCATCCTTCTCGGCGCCCGTGAGCAGGGCCGCCGCGGCGCCGCGGGCTGCCTCGGCATCGCCGCGCTTGATCGCTTCGAGGATGGCTCTGTGATCCGAAACGAACGTGTCCCGGTCCGGACGGGATTCGCGTTGGATGCGCAGGACGACGATCAGCAGGGTCTCGATCAGCGGCGCCAGGCCGGCGATGAAATCGTTGCCGGTGCCGGTCAGCAGATTCTTGTGGAAGGCGAGATCGGCGCGGATCAACTCCGGCGCCTGCGGGTCGGCAGCGGCCATGGTAGCCAGCGCCTGCTCCATGGCGGCGATGGCCGTGCTGTCGCCACGGGTGGCGACGATCGCCGCGGCATCCGGCTCGATGATCCGGCGCACCTCGAACAGGTTGGAGACGAAGGCGGCGTCGGGTTCGCCGGCGATCTGCCAGATCAGGAGGTCGGCGTCGAACTGGCTCCATTGGCTGCGCGGAAGGACCACCGTGCCGCGGCGCGGCTTCGAGGCGACCAGGCCCTTGTCGGCGAGCACCCGCATGGCCTCGCGCACGGTCAGGCGCGAGATCGACAGCTCGGTGGCGAGTTCATCGAAATTGGGCAGTGTTGTGCCGGGAAGAAGGCCACCGGAGACGATGCGTCGGCCGATGATTTCCGCGGCCCATACGCGCGGCCGCGCGCCCCGCATGGTGGCGAGCAAGTCCTGCACAGTCCTCCCCTCCGGCCCGTCACTTTCCGCGGGCCTTCCCCGTTCCTCCCGGGGCGGTGGTAATTAATCATATTTATTGCGGGCGTTCAATTCGCATGTGCTTTTTGTGAGTAATGATCCTTTGTCATCGCTGATCGGCTAGACTAACCGCGAGGAATGGTCATGAGCGAACAGGAACTGCTCACACGGTTGGGCCTGGCGCTGGCCATTGGTCTGCTGATTGGCGTTGAGCGCGGCTGGCGCGAGCGCGAACAGGCGGAGGGCGAGCGCACTGCCGGCCTGCGCGCATTCGCCCTCATCGGGCTCCTCGGCGGTGTGAACGGTGCGCTCCATGCCAAGGCCCGGCCGCTACTCTTTGCCGCGGCTTTCCTCGCCTTTGCCGGCGGCTTCACCCTCTTCAAGTGGCGCGAATCGGAGCGCGAAGGCGATTTGGGAGCGACCACGCTGATCGCCGGATTGCTCACCTTCGCGCGGGGCGGCCCGGTGGTGCTGGGGGCATGACCGTGACGGCGGCCGCCGCCGTCGCCCTGCCGGTGCTGCCCGATCGCGGCTTCGGGCCCTATGCAGCCCTCAACCCGCATACCTGCGAGGTCAGCCTGGCCATTTGACCGCACGGTCAATATTGCCGAGGCGCCGGCCGCGGCCTAAGAAAGCGGCACCGGGGTCAGCAGGGGCGTCATCGGCTCTCAGTGTTCAGCAAGATCCTCATCGCCAATCGCGGCGAAATCGCCTGTCGCATCATCCGCACTGCGAAGCGTATGGGGCTCGCGACGGTTGCCGTCTATTGCGACGCCGACCACGAGGCGCTGCATGTGGCCATGGCCGACGAGGCGGTCAATATCGGGCCGCCGCCGGCCGCCACCTCCTATCTGTTGATCGACCGCATCATTGAGGCGGCCCAGCGGACCGGCGCCGATGCGGTCCATCCCGGCTATGGGTTCCTGGCCGAGCGCGCCGGCTTCGCCATGGCGCTGGATTCCGCCGGCATCACCTTCGTCGGGCCCAATGTCGGCGCCATCTCGGTGCTCGGCGACAAGATCGAATTCGAAGAAGCTCGCGGCTGCGGCCGGCGTCTCTACCGTCCCCGGCCATCTCGGCGAAATCGACAGCGACGCCGAGGCGATGGCCGTTGCCCGCGACATCGGCCTGCCGGTGATGATCAAGGCATCGGCCGGCGGCGGCGGCAAGGGCATGCGCATCGCGTACAAGGAAAGTGAGGTGGCGGAAGGCGTGCGCGCCGCCCGCTCCGAGGCGCGTTCGTCCTTCGGCGACGACCGCATCTTCATCGAGCGTTTCATCGAGAGGCCGCGCCATGTCGAGATCCAGGTGCTCGGCGATCGCCACGGCAACATTATCCACCTCGGCGAGCGCGAATGCTCCATCCAGCGGCGCAACCAGAAGATCATCGAGGAGGCGCCGTCGACTGCGGTCGATGCAGACCTGCGCGCCGAGATGGGGGCGCAGGCGGTCGCGCTGGCCAAGGCCGTGCACTACGATTCCGCCGGCACCGTCGAATTCATCCTGGGGGCCGACCGGCACTTCTACTTCCTCGAGATGAACACCCGCCTGCAGGTGGAACATCCGGTCACCGAATTCATCACCGGCCTCGACATCGTCGAGCAGATGATCAAAATCGCGGCGGGCGAGCGGCTGGCGATCACCCAGGACGAAGTGCGCTTCGACGGCTGGGCGGTGGAAACCCGTCTCTACGCCGAGGACCCCGGCCGCAACTTCATTCCCTCGATCGGCCAGATCAGCCGCTACCAGCCGCCGCGCGAGGGGCGCCGGGCGGACGGCACCGCCGTGCGCGTCGACGACGGCGTGCGCGAGGACATCACGATTCCGGTCTATTTCGATCCGCTGATGGCCAAGCTCATCACGCACGGCCCGGACCGCGCGTCCGCCGTCGAGGCGATGGCCGACGCGCTCGATTGTTTCGTCGTCGACGGCGTCGCCAACAATCTCTCCTTCCTCTCGGCGATCATGGAGAATCCGCGCTGGCAGAAGGGCGATCTCGCCACCTCCTTCGTCGAAGAGGAGTATCCGCAGGGTTTTCACGCGGCCAATCTCGACCCGGCGACGCTTGCCCGCATGGCGATGGTGGCGCTTTCCATAGACCTCACGCGCCGCTTCAAGTTCCGCTCGTTCAAGGGCCGGCTCAACGGGGAGGGGAGCAACTGGCGGAGCGACTGGTCGGTCGCCATCGGTGGCACCCACTTCGCGCTTCACGTCGAGCCGACGTCGGAGCCCGGCACCTTGCGCATGGTGCATGACGGCGGCGAACCAGTCCTGGTCGCCTCGGCCTGGCGGCCGGGTGAAGTGCTGTGGTCGGGAGAGATCGGCGCGCACACGGTGAATGTCCAGGTGCGCACCGCCCACGGCGGCGTCCACCTGTCGAGCCGCGGCATCGCGGCGGTGGCGCGGGTGATGACGCCGCGCGTGGCCGAGCTCGATCGGCTGATGCCGGAGAAGAAGAAGAAACACTCGGCCAACCAGCTCCGCTGTCCGATGCCCGGGCTGGTCGTCGCCATCGACGCCGCCGAGGGTCAGGAGGTGCGCGCCGGCGACATCCTGGCGGTGGTCGAGGCAATGAAGATGGAGAACGTGCTGCGCGCCGAGCGCGACGGCACCGTCAAGCGGATCGTCGTCAAGCCGGGCGATACGCTCGCCTTCGATGCGGTGATCATGGAGTTTGCCTGAGGCGTCAGCGCGCTTCGCTCCTTCAGGCACCAGGGCGAATCGAGCTAGGCGCGGCTCACCAGAAACAGGACCGCCTCGCAGCGATTGGCGGCCTCGTGTAGTCGGCGCTCCCAGCGCTCGCCGGCGGCGATGCCGCGCTCGGGATCGAGGTCGAGGAAGAAGTCGTCCCAGCCTTCCGTGGTCAGCCAGTCGCCGAGCGCCACCGCCTCGACGTCATTGGCACTGGAATGGCTGAGAAAGATCCGCGCCAACGCACGATTCTCCCGTACTGATTGCTGGCGTTGACCCCAGCAAAAACCATTATGCTAATGGTAGCAACCCGATGGGACGAACGGGAGGTGGCGGTTGCAGCTTGCAGAGATCGACGTGGCGCGCCTGCGCCGCTGGTGGGGTTACGCGCCCGGTGCATGGGGCACGAATCGCGAAGCGGATCGCGGGGAGCGCTGACTATGGAACGGGCGATCCGCGTGATCATCAAGGGCCGTGTGCAGGGCGTCGGCTTCCGTGCCTTCCTCGAGCACGAGGCCTTTCGCCACCACATCGCCGGCTGGGTGCGCAACCGGTGGGACGGGACCGTCGAGGCGGTGTTCATCGGCGAAAGCGAGGGCATATCGGCGATGATCGCCGAATGCCGCCAGGGGCCGGCGCTCGCCGATGTGCGCGACGTTCTGGTCACCGACTATGTCGGTCCGCAGCTCACGCGCTTCATGATGCTGCCGACGAGCGAGTAGGGCCGAACAACGCCTCGAACTCGCCTCTCAGCACGCTGTCGACCTCTGCCATGCTGACAAGGATGCCGAGGTCGGCGAGGCTGGTGACGCCCTGGCCGCTGATGCCGCAGGGCACGATGCCCGAGAAATGCTCCAGCACCGGGTCGACGTTGAGCGCGATGCCGTGGAAGGTCACCCAACGGCGCACGCGGATGCCGATGGCGGCGATCTTGTCCTCGCGACCGATGCCCTTTTCCGGACGCTTCACCCAGATGCCGACGGCGCCCTCGCGCCGGCCGGCGGCGACGTTGAAGGCGGCGAGCGTGTTGATGATCCACTGCTCCAGCGTGTGGACGAAGAGGCGCACGTCCGGCTGGCGCCGGTTGAGATCGAGCATCAGATAGGCCACGCGCTGGCCGGGGCCGTGATAGGTGTACTGGCCGCCGCGGCCGCTCCGGTAGACCGGGAAACGGTCCGGCGCGAGCAGGTCCGCCTCCCTGGCGCTGGTGCCGGCGGTATAGAGCGGCGGGTGCTCGACCAGCCACACACGCTCGAGCGCGGCGCCGTCTCTCACGGCGGCAACCCGTGCCTCCATGGCGGCAACCGCCGCGCCATAGTCGACGCGGCCGTCGGCGATCGCCCATTCGACCGGCGGTGCGCCGGCAGGAAGGCGCATGGAGCGCTCCAGCGGGGCGCCCGGCGCCGTCAGTTCGCTGGCGGAATCGCGCATGGGGTGTCCGTTCGGCCGATATCTGGCAGGCAATGTAGGGGCCTGAGGGCGGCAAGGGTAGGGTTTCCGGCGCCCTCTTGCGCCGGCCTCTCGTCCGCCTTGTGTGGCAAGCGGCGATTTGTTACAGGAAGCCGCTTTTTCCGGCGGTCGTGGCGGAACTGGTAGACGCGCAGCGTTGAGGTCGCTGTGGGGCAACCCGTGGAAGTTCGAGTCTTCTCGACCGCACCATCTCTTTTTCGGAACAGCCGGCAGAGCCCCGCCCTTGTGGCGGGGTTTCGCGTTTTCAGGACGGCCCTGTCGCCGTTGGCTGCAGGGATCAGGCGTGCTTCTGTGCCTTGTGGCGCGGTTTGGCCGGTTTGAGGCCGATGGCATGCGCCAGCGTATCGTTGATACGGGACTGCCACCCGGCGCCGGTGGCCTTGTAGGCGGCAACGACATCCTCATCGAGGCGCAACGAGACGCGTGCTTTCGGCGCGGACGATTTCGGCCGGCCGCGGCCGCGCTTCATCGTCTCGACGACCTGCGGCATGACTTTGCGCATGGGCATGGCGCGCGCGAAATCCGCCGCCGTCATTTCGGGAATGTCGTCGTCGGCGACCGGCTTACCCTTTGCCATAGCGTTTCGTCTCTCTGTCGTTTGCCTTGCGAAAGCTGATAATCCGCACACTGTCGTCGCGAAGGCAGAACGCCACCATGTGCAGACGGTCGTTCCAGCGTGCGAAAGCCCAATAGCGCGGTTCGGGATAGGCGAAGCGCGTGTCCTCAATGACGGTCGCGTTGTCCCAATCCAGGAACTTGGCGTCGTCGAAATCGAGACCGTGCTTGCGGAGATTCGAACGACGCTTGGCCTCGTCCCATTCCAGTTCCATGTTTTAATGTAGGACGATAAATACGCCGGTTCAAGGGACACCGGCCTCGCGTGATTGCCGCCGGAGGCTTCGACCGTCAGGGCGCGGCCGGTTCCGGTGCTGCGTCGTAGAGAATTTCAGGCGTCACTTTGAACTCGGCATAAGCTAGGCGCGCGGTCCGCCCGTTGCGGGCAATCCATAGATCATCGACAAGTTCGGACGAATCTTGCGGCGGCTGGTGCGCCGAGCGGCGCTTGAGCACGACGCGCCCCGCGACCTTCAGCCAGCGAAACTCCAGCCCGCATGGCCGTACCGGATAAGCGTCGTCCAGCCGGACGTTTTGCAGTTTCAGCAGAAGGTCCTGCTTGACGCCTTGCGCAATCTTTCCGTCCGCCGCCAGCAACATGAAGAACGAAACATCGCAGCCACGTCCAGCGCCGCTGTTTCCGGAAAGCAGTACCAGGCGGTCAGCAATGCCGT
Organism: uncultured Alphaproteobacteria bacterium; assembly: GCA_963830215.1. Lineage (GTDB taxonomy): Bacteria > Pseudomonadota > Alphaproteobacteria > Rhizobiales > Kaistiaceae > CAVSRC01. Next base: position 31,832 of record CAWHLM010000008.1, read on the forward strand.
CATTGTCGAAATCGACGGTCCAGAGGTCCTTGCAGTCGCCCCTGCCGAACTTGCAGGCCGGGTTGATCGAACCGCCTGGGAGTGCGATCGAATGATCCGCAGCCGGTGCCGCCTTTTCCAACGCGGAGCTTGCAGCTATCGGATTGGCCGCAATCGCGCTCTTGTCTGCCAGTTCCCACACCACATCTCGGTCGGTCTTGAATTGCGGCGGCGAGTTGGCCGGCGACCAGCCGGACAGGGTCACTTGGTTCTTGAATACGCATGCGGCACGCTGGGCACCACCGCGCCGATAATAGAGCGCGTCCAATACGAAGGCGCCGCCTTCATCGGTGAAATTGACGTCGTAGAAGCGCCCCTTGAAGGGAAGGAAAGCCTCGCCGAAGCTAGGGCGATTGTCGTCAAGATAATTGGCGATGTCCTGCGGCAGGACAGCGGCTGGAAGGTCGGCCGGATCGATCGTGTCGGACGTCTTGTGAACGGACGAAAGCGAATAGTCGTAGGCGTCGCCGCCTATCGTGCCGTTGGTCTCCGCCTTGGTCACATGCTCGGCGATGCCATCGCCATCCAGATCGAACCAGCCATAGCGGACGAAATAGTTCGTCAGGAAATCGCCCCGCACTCCGTAGGTTCCCGGGAGTTGCGTCTGCCATGTCTGCTCCATCTGCTGTTCGGCGATGAAGTGGCAGACGTCGATCTCGGTGTTGGCGGTTTCGCCGGCCCTGGCATCTGTCATTGCAACAAGCAGAAGCGGTGCCGCCAGCAACATCCTCATGCCTGTCAAACGCATTCCCTGGCCTATAGCTGCGGCCCGAATGAGGCCAGCTCGCGCTCGGCACGGAAGACGTTCGAATAGAGGTTGGCAACCCACTGCCGCCCGTTCGACGTGACCTGCAGATAGCGGATGGCCGTTTGGATGAAGGGCGAGATCATGTTCCAGTAGAACTGCGGGTACCTTTCGACGAGGTCGGCGGGGCTGCCGTAGTTGAGCTGGGCGTTGAGGCCGGCCTCCTCGAACTCGTAATAGAGCGCGTTGGCCTTGCGGATGTAGTGAGGGTCGCCGAGCTGGCCGATCAGGTCGGCGGCGCGCAGCAGCGCCACCTCTTCGTCCACCTCATCGAGGTCGGCGGGCATGTTGCCGGGAAAGCGCGTGCCCTCGACGGCGCGGCAGATGCGTTCGGCGTCGAGCTGGGCGACGCCGTCGAAGCGGTGCTTGATGAACAGCTTGGAACGGTCGACGTGATAGGGCGTCAACGCTGCGTCCGACGAGCCTCGCGGAACCTGCACCTTGTGGCCTTCGGCGTCGATCACATAGCCGTCTTCGCCGTCGCCTGGCAGCAGGCCGCGCACATAGCCGATGTCGTGGAACAGGCACGCCACCATCATGTGGGCATAGTCGCTGGCCGGCATGTCGGAGCGCAAGGCGCGACCGCGCAGGATGTCGTGGCCGGCGAGCGTCACCAGCATGGTGTGCTCGACGTTGTGGTAAAGGGCGTCGCTGTTGCCAATGCATTCGAGCGCGATGCGGGCAACCGAGGGGACCAGCTCGACAAGCCGGCTTTCGGACTGGCCGTAGCGGCGCTTCATGTAGTCGGAGATGAAGTGGCCGAGCGCGTCGGCGGTGAGTTCGGGAACCGTGATCATCGGCGTCGCTTTGAGATGCGGCGGCAACCCGCCAAGGCCGCCAACTTGGCACAATGACTTAAATTTTTCGCAACTGGATGATGCAGCTTCTGGTTGTTGCGACGCGGGGCGGTTCTTGCCGTTGTTTTGGCAGATAGTAGCCCCGTCGCGCCATATTTCAGGGTATTGCAATTCTTTAGGGGCGCGCCCGGCCGGGCCCGCCTAACGTGCGGCCGAGATTCTTGAGGCGCGCATCGGCGTCGAGGTTTGAGTGCACAGTGACTAGGGGCGAGGGCATCAGGGTCGGCGTCGTCGGGGCCGGCGCTTTCGGGCGGCATCATGCCCGCCATTACGCCGGTCACCCGGATGCCCGGCTGGTCGCTGTGGCCGATGCCGATATGGCGCGGGCGGAAGCGGTTGCCGCCGATAGCGGGGCGCAGGCCTTCGTCGACCACCGCGCGCTGATCGGCAAGGTCGATGCCGTGTCGATCGCCGTTCCCGCCACCTTTCACCACGCCGTCGCCTGCGACTTCCTCGATGCCGGCGTGCATGTTTTCATGGAGAAGCCGCTGGCCGCCGACAGCGCTTCGGCGGAAGACCTCGTCGAGCGGGCGGGCCGGGCAGGGGTCGTGCTCCAGGTCGGGCATATCGAACGCTTCTCGCCGGCTGTCGGCGAATTGGCCAGCCGCCTCACCGATCCCCGCCGCATCGCCGCCGTGCGCCGGACCAGGTGGAGCGGGCGCTCGGCCGACGTCGATGTTGTGCTCGATCTGATGATCCACGACATCGACCTGGTGCTGACGCTGGCCGGCGCGCCGGTGAAATCGGTGACCGGCGGCGGCGCGGCAACCGTGAGCGGCCGGATCGACGAGGCGGAAGCCTGGCTCACCTTCGAGAGCGGCCTTATCGCCACCTTGTCGGCCAGCCGCTCGGCGCCGGAGAACCAGCGCCTGCTCACCGTGACCGAACCGGGGGCGATCTATATCGCCGACCTCGCCGGCCCGACGCTTGTCGTCAGGCCCCGCAGCGGACGGGGCGAGGCGAAGACCATTCCGCTTACCCCTCGCGATAATCTCGGCGCCCAGATCGCCGCCTTCCTCGACAGCGTGGCCACCGGAGCGCCGCCGCTGGTTGATGGACGAGCGGGGGCCGCCGCTGTAGCCATTGCCGAGCGCATCCAGGCGGCGATCGCCGACGGGTCCCAGCCGGCCAAACGGAGCATGTGAAGAAATGAGTTCATCCCGCCCGGCGCTTGCCGTTGCCGAGAGCAACCGCGTCCAGTTCTTCGACCTGCAGCGCCAGCGCGCGCGGCTGGAAGGCGACATACGCCGGCGCATGGATGCGGTGCTCGCGCACGGTCAGTTCATCCTCGGCCCGGAGGTGACGCAGCTTGAGCAGCGGCTTGCCGCCTATGCCGGCGTCGGCCACGTCATCGGCGTATCCAGCGGCCGCGACGCGCTGATGATCGCCATGATGGCGATGGGCGTGAAGCCTGGCGACGCCGTTTTCGTGCCGGCTTTCACCTTCGCCGCCACCGCCGGCTCGGTCGTTTCGGTCGGCGCCACGCCGGTCTTCGTCGATGTCGATGCGGCGACCTTCAACATGGACCCGGCCGATCTCGAGCGTGCCATCGACGAGACGGTGAAAGCCGGCAAATTGCAGCCGCGCGCGGTGATGCCGGTCGATCTCTACGGCCTGCCGGCCGACTACCCGGCGATATCGGCGGTTGCCGCCCGCCACGGCATGACAGTGCTGGCCGATGCCGCGCAGAGCTTCGGCGGCGCCTCCGGCAACAAGCGCGTCGGTGCGCTGGCGCCGATCAGTGCCACCAGCTTCTACCCGACCAAGCCGCTCGGCTGCTATGGCGACGGCGGTGCGGTGCTTGCCGAAGACGCCGACCTTGCCGAGAAGGTGCGCATGATCCGCTCGCACGGCCGCGCCGGGGACGGCGACGAGGCCCATGTCCTCGGTCTTACCGGCCGGCTGGATTCGCTGCAGGCGGCGATCCTGCTCGCCAAGCTCGAAGTCTTCGACGAAGAGCTGGCGCGCCGGCGCGCCATCGCCCAGCGCTATACGGCGGGGCTTGCCGGTGCGGTTTCCGTGCCGCGCATTCCGGCGGGCTATGACAGCGCCTTCGCCCTCTACACGATCCGCGTGCCCGGGCGCGACGCGGTGCGCGAACGGCTCACCGCCATGGGCATCGGCAGCGCGCTGTTCTATCGGCTGGCGCTCCACCAGCACCCGGCTTTCAAGGGCTATGATGGACGCCGCCTGCCGGTTTCGGAGATGCTCGCCAACGATGTCCTCAGCCTGCCGATCCATCCCGACCTGACTGACGCCGAGGTGGAGCGGGTGATCGCAGCCGTGCGCGAAGCGGTGGGCTGAAGCCGAGCCGTAACCTTTCGGCAACACTGCGCCCAGGTTGACCGGCGCGGCCGGTGGCCCCATCCTGCCGCCTCTCTCGGTTCACGAAAATTCTTCGGGAAGGATCAGCCTGTGCAGATGGTCACGGCTCACGGGGCAAGCATGCCCGTCATCGGATACGGAACCTTCCGCTCGGCCGGCGAGGATTGCGCCCGCGGCGTCGCCGAGGCGCTCAAGGTCGGCTACCGCGCCGTCGACACGGCCGCCGGCTACCAGAACGAGGACAAGGTGGCCGAGGGCATCCGCGCCTCCGGCGTCCCGCGCCAGGACATCTTCATCACCACCAAGGTCAGGCCGGAGGATGCCGAGGACAGCGTCTTCAGGGCCTCGGTCGAGCGCAGCCTCAAGCTGCTCGACGTCGACCAGGTCGACCTCCTGCTCATCCACTGGCCGAGCAAGACGGTTCCCGTGTCGGAAACCGTTGCCTCGCTCAATGCCTGCAAAAAGGCCGGCTGGACTCGCCACATCGGCGTTTCGAACTTCACCCTCAGGCTGCTCGCCGAAGCCTGGGCGGCGACGGAGGCGCCGCTGGTCACCAACCAGTGCGAATACCATCCCTATCTCAATCAGGATCGGCTGATGGCGGCCTGCCGCGAGTACGGCATGATCTTCACCGCCTATTCGCCGATCGCCCGCGGCGCGCTGCTCACGGATCCGGTCGTCGGGCGCATCGCCAGGAACAAGGGCGTGACGCCGGCCCAGGTGGTGCTGCGCTGGGACATCCAGCAGGAAAACGTGGTCACCATCCCGAAGAGCGTCACGCCCGAGCGCATCCGCACGAATTTCGACATCTTCACCTTCACGCTCAGCGGCTCCGAGATGGAAGCGATTACCGCCCTTTCACGGACCCACAATCTGCGCGTGGCCAATCCGGCGTCGGTGGCGCCGGACTGGGACGACTGAATCGCGGCGGCTTAGGGGCCCTGGCGTCCGAAGGCCTGGTTCCACAGGTCTTTCGCCCGCTTCACCTGGTCGTTGACCACCCTGCCGACCACGTCCCAGTTGACGATCTGCTGTTTCTCGAGGAGGCCTGAAACCGCGTCGCGTGGCGCCATGGAGTCGTGGATGAACGCCGCGCCGACCGTGATGGCTATGCCGATGACGATGCCTTGGATGAAGCGCATGAAGGAGCCTCGCCGCTGGGACCCGCCGGTGCTGTCCGGCACGCGAGTGTGGGCCAGAACGGCGATTTCGTGAAGAGGCGGTGCGTCGCATCTGGCGGCGCCGGCGCTTGTCTCCGGCAGGGCCGGCCTCTATCACGGTCGGCCTCACGCGGGTTCAGTCATGCAGCGAATTGTCATCGTCGGGCGCTCGGGCTCGGGCAAGTCGACCCTGGCGCGCGCGCTGGGAGAGCGCCTCGACCTCCCGGTGACCCATCTCGATGCGCTCTACTGGCAGCCGGGCTGGCAGCCGACGCCGGACCGGGCCGCCTTCGATCGACGCGTGCTGGAGATCGTGGCCGGCGAGCGCTGGATCATCGACGGCGGCTATTCGACGACGCTGCCCGAGCGGCTTGAGCGTGCCGACACGGTCGTCGTGATGATGGCGCCGCTGGCGCGGTGGCTGTGGCGCGTCTTCTTGCGCATCGTCACGTTCCGTGGCGAGAGCCGGCCGGACATGGCGCCCGGTTGCGCCGAGCGGGTCGATGTCGAATTCCTGCGCTACATCTGGACCTACCGCCGCAAGAACCTGCCTGAGATCGAGGCGGCGATTGCCGCGCATTTCGCGGGAACGCCGGTGCGCCTGTCGAAGGCCCGCGACGTCGCCGCCTTCGTTGCGGCGGCGGGCCGCGCTCAGCCGAGGATCGCTCCGATCCCGCGCCACACAACGTAGACGCCGACGGCGCCGACGATGACCGCGAAGGCGGTCGCCAACATCCGGCGCTTGTCGGCAAGATGGCGCGCGGTCGCGGTGCCGGCGAATCCGCCCAACGTGCCGCCGACGAGCAGGAGAGCCACGATCCACCAGTCGACCAGGCCGGAGAGGGCGTAGTTGGCCGCCGTAGTGGCGCCGAAGCTGGTCACCGAGACCAGCGACGAGGCGATGGCGTTGATTAGCGGCATGCCGGTCGCCATCACCAGGCCGGGAACGATCAGGAAGCCGCCGCCGATGCCGAAGAAGCCGGAGAGGAATCCGGTGGCCAGCGCCGCAGCGCCAAGGCGCGGAACCAGGTGTCTCGCCGAGCCGCGGTTGAGCTGCACTTCGGGATGCCCGGCGCTTGGCGGCCGGCTTACCATCGAGACGGCGATCACGATCATGACGACGCCGAACAGCGCCAGCAGTTGGTTGCCGTTGATCGCCTTGCCGACGCTCGAGCCGATGGCGGCGCCGGCGATGCCGAAGACGGCATAGGTGATGGCGCAGCCGACCTTGACGTGGCCCGTGCGCCAGTGGCTGTAGAGGTTGATCGCGGCATTGGCGGCCACCGCAAGCGCGCTGGTGCCGATGGCGACATGCGGGCTCTTGACGCCGACCACATAGACCAGCAGTGGCACGGCGAGCACAGAGCCGCCGCCGCCGATGAGGCCAAGCGAAAAGCCGACGAGGCCGCCGGAGAGTGCCGCCAGCACGTCTTGAAGCAGGGTCATGAGGCGAAGGGCGCGCCGCTCGACCCTCGGGTCTTCGACCCCTGGGTCCGGCGCGCCGCCTTGTGTTGCGAGGAGGTGATCAGGGTCAGCCGCGGGAGGTCTGGAAGCCGGCCCGCTTCCAGCCGTAGATGCCGCCGACCAGATTATAGGCGTTGCCGTTGGTCAGCGAGGCCAGCGCCCTGCCGTTGGATTTGGTGCGGGCGCCGGAGGCGCAATGGAACACGATCGCTTTGTCCTGGGGCAGGTTGGCGGGCTTTCCGCGAGCCAGTTGCGACAGCGGCAGCTCGATCGAGCCGGGGATCCGCTCGGCCGCGATTTCGTAAGGCTCGCGGACGTCGACAAGGATGGCGTTTTTCTCAATCAGGCTGTGCGCCTCGACGGCGTTGATGTCTTTCAGCATGTCGGTTTCCTATGACCGGGGGAGGCCGGTGGGTTGCAGAATACGGTCTTCAGCATGGACAGGAAGAGGGCCACACTGGGGTGGTCGATCTTGTAATGCAGGGTCTGGCCATCGCGCCGGAAGGTGATTAGACCGTCCTCGCGCATCAGCGCCAGGTGTTGGGATGCCGCCGACTGGCTGAGCCCCACGCTTTCCGCCAGTGCCCCGACGCTCATCTCGCCGGCATCGGCCAGATGGCACAGCAGCAACAGCCGCCGCTCATTGGAGAGCAGCTTCATCATATGGGAGGCTTCCTCGGCCTTGCCGGCGAGGTCGCCAAAATCTGGGGTCAGCATCACCTGCATCGGGTTCCTGTCCATTAGCGTTGACTAATTTAGGAAGCGCTAATATATAAGTCAAGACTTTGAACAGTTCGAATATGGAGATCCCCATGACCACCAAGGCGAAACCGCAGGTTCGCGCCTTTTTCGACCAGGCGACCAACACGGTGAGCTATCTGGTCGTCGACCCGGAGACCAAGCGCGGCGCCATTGTCGACCCGGTGCTCGACTACGACCAGCGCACCGGCAAGGCCGATACCCATTCCGCCGACGCCATTCTCGAGGCGGCGGCAGAGCAGGGCGTGACCATCGACTGGGTGCTGGAGACCCACGCCCATGCCGACCATCTGTCCGGTGCCCCTTACGTCAAGCTGAAGACCGGCGCCAAGGTCGGCATCGGCGAGCACATCCGCGAAGTGCAGAAGATCTTCCGTCCAGTGTTCAACGCCACCGACGTCTCCGGCGACGGCAGTGAGTTCGACCACCTGTTCGCCGAGGGCGAGCACTTCTCGATCGGCACGCTCGATGCCACCATCTTGCACACGCCGGGCCATACGCCGGCCTGCGTCTCCTACGTGGTGGGCGACACGGTCTTCGTCGGCGATACGCTGTTCATGCCCGATTACGGCACCGCCCGCGCCGACTTCCCCGGCGGCGATGCGCGTACCCTATACCGCTCGATCCAGAAGCTGCTGGCGCTGCCCGACGAGACGCGCATCTTCGTCTGCCACGACTATCTGCCCGAGGGCCGCAAGGACTACGCCTGGGAAACGACCATCGGCGATGAGCGCAAGAACGTTCAACTCGACGGCGTCAGCGAGGATGCATTCGTCAAGTGGCGCGAGGGCCGCGACGCCAATCTGGCGGCGCCGCTCCTGCTCTTGCCCTCGATCCAGACAAACATCCGCGCCGGCAAGCTGCCGCCGGCTGAGGCCAACGGCGTCTCCTACATCAAAATCCCGGTGAAGCTGGCGAGCTGATCCGGATGCAAACCCGGGCAACGAATTGCCTTGTCGTCCCTGCGAAAGCAGGGACCCAGTACTCACGGACGCTTGTGATCCAATAACGAGTGTTCGCGTCTACTGGGTGCCCGCTCGGAGGCGGGCACGACAGGGAGCGTGTGGCGGCCAGGCGTGGCTTGCCCCGGCGAAAGGTGCTAGAACGCCGCCCCTTGCCGCCTGCCGCGGAGCAACAACGGCTTGCGATCATTGGACACTGCCTCGTCCAGCCCGGCGCCGCTTGAAGGCACCGAACCGTCACTGTCGACCGCCGGATTCTGGGCGCTCACCGTCGGGTCCATAGGGATCGTCTACGGCGATATCGGCACCAGCCCGATCTACGCATTCCGCGAGGCGATGCTGGCGGCCGCGGAGGGCACCGGCGTCAGCCAGGCCAGCGTGTTCGGCGTCCTGTCGCTGATCTTCTGGTCGCTGATCGTCGTCGTCACGCTGAAATACGTGCTGATCCTGACGCGCGCCGACAACCGCGGCGAGGGCGGCACCTTCGCGCTGATGGCGCTGGCCCAGGAATCGTTCAAGCAGGCGGCGCCGTTCATCGTCGTTCTCGGCGTCACGGCGGCAGCGCTGTTCTACGGCAACGCCATCATCACGCCGGCGCTGTCGGTGCTGTCGGCCGTCGAGGGCCTCGAAGTGGTCGAACCGGTGCTGCAGTCGTCGGTGCTGCCGCTGACCTTCGTCATCCTCATCGTCCTGTTCGCAGTCCAGTCGCGCGGGACGCACCGCGTGGCGGCTCTCTTCGGGCCGGTGAGCGCCGTGTGGTTCGTGGTGCTCGCCATTGCCGGCATCGTTCCGATCGTCCACGATCCGGTCGTGCTGCTGGCGCTCAACCCGACCTACGCCGTGGAATTTCTGTTCGCGCATGAGCTCATCAGCCTGGTGACGCTGGGCGCCGTCTTCCTGGCGGTCACCGGCGCCGAGGCGCTCTACGCCGACCTCGGCCATTTCGGGCGCCGGCCGATTCAGGTCGCATGGCTGGGTCTGGTGCTGCCGGCTCTGGTCATCAATTATTTTGGTCAGGGCGCGCTGGTGCTGACGACGCCGCAGGCGATCAGCAACCCGTTCTTCCTGCTCTTTCCCGATTGGGCGCGGCTGCCGGCGGTGGCGCTTGCGACGGCCGCTACCGTGATCGCCAGCCAGGCTGTGATCACCGGCACCTATTCGATGAGCCGTCAGGCCGTGCAACTCGGTCTGCTGCCGCGCCTCGAAATCCGCCATACCTCCGAGGCTCATCCCGGCCAGATCTACCTGCCGCGGGTCAATGCCTTCCTGTTGATCGGCGTCCTCTTGCTGGTCGGCCTGTTCCGCTCATCGGGCGCGCTGGCCGGCGCCTACGGCATCGCAGTGACCGGTACGATGGTGGTCACCACGCTGCTTGCCTTCATCGTCATCTGGCGTGCCTGGCATTGGCATCCGGTCGCCGCTGCCGCTCTCGTCCTGCCGTTCCTGGTGATCGACGTGACCTTCATGGTCGCCAATCTGTTGAAGATCATGTCGGGCGGCTGGGTGCCACTGCTGCTCGGTGCCGCCCTGATGGTCGTCATGCTCACCTGGCGGCGCGGTAGCCGTCTGCTGTTTGCCAAGACGCGCCGGCTCGAAATTCCGCTGGTCGAATTGGTCGACAAGCTGGAAGCCGATCCGCCGCCGCGCATTGCCGGCACGGCGATCTTCCTCACCAGCGATCCGGACTCGACGCCGACGGCGCTGCTGCACAGCCTCAAGCATTTCCATGTGCTGCATAAGGTGAATGTCATCGTGACCGTGGTCATGGACGACCGGCCACGCGTGCCGGCGAAGGAGCGCACGACGGTGGAGCATATCTCGGCGTCCTTCCTGCGCATCACCGTGCGCTTCGGCTTCACCGAGGCGCCGAACCTGCCGCGCACGCTGTCGCGTATCAAGGACGAGGATTTCGCCTACGACGTGATGAAGACCACCTTCTTCCTGTCGCGGCGCTCGCTGAAGGCTTCGAAGAAGTCCGGCATGCCGATCTGGCAGGACCGGATCTTCATCCCGCTGGCGCGCAATGCCGACGATGCCTCCAGCTATTTCGGCCTGCCCACCGACCGCGTGGTCGAGATCGGCACCCAGGTGACCATCTGAACGAGACGCGCGCAGACGGTCCTGTTCGCTACCCACAGCGCCAACAACATTCTCCGTTCATGCCCGGCTCCGACCGGGCATCCAGGCTGGAATCACGACAACCGCAGTGCGCGTGGGAAGTCTCGCTTGGATCCCCGCGGCCGCGGGGACGAATGGGAAAACGGCAGGGGTGACCGTCGCGCCTGGCCTCACAGATAGAAGCTCGGCAGGAAGAGGATGAGGACGCCCTGGATCTCCAGCCGCCCGAGGATCATCGCGGCGGAAAGCAGGATCTTTGACGCATCCGAAAGGCTGCTGAAGTTGCCTGCCGGGCCGATGATCGGTCCGATGCCGGGGCCGGCATTGGCCATGCATTCGGACACCGCCGACATCGCCGTGTCCATGTCCAGGCCGGTCAGCGCGACGGCGAGGGAGAGGACGACAAACGTCGCCAGATAGAGGAAGGCGAAGGTGCCGACTGAGCCGACCTCGTCATCGGTCAGCACCTTGGATCCGTAATGGATGCGCGAGGTGCGGTGGGGATGGAGCAGGTGCGCCACGTGCTGCTTGACGACACGGTAGAGCACGATCAGCCGCATCGTCTTCAGCCCGCCCGCGGTCGAGCCGGTGCAGCCGCCCGGAAACGTGAACACCAGGAACCAGACCGCCACGAACGGACCCCATTTGAGATAGTCGGTCGAGGCGAAGCCGGTCGTGGTGACGACCGAAGTGATGTTGAAGGCGGCCTCGGTGAGGGCGGAGAAGAAGGGGAGCTGCCCGGTCAGCCAGACATAGAGGGTCACGGCAGCGGTGAAGACGACGAGCATGCCGACGAAGACGGGGATCTGCGGGTCGATGCGGTCGCGCCAGCGGCCGGGCTTCAACACCCGCAGATAGGCGATCATGGGCAGCGCGCCCGAGATCATGAACACCACGCCTGCCCATTCCAGCGCCGGACTGTGGAAATAGCCAAAGGAGGCGTCGTGGGTTGCGAAGCCGGCCGTGGGCAGCGTCGTCAGCGCATAGTTGAGCGCGTCGAAGGGCGTCATGCCGAGCGCCCAGTAGGTGAGGGTGCAGGCGATGGTGAGGATCACATAGACCCGCCCCACCAGCCCGGCGACGTGCCCGGCCTTGGGCATCACGTCGTCCGAGCGGTCGGAGGATTCCATGCGGAAGAGCTGCATGCCGCCGATGCGCAGGAACGGCAGGACGATGATCGCCAGGCCGATGATGCCGAGCCCGCCCAGCCACTGCACCGTCGAGCGCCACAGCAGGATCGACGCCGGCATGCTGTCGAGGCCGGTCATCACCGTCGAGCCGGTGGTCGTGAAGCCCGAAACCATCTCGAAATAGGCGTCGACGAAGGTGAGCCCGATCGGGTGCCACATCAGCGGCAGGGCGGCGAAGGCCGGCACCACGAACCACGACACGGAGGTGAGCAGCGCGGCGTCGCGGAAGCGGAGCTCGAACGGGCGGCCCTTGGTGGTCAGGATGCAGGCGCCGGCCACGACTGCCGTGATCGTTGCGGAGAGCGCGAAGTCCTTCGCCCCGGCGTCGCCGTCGGCCCATCCGACCAGCGCCATCAGCACCTCGCCGCCGGCGGTCACCAGCAGGATCCACCCAAGGGCGAGAACGGCAGGCCAGATCTTGGGCAACATGCGGGCGCTTACCTGCCGGCGTGCCGGTGGGGCGGGGGCCGGCTGATTTAGACGGCGACCGGCAGGGGAGCTATTGACAGTTTGTCGCAGGGCCGGCGCCTTCTGCCAGCCTGTGGAAAGCCCGGCGTGGCCATTTGACGGGACGCGCCCGGCCGGCGACTGTCGGGCCATGACGCTGCATCTGATCAAGCTCTGCGTCGGCTGCGATTCGATCGACGATCTGACCGAATGGATCGCCATGCGCATGGCGGAAAAGCGCCGGGCCGGCCAGCCGCTGGAACACCACCACGTCACCCGCATGGTGCCGCGGCAGATCGCCGAGTTGCTTGATGGCGGCTCGCTCTACTGGGTCATCAAGGGCAATGTGCAGGTGCGCCAGCGCCTCCTCGATATCCGTCCGTTCGTGGATGCCGAGGGCATCGGCCGCTGCCGGCTGGTGCTGCAGCCGAAGGTGGTGGCGACGGAATGGCAGCCGAAGCGGCCCTTCCAGGGCTGGCGCTATTTTCCCGCCAAGGACGCTCCGCCGGACTTGAGAAGCGTCCGCAATGGCGGACTTCCGCCGGAACTCTCCGCCGAGCTGGCGGCGCTCGGCCTGCGCTGAAGGCCGCTGTCCCGCGCCTTACGGCAGCCCAACCGGCGCAATTCCGCCGTTCCCGGCAGCCGTTGACGAAATTTTGGCTCTTTTGATGCAAGTTGCGCCCAATACGTCAGATTCGGCTCGATCTGGAACGGCGCGCGACAATGACCTCAGCCCAGCCGGCAGGGAACTCCGCCCACGTCATCGTTCTCGGCAATGAGAAGGGCGGCTCGGGCAAGTCGACGCTGGCCATGCACATCATCGTCGGCCTGCTCAAGGCCGGCTGCCGGGTCGCCTCCATCGATACCGACAGCCGCCAGCTTTCGCTCACCCGCTACCTCGAAAACCGCGACCGCTGGGCCCGGCAGAGCGGCACGGCACTGGAACTGCCCAGCCATTTCTCGGTCAAGCTGGGTGAGGGCGAGCGCATCCGCGACGTCGAGGCGAGCGAATTCGCCCACTTCACCGAGATCGTCGACCGGCTGGGCGAGACCGTGGATTTCGTCGTCATCGACACCCCGGCCAACGATTCCTACCGCATGCGGCTGAGCCACGCGCTCGCCGATACGCTGGTCACGCCGGTCAATGACAGCTTCGTCGATCTCGACGTGCTCGGCCGCGTAGAGGGCCCGCCGTTCACCGTCACCGCGCTCAGCCAGTATGCCCGACTGGTCGAGGAGGTGCGCAGCGAGCGACTGACCAGCGTGCCGCACGCAACCGATTGGGTCGTGGTTCGCAATCGTCTGTCGCCGTTGTCGAGCCGCAATCAGCGCAATGTGATCGAGGGTCTTTCGCTGCTTGCAGAGCGCCTCGGTTTCCGCGCCGCCAACGGCATTTCCGAGCGCGTTGTCTTCCGCGAGTTCTTCCCGATGGGCCTGACAGCGTTCGATCCCTTCGAGCGCGCCGTCCTCGGCCGGCGGCCGACCATGTCGCACGTCGCCGCCCGCGCCGAAATCCGCGAACTGATCGAAACGCTGCGCTTGCCGGTGCGCGCACCGGCGATCGTGCCGCTGGCGGAGGAGGCCATCATGCCGTTCATCGCCGCTAGCGCCGAGCAGCAACCTGCGCTGTAGGCCCGCTGCCTTCGCCACTCCATCCCTCGAGCCGGTCGCCCGGGCCTCCATCCCCCCAAAAGGCGGATTACGCGGACGTTCCAGAATCGGATAAGGATTCGGAATGCGCGATGTGCGAAGGTTCCAACCTGCCCACGTCATTGTTCTCGGCAACGAGAAGGGCGGCTCGGGCAAGTCGACGACGGCCATGCACGTCGTCGTCGCCCTGCTCAAGAGCGGGGCGCGCGTGGCCTCGATCGATACCGACGGGCGGCAGCGTTCGCTCACCCGCTATGTCGAGAACCGCGTGGCCTGGGCGAGGAAGACCGGACTGCCGCTTGAGGTACCGATCCATTTCGCCGTGCCGCCGGCCGAAGGCGAGCTGATCTCCGAGATCCAGGATCGCGAATTCCGCGCCTTCGCCGAGGCGGTCAGCCGTACCGAATATGGTTTCGACTACGTCGTCATCGATACGCCCGGCCACAACACCTACCTGATGCGCGTCAGCCACGCGATGGCCGATACCCTGATCACGCCGATCAACGACAGCTACGTCGATTTCGATGTCCTCGGCCGCGTCGATCCCGACACGCTGGAGGTGCTCGGGCCCAGCCACTACGCCGAGCTGGTGGCCGAATCGCTGCGCCAGCGGCGCCTGGTCGATGACCGGGCGACCGACTGGGTGGTGGTGCGCAACCGCCAGACCGCGCTGGCCAGCCGCAACCGGCGCAACATCGAGCGCGGGCTGAAGCAATTGTCGGAAATGGCCGGCTTCCGGCTCGCCGAGGGCATTTCCGAACGCGTCATCTTCCGCGAGCTGTTTCCCAGCGGCCTGACCGCGCTCGATGCCTTCGGCGCCGACGCCAGCAATTCGGAGCCGACGCTCTCCCACATCTCGGCGCGCAATGAGGTCCGTAACCTGCTCGATACGCTCAATCTTCCCGCTTTGCGCGCAAGGCCGCCGGCGGCTCCCTCCGGCCCGACGACGCAGAGCGGCGGGCGTTCGCCGTCGGATGGCGACGGACGGTTGCGCGGCGCCCTGTGAGCGCCACATGATAGGCTCCTGGTAGGCTGGGGGCAGCGCTCGGGAGCCATCGCCGATGGCGGCAGACGACAAGAAGACGCCGGTTCGCCGCGACAATCCGGATCTGCCGGAGGCCAAGTCGCGGCCGCAGGAAATCGAGGAATTCCTGCGAGCCGCGCGGACCATGGCCCCGGCCGATACGGCCGGCGGGCGGGGGCGGCTGATTTTTGCGCTCGATGCCACCATGAGCCGCCAGCCGACCTGGGACACCGCCCTAAGGCTGCAGGCCGAGATGTTCGAGGAGGCCGCCAAGGTCGGCGGCCTCGAGATCCAGCTTGCCTATTACCGTGGCTTCAACGAGTGCCGCGCCAGCCGCTGGGTCAGCCAGCCCCAGGCGCTGCGCGACCTGATGACCACGATCGACTGCCGCGGCGGCCATACCCAGATCGGCCGCATCCTCGCCCACGCGCGCAAGGAGACCGGCAAGCACAAGGTCAACGTGATGGTCTTCGTCGGCGACGCGATGGAGGAGAAGATCGACGATCTTGCCGCCGCTGCCGGCGAGCTCGGGCTTCTGGGCCTGCGCGTCTTCGTATTTCAGGAGGGGCACAATCCGTCGGTCGAGCGCGCCTTCCGCGAGATCGCCCGCCTGTCGGGCGGGGCCTATGCGCGTTTCGACGTCAATGCCGCCGGACAGCTCGCCGAGCTACTGCGTGCCGCGGCCGTCTACGCCGCCGGCGGCCTGAAGGCGCTGGCCAAGGGCGGGGCCGGCGCCCAGCTCCTGCTCAAGCAGATGCACTAAGGGCGGCCATGGCCTATCTCGGCGCCGGGCTTATCGTCCTCGCCATTCTGGTGGTTCTGGCCCGCGCCTTCGTCGCGGCGGATACCCGCGCCCTTGTCCGCGCGATCCGCTACCTCATCGGCGGCGTGCTGGTTGTGGTCGGCGTCGGGCTGTCCTTCGCCGACCGGTTTGGCATCGGCGTGCTGCTGATCTCGGCCGGCCTGTCGATCATTGTGACCGGCCGGCTCGGGCCGCTCGACCTCGGCGGCCACGGGCGCCGTTCGCCGGGCTCGACTTCGACGGTCACGTCGCGCTTCTTCGAGATGAGCCTTGACCACGACAGCGGCGCCATGCGCGGGCGGGTGCTCGCCGGCCATTTCGCCGGGCGGGAACTCGACGAACTGGACGACGGGGACTTGCTGAAAATGGCGGCGGAGATCGCCGGCGACCAGGAAAGCGCCGCGCTATTCGAAGCTTATCTCGACCGCCGGATGCCCGGCTGGCGTGACCACGTCGAGGCTGATGCGGCAGCGGGGGCGCGCGGCGCGCCGGATGCGGGCACCATGACTGATGAGGAGGCCTATCAGGTCCTTGGCCTTGCGCCCGGCGCCGGTGATCGGGAAATCCGGGCGGCCCACCGCCGGCTCATGATGCGCGTGCATCCCGACCAGGGCGGCTCGACGTTCCTCGCGGCGAAAATCAACCAGGCTAAGGACAGGCTTCTCGGCAAACATCGCTAAGTCCCGCTACTCGATACACCAAAGGACCCCTTGCGAACGCGGTTTCCCTGTCAGTCATGGAGCGCCAGGCACTTGAAGTCGTGCCGGGTCAGATAGGCGCATGCGGCGCGCGCCTGGTTCTTGTTGACGAAGCCGGCGAAACGCGCACGGTAGAGCGTGGTGTCGCCGACGGTCACCGGCTCGGTATAGGGCGAAGCCTTGGCGAGCACGGCGGAACCCCTCGACAGCGCCCGGTCGAGAACATCCTCGGCCGACGACTGGTTCGGGGTGGCGGCAAGCTGGACCTTCCAGCCGGTGATGACGGTACCTGCCGAAGCGGCGGCGCTGGCGTCGTCGTCGCCAGAGGCGTCGCCCTGATCGATCGGCTGACCGGCGGTCTGATCGGCGGCATCGAGGGCGAAGATCGAGTTGGCACCGATCAGCGAGGCAATGGCGGTGGCGGGCTTGACGGGCTGACCGGCCGCGGCCGCCGGCTGGGCCGGTGCGGCTGCCGGCGCCGCCGTATCGGCGATCGAGGCGGTGCTGCCGTCATCGACGGTCGGGCGGCGCTGCGGGACCGGCAGGGCCTCGGGATCGATCTTGGCGATCACCCTGGTGGCTCCCGGAACCGAAGCGACGCGGGTGCCAGTCGAGGCGGCGGGCAGATAGGTCGCGATCAGGCTTGCCATGTGCTGGTCGCGCCAGCGGCTGGTCTCGCCGCCCATCACCACGCCGACGATGCGCCGGTTGTCGCGGCTGACCGAGGACACCAGGTTGAAGCCGGATGCCCGCGTATAACCTGTCTTGATGCCGTTCACGCCCGCGACGCGGCCGAGCAGATGGTCGTGATTGCCGATGCGCCGGCCCTGCCAGACGAAGCTGGGCGTGGAGAAATAGGAGAAATATTCCGGATGGTGCGCCTGCAGCGCCCGCCCGAGCGTGGCCATGTCGCGGGCGGTGGTCATCTGGCCGGAATTGGGCAGGCCGGAGGCGTTGCGGAAGGTCGTGCGCGACATGCCCAGCTCGTGCGCCTTGGCGGTCATGCGCTGGGCGAAGGCCAATTCGGTCCCGCCGAGGTACTCGCCGATGGCCACGGCGACGTCGTTGGCCGATTTGGTCACGATCGCCAGGATCGCATCGCGCACGCTGATGCTCTGGCCGGGCTTGAGGCCGAGCTTCGACGGCGCCTGGCCGGCGGCGTGCGCCGAAACGGGGATCCGTGCGTTGAGCGACGTCTTGTGCGCCTCGAGCGCGTCGAAGAGCAGGTAGAGCGTCATCATCTTGGTGAGCGACGCAGGATAGCGCCTGTCGTCGGGAGCCTGCTCGTAGAGCGTCTTGCCGGTCTTGGCGTCAACGATGATGGCCGAATCCGGCGCGGCCACGGCCGCCTGCGGAATGGCGCCGACCACCACCGCGACCAGACATGCCGCTGCGAACAGCTTCAGTCCCGTCGCTCCGCGTGCAAGCCCAACGATTCGCATCGCCATAAAGTACCCGTCCTGTACCAACGCGGACAAATGCGCCGGCAAAAATCCCCTGAAGCCGCCCTTTGCCGGAAGGTTGTACCCTGGGAAACCCTGCGCTTTGTGCGTGCCTTATGGCTGCGTAAAGCGTGTGCGCCCGATATACCCGCCGGTGGCCTCGTCCCGTGCCTGCCGATCGCAGGCGTCACCGCTCCAGACAGTATGGAAGGGGCGTTACCTTTCGGTAAAGTCCCAATGTGCCGCGGGGCGGAATCCCGCCGACAATTCTATTGTGCGGCGCACAAGATTCTCTTGACATTAATGTTGCAGTGCACATATTCGCTTTTCATCGATTGAACCGCACGCGCCCGTGGGGCGCGGCGAAGCTTGGGAAAGAAATGAAGATGAGCGCCTTCGACATTCAGGGATTCGGCAAGGAGAACATCGACGTAGCGCTGAAGAGCGTCGACGCGGTGACCAAGGGCATGCAGGCCATGGCGGTTGAGGCTGTGGACTATTCCAAGCGCAGCTTCGATGCCAGCGGCGCGGCGGTGGAGAAGCTCATCGCCGCCAAGAGCCTCGACAAGGCCGTCGAGGTGCAGTCGCAGATCGTGCGCTCGGCCTATGAGGATTATGTCAGCCAGGTGGCCCGGATGAGCGAGATCGTCACTGACATGGCCAAGAGCGCCTACCAGCCCTACGAGGCGTTCTTCGGCAAATTCGGAAAGTAGGTCGCCGCGGGGACGCGCGCCTCGCAAGAAAGTGCGGGAAATGGGGCCCGGTGGCGACGCCGGGCCTTTTTTTGTAGGCAGAACCCTGGCGTCTCGATGCCGGCGGCTTCACAAGCCGGGTTTCAGACCTACATATCGACCGTTCCCCCTGTTCCCGTCCGGTGGCCGGTTCAAACGAGGCAGCGCCCGACCTAACGGCAATTTGATCGTTGACGGCGCGCGCGGTTTGCCGGCAGGATTCCGCCTCGAGAGTACCCATAGTCGGACGCGATATGAGCAACGAGAATCGTCGCCCCGATTTCAACGGTGGCGATGCAAGCACGAGCATCGTCACCAAGACCCGGCCAAAGACGAAGCGGCCGAGCCTCTATCGGGTGCTGATACTCAATGACGACTACACCCCGATGGAGTTCGTCGTGCATGTGTTGGAGAGGTTCTTTCAGAAGGGACGGGAGGAGGCGACCCAGATCATGCTGCACGTGCATCAGCATGGGGTCGGGGAGTGCGGCATCTACACCTACGAGGTCGCCGAGACCAAGGTGACGCAGGTCATGGATTTCGCCCGCAAGCATCAGCATCCGCTACAATGCGTGATGGAAAAGAAGTGAGGTCGTCCGGTGCCGTCATTCTCCCGCAGTCTTGAGAAGGCCCTTCATCAGGCGCTGGCACTGGCCGGCGAGCGCCATCAGGAATACGCCACGCTGGAGCACCTGCTGCTGGCCCTGATCGACGATCAGGACGCCGCCGCGGTGATGCGTGCCTGCAACGTCGACCTCGACGTGCTGCGCCGCAGCCTGGTCGAATACATCGACACCGAGCTCGCTAACCTGGCCACCGGCTCGGGCGAGGATTCCAAGCCCACCGCCGGCTTCCAGCGCGTCATCCAGCGCGCCGTCATCCACGTGCAGTCGTCGGGCCGCGAGGAAGTCACCGGCGCCAACGTGCTGGTCGCCATCTTCGCCGAGCGCGAGAGCCATGCCGCCTATTTCCTGCAGGAGCAGGAGATGACCCGCTACGACGCGGTCAACTATATCAGCCACGGTATCGCCAAGCGCGCCGGCATGTCCGAATCGAGGCCGGTGCGCGGCGTCGACGACGACGCGGCCACCGTCGAGGGACGCGACGAATCCAAGAAGAAGGCGGATGCGCTCGAGGCCTATTGCATCAACCTCAACGACAAGGCGAAGAAGGGCCGCATCGACCCGCTGATTGGCCGCGAGGCCGAGATCAGCCGCACCATCCAGATCCTCTGCCGCCGGCAGAAGAACAACCCGCTGTTCGTCGGCGATCCTGGCGTCGGCAAGACGGCAATCGCGGAAGGGCTGGCCAAGCGCATCGTCGAGGGCGACGTGCCCGAGGTGCTCGCCAAGTCGACGGTCTTCGCCCTCGACATGGGCACGCTCTTGGCCGGCACGCGCTATCGCGGCGATTTCGAGGAGCGCCTCAAGCAGGTCATCAAGGAGATCGAGGAGTTTCCCGGCGCGATCATGTTCATCGACGAGATCCATACGGTGATCGGGGCCGGCGCCACCTCCGGCGGCGCCATGGATGCGTCGAACCTGCTCAAGCCGGCGCTGGCTTCCGGCACCATCCGCTGCATCGGCTCGACCACCTACAAGGAATACCGCCAGTTCTTCGAGAAGGATCGGGCGCTGGTCCGCCGCTTCCAGAAGATCGACATCGCCGAGCCGTCGATCCCTGACGCCATCGCGATCCTCAAGGGCCTCAAGCCCTATTTCGAGGATTACCACCGCGTCCGCTACACCAGCGACGCGATCGTAAGCGCGGTGGAGCTGTCGTCGCGCTACATCAACGACCGCAAGCTGCCGGACAAGGCGATCGACGTCATCGACGAGACCGGCGCCTCGCAAATGCTTCTGCCCGAATCGAAGCGGCGCAAGACCATCGGCGTCAAGGAGATCGAGGACACCATCGCCACCATGGCGCGGATTCCGCCGAAGACCGTGTCGAAGGACGATGCCGTGGTTCTCCAGCACCTCGACGAGACGCTGAAGACCGTCGTCTACGGTCAGGACAAGGCGATCGAGAAGATCGCCTCGGCGATCAAGCTCGCCCGCGCCGGCCTGCGCGAGCCGGAGAAGCCGATCGGCTGCTACCTGTTCTCGGGTCCCACCGGCGTCGGCAAGACCGAGGTGGCGCGCCAGCTCGCCTCGGCGATGGGCGTCGAGCTGATCCGCTTCGACATGTCGGAATACATGGAGCGCCACACCGTCTCTCGGCTGATCGGCGCGCCGCCCGGCTATGTCGGCTTCGACCAGGGCGGCCTGTTGACCGACGGCGTCGACCAGCATCCGCACTGCGTGTTGCTGCTCGACGAGATCGAGAAGGCCCATCCCGACCTGTTCAACATCCTTCTGCAGGTCATGGACCACGGCAAGCTCACCGACCACAACGGCAAGCAGGTCGATTTCCGCAACGTCATCCTGATCATGACGACCAATGCCGGCGCCAGCGAACTGGCTAAGGC
Organism: uncultured Alphaproteobacteria bacterium; assembly: GCA_963830215.1. Taxonomy (GTDB): domain Bacteria; phylum Pseudomonadota; class Alphaproteobacteria; order Rhizobiales; family Kaistiaceae; genus CAVSRC01. The sequence continues at coordinate 52,775 of CAWHLM010000008.1, forward strand.
GGCCATCGGCTTCGCCAATTCGGTGCGCGAAGGCGACGACATGGAGGCGATCAACCGGCTGTTCGCGCCGGAGTTCCGCAACCGCCTCGACGCCATCGTGCCCTTCGGCAACCTGCCGCCGGAGATCGTCTATCAGGTGGTGCAGAAGTTCGTCCTGCAGCTGGAGGCCCAGCTCGCCGACCGCGGCGTCACCTTCGAGCTGACCGAGGGCGCGATCAAATGGCTCGCCGACAAGGGCTATGACAGCCGCATGGGCGCGCGCCCGCTCGGCCGCGTCATCCAGGAGCACATCAAGCAGCCGCTGGCCGAGGAGGTGCTCTTCGGCAAGCTGAAGAAGGGCGGCACGGTCAAGGTCTCGGTCAAGGAGGACGGCGCAGGGCTCGATCTCGAGGCCATCGAGGATGGCCCGGTGACGCCGAGGCCCGAGCCGACGCCGCGCAAGCCGCGCGCCCCGCGCCGCCGCAGGCCGGCCCAGGCCAAGAAGGCGCCGCCGCCGACCAGCCCGCCCAATGGCGGAGGCGGCGAGGGCGGCAACAAGCGCGGCTTGGTGCCCAAGGTGCCGTTGAAGACCGGCTGAGGCGCATGGATTTTCGATTGCAAGGGGCGGCCCTCGGGCCGCCCCTTGGCGTTTGAATATCGCGGCGCCACCTTTCGCTTTGCCGATTGCGACTTGCGCCTGATATGAGTTGGCCGGTGCCCACGTCCTCTTCATGCCGGACCATCATGAGCACCAGCCCTCGGCAAATGCGTCTGACCCCGGAACTTGTGGCTCGTGTCGCGCGTCGCATCGAAGATCCGGGCGAGGCGGCTTTCGCGGGGGTGACCTGGGCGACCGATGCGGATCGCAAGGAGGCGGTGGCGAAGCTCCGCGCCGCCGGGCCTGCGAGCGGCGAGGTCTGGGTGTTCGCCTACGGCTCGCTCATCTGGAATCCGCCCTTCGCATTCGACGCACAGCGCCTTGGCGTCGTGCGCGGCTGGCACCGGTCGTTCTGTTTCGGCTGGATCACCCGCTGGCGCGGCACAAAGGAGCAGCCGGGCCTGATGCTGGTGCTCGACGAAGGCGGCGCATGCGAGAGTGTCGTGTACCGCCTGCAGCGCGAGACAAGCGAGGCCGGTCTCATGGAGCTCATGCGCCGGGAAATGCGGGCCAAGCCCGACGGCATGGACCCGATCTGGGTGGACGTCGAGACGCCGGACGGTCCGCTGCGGGCGATCGCCTTTGTTGCCGATCGGGACGGCCCGCGCTACGTGGGCGGCCTATCGGAGGAACGAACCGCCGAGGTGTTGGCGGTCGCCGCCGGCCATATCGGCTCGATGGCCGATTACCTCTACCAGACCGTCAGGGGGCTCGAGGACCTCGGCATCCACGACGCCCATCTGTGGCGGTTGCAGGAACTGGTCGCGGAACGGATCGAGGCGGCGCATCCCGGCGTCTGAGGCGCCTGCTTGCGGCCGCGTCAGCCCAGTGCCCGCCGCACCTTCTCGGCGTTGGTGGCCAGAACCTGCGGGTCCTCCATCGTGCCGGTGTGGGGCTTCAGCGGCACGCCGGCGAAGCGCGGGATGACGTGGACGTGCAGATGGAACACGGTCTGTCCCGAGGCGGCCTCGTTGTACTGGACGACCATGACGCCATCGGCCTCGAAGGCCGTCTGCACCGCGCCGGCGATCTTCTGCACCGTCTCCATGAGATGGGCGAGCGTCGCCGGATCGGCGTCGAGCAGATTGCGTGAGGGCGCCTTAGGCAGCACCAGGGTATGGCCGGTGCCTTGCGGCATCACGTCCATCATGGCGATCGTGTGCTCGTCCTCATAGACGCGGTGCGAGGGGATCTCGCCGCGCAGGATCTTGGCGAAGATGTTGTCGGAATCGTACTCGGCCGCCATTCAGTTGCTCCTGGCTGGTGAATGGTGAATGGCAAATGGTGAAATACGAATAGTGGATGTCGGCTCGCGCCGCCACCATTCACAATTCACCATTCACCTTCTCCCTGAACGGCAAGTATTCGGCAAGGGCTTCCTGGTCGCGCGCGACCTGATGACGCTCGTGGGCGAGGTAGTCGGCGACCGCCTTGCGGAAGCCGGGATCGGCGATCCAGTGGGCGGAATAGGTGGTCATCGGCCGGTAGCCGCGGGCCAGCTTGTGCTCGCCCTGGGCGCCGGCCTCGACCAGCTTGAGGCCGTGGTCGATGCCCCATTCGATCGCCTGGTAGTAGCAAAGCTCGAAATGCAGGAACGGCTGGTCGGCGGTGGTGCCCCAATAGCGGCCGTAGAGCGTGTCGGAGCCGATGAAATTGAGCGCGCCGGCGATCGGCGCCCCATGACGCATGGCAAGGATCAGCAGGATGCGATCGGCCATGCGTTCGCCGATGAGCGAGAAGAAGCGGCGGTTGAGATAGGGTCGGCCCCATTTGCGCGAGCCGGTGTCCATGTAGAAATGGAAGAATGAGTTCCAGGCGTCTTCGGTGAGGTCAGGCCCGGTCAGGTGGACGATCTCCAGCCCGCCGTTGAGCGCATCGCGGCGCTCGCGGCGGATCGCCTTGCGCTTGCGCGAGGCGAGCGCGTCGAGGAAGTCGTCGAAATCGCGGTAGCCCTCGTTGACGAAGTGGAACTGGCGGTCGGTGCGCGCCAGGTAGCCGGATTCGGCGAGCAGCTTCTGCTCGTCCTCCGTGGCGAAGGTGACGTGCAGCGACGAGGCGCCGATCTTGGCCGTGAGCGTGGCGCCGGCAGCGGCGAGCAGAAGGCGGTTCTGCTCCGCCTCCGCGCCGGGCCTGACCAGCAGGCGGCGGCCGGTGACCGGCGTGAAGGGCACCGCGGCCTGAAGCTTGGGATAGTAGCGCCCGCCGGCGCGCTCAAAGGCGTCGGCCCAGCCATGGTCGAAGACGTATTCGCCCATGGAGTGGCTCTTGAGGTAGCAGGGCATGACCGCGGCCGGCTTGCCGTCGGCGCCGTCGAGCACCAGGTGCTGGCCGAGCCAGCCGGTCTTGCGCGTGGCCGAGCCGGATTCCTCCAGCGACCAGAGAAAATCGTGCGCCAGGAACGGGTTGACGGCCTCGCCCGGCGGGTTGGCGCAGGCATCCCAGTCGTCGCGAGCGATATCGCCGAGCGAGGGCAGAACGCGGAATGTGGCTTGCGGCGGAATGGGGGCGGCCACGGAGCAGGGGCTCTCCGAAAAGGGGACTGCCATCAACTTAGAGCCGCCTGAACTCCGCGCAAGACGCGGGGCGTGGGAGCGGACTTTCGGTGATGATGCTGTGGCCTATGCCCCGGTCTCCGAACCCTCCCCTGGAGGGAGGGTCGAAACGGCGCAGCCGTTTCGGGGAGGGGCCTGTGACTCTCGGCGAATCCACCCCCTCCCGAAAGCGTCTCGCTGGCGCTCGCCCCTTTCGACCTCCCCTCAAGGGGGAGGTTCAAGCTGTGCCCGGCGTGCCGGCGTCCGGGTCGAAGCCCTCGAAGGTAATCTGGTCGGTGTAAGCCCGCGCCTTCTCCCAGGCCGCTGCGTCACGGATCGTCCAGCAGATCAGCGGAACGCCGACATGGCGCAGCATCAGCGGCGCGCTCGCCGGCAGCGCGTCTATGCCGAAGGAAACGAAATGCGGCCAGACCAGCGCCGCGGCGAAGAGGTGGCGGAGGGCGAAGCGTTTCGGCCAGGGCTGGTTGCCTTCGTCGGGGCCCGGCGGAAAATCGTAGCCGATCATGCCGCGCGGCAGGGCCGGCGCCAACCGGCGCATGGCGACCATCGACATGGGATCGAACGACATGACCGCGGCGGGGCCGGAATAGTCCGTGAGGATCGGCGCCACCGCCTTTTCCAGCCGCCGGTCGCCGGTCCATTGGCTCTTCAGTTCGATGATCAGCGGCACGCGCCCGTCGACCACGTCGAGCAGCTCCTCCAGCGTCGGGATGCCGGCATCGCTGTCGCGCAGGCGCACGGCGCGGAGTTCCGCCAGCGTGCGCGCGCCGACCGGTCCCGTCGCCTCGGTCAGGCGGTCGAGCACGTCGTCGTGGAAGACCACGACGCGGCCGTCGGCGGTTGGCTGCAGGTCGCATTCGATGGCGAAATCACGGGCGATCGCCGCTTCGGCCGCCGGCAGCGTGTTCTCGATGCGGCCGGCGGACCGGTCGTGATAGCCCCGGTGGGCGATCGGCCGCGCCGTCAGCCAGCCGAACTCGGACATGAGAGTGCTCCCCTTGGGCGTCTGCCCGTCAGGCGACCTCGACGATGGCTTCGACCTCGACGGCGGCGCCGAGCGGCAGGGTCGCCACGCCGACGGCCGAGCGGGCGTGCTTGCCGCGCTCGCCCAGCACCTCGATGAGGAAATCCGAGCAGCCGTTCATCACCCGGTGCGGGTCGGTGAAATCCGGCGTGCAGTTGACGAAGCCCACCAGCTTGACGATGCGTTTGACCCTGCCGAGATCGCCGAGGGCGGCCTTGATCTGGGCGAGGATGTTGATGGCTGAGATGCGGGCGGCCTTCTGGCCGTCCTCGACGCCGTGCTCGCGGCCGAGCTTGCCGACGTATTTCTCCTCGCCGAGGATGGAAACCTGGCCGGACACGAAGAGGAGCGCGCCGGTCGTCACCGTCGGAATGTAGCTGGCGGCCGGTGCCGGCGGTTTGGGCAACACCACGCCCAGCGCCGCCAGGCGGGCCTCGGCAGTCTCGGCCATTGCTTTTCCCCTCCGCTTGGCCCGATTGTGCCCGATCTAGTCGCGCAGAATCCCGGTCGACGCAAGAACCTTGGAACCACGCCTCATGCGATTCAGCTCAACCGTCTGGCTTGCCGGGCTTGCCGGTCTCTTGGCGCTGGGTTCGGCCGCCTCGGCCGCGAAGCAGGATCTGGCCTCCTATCAGGCGGTCTATGAACTGTCGATCGACGACAGCGGCGATGTGGCCCCGTCGGCTTCGGTGAGCGGGCGCATGGCGGTCGAGTTCACCGGTTCGGCATGCAGCGGCTACAAGAGCAAGATGCGCATCGTCACCAACGGCGAGGACGCCGACGGCAACTCGCAGGTCACCGACGCGCGCACCGACACGCTGGAGACCGCCGACGGGCGCTACGAGTTCACCAGCCAGACCTACGTCAACGACGCGCTGGGCGACGAGTCGGCCGGTGTCGCCACCCGCCGGGCCGACGGCATCACGGTCAAGCTGACCAAGCCCGGCAAGAAGAGCTTCGCTCTCGGCGGCGACGTGGTGTTTCCCACCGAGCAGATGAAACGCGTGCTGGCTGCGGCGGCGGCGGGCCAGCACTTCATGGCGATGGATGTGTTCGATGGCTCCGAGACCGGCGAGGTGGTCTATGCCACCGCGGCGGTTATCGGCAAACAGTCGTCAGCGCCCGACGATTACGGCGACGAGACTCTGGTGGGCGAGGCGGGCTTCGCGGCCCTGCCGCACTGGCCGGTAACGGTGAGCTATTTCGAGAAGGGCAGCGGCACCGACGATGCGCCGACCTACGTGACCTCGTTCGTGCTCTATGCCAATGGCATTGGCCGCAAGCTCAGGATCGACTACGGCAAGTTCGCGCTGGTCGGCCACCTCAGCCATCTGGAGATGCTGCCGGCGCCGAAGTGTTGAACTCGGCGTAACGTGCAGTGGCCGCGCTCTGCGATTCGGAGATAGCGCCCCATTGGGAAGCATGGGAAAGCGGCATCTGCCACCCTTCGGGCGCCTGGACGAAATCGGTCGGCGGCCGGCCGGAGCTGGCCACCGTCCGACCTCCGCCGCCGATCGAGCCGCCGACCTGCACGACGGTGCTGTACACCGACTCCTTGCTCACCAGGTCCCAGAGAGTGGCGGCGTTCTTGACCGACAGCCGCACGCAACCGTGCGAGGCGGCGCGGCCAAGGTGGCCCGTTTCATAGGTGCCGTGCACGGCGGCGCCGGTCGTCGTGAAGAAGATCGCATAGGGCATCGGAGCGTTGTCATATTCCTTGCTGCGATGGTCCTTGTCCATGCTGAACGCCGAAAACGTACCGCTGGGGGTGTCATGGCCCGCCCGTCCGGTCGACACCGGCCAGTCGTAGCGCGGCTTGCCGTCAACTGTCACGGTCATGCGCTGGGTGGATTTGTCGACGCTGATCAGGATGTTGGCGTGAGCCGGCAGGCCAAATACCAGCCCCGCCAGACAGGCCCCAATCAATGAAGCGATCAGGCGGTTGGTGTTCACGGCTTCCCCCTTCGATCCGCATCCGACAACAGCAGGCATTATCTGGCAGAATCGTCTGAATCTTCTATGACCGACTTCACAACCCTTGCAGTGCTGCCACAAAGCAAGGGCGCGATGCTGCTCCTGCGGCGGCCTCCGCCCCGAATCGAGGACCGGATGGCACCCGCGCGCTGATCGAGATCGGTACGCCGGCGGGCCTTGGGTATCGGGCCGGGCCCTAGCGCCCGAACGGGAAGAACGGGAACAGCGGTTGGCGGCCCTGATTGTTGCGTTGGCCGCCCTGCCACGTTCCGATGGTCGCTGGCGGCACCGGTCCGGAGCGCGCCACCATCTGACCCCTGGGACCGCCAACCGAGCCGTTGACCTGCACGACCGTGCTGTAGACACCCTCGCGCTTGACGAGATCCCACAGGGTGGCGGCGTTCTTCACCGACAGACGCACGCAGCCGTGCGACACGGCGCGACCAAGGCCGCGCGTTTCATAGGTGCCGTGCACGGCGTCGCCGCTCGTGGTGAAGAAGATGGAATAGGGCATGGGCGCATTGTCCCATTCCTCGCTGCGATGGTTCTTGTCCACGCGGAATGCCGTGAAAGTGCCATTGGGCGTGTCATAGCCGGGCCTGCCCGTCGAGACCGGCCAGATGTAGCGTTGCTGACCATCAACCATGACGATCATGCGCTGCGTGGACTTGTTGACGCTGATCAGGATGTCGGCACGAGCCGGCTGGCCAAGTGCCAACACCGCCAGAAAGGCCCCGGCCAGTGCCGGGATAAGGCGGTTGGTGTTCACAGCTTCCCCCTTCGAATCTCGACCCGGCGCGACCGCCAGCAACCAGACGTATGATGTGGCACGATCGTCGAAATCTTCAATGACCGAGTTCACAATCCGTCCAGCCCCGATGTTGCTGGCGGAATTCCGCCAAAACACCGGCGATCGCTAGGGTCGCCGCGGCTTCCGCGGCGTGTCGAAGACCAGCCCCAGCTCCACCGTTCTGGTGCCGAAGCGGTCGCGGATCGTGTCGATGGCGTGCTCGGCCCTGGCCCGTTTGGTGGCGGCGGGGTGGATCAAAGGCCGATCGTTGTGATCTTACCCCAGCTTATTTTTCGGTCGAGAATTCCAAGCCTATGCTCTGGCCGTGTTGCCACCGCCGGATTGCGTCAAACACACGGCCAGTGTCGAGGATAACCAGCGAAAATGACCGCGGCGGGACCGCTTGGTCCTGGAGTGTTACCCGGGCGCCGTGGGGCGACAGATCGCGGATGGCGCAGTCGATCGTGGAGAGGCCGTCGTGCAGGACGATCCTGCCGCGAAACAGCACACGGTCGCGGCGCTCGCGGCGTCGGTTCTCGACACGGTCGGCGAGATTTTTCGCGTCGATTGCCACAGTCAGCTCGGTGACCGCCGAGCCGTTCATCTCGGGATCGGCGACCGCCGCCGCCGTCTGGCTCGCGTCCGCCGACACCAACTGCACCTGCTTCGGCAAATGATATCCGCTGGGATCGGTCCTGGCCGCGTGCAGGGCCTGCTTGACGGTGCGTAGCAGTCCGTCGCTGGTCTTGCCATCAAACGGGAATATTGCGGCACCGATGCTGGCCGACAGCGCCACTCTGACGCTGTCCAGCTCGACGGAGAACGACAATGCCTTGGCGAGGCGGACGCAGGCCTGCTCCACCTTCGCGTACGACACGTCGCGATCCATGAGATAGAGGAACTCGGCGCCGCCAAACCGACCGAACGTGTCGGAGGCGCGCGAGGCGGACATCAGCTTTTGGGCGAAGGTCTTGAGCACCTGATCGCCTACCGCGTGCCCATGGATGTCGTTGATCTCTTCGAAGCGGTTGATATCGATCAGTAATATGGCAAACGTGTCGGTGTGCCGTTTTGCGCCGGCGTGCAAGGTAGCCAGACGCTCCTCAAGGAAGCTGCGGTTGGGGACGCCGGTCAGCCGGTCATAGTGCGCGAGCATCGACAGGTGCTCGTTTTCGTCGATCAGAACCTGCGTCCTGCGATTACGCTCCACCGAGCGGCGCACCGCTTGGACCAGTTCCCGGTCAAACTTGTGATCCATTGAAACGAAGTCGCTGAAGCCGCTGCGGAATGCCTTGAGAATGACTTTCTGGTCGGCGACATCGGTCAGCATGATCATGGCGGAGCGATTTGGGATACGCTGTTCGATCAGCTCGCGAAGCTCGATGCTGTTGCGGCCGCAGGCGGTCTGGCCGGCGATGACACAGTCATACTCTTCGCGTTGCAGCTTTTCGAAGAGCTCGTCTTCTGTTGCCGCGTGATCGATCAGAGAAATCTCCGCGGCAGCGATGGCGTCGACGACCCTCTCGTAATAGTCCTTCTCGCCGGCGACGAGCACATGCACCGACTGTTCGTTGCGGGTCGCTTCGAGAGGCTGGATGCGGGCAGAACCGTCACGCCCGTTTGGCTTGACAATCGTTTCGGTTGCTTGTCGTGCGTCTTCCAACATGGCTTGAACCCTCACTGGTTCCGCGACGCGCCGAAATAGGTCGCGAATTCGTCCGGTGGAAGCGGATGGCAGAAGTGGAAACCCTGGCCCTCCGTGCAGTTCAATTCGCGCAGTATGTTGAGTTGGCTCTCGGTCTCGATCCCCTCGGCGACCACGGCCATTTCCAGGCTCTTGCCCATGTTGATGATCGCCCCGACCAGCGACCGGTCGCGTGCCTCCTCCGGCAGTCTGTCGATGAAGGAGCGATCGATCTTCAGGGTATTGATTGCGAAGCGCTGGAGATAACTCAGACTGGAAAACCCGGTGCCGAAGTCGTCGAGCGCCAGTCTGATACCCAGATTCGACAGCGCTTTCAGTGTCGTGCTGGCGGTTTGCTGGTCCTGCACAAGCGTGCGCTCGGTGAGTTCCAGTTCGAGGATGCCGGGATCAATGCAACCGGTCGCGAGCAGATCGGCAATTCCATCCAGATAGGTGGCGTTGCGGAATTCGACGGGAGAGACGTTGACCGCCAAGATGCCGATCGGCAGCCCGGCGTCTCGCCAGCTCTTTACCTGTCGACACGCCTCGCGCATGACCCACCGTCCGATCGGCACGATCAGTCCGGAATCCTCGGCGAGCGGAATGAAATCCTCCGGAGAGACGATGCCACGCTCGGGATCGCGCCAGCGAACGAGCGCTTCGGCGCCGATGACTGCACCGGTCAGCAGATTCATGCGCGGCTGGTAGTGCAGAAGGAGCTCTTCCTTGGTCACCGCGTTGAGTAGACCGCCTTCGGCCGATTGCCGTTCAAGCGCACGAGCGCTCATGTCCGGGCGGAAGCATTTGAACGTATTGCGGCCGCTTTCCTTGGCTTCATAGAGCGCGATGTCCGCGCTGTGGACCAGGGTTTCGGCATTGCGGCCATCGTCCGGATACATGGCGATACCGATGCTCGCCGTCACGTGAAGCTCGTGCTCCCCGATGAGATGGGGCTTCGCCACCTCGGTGAGAATCTTGCGCGCGTATGTCGCGGCATCGGCGGCCTCGACCACTTCAGGGAGAAGGATGATGAATTCGTCGCCGCCCTGGCGGCTGACCGTGTCGGAGCTGCGTCCAGCGGCGACGATCCGCTTGGCCAACGACTGGAGCAGGAGGTCACCCATCATATGGCCCAGCGAGTCGTTGACGTTCTTGAAGTTGTCGCAGTCGAGAAACAGAACGGCGATATGCCGCTGGTGGCGCCGAGCCAGGTTGATCGCCTGGTTCAGACGGTCGTCGAACAGGACCCGGTTGGGCAAGTCGGTGAGAAAGTCGTGATGCGCCAGATGGGATATCTTGAGCGCCGCAGCGCGTGCTTCACTGACATCCTGGAAGACGACAACCGCGCCCGTGACTTCTCCATTGCGCTGGTGAATTGGGGCGATGGTGTCGGCGATCGTCACCTCGCTTCCATTTCGGCGGATCAGGATGGCGTTACTCTTCAGAACCATCGGCTGGTTGTTGATGATGCTGAGCTGCAGCGGATCGCGGATCGGCTCGCGTGTAGCGCCATCGACGATGCGGAAGACATCGTTTGCCCTGCGGCCGATGGCCTCTTCGCGCGGCCAGCCCGTGGCCTTCTCGGCGGCGTCGTTAAGATAGGTCACGTAACCAATGGTGTCGGTGCACAGGACCGCATCACCGATCGACTCCAGGGTGATTCCAGCCTGCACCTCCCCGGCGGACACGACCTCGCCGGCCGTCTTCCCCTCGATCAGGTTTCGCAGAATCGGTGAAAGCGACCGGACTTCGAGCAATCCGGCAACCAGCTCGTCGCGCGTCTGACGTCTTGTGGCCGATCCCGTCACCGTCTGGTCCGTCGGAGCAACGACCATCACGCAAGCGTCGGGTGCCGCCTTTTGGATGGTTTCCAGAGTCTGAGGTCCGCTGCCGGGCAGATACAGGTCGACAAGGACGCCCTCAAAATGGCCGCTCGCCAGTGCTGTCAGGGCCGACGCGAGCTTCTTTTCCCAATGCAGCCGTATCGGGCGACGCTTATCCCGCGGCAGGCTGTTCTTGACGCGGAGAAGACAGTCTTCGACACCGACACGCTCGAAGTGATCGGGGCCGACGAAGAGGAAGTTTCGAGTTCTGTTGTAGCGGCGGTGTGCGATGTCAACCATCCTAACCTCCCTCGATTCGAGGGAATTTCTCGCTGACTGCACGTAGCCACGCCGCAAGATTTGGCGATGTTCACTTTTGCACACACCAAGCAGTTTGTACTTATCAAGCTAAACAGAATGTTGTAAGAGAACCATGTTCGTTAACCTCTTTGGGCGTCATGTCAGACCGTATGCGGCGCGGGCCGACCAAAACAACAAAGGTTGCCAAAGCGGCGTACCTTGATCCGGCCTTTTTTGCTGCCGGCTTTGCTGGGATTGCTACCGACCCCGAACTGAATGCTACGGACGTCGTTTTCAGGCAGGGCGACCCTGCTGACGCGGTCTTCTACGTTGAGACCGGCAGGATTCAACTCACCATCGTCTCCGATCAGGGCAAAGAGGGTGTCATCGCGCTTCTGGGGCCTGGTGATTTCTTCGGCGAGGGATGTCTTTCGGGTCAGCCGCGTCGGTTGGCCTCGGCCGTTGCCACGACGGCATCGAGGCTCATTCGGATCGAGAAGTCGGCGATGGTCCGGCGGCTCCACGACGACAAGGATTTCTCCGAAAAGTTCATGGCGTTCCTGATGACGCGCAACATCCAGATTGAAGCCGATCTTGTCGACCAGCTTTTCAACTCGAGCGAGAAACGGCTGGCGCGGGTCCTCCTCCTGCTTGCCAACTTCAGCGACGATGGGCAGTTGCGCCCGATCGTTCCAAAGATCAGCCAGGAGGTGCTGGCGGCGCGCGTCGGCACGACGCGCTCGCGCGTCAACCAGTTCATGAACAAGTTTCGAAGGCTCGGCCTGATCGAATACAACGGCGACATCAAGGTGCATGCCGGGCTCCTCAATGTCATCGTTCACGACTGACGTCGCTACGGTCGCCGCGGCTTCCTCTCCGTATCGAACACCAGCCCCAGTTCCACTGCTTTGCTGCCGAAGCGGTCGCGGATCGTGTCGACGGCGTGCTCGGCCTTGGCCCGTTTGGTGGCGGCGGGGTCGATGAGGTCGTCCGGGTCTGCGAGCCGCGGGTCGGCGAATTCCGACACGCCAATGCCGATCAGGCGGAACTCGGTCGCCCCGTCGGCCTCGCGGGCGAGCAGCTCGGCGCCGGCCTGGAAGATACGGTCGGCAAGCTGGGTGGGGTCGGAGAGGTGGCGGCTGCGGGTGCGCAGGCGGAAATCGGCGGTCTTCAGCTTCAGGGTGACCACGACGCCGGCGAGTTCCGCCTTCTTGAGGCGCCGCGACACCTTCTCCGACAGGGCGCGCAGGATCGCCTTCAACTCGTGCGGGTCGGCGAGGTCGCTGTCGAACGTGGTCTCGTTGCTGACGCTCTTGGCTTCGCCGTGCGGCTCGACGTTGCGGCTGTCGTCGCCTTGTGCCAGCCGCGCCAGCCTCAGGCCCATGCTGCCGTAGCGGCGGCCGAGCTCGGCCTCCTCCATGTGCTGGAGCGTGCCGATCAGGCGGATGCCGTCGGCGGCGAGCCGTCCCTGCATGGTCTTGCCGACGCCCCAGATGAGCCCGACCGGCTTGGCGGCCAGAAAGGTCGTGGCCTCCGCTTCGCCGATCACCGAGAAGCCGCGCGGCTTCTCGAGGTCGGAGGCGATCTTGGCGAGGAACTTGTTGAAGGAGAGGCCGATCGACACCGTGATGCCGATCTCCGTCTCGATCTGCCGCTGCAGGCGGGCGAGCGCCAGGGCAGGCGGGCCGTGGTGCAGCCGCTCGGTGCCGGCAAGGTCCATAAAGGCTTCGTCGATCGACAGCGGCTCGACCAGGGGGGTGAGCGACTGCATCAGCTCGCGCACCTCGCGCCCGACGCGGCTGTATTTCTCGAAGTCCGGGCGGATCACCACCGCATCGGGGCAGGCTTCGAGCGCCTTGAACATGGGCATGGCGGAGCGCACGCCTTTGATGCGGGCAATGTAGCAGGCGGTTGCCACCACGCCGCGCTTGCCCCCGCCGACGATCACCGGCTTGTCGGCAAGTTCCGGGTGGTCGCGCTTCTCGATCGCCGCGTAGAATGCGTCGCAGTCGAGGTGGGCGATGGTCAGGCGGAAGAGCTCGGGATGGCGCAGCAGGCGTGGGCTGCCGCAGGCCGGGCAACGAGTCGCTCCCGGCGGCGCCGGATTGAGGCAATCTCGGCAGAAACCGGGCGTTTCGGCGCTTGCTGCGGGGGCCGGCATCGTCTCGTCCGATCGGCTCGACTGGGGCGAGGCTAGCCGCCGCGCCGCCGCCGTTCAATCGGCGCATGGGACGTTCCTGTCATTGGCCTTGCCGGCGGAAAAGCCCCTCTGCTAAGACGGCGGAACTTCAACGGATTTTGCCTCACATGTCGGTCGACAAGGACACGGTCAAACGCGTGGCGCATCTCGCCCGCATCGCGGTCAGCGATGCTGAGGCGGAGAAGCTCAGGGAAGATCTCAACACCATTCTCGGCTTCGTCGAGCAGTTGAACGAGGTCGACGTCACCGGCGTCGAGCCGATGACGGCGGTGCTGCCCATGACCATGAAGCTGCGCGAGGATGCGGTCACCGACGGCGCCAAGGCCGAAGCGGTCACCGCCAACGCGCCGGTCAGCGAGGAGCACTTCTACGTGGTGCCCAAGGTGGTTGAATGAGCGCCGCCACCGCGGAAGCCGCGCCCTCCATCACGATTGCGGCCGAGACGCCCTTGCAGGACGACGTGCGCGCCATGGTCGCGGCGCTCAACGCCACTCTGATCCCGCTCACCCCACGAGAGTTCCAGTTCCAGCTGACCGCCGAGCAGATGGCCGAGCCGACCGTGACCGTCTTTGTCGCGCGCGACGGCAATGGCCGGCCGCTGGGCATGGCGTCGCTCAAGGATCACGGCGGCGGCCTCGGCGAGGTCAAGCGCATGTTCACGCTGCCGGAAGTCCGCGGAAAACGCCTAGGCTCGCTACTCCTCCATCGCATCGAGGCGCTGGCGCGGGAGAGGGGCATCACGCGCCTCGTGCTGGAGACCGGCGAGGCGCCGGGCTTCGAGCCGGCCTGGCGCGTCTATGAACGCGGCGGGTTCACCCAATGCAGTGCCGTGCTCGACTATCCCAATTCCGGCTATTCGCGGTTCTACGAGAAGCACCTGTCCGCATGATCGACCTCACCGCGCTCACCATCGCCGAAATCCGCGACGGCCTTGCCGCCCGCCGCTTCTCCGCCGTCGAGTTGACGCAGGCCTATCTCAACGCGATGGAAGCGGCGCGCTCGCTCAACGCCTATATCGTCGAGACACCGGAGAAGGCGCTCTCCATGGCCGCCGAATCCGATCTCCGCATCGCCCGCGGCGACGTGCGGCCGCTGGAAGGCGTGCCGCTCGGCATCAAGGACCTGTTCTGCACCGAGGGTGTCCACAGCCAGGCGGCGAGCCATGTCCTCGACGGCTTCAAGCCGACCTACGAATCGACCGTCACCGCCAATCTGTGGGCCGATGGCGCGGTCATGCTCGGCAAGCTCAACATGGACGAGTTCGCGATGGGCTCGTCCAACGAGACCTCCTATTACGGCCCGGTGGTCAACCCGTGGCGCGCCAGGAACTCGAACGCGCCGCTGGTGCCGGGCGGCTCGTCCGGCGGATCGGCTACGGCGGTTTCGGCGCACCTCTGCGCCGGCGCCACCGCCACCGACACCGGCGGCTCCATCCGCCAGCCGGCGGCCTTCACCGGCACGGTCGGCATCAAGCCGACCTATGGCCGCTGCTCGCGCTGGGGCATCGTCGCCTTCGCTTCGTCGCTGGACCAGGCCGGGCCGATCGCGCGCGACGTGCGTGATGCGGCCATCCTGCTGAAGTCGATGGCCAGCATCGACCCCAAGGACGCCACCTCGGCCGACGTGCCGGTGCCCGATTACGAGGCCGCGCTGGGGCAGGGCGTGAAGGGTCTCAGGATCGGCATCCCCAAGGAATACCGCGTCGACGGCATGCCGGCGGAGATCGAGGCCCTGTGGGAGCAGGGCAAGGCGTGGCTCAAGGCGGCCGGCGCAACCATTGTCGATATCTCCCTGCCGCATACGAAGTATGCTTTGCCGGCTTACTATATCGTTGCCCCGGCAGAAGCCTCGTCCAACCTCGCCCGCTATGACGGCGTGCGCTACGGCCTCAGGGTCCCCGGCGACGACGTCATTTCCATGTACGAGGCGACGCGCTCGGCCGGCTTCGGCAAGGAGGTCAAGCGGCGCATCCTGATCGGCACCTATGTGCTCTCGGCGGGTTACTACGACGCCTATTATCTCCGCGCCCAGCGGGTGCGCACGCTGATCAAGCGCGATTTCGAGCAGGTCTTCGCCGACGGCATCGACGCCATCCTGACGCCGGCGACGCCGACCGCCGCTTTCGGCCTGGAAGCCATGGCGCTCGCCTCGCCCATCGAGATGTATTTGAACGACGTCTTCACGGTGACGGTCAACATGGCCGGCCTGCCGGGCATCGCGGTCCCCGCCGGTCAGACGGCCGACGGCCTGCCCATGGGTCTCCAGCTCATCGGCCGCCCCTTCGACGAATCCACCCTGTTCCGCGCCAGCGAAGTGATCGAGGACGCCGCCGGCCGCTTCACCCCGGAGAAATGGTGGACCACATGAGCCGGCAAAACATCTCTTCGGCCAGCCCCTATGAGCCGGTGATCGGCTTCTCGCGCGCGGTGCGCATCGGCAACGTGATTGCGGTGAGCGGCACTGCGCCGATCGGACCTGACGGCAAGACGGTGGGCGTCGGCGACGTGGCAGCGCAGGTCCGTCGCTGCTGTGCGATTGCCGGCGAAGTGTTGGCCAAGGCCGGCGCCAGCCTCGACGACGTCATCCGCACGCGCATGTATCTCGTCAACGCCGCGAACTGGGAGGTGGCCGGCCGCGCCCATGGCGAGACCTTCGCGGCGATCCGCCCGGCCGCGACCATGGTCGTGGTCAAGACGCTGCTCGATCCCGACTGGCTGGTCGAGATCGAGTTCGACGCGGTGGTGACGTCCGGCTAGCGCCGGCCGCCGTTGCCCCTCAATAGAGCTTCGGCATCTGGCTCTGGATCGATCCGGCCACCTGTCCGCAGGGGACGCTCGGTGTGACCGTCGCCGTGGAGCCGGAAAACAGCGTGAACCAGTCCGGCCCCATCGGCCCGAGCAAGTCGCGCGCGGGGATTTCCGACTGCTGCCACAGTTCGTGCGTCCAGCCGAACTCGAATTTCACCGCTGACTGGAAGACGATCGGGATCACCTTGGTCGACCCCTTGGGCATCGTTTCGGGCAGCTTCAGCCCGGCCGTATTGTAGAGGTCGCCCTTGATGGTCGTGGTGGGGACATCCTTGATGTTGTGGAATGGCCCCGAGACCTGTTGCGCCGGGAAGATGTTGCTGAAGTGGATGGCAAGGTCGGCGTAGCAGGCCTCCTTGTAGAGGCTCGCCGGGTCGCGGTCGTATTGCGTGCGCGTAACTGCGATCATCGCCAATGGCGGCTGATCGACCGCGCCATGCGCGGGCTTGGCGTAGACGCCCGACGGCAGACAGAGCGGCTCGCGACCGTTCTGATGGGCCTCGTCGGCGCCGACGCAGCCGGGCGTGTCGTTGGATTTCTTGAGGTTGTCGGCGGCCGCACTCAGGCCCTCCTTGAGCGCGTCCTGGCACGGGCCGACGCAAGGAATGCCGGTCTGCTCGGTGATCTGGTCGGCGGCGAGGTCGACGGCGGCATCGACCCCCTGGTCGATGAGCTGATTGTAGTCGGGGATGCTCGGCGGCAGGCCGAGGGCGGCCATGCCGGCATTGACACCGACTTCCGCCGCGGCGCGGCAATAGCCGGCGGCGTCCTTGCCGCCGATCGCCTCGGCCGCGGCCTTACATTGCAGTCCGAAGGGCGTGTAGTTCATGGCGATATCGACGGCGAGCTTCTTCAGCCCGTTGTATTTTGCGCTCACCCAGTCCCACAGGTCGGTGAGCCCGCCGGTCGCCGCGTCGACCAGGTCGCCGAGCGAGTTGATGTTGTGCCCCTGGCCCTTGTAGGCCGGCGGGCAGCGCTCTCCCGGCGGATAGAGGCTCTTGATCATGCTGCTGGTGCCCGGCTCATAGCCGGTGATCACCACGCAGCCCCAGCGGTTCGGGTCGGCGAAGTCGGGCGGCGTGAAGGACACCACCTTGACGTCGAACAGGTAAGGCGGGCTGGTGCTCGGCAGCTTCAGCGGCGGCTGCGGTGGCGGCTTCTCACCGTAATAAACCTTGATGACGTTCGACGGCGTGCCGGCGAGGACGTTCGCGCCGGGCGCCACGACCGGCACGATGCGGACGTAGAAGATCCCCGGCGGCAGCCGCCGGATTTGCGAAGGCCCTTTGCCGGCGCCGGCAAGCGCCCGGAAATCGATCGGCACGTCGTGGACCGCGCCAGCGAAGGTGCCCGAGGCGACCAGATGCGGCGGCTTGACGTCGCTCGCCGTACCCTTGCCGAATGCCGGGAAGGGGGCCGTCGCCACCTGCCAGAGGAAGCCGCCGGCATGCGGGATCTTCTTGACGTCGCCGGTGAAGCCGACCGTCTGGAACTTGTCGCTCGGGCTCATCACGATATCGGTGTCGAGGCGGAACTCGCAGCCGCTTGTGCAGTGGTAGAGCCAGGCACCGTCGGGATAGGTGAGCGTCAGATTTGCGACCTGGGCGTGGGCGATGGTCAGCCCGCCTGGTCCGGCCTTCTCCTTGCCGGCGGGCGACGGCTGGCTCGCGACCGGTCCGCTCGGCGCGAGTTTCGGCGGCATGACGGTGATCGGCCGCGTCGGCGGGACGATCGGCCAAGTCGGCGGGACGATCGGTTGCAGCGGCGGCGCAGGCGGCGCCGCGACCACCGCAGGCGCATCGGCCTTGGCGCAGGTGATGGCGCGGAAGCCGCTGCAGTTCGGACCGCTGCACAGGCGACCGTCGCCGAAGACCAGTGTCGCGATGCCGCGGCGCCCGATATTGGGGTCCATGGCGAAGCGCTGGGCACTGCTAAAGCCGTTCTGGTGGCAGAAGAGGTCGGCGGCCGCCTGGCCGCAGGCCGTGCCGAAATGCGCGCACCAGTCGAGGCGCACGCCCTTGACGCTGGGATTGGCGAAGGTCTGCGTCGCGGCGGGCGCAGAGCTGGGCGCAAGAAGCGCCATGGCAACGACGATGCCCGCGAAACCGGTCTTCCATGACATGGCGAACTCCTCGGCTAGAGTTGGCCCCGGTCCGCAAGCAAACCAGGCGGGGGCACATGGCCCCGGCTCGCGGCCGGGTGCGGCCATCCAGCCTGCAACCTGGATAGTGGGCTTAGCGCGGCCGGCAGGCCAGTGAACCCGGTCACACAGCCCCCGGGCAAAGCCGGATTTGGCGCCGATTATCGGGTCGATTCGTGCCCCGAACGAGGCTACATAGAGCCGGCCGGCCGCGCCCAGGCGAGACCTGTGGCATCATCCGGCCCGGGGAAACGCGGTCGAGGCGCTGCTCGACCCCGACTGGCTGGTCGAAGGGAATTCGACGCTGTGAGCGGCAAAGGAGAACCGACATGACGCCAACCGAGTTTCGCGCCGCCGCGCCGCTGCCGACCGGGATCAGCGAGGCTCTTCAGGGCCTGTGGCACATGGGCCAAGGCGACTGGGACAAGGCGCACAAAGCCGTCCAGGATTCGGACAGCAAGGAAGCCGCCTGGGTCCATGCCCACCTCCACCGGGTGGAAGGCGACGAGAGCAATGCCGGCTACTGGTATGCCCGGGCCGGCAAGCCGCACGCGAAGAACAGCCATGACGAGGAGTGGAACGAGATCGCGGGCGTCCTCCTCGCCGGCCACGGCCTGCTCTAGGCCGGCCGGAGACGAACTGCTGACGGAGACGAAGGATGAGCACGCCTGAACGGGCGCCGGGGTCCGGCAAGCTGATCAAGGGCGCCACCGGCGAGTGGGAGGTGATCGTCGGCATGGAGGTCCATGCCCAGGTGATCTCCGAGTCCAAGCTCTTCTCCGGCGCCTCGACCGCCTTCGGCGGCGCGCCCAATTCCCATGTCAGCCTGGTCGATGCCGCCATGCCCGGCATGTTGCCGGTGCTCAATCGCGAATGCGTGGCGCAGGCGGTGCGCACTGGCCTCGGCCTCAAGGCCGCGATCAACCTGAAGAGCCGCTTCGAACGGAAGAACTACTTCTATCCGGACCTGCCGCAGGGCTACCAGATCTCGCAATACCAGCAGCCGATCGTCGGCGAGGGCGTGGTCACCGTCGACCGCGAGGACGGTGAAAGCTTCACCGTTGGCATCGAGCGGCTACATCTGGAGCAGGACGCCGGCAAGTCGATCCATGACCAGAACCCGACGGCGAGCCTGGTCGATCTCAACCGATCCGGCGTGGCGCTGATGGAGATCGTGTCGAAGCCCGACATCCGCTCGTCCGACGAGGCCAAGGCCTATCTCGCCAAGCTGCGGTCGATCCTGCGTTATCTCGGCACCTGCGACGGCAACATGGACGAGGGCTCGCTCAAGGCCGATGTCAACGTCTCGGTGCGTAAGCCCGGTGCGCCGCTCGGCACCCGCTGCGAGATCAAGAACATGAACTCGATCCGCTTCATCGGCGAGGCGATCGACTACGAGGCGCGGCGCCAGATCGCCATCCTCGAGGACGGCGGGTCCATCGACCAGGAGACCCGCCGCTTCGATCCGGACCGTGGCGAGACGCGGCCGATGCGCTCCAAGGAGGAGGCGCACGACTACCGCTATTTCCCCGACCCCGACCTGCTGCCGCTGGAATTCGAACAGTCCTTCGTGGACGCGCTCGCCGCCGGCCTGCCGGAACTGCCGGATGCGCGCAAGGCGCGCTTCGTCGCCGATTTCGGCTTGAGCCCCTATGACGCCGGCGTTCTCACCGCCGAGCGCGAGGTCGCCGACTATTTCGAGTCGGTCGCCAAGGGGCGCGACGCCAAGCAGGCGGCCAACTGGGTCATCAACGAGCTCACGGGCCGGCTCAACCGCGAGGGTTTGTCGATTTCCGACAGCCCGGTCTCGGCGGACCAGCTCGGCGCTATCATCGGCCTCATCGGCGAGGGCACGATCTCCGGCAAGATCGCCAAGGACCTCTTCGAGATCGTCTGGGCCGAGGGCGGCGACCCGGTGGAAATCGTCGAAGCACGCGGCATGAAGCAGGTCACCGATACCGGCGCCATCGAGAAGATCGTCGACGAGATCATCGCCGCCAATCCCGGCAAGGTCGCCGACGCCCGCGCCAAGCCGCAGGCGATCGGCTGGTTCGTCGGCCAGGTGATGAAGGCCAGCGCCGGCAAGGCCAACCCGCAGACCGTCAACGCGCTGCTCAAGGCGAAGCTGGGGCTGTAGCCTGAAGGCAAGGCGCTGGTTGTTACCCCCTCTCCCCTTGCGGGAGAGGGCTCTTTCGCTTGGCGAGCCGCGGGCGAGCTTAGCGAAAGAGGGAGAGGGGTCATGGCGCGGCGCCTGTTCGGCGCATGACGGGCATACGAGTTCTGTGCCGATACCCCCTCTCTGTCTCTCCCCCGCAAGGGGGGAGAGAACTCCCAAACCTAGGCTGTGCTGTGGATCAGCCCGTAGGGCGCCAGTGCGGAGCGTATTCCGCCGTCTTCGTTCTAGGGGCGGGGCACTGGTCGGCAGCACGGCACGTTGACCCTCCCCCGTGAGGCCGGCAATCACATATGGCACGAAGCGAACCCTCTCCCCTCGCGGGAGATGGTGGACCGCGCAGCGGTCCGGGTGAGGGGGCCGCGCGCGAGGGCGCTCGATTGCGGCGCGACCGGGACGCAAGAAAATATATCTATCCCCGCCTCCCAGACCCCATGAGAGGATGCGTCATCCGCTCCCGAAAGGGGTCCTGTGTCGACCGGAGCTCATGGGGGGAGCGGAGCGGTGCCCCCGCTCGGGAAAGGCTTCCGACCTTTCCCCATCGGGGCGTTCCCGGCGGGACCGTCGGCACTACGACCGGCCGCCCTCAGGGCTTGAACCCTGCGCGAATGCGGGGCGTAGAGCTCGCCGGGAGACGGAAAAATCGCCGCGGCGGGCGCTCGGTGAGCGCCCCAAAGTTTCGCGGAGTAACCGCACGGCATTCGCCGGGCGCCCGCCACCCCCTTGTCTCCGCCAGGAGACCAAGGGCGAAGACAGAGGGACGGACGAGGAAGACCAACATGACCCGGAGCGAAAGCCGCTCGCGGGAACGGGAAGGTGCGTGCGATGCAGGTCGCAAAGAAAGGGTCAGGGGGAAAGAAGAAGGGCGGCTGCTGGCCGCCGACGGGTCAGGCGCCCGTGCCGGATGAGACCGAAGTGGACCGCTTTGGCGGAAAGCTGCGTGCGCTCGGGCCGGAGGCAGGCAAACTTGCGCTCAGGCTCGTGATCGCGAACAGGGTCCAGATGTGGGCCGATTGTCCGCATGAGGTCTGCCGGCGCGCCCGCGCCTGTCGCGCCGATGACATGGTGTGCTTCGAGGAGAGGCGGGACGAACTGAAGCGCAAGGTGCTCCAGGAGGTCGTCCTGATGCTGTGCACCGCGGATATCAGCTCCGGCGAGTTCTACGACTATCTCGACGAAGTCACCGCCGACCCCGAAGAGGACGGCGGTGACCCGGAGGCGTGGTGATCCTATTGCAGGGTCACATCGTAGGTCATGTCGGGCTTGCCGCCGGCGGCGATCGCCGCCTTGGCAAGCGCCACATAGGCATCGACGTCCTCGATGCAGACGGTGTCCGTCTTGCCCTCCTCGCAGGCGGTCAGGCCGGGGACGATGTCGCCGTCGCGGGCAAAGGTCTTGTAGGTCATCGCCAGCTTCTTGGCCGCGTCCAGCATGACCACGCCATAGAGGCGCGTGGACTTGCCCTGCATTTCGGCGGTGGACTCGGCAAGGTAAAGGTCGTCGCCGAGCGGCATGAAGCGCATGGTCATCGTGCCGTCCTTGGTCTTGGTGACGTAGGCCTTGCCCTGGCGGGTCAGTGCCGTCTTGTCGTCGGTCGTGCCGTGCTTGACGAAGGCGATCTTGGCGTAGGGCGCCACCGCCTGGTCGTCGGTGAACAGCGGCTTGGCGCTGCTGAAGCAGCCGGCGAGCCCGAGGGCGGCCAGCAGGGTGATGAACAGAAGTCGGGTTTTCACGGTCGTCGCTCCGCAGGAAAGAGGTTGGCGCAATTATCCGCCCGTTGCCTTCTTTCCCCAAGATCGCGGCGCCGGTGCGGCGACAATGTCGCTATATCGAGATTGCAGCCGTGGTGAACGGCCGGTTGCCGGGCCATGAACAGGGCGTAAATCGACGCCGGCCGGGAAGTCGAAAAGCCAAGCGATTCAAAGGACCCGGTCGATCATCGTTAGCAAAGTGCTGATCGGTCAGTGCAAATTCGTTAAGCGCGCTCCTTAACCGGCTTTTGATCGCCGGTCGCGACACTCGCCCCATCAGCCGGGCGGAGGGCATCAGCCGCCGGCCAAAGGGACAGAAGGGGAAGTGTCATGGCACGTTGGGACATGGGCGGCGCGGAACTCGCGTCGATGGCGGAAGCCAAGCCGAACGCCGAGAACTTTTTCGATCTCGGCATCCTCTATTCGAGCGGCAGCGAGGTCGAGCCGGACCTGGTGGCGGCACACAAGTGGTTCAACTTGGCGGCGGCACGGGGCATTCCTGAGGCGGCAAACTATCGCCAGGAGATCGCCCGCGAGATGACCGAAGCGGCTATCGCCGAGGCGCAGCGCGCCGCGCGCGAATGGATGCGCGCCCACTGATCGAATTCAGACTGCCGGCCGGGGGGCCGGCGGAGGCGGGCGCCGGGACGGGGGACCTCAGCCCAGCTTCTCGGGCGGCGCCGGGATCGAGATCCCGCGCCGCTCGAACTCTTCCTTCAGCTTGCCGGTGATCGCCCGGCAGCCGCAATTCCTGGCGTGCTCCACATGCCAGGCGACGCGCTGATCGAGCGTCGGATTCTTGGGCATCGGGTTGGCCCGGTGCCAGTCCGCGTTCAATTTGCCCATCGCCGGCGGCCGACGCCTCAGTGGTTGTCGCGCGGGATGCCCATCACCTTGGCGACGCGCTGATATTTGATCGCCGGCTTGAGCACCATGCCTTCGGACAACTGGTCCACCATGCCGCGCTGGATCTCCTGCCAGGGCGTCTGGCTCCTCGGGAACGGAAAGCCGCCGCGCGATTCCAGGTCGGCGCGGCGCTGGGCCAGCTCCGCGTCGGAAATCAGGATGTTGGCGTCGCCCGTGTTGAGGTCGATGCGCACCCGGTCGCCGGTCCGGATCAGCGCCAGCCCGCCGCCCGCCGCTGCCTCGGGTGAGGCGTTGAGGATGGAGGGCGAACCGGAGGTGCCCGACTGGCGGCCGTCGCCGATGCAGGGCAGCGAGTGGATGCCGCGTTTGATGAGGGCCGCCGGGGGCTGCATGTTCACCACCTCGGCGCCGCCGGGGTAGCCGATCGGGCCGGTGCCGCGGATGAACAGCATGCAGTTCTCGTCGATCTTCAGCGCCGGGTCCTCGATGCGATGGTGGTAATCCTCCGGCCCTTCAAAGACGATGGCGCGGCCCTCGAAGGCGTTGGGGCTCTTCGGGTCGGACAGGTAGCGGTCGCGGAATTCCTTTGAAATCACGCTGGTTTTCATGACCGCCGAGTTCGAAAAGGTTGCCGTTCAGCACGATGAAGCCGGCATCCTTGACCAGCGGATCGTCGATCGGGCGGATCACGTCGTGGTCACCGATCTCGCGGCCGCGGCAGTTGTCGCCCATGGTCTTGCCGTTGGCGGTGATCGCGTTCTCGTGGATGAGGCCCTGCTTCATCAGTTCGTTGACGACGGCGGGGACGCCACCGGCGCGATGGAACTCCTCGCCAAGATACTTGCCGGCGGGCTGGAGATTGACCAGCAGCGGGACCTTGTGGCCGACCGTCTCCCAGTCCTCGACGGTGAGCTTGACGCCGATATGGCGGGCGATGGCGTTGATGTGGATGGGCGCGTTGGTCGAGCCGCCAATGGCCGAATTGACGCGGATGGTGTTCTCGAAGGCCTCGCGGGTGAGGATGTCGGACGGCTTGAGGTCCTCCCACACCATCTCGACGGAGCGCAGGCCGGTCTCGTAGGCAATCTGCCCGCGCTCGCGATAAGGAGCGGGGATGGCCGCGCAGCCGGGCAGGCTCATGCCCAGGGCCTCGGCGAGCGAATTCATGGTCGTCGCCGTGCCCATGGTGTTGCAGTGCCCGATCGAGGGCGCCGACGAGGCCACGATTTCGATGAATTCGTCGTAGTCGATTTCGCCGGCGGCGAGCCGGTCGCGGGAGGTCCACACGGTGGTGCCGGAGCCGGAGCGTTCGCCCTTCCACCAGCCGTTCAGCATCGGGCCGCCGGAAAGCACGATCGCCGGGATGTCGACGGTGGCGGCTGCCATGATGCAGGCGGGCGTTGTCTTGTCGCAGCCGGTGGTCAGCACCACACCGTCGAGCGGGTAGCCGTAGAGCAGCTCGACCAGGCCGAGATAGGCGAGATTGCGGTCGAGCGCTGCGGTTGGCCGCTTGCCGGTCTCCTGGATGGGGTGGACCGGAAACTCCATGGCCAGCCCGCCGGCGGCGTGGATGCCGTCGCGCACGCGCTTGGCAAGCTCCAGATGATGCCGGTTGCAGGGCGACAGGTCCGATCCGGTCTGGGCAATGCCGATGATCGGCTTGCCGGACTGCAATTCCTCGCGGGTGAGGCCGAAATTGAGATACCGCTCCAGGTAGAGGGCGGTCATGCCGGGATTGTCAGGGTTGTCGAACCAGGCTTTCGAGCGCAATTGCGACTTGTCTTTGTTGGCCATCGTCATTCTTTCTGTCATCGGCTGTGCGGCATCAGGCTCGGGTCGACTGGCCCCCTCCAATCGCTCTCCATGGCACGAATGGTGGAAACATCATCAGGCCGATCGCCCGCGCCGTTTTGCTTCTCCGGCGCTGTTTTATATGATGAATGCATTTCGGCGTGCCCGGAGAACGACATGAGGTCGGCATAATGCCTCGATTCCTGGCGCTCTCGATTAACGCCGGAAAGATACTATGATATGGGCTTTCATGTCCAAGGGAACGCTGCATGCCTGACGAGATCTCCATGCACAACCCTAACCCCAACCGGCCCGCGGTCCAGCGTCAGCAACGCCTTTCCGAGATGGTCGCCGGAACCATCGGTAAGCGAATTGTTACCGGTCAATATAAGCCCGGCGACATCCTTCCGACCGAGCCCGAGGTACAGGCCGAGTTCGGCGTCTCGCGCACGGCCGTGCGCGAGGCGATCAGCCTGCTGTCGGCCAAGGGGCTGACGGCGTCCCGCCCGAAGATCGGCACGCGCGTCCGCCCAGCAGTCGACTGGAACATGTTCGACGCGGATGTGCTGCGCTGGCAGGTCGAATACGGGCCGACCGACGCGTTCGTCAACGCTCTTTTCGAGATGCGCGAGATCATCGAGCCTTCGGCGGCGTCGTTGGCGGCAGAGCGGGCGACAGGGGAAGACATCGCCGTGCTTGGCGTGGCGATGGACGGCATCCAGAATCGTCCGCGCGGCGGATCCGAACAGATCGCGGCCGACATCGACTTCCACATGGCGATCCTGAAGGCATCGCGCAATCCGATCCTCATCTCGGTCGGTGCCATGATCAACTCGGCGCTGGAACTCAGCTTCACAATCGGTTGGCGGACGGTGATGGCTGCCGATTTGGTGTTGCAGCACCGCGCCGTCTACGAAATGATCGCCGACCAGGACGCGGAAGGGGCCTTCTACGGGATGCGCAGACTGCTGCGGAACGCCAAGGGCAATGTGCTGGATGCCCTGAAGGCGCAGCGGGCGCATCGAGAGCCGCTCTGACGCCCGCGGCCATGACGTGCACGGCCACATTCGGGGATAGCCAATGCGCTTGATGCAGGTCCGCGACGGCGGGATTCGTCGTGTGGTCGCGACCGATCGCGGCAAATCATGGATCGTCGGGGGCCGCATCCATACGGTCCTCGACCTGGCCAAGGCCGCGATCACCGGGCGGACCACCATCGCCAAGCTGGTGAAGACGGCGCCCAGTCGCGGCGAGGTCGATCCGGTTGGCTTGCTGGCGAAGGGCAGCGTTCTTGCGCCGGTCGATCATCCCGACCCGGCGCATCTGTTGGTCACCGGCACGGGCCTGACCCATCTGGGTTCGGCAGCCACGCGCGATTCCATGCATGCCGGGGCGACGACCGACGACCAGGCGTCGCTCACCGATTCCATGAAGATGTTCCGCATGGGCCTCGAAGGCGGCAAGCCGGCCAAGGGAAAGACGGGCGTCCAGCCGGAATGGTTCTACAAGGGCGACGGCAGCTTCGTCACGGCGCCGGGCGAGGCGCTCATCTCGCCGGCCTTCGGCGAGGACGGCGGCGAGGAGCCGGAGGTCGCCGGCATCTACCTGGTCGGCCGCGATGGCCAGCCGTGGCGGATCGGCTTCGCGCTCCTCAACGAATTCTCCGATCACGTCATGGAACGGCAGAACTACCTGTTTCTCGCCCACTCGAAGCTGAGGCCGTGCTCCTTCGGGCCAGAGCTGCTGCTCGGCGATCTGCCGGACGACATCCAGGGCATCTCGCGCATCCGCCGCGGCGACACCGTGATCTTCGAGCAATCGTTCCTGACCGGCGAGGCGAACATGTCGCATTCCATCGCCAATCTCGAAGCCCACCATTTCAAATATCCGTATTTCCGGCGGCCGGGCGACGTTCACGTCCATTGCTTCGGAACGGCGACGCTGTCGTTCGCCGCGGGCATTCGCGCGCAAGCGGGGGACGTGTTCGAAATATCGGCGCCGGAGTTCGGTCTGCCGCTTGCCAATACGCTCGCCGTCGGCAAAGAGGAGCGCGTGCGAATCCGCCGCCTCTAGGTGCCACACGCGCCGGCCGAGACCGCCACGCCAGACAGAACAGGGAATCCCGCCGCCATGGACGATCTGCACCGCAACTACATCGATGGGGACTGGGTGGACGGCGAGGCCATTGCCGACATCAATCCGTCCAACACCGAGGAGATCGTCGGCCACTATGCGCGCGGCACTGCCGACGATGCCAAGCGCGCCATCGCCGCCGCCAAGGCGGCGTTCCCGGCGTGGTCGCGCTCCGGCATCCAGCAGCGCCACGACATCCTCAAGGCGGCCGGCGACGAGATCCTCAGGCGGCGCGAAGAGCTCGGTAGCCTGCTCGCCCGCGAAGAAGGCAAGACACTGGCCGAGGGCATCGGCGAGACGGTCAGGGCAGGGCAGATCTTCGATTTCTTTGCCGGGGAAGCATTGCGGCTTTCGGGCGAGGTGGTGCCCAGCGTCAGGCCGGGTCTCGAAGTCACTATGACCCGCGAGCCGGTCGGCGTGGTGGGCATCATCACGCCGTGGAACTTCCCGATCGCCATCCCTGCGTGGAAGATTGCCCCGGCGCTCTGCCACGGCAATACGGCGGTGTTCAAGCCGGCCGATCTGGTGCCGGGCTCGGCCTGGGCGATCGTCGACATCCTGGCGCGCGCCGGGTTGCCGAAGGGCGTGCTCAACCTAGTCATGGGCAAAGGTTCGGTGGTCGGCGATGCGATCATCAATTCGCCCGACGTCAACGCCATGACCTTCACCGGCTCGGTCACGACGGGCCGCAAGGTGGCCGACGCCTCGGTCAAGCTGATGCGCAAGTTCCAGCTCGAGATGGGCGGCAAGAACCCGCTGGTCGTGCTCGACGATGCCGATCTGGCCGTCGCCGTCGAGGCCGCGACCAACGGCTCCTACTTCTCGACCGGGCAGCGCTGCACGGCCTCGTCGCGGCTGGTGGTGACGGCGGGTATCTACGACAGATTCATCGCGGCGCTGACCGAGCGGCTGAAGGGTCTCAAGGTGGACAACGCCTGCAAGGCGGGCACCCATATCGGCCCGGTGGTCGATGCAAGCCAGCTCAAGCAGGACGAGGACTACATCGCCATCGGCCGCAAGGAAGGCGGCAAGCTCCACTGGGGCGGCGAGCGGCTGAACCGTGAGACACCCGGCTACTACCTGCAGCCGGCGCTGTTCGTCGATACCGACCCGCAGATGACGATTAATCGCGAGGAGATTTTCGGGCCGGTGGCGAGTGTCATCCGCGTCAAGGATTACGACGAGGCCCTGGCGGTCGCCAACGACACGCCCTACGGGCTGACCTCGGGCATCTGCACGACCAGCCTGAAACACGCCACGCACTTCAAACGCAATTCCGAAGCCGGCATGGTCATGGTCAACCTGCCCACAGCCGGCGTCGACTATCACGTGCCCTTCGGCGGGCGGAAGGCGTCGAGCTACGGTCCGCGCGAACAGGGGCGCTACGCGGCTGAGTTCTTCACCACTGTCAAGACCGCCTACATGATGCCATAGGCGCGTCTCGCGTAGCCCGGGTGGAGCGCAGCGAAACCCGGGGTAGCCGGTCGACCGTCCCCGGATTGCGCTTCGCTCTACCCGGGCTACCTGGGCGCGGCGTACAGACCTATTTGCAGAACACCCGCTTGGTGGCGCCGAGGGGTAGGATGGTGCCGTCCTTCTCGTTGAAGGAATGGGGGAAATGGTCCCGGCACCATTTTGCCCAGGCCGGCGTCCAGGGCTGCTCTCCGCTGGTGTAGGAATGCTTGACGGGGCCGCTGTCCGCAGTCTTCGTTGCCGGCTTCGCTGGTGCCTGTGCGGCCGGTGCCACCGCGGCGTTGTCGACGGGCGGCGCGGCATCTGCAGCGGCCGGCGCGGCGGCGCCGTGAACAGGCTCCAGCGGTCCGCCCTGGGCAGCCTGGCCGGCGGTATCGACGGACGTGCCGAAATAGGCTGACGTCGTGGGCATCTCCGGTTCCTGGTCCATGTTGAGGCAGCGGTAATAGGCCTCGTCCTGGATCTTGGGTTCCGAATCCGGCGCTTCGCCGGCGGCCAGGGCGAACTGGTTGGCGTATTCGCGCGCATAGAGCGCGCAATAGGCGGGCGGGGCCGCCATCGCCGGACCGGCGACCGTGAGCACGGCCAGCGCGGCAAGCGGCGCGATCAACGATTTCATGATGTCCGGTTCCCTCCCGGTCGCTTCGTGTTGTGGTCTTGCCCCTGTCTCGGCGCGGCGGATGATGGCTGAGGTTTGTGGCGGTCGTGCGCCCCGCGCCACGGCGGAAGTGTTCCGCCCATCTTTGGTGACAAGTGGGTCGCGCGATGGCGGGAAGTGGGCATTTGCCGATTGCCCGGACTTCATTTTTGCGCCAAGACGCTCGGCGACCAGACTCAGCCGCAAGACTGCGCGGGGAGGGGATTTTGCCCGACTTTCCATTGGTGGACGCCCATGTCCATCTCTACGATCCGGATGCTCTCGACTACCCTTGGATGAAGGGCGAGCCGCGGCTCAATTCGCCGCATGGGTCGGCCGAATATACGGCGGCGATTGGCGGGGTGGCGGTGGACAAGCTCGTCTTCGTCGAAGTCGATGTCGCCAGTGGCCGGCACCTCGACGAAGCGGTGTGGGTGGAGCAAGCGGCGCGCAACGACGCCCGCGTGCAGGCGATCGTTGCCTCGATGCCTCTGGAGAGGGGGGTGGCGGCCGAACCGGACATCGCGGCTTTCGCCCGCATGCCGCTGGCGCGCGCCGTGCGCCGGCTGATCCAGGGCCATGTCACCGAGCCGGGCTGGTGCCTGAGGCCGGATTTCGTCGCAGGCGTGAAGCTCCTCGCCAAATACGAGCTTGGCTTTGAGATCTGCATCTTCCACCCGCAGATGGGCGATGCGATCGAACTGGTCCGCCGTTGCCCGGAGGTGAGCTTCATCCTCGATCACATCGGCAAGCCCGGCATCAAGGAGGGCTCACGCGAGCCGTGGTGGAGCCGGATGCGCGACCTGGCCGGCCTGCCGAATGTCGTCTGCAAGGTCTCCGGGGTCGTCACCGAGGCCGACCACAAGAGCTGGACCTACGATCAGGTAGCGCCCTATGTGGCTCACGCGATTGAATGTTTCGGCTTCGACCGGGTGGCCTTCGGCGGCGACTGGCCGGTCATGGAGCTGGCCACCCGCTATCCCGACTGGGTGGCCATGCTCGACCGGATAACGTTGGGGACCCCGGAAGCGGACCTGCGCAAGCTCTATCGCGATACGGCTATCGCTTTTTACCGGCTCTCGGCGAATTGACAGGGATGTGGCGGAAGACCGCCAACCGGCGTTCGCCGTTCTCAATCGCCGTGCATCGGCCATTCGGTGGATTTGTCGGGCAAGGCAGCCAATGGTCTGGCGGAGAGGATGGGATTCGAACCCACGATACGGCTTTTGACCGTATACCCGCTTAGCAGGCGGGCGCCTTCGACCACTCGGCCACCTCTCCTCAGGCTTGGCAATAGCCGAGGCCGCATGGTGCGGGCAAGGGAATATCCGCATTTGGCGGCCGCCGAGGTTGGCTGGTGTGATTTGTCAGCTCCTGTCCAGGCGCACGACGCGCCCAGGCTGGTGCAAGAGGGCGAATGCCGAAAAGCGCCTGCATTTTGCGACTGCAGCATGTCAGACATGAAACTGATGCAACTCTTGCGCTTGCGATTTCTGCGAGGGCGCGGTCGGGTATTGCGCCATGGAGCGGGGCTCCGCTTACGGAATTTCAACGTTTTTGCGCACTCGCGTGGGCAACGCACAAGGCCGCCCCTCAGGACGTGATCATTTTGCCACGGCGCCGACAAAATGGACACGAATGCCCTGTTTCTCAGCGTTTTCGCATTGCGACGGTATGCCATTCCGATAAGGTGCGACTCGCGAAACGCGGGGACCCCGCGTGACGTGTTGGTCGGTCGGATCACCTTGGGGTGGTGGAAATATCCGGTCCAACTCGCGGGGAACGGGACAGACGAGCGGGCGCTCACAAGGCCGGAGAGATCCGGGAGCAACGGCGAGAAAGAACCTGCCCCTTGGAACATGGTTTGGAGGTCAGGACATGAAGATTAGGACCTTACTGCTCAGCACCGGCGCCGTTTTCGCGGTCGTTGGCGGTGCTCAGGCGGCCGATCTGTCGGTTGCCGAGCCGGTCGAATCCGTCAAGATTTGCGACGCATTCGGCGCTGGCTACTGGTACATCCCGGGCAGCGACACCTGCCTGAAGATCGGTGGCCATGTGCGCATGGACATCACGTTCTCCAGCTCGACTAACAAGATCACTGGCGCCACCCACTCGGCGTCGTGGGCTTTCGTGACGGATGGCGACCTGCAAGTCACCGCCAAGTCGATGACCGAGTACGGCCCGCTGACGGCTTACGTCGAACTGGAATCGCAATCGAATAACGCGCAGACCAACTTCAACCAGAACGTCTACACCGACGACATGTACCTGTCGCTCGGCATGCTCCTGGTTGGCCGCACCGCGTCGATCTACCACTACAGCGGCGGCCTGAACTTCGATGGGAATCCCTACGAAGCGAGTGACGTGAACCCGGATCAGGTTCGCCTGACTTGGGCAATGAGCGGCTTCGGCCTCCAGCTGGCCATCGAAGACCCGCGTGATCGTTGGGGCAGCAGCCTGTCGACGAGCTATAGCATGCCGGACATCGTCGGCGCGCTGTCGTGGTCGGCGGGCAATTGGTCAGGCCAATCGGCGGCGGCTTTGCCGAGACCGCGTTCGGCAGACGGCTTCGGTGCGCGGTCTTCGCGCATGACTTGGAACTTCACCCGCCGCACTCGGCGATCTTGTTCCTGAGCGCAGTGCCTGGGCTCAGAGCGAGGTTTCGTAAGTTCTGCTGCGGATTGATCTGCCGACCCTCGCGGTCGCAGCAGCGACGTGGACGCGCGGATACTGCCAGCACTGCTGGGTCTGGCAAATTTCCCTGATCCGCTGTCATTCCAGAGCGGCCTGAGACCGGAACGACGCGACATTGGATCGTCTAGGTCGTCGCGGGCAACTGGTATGTCGCCGGTCACAAGCGCTTGGCTGGATCGAGATCGCCCATTCCGATCGCATCGTGTCGACCAGCGTTCTCTTCCGGCCAGGCCTCAGATTTTTCGTTTGATGATGTCCTGGCAGCATCTCACGGTCGAGCGTGAGATCCGCCACGATCTTCTTCAGCCGGGCGTTCTCCTGCTCGAGCTCGCGAACCCGCTTCATCTCCGACGGCATCATGCCGGCCCACTTCTTCTTCCAATTGAAGTAGGTCGCCTGACTGATGCCGGCCTTGCGGCAGATCTCCGCCGACCGGAACCCCATCCATCGCCCTGCTTGATGATGAACGCCTTCTGGGCGTCCGTGAACTGCGATGCCTTCATCGCTCTGCCGCTCCTTCTCCCAGCCAAGGAAATGGCGCGGAAAACTCTAGCTCACTCTCGAGGGCATTCCAGGGAGGCAGACCAGGCACCCCAGAGAGCGAAATAAGGATCAGCGACATCGATCGCTATTCGCAGTGGGAGTGCCACACCACGAATTTCCTGCCGTTCTCGAAGGACCCTAAGAAGGAAGACTTCGAGACTATCAGTAAGCTGCGGCCGGCTGCTCAGAAGGCGATGCTGGACCGCGCGGCCAACTCGATCTTCGTCAAGACGCATCTGGTAATGGCCAGCGCGCACGGCATGTCGACAATCAACACCGCGGTGACGCGGGGCGCGGTCTACCTCGTGCGCGACCCGCGCGACGTAGCCGTCTCGTTCGCGGCTCACCTTGGCGTGTCGGTCGACGTGGCCATCGCGATCATGGCCGATGCGGGCTACCTGCCGTCAAACGGCGTTTGGGAGTTCGTCAGTTCGTGGAGCGAGAACGTCAAGAGCTGGACCATGGTGAACAGCCCGACCGTTCTGGTCATGCGCTACGAAGATATGGTCTCGCGCCCGTTCGAATCCTTCTCGCGAATTACCCGCCACGTCGGAATCCAGGTGCCTCAATCCATCGTCGAAAAGGCAGTGCGCCTGTCCTCATTCGATCGGCTGCACCAGCAGGAAGCCACAACCGGTTTCCGCGGCTGGAAGAGGAGCGAGGGACCGTTCTTTAGGCGCGGAAAGGTGGGCGAATGGCGAGTTGCGCTGACACCGGTGCAGGCGAGGCGGATCGAGGAGGTTCACGCCGAGCAGATGCTCCGCTTCGGCTATCCGACTTTCGGCAGGCTTTCCGCCAACGAACGCGACAAGCCAACGGCCAGTGGCTCAAGCCCGCTCGCACCGATATCGCGGCGTCAAAGCGGCGCAAGGTCCAATAGCGAGTAGCGGCCAGCAACGCCTGCGAGCACGCGCTCGGCGCGTCGAGTTGCGCTGCTGCCATATGATCGGCCGCGGTCTGCAACGCTTGCTTGGCCGGCACTCGCGAGATGTTCGAGAAGGAGACCGTTGGGCCCTATAACGAATTCTGTTCTTGGCTGCGCAGGAACATAGCGTTGCTCGATATTCGCAGGCGCTCGCAAAAAGAGGTGCTGGGCGAGGAACGCCGGACGGTGCAGCAGCAGTTCCGCTCCCGGCACCGATCGAACAAGGCACGAAAAGGCCGTTTTCAGGTGGCGGGGATCGCTTGACGGCATAGGGAAGATGGTGGCATCCGGATAAGCGGATGTGCGGCCGGCAAAGCGTGGAACCAGGGGCGGGTTTGCGGCGGTCTGCCGCCAGGTGCTGAACACGGGAAACGTGCGGCATGAACTGGCAGAGGTGGATTCGCCCCGGGCTGGTGACGACGATCCTGGTCGCCGTGATTGCCGTCATGGTCAGAAGCGGATCGATCGGACGCGATCTGGCAAGCGCGGTCAACGCCGACCTTGCGGCCAAGGGACAGGCATGGGCGATCGCTGACGCCTCGGCCCGGGACATCACCATCAAGGGCACTGCGCCGACGCCGGAATCGCAGCAGGCGGCCATTCGTTTGGCGCAGGCGGTCCGCGGTGTGCACTCGGTGACGGATCGCACCAGCCTTCTGCCGATTGCTTCGCCCTATGTCTGGAACGCCCGCCGTGCGGGACGCAAGGTGACGTTGGCCGGTTCGGTGCCCTCAGAGGGATTTCGTGCCTCGCTACTGGCGGCCGCCCGGCGTGCGCTGCCCCAGGCGGAGATCGTAGACCAGATGGTGCCGGCGCGCGGGGCGCCTGGCGGGTTCAACCCGGCCGTTGCCTTCGCGCTGCTGCGCCTTGCCGATCTGAGCGAGGGGAACATCACGCTGACCAATTCGACGTTCATCGTTCAGGGCGTGGCGCGTGATGCCACCGCCTATGCCGCGGCGCTGAAGGCAATCCAGACGCAAGTCCCGCCGACGATCCAGATGGGGCCCGTCGACATCCAGCCGGCGCGGGCCGATCCGTTTGTCTGGTCGGCGAACTTCGACGGCTCGTCGGTCGTGATCGCCGGTTTCGTTCCCAACGACGTCGTTCGCGAGTCGCTGATCGCCACGGTGAAGGCGACGCTGCCCGGTGTGCCGGTGGACGATCGGGCTGCGATCGCTTCGGGCGATCCGCCGGGATTCGCGGAGGCTGCGGCGTTCGCAGTCACGACTCTGGACCGGCTCAGCCGCGGTGGGGTGACGCTCGACGGGCTCAAGCTCGACGTGGCCGGCGAGGCCAAGTCGGTCGATGACTATGAGGCGGTGCTGGCCAGCCTTGGCGGCTCGCTGCCCGAAGGAATGCGGGTGGTCGATACCGAGATCACGCCAGCGACGGTTTCGCCTTATTTCTGGAAGGCCGAGCGCGCCGACGGTCGGGTGGTGCTCACCGGCTACGTGCCCAGCCCGCAGAACCGGCAGGCGGTCACGGCTCTGGCGCAGTCGTTGTTTGGCGACAACGCGCTCGACGAGCGGGTGCGCGTCGCCGCGGGCGAACCGCGCATGGACTGGCTGGGCGGCATCAAGTTCGCCCTCGACGAACTCGCAAAGCTCAGCCGCGGCTCGGTTGAACTCGATGACAAGACCTATTCCGTCACCGGCGAGGCGGCAAGTTCCGAGGACTTTCTCGCGCTCGCCGACGCGAATGCGCGAACGTTGCCGGCGAGCCTCGCGCTGAAGCAAGCCGCAATCGTGCCGCCGCGAGCCTCGCCCTATCGCTTCGCGGCCGTAAAGCAAGGGACCGGCATTGTGCTCAGTGGCGATGTTGCCAGCCAGGTGGATCACCAACGGCTTCTCGACGTGGTCCATCGCAAGTTCGGAGCGGCGCCGGTCGATGATCGCCTGGTCTTCGCCAGCGGTGCGCCGGATGGCTTTGCAGCGGCCACTGAAGCGGCGCTGCAGTCCTTGAGCCGCCTGTCGGGCGGACAGGTGAGCGTGGTCGACGGCACGGTGACTGTGTCCGGCTACACCTATTATCCTGCAGCCGGGGACAAGATCGCCGAAGAGCTTGGGTCGGATTTGCCGGACGGTTTCAAGGTGGCTGACACCATCGCCTCGCGGCAGGACGATCAGCCGGTCAGCGCCGACCAGTGTCGCGACCTGATGCAGGCCGTGCTCAAGGTGGGCGGTATCGGCTTTGACGGCGGCAAGGCCGCGTTGGCCGAGGACAGCGAAGGGATTCTCGACCAAACGTCGGCGGTCATTGCCCGTTGCCCGGATGCCGGCGTCGAGGTGGGCGCCCACAGCGATTCTGACGGCTCGGCGGCCCGCAACCGCGACCTGACGCAGGCACGGGCCGAGACCATCGTCGAATATCTGGTGGCGGCCGGCGTCAAGCGCGAACGCCTGACGGCGGTGGGATACGGCGAGACCAAGCCTGTCGCCGACAACACGACCACGGCGGGCAAGGCCGCCAACCGCCGCATCGAGTTCACCTTCACCGAGCCGGCGGGCTGACCCATGCTCTACGTGATCGCCGCCTATTGGCCGTTCCTGCTGATCATGGCGCTGATCGGCGCCGCCGTCGGCTGGTGGTACCAGGACCCGCGCGCGGTTGACGATCTCACCGCCTGGCTGGAGCGGGAGCCCGACGAGCCATGATCTGGCACTTCTTCGAAGTGTGGGTGCTGATGCTCGCGGCCTTCGCGGTCGGCTGTCCGGTCGGGGCGGTGACCTACAAGCTGATCGCCCAGAGCCCGCTATCGGATCTGCAGGGCGACTTCGCCGACGCGATCGGTGACGTCGTCGATGGCATCAAGAGCCGGCTCGGCATCGGGCCGGTCTGGCGGCCGGAATATCGCCGCATCGTCGAGCGCCACGGCGCGGACGACATGGAGGGCCATCGCGGGCCCGTTGGCCAAGGGGCCGTCCGTCGGGACCGCCTGCCCACCGGCGGCGGCATAGCGATGATCACCGACCAGTCGGTTCGATCCTACGAGGACAGGATTGGCGATCTTGTCGCCGATGACATCCCGGTGACAGCCGCGCCGGACGAAACCGACGAGACCGTCGGCGACGAGGAAACCGTCACCGCGCGCCCGGTGGGGCTGGCGGCGCCCCGCAACGGCGTGCCGGACGACCTGCAGCGCATCCGCGGAATCGGGCGGCGGATCGAGCAGCGGCTCAATGGCCTCGGCATCTATCATTTCGGGCAGATCGCGGCGTGGACGCCGGCCGAGATGCGCTGGATGGCGCAGCAGTTGGCGTTTCCGGACCGCATCGAATGGGACGACTGGATCGGCCAGGCGATCATCCTGGCTTCCGGCGGCGATACTGGCTTCGTCAAGTCGGCCGATCGACGCCGGCAGAGACGGCGGGAGAAGACGTTTGAGGCAATGCTGGAGCGCGAACTCAACGCGGCCGACCAAATCGATGAGGCCGATGAAGCAGACGACGTTGATCAGGACAGCGAAGCCGACGTGGACGACGGCGTCAATCCCGAAACGCCTGCCGACGAGGAGGACGAAGCTGACGGCACCGTCGACCCCGAGACGGCTGAGGACAGCGAAGCTGAAGCCGACAAACGAACTGATTAGCCGGCTTTCTCGGGTTCCTGTGTCTCCGCTTCCGCGACCGCGTCGAGGTCGTAGCTCACCTCGTCGCGCGGGATGATCGCATCCGCCGGCGGGCCGCTTCCTTCCACCGCGGTGACGAAAGCGGAAATCCTGGCAAGCAGCTGCCCGTAGCGCAGCAGCGGGGCATGTCCCTCACCGGCGACGGTGACGCTGTCGATGTGAGGATGCTCCTCGCTCATGCGGGTCACGGTCGCGGCCGACAGTAAGTCGGAATTCTCGCCGCGGATGACCAGGATCGGGATCGCGTGCAAGGCGCGGAACTCGTCCCACATCGCCGGCAGCGGCTGGTCCAGTTCGAGATCGTCGAAGATCTGAGCGAGCTTTGGGTCGTAGGCGCTGACCGGACGGTCGCCGTCGTCGTCGAAAGTGAGTCGGGCGTAGTAGTCCCAGTCTATATCGCGCCAGGTCGGGAAACTGGCGCCGTGGACCCGATGCAGGAGGTGGGCGGCATCGGCCCAGTCGTCCGGCCGCGGCATGCGGCCGACATAGGTCTTGATGCGGGCGAGGCCCCGCGCCTCGATGACCGGGCCGACATCGTTGAGCACCAGGCCGGCAACCGTGGCCGGACGCGCCAGGCCCATCAGCATGCCGATGAGGCCGCCGCGCGAGGTGCCGACGATCACGGCGCGCGGGATGTTCAATGCCGCCATGCCGTCGAGCACGTCGTTCATCTCGGTCAGAAGGTTGTAGCTCTCCGCGCTCTCGGCCCATTGCGACCGGCCGCGGCCGCGATAATCGAAGGCCACCACCCGGCGAGGCCGGTGGCGATGGGTGGAGAGGTGGATCGCAAGCTCGTGGAAATCGCGGCTGTCGCGCGTGAAACCGGCCAGGCACACCACCGGCAGCCAAGGCGAGAGCGGATTGCCGTAGTCGCGCGCCGACAGCTTCAGGCCATCGGAACTCGAGTAGATCGCCTCGCGGAAGGTCGGCTGAGCCGGCGCTTCGCTGTCTTCTGCGCTGTCGGGCGGGGCGTCTGGACGGGGCTTGCGGGCCATGCCGCGATATCAGCCGGCGGCCGGGGCCGCGTCAACTGGCGGATTTGCCCCGCTTGAGGTCGGCCTCGATGACCAGCGCCGGTTCGCCCATGCGGGCCCGGTAGACTTGCAGGTTCTCTATGATGCGCTGGACGTAGTTGCGCGTCTCGGTGAACGGGATCAGCTCGATCCAGTCGACGACGTCGACCTTGGGGTCGCGCGGATCGCCGTGCTGCTTGACCCATTGGGCGACGCGGCTGGCGCCAGCGTTGTAGGCGGCGAAGGTCATGACATAGGAGCCGCCGAAATTGTCGACGAGATCGCCGAGATGGGCGGCGCCCAGCGTCGCGTTGTAGGCGGGATCGGAGGTCAGGCGGGCCTTGGAATAGGGCAGGCCGATCGACTTGGCGACATGGCGCGCGGTATCCGGCATCAATTGCAGCAGGCCACGGGCGCCGGCGCGGCTGATGGCCTCGGGATTGAACGCGCTTTCCTGCCGGGCGACGGCATAGACCACCGATTTCTCGACCTTCGGCATCTTGGTCGAGGCGGGGATCGCTTCCGTCGGGAAGGCCAGGGTTTCCACCGGCATGCCGCGGACTGCGGCCGTCTTGCCGATCTGGAGGGCGATCTGATACTCGCCGTTCTGGTCGGCCATGGCGGCCAGCAGGGCGATTTCCGCGGGGTCGTCGAGCGTGTCGGCGAGATGACGGTAGAAAAGCCCGGTCGCGTCGGTCCGTCCGGCGGCGGTCAGGTGCTGGATGACCTTGACCAGCTCGCGATT
This sequence comes from uncultured Alphaproteobacteria bacterium, assembly GCA_963830215.1. Lineage (GTDB taxonomy): Bacteria > Pseudomonadota > Alphaproteobacteria > Rhizobiales > Kaistiaceae > CAVSRC01. The sequence goes on from CAWHLM010000008.1 coordinate 91,079, forward strand.
GGCGAAGCGTTGACGATCGGCGGCATCGGGAGTGGGGGGCTGCGACAGCTGCAACCGGGTATTGCCCAGCCGGGCAAGCGCCAACTGGCCGTAAAAGGTCGTCGGATAGGCACCGGCGCGCTTGAAGTGGGCGGCGGCCCCGGTCCTGTCGCCGGCGGCATCGGCCGCGCGGCCCATCCAGTATTCGGCCCGCGACAGGCTGAGCGGCATGGTCGAAATGGCCGCGATCTCGGCAAAATGCCTGGCCGCGGTCTTGGGATCGTGCAGGAACTCGAGCGCGTACCAGCCGGCGTGGAACTCGGCCTCGGCGCGGTAGGTGGGCGACTCGGAGGTATGGCCCACCACGATGCGGTAGGCGAGCTTGGCCTTGCCTTCCTCGATCAGGGCGCGGGAGATCAGGCGGCGCTCGATCCACCAGGCGTCGGGGTCGACGAGCGCGTTGGCCTCGCGGGGCGCCGACAGAAGCAAATCGGCGGCCTGATCGATCTTGTCGGCACGTCGCAGCGCCTGAATGCGTGAATAGAGGGCGAGCGGATCGTTCCTGACCGATCTCGGCAGGGCGGTCAGCTCGCGATAGGCGTTCTTGCCGTTCTTGATCGTGGAAACCACAGCCTTGGCCAGGGCCAGCTGGTCTTTGCCGATGAGGGCGGCGACCCGCAATGCATCGTCCGATTGCCCGCCATAAAGCAGCCGGTCCATGCGCGCCTTGTGGTCGGCGGCGGTGAGCATGTCGCCGAACTCGGAGAGGATGGTCTTCTCGTCCGACCGGGAGAAATCGTCGTTGCGCCAGAAGCTGCGGATGAGCGCGGCCGCGTCCTTCTGTCGGCCGCTGGCGACATAGGCTTCCGCCAGATCGATGGTGGCGGCGTCGGTGACCGGTTTGGACGAACCGAGCGCCTTGATGACGTCCGCGGGGGCCGGTTTCTCGCGGGCAATTGCCTGCTCGTAGCGGATGCGCAGGAGGGTCTGGCCGGGCCAGTCGCGGAGCCTGCTGCGCACTGCCTGGATGCGCGAGGAGGGCACAGCGTCGCTGCCGCTGGTGGCAACTAGCCAGTCGACGATCTTGATGTCGACCGGGTCGGGCAGGGCATAGGCGGCGACGGTTGCCGCCGCCGGGTCGCCATTGTCGAGCAGCTTGAGGGCGAGCTTGAGCCCGGCCGAGTTCAGCGCTGCCGGGGCCGCGGGGGCGGGGGCGGGGATCGGCGGCGCATCCACAGTGGCGGAATCGCCCGCCTGCGGCGCGTCGCTGTCCTCGGCAGCGCGGCTCTCGTCGGGGGTCTCGCTGATGATCGCGGCAATGGGATCGTCGGCGACCGCGACTGCGGCCGGGTCGGCGGCGGCAGCCGGTCTGAGGCTCGGCAACGGCACCTGCGCCGCCGGAGCCGCCTTCTTGCTGGCGGCCAATGCCGCGGGAGAGGCGGCAACGAGAACGAGCGCCAGCACCGCGAATGTGCGTGCCACGGCTGAACCCAACCGGTGACCGGCCCTGCCGGAGTCGGCAGTGATCATGGTCTCGTCATCCTCGGTGCCGACGCCTTCCCAGCCGAGAGGCCGGTTGTCTTGCTGAAAGAAGCTATTGTGCCATAGTGAAGGATTGCTTGACGACCGTTACATTCTTGCCCGTCCACGGGGCAGAGACTATGGTCGCGGCCACATTCAAACTGCCGAGTTTGTCCAGAATTCGGCCGCCGGGAGTAGGTTCCCATGTTTAGAGGATCGATCACCGCCCTGGTGACGCCGATGCGCGACGGCCGTTTCGACGAGGAGGCCTTCCGCGGCTTCGTCGATTGGCAGATCAGCGAAGGGACGCACGGGCTGGTGCCGGTGGGCACGACCGGCGAGAGCCCGAACTCTCAGTCACGACGAGCATAAGCGCGTGGTCCAGGTGTGCATCGAGGTTGCCGGCGGCCGTGTGCCGGTGATCGCCGGCGCTGGCTCCAACAACACGACCGAGGCGATCGAACTCGCCCGCTTCGCCGAGAATGCCGGGGCGGACGGCTTGCTGGTGGTGACGCCCTACTACAACAAGCCCAGCCAGGAAGGGCTCTACCAGCACTACAAGGCGATCAACGACGCCGTCGGCATTCCGATCATCATCTACAACATCCCGCCGCGCTCGGTGATCGACATGAGCGTCGAGACGATGGCGCGCCTGTTCGAATTGAAGAACATCGCCGGCGTCAAGGACGCGACTGCCAAGATCGACCGCATCAGCCTGCAGCGCCAAGCCATGGGGCCCGAGTTCAACCAGCTCTCCGGCGAAGATGCCACGGCGCTGGCGGTGATGGCGCATGGCGGCCACGGCTGCATCTCGGTCACCTCGAACGTGGCACCCAAGGTCCAGGCGGAATTTCAGGAAGCGTGCATGGCGGGCGATTTCGCCAAGGCCCTGCAATACCAGGACCGGATGCTGCCGCTGCACAGGGCGCTGTTCCTGGAGCCCAGCCCTGCCGGCGCGAAGTATGCGCTGTCGCTGCTGGGGCGCATGGGCGAGGAATTGCGCCTGCCGCTGGTGACGGTGACGGAGGACGCCCGTACCCAGATTCGTGCGGCCATGGTGCATGCCGGCCTGACCAACTAAAGCCCATGTCTGCCAAGAAGGACAAAGCGCCGAACCGGAATGCGGCGGTCAACCGGCGTGCGCGCTTCAACTACGAGATCGGCCAGGTCTTCGAAGCCGGAATCGCGTTGGTCGGCACCGAGGTGAAGTCGCTGCGCGAAGGCCGTTCCAGCATCGCCGACGCCTATGCCGGCGAGCGCAACGGCGAGATGTGGCTCTACAACGCCTATATTCCGGAATACCTGCAGGCCAACCGCTTCAACCACGAGACCAGGCGGCCGCGGAAGCTCTTGCTGCACAAGCGCGAGATCGGCCGGCTGATGGGCGCCGTCGATCGCGAGGGCATGACCGTCGTGCCGCTCAGGATCTTTTTCAACGATCGCGGGCGGGCCAAGGTTGAGTTGGCGGTGGCGCGCGGCAAGAAGTTGCACGACAAGCGCGAGACTTCGAAGAAGCGCGACTGGGGGCGCGAGAAGGCACGCCTGATGCGCGACAAGGGCTGATGTCCGTGGACGACCGGCTCGTCGCGCAGCTCTGCCTGCGTGATGCCTGGCCGGCGCCGGAGACGGCCGAATGCGATGGCTGGCAGCTCCGCGCCGGCAAAGGCGGCTACGACCGCGCCAACTCGGCGTGGACCGGGCGCTTCACCGGCGACCTTCCGACGGCGATTGCGCGGGCCGAGGCCTTCTACCGCGAGCGCGGCCTCAGCCCCCGCTTCCAGATGCTCGATATCGCCCAGCCCGCCGGTCTCGACGCTGAACTCGATCGCCGCGGCTACCGGAGCGAGCTTGCCTGCTCGGACATGGCCAAGAACGTGGCTGGCGGCGCACTGCCGCTTGAGGTGTCGCTCGCGGCGGACGTTTCGGCCGACTGGCTCGGCCTCTGCGTCGCCGAGCAGCCGGCGGAGAAGGCGGCGGAATTGCCGCTCATCCTGGCGAAGCTGCCGGCGCGGCGGGCGTTCATCCTCTGCCGGCGGAAGGGCGCTCCGGCCGGGGTGGCGCTGGTCACCCGCGTTGGCGCCGACGCGGCGGTCGACTGCGTGCTGACCGCGCCGGCATTCCGCCGCTCCGGCGTGGCGCGCTCGATCATGCTGGGGGCCGAAGCCTGGGCTGCGGGCGAGGGCGTGCGCCGCTTGCTCTTGTCGGTCGTCGACAACAATGCCGGCGCAGTGGCGCTCTATTCCCGCCTCGGCTATCGGAAGCTCGCCGCCTATCACTACCGGGTCGCAGTCTGACCGGCGCTGGCTGCTTGCGTCGCCGATTGCTGGCGGAAGAAGCGCACGGCATTGGCCAGCGCGGCCGCGCCGTAGACCGTCGAAAAGGCTACCTGCACTACGGAGCCGACCAGCAGGCCATAGGTTCCCCAGCCGATCGTGCTCACCAGGATCAGAGCCTGGATGCGCCAGACCGAACGCTGATGCCGGGCGGCGACCGCCAGCACCGTGCCAACGATGGCGAGCAGGTCGGCGGGGCCGGCCCAGAAGACCCAGCCGACGGCCACGGCGAGCGGGTAGAAAAGCCAGTAGGCCATGCGTGCCGCGCGCCGTTCGGAGAAGGCCGCGATGACGTCCGACATCATGTAGAACGCCGAGAGCGCCGCCCCCACCGGCGCGGCCAGCATCACATAGTGAACGACGACCGGGACGAGGCCTGCGATGTCGGTGAGTAGGAAGCGGAGGCGAGCGCGGGCGAAGGTCGACAAGACCAGAAGTCCGAATCCGACGCCGCCAACCCACTGCGCAAGAATGCTAATTTCCGGCATCTGGAATCGGGTGTTCCCGCTACCCGAGCGAACAGGTGGCCATGGCGACCGCGGCGGCCTTGTAGCAGGCCGGCAGGACGGAAGCGACGACAGAGCGCTGCGACCGATCGCGCAGACGAGGGGCTGGAAGTTATTTTGTCGCGTCCGGTTCTAGCGGTCGTTGCCCGCGGCGAGGTGGACTGCGATCTGCTCAAACACCGCCCGGAACATGGCTTCGGTGAGCACGCCGGTATTGGTGTTGTAGCGCGAGCAGTGATAGCTGTCGAAAAGGGTGAGGCCCGGCCGCACGGCATGAGATGCGCCGTGGCCGAAGGGGACGCGGCTCCGCTTCAGGCCGAGGGCGGCAGCGACGCTGTCATGGGCGATGCGCCCCAGCGCCAGTATGACGGCAAGCTGCGGCATGGCGTCGATGGTGGCGGCGAGGTAGGGCCGGCAAGTTTTGATCTCGGCGGTTTCCGGCTTGTTGGCCGGCGGCACGCAGCGCACCGCATTGGTGATCGCGGCATCGGACAGGACCACACCGTCGTCCGGCCGCGCCGCGTAAGTGCCTGAGGCGAAACCGAAATCGATCAGCGTCTGGTAGAGCAGCACGCCGGCATAGTCGCCGGTGAACGGGCGGCCGGTGCGGTTCGCGCCGCGCAGGCCCGGCGCCAGCCCGACGATGAGCAGACGCGCATCCCTCCCGCCGAAGGTCGCAACCGGCGCGTTGTGCCATTCAGGCTCCTTGGCCCGCCATTCCTCGCGGAAGGCGGTGAGCCGTGGGCAGAGCGGGCAGTCGCGGCCCGGCGTCGTCGGGTCCATGCCGGAACGGCAGCCTCAGATGGCGTCGTCGTTCTCGAACTCGTCGTCGGCGAAAGCGGCGACCTGGGCCCGTTCGGACTGACGCTGGGCCCGCTCGGAAGGGTCGCGGCCGATCTTCGCCTGCAAGGTCTGCAGATCGACGAAATGGTCGGCCTGGCGGCGCAGCTCGTCGGCGATCATCGGCGGCTGACTGACCAGCGTCGACACCACGCTGACCTTGCGGCCCTTGCGTTGCACGGCCTCGACCAGAGAGCGGAAGTCGCCGTCGCCGGAGAACAGGACGAAATGGTCGACGTGCTCGGCCATCTCCATGACATGGACGGCGAGTTCGATGTCCATGTTGCCCTTGATCTTGCGCCGGCCGGTCGCGTCGACGAATTCCTTGGTCGGCTTGGTGACGACGGTATAACCGTTGTAGTCGAGCCAGTCGATCAAGGGGCGAATCGACGAATACTCCTGCTCTTCCGCGAGAGCTGTGTAGTAATAGGCGCGAAGCAGGTAGCCCTTCGACTGGAATTCGAACAACAGCTTCCTGTAGTCTATGTCAAAACCAAGCGCCTTCGCTGTCGCGTACAGGTTCGCTCCGTCTATGAAGAGCGCGATCTTTTCGCGAGGGTCAAACATCTTTTTGTCTATTGCCTTCGTTGTCATGGTGAGCGTAAACGCCGCATAATCCACAGTTGAAATGCTCTGCCGGGACAAACCGCGGGCACCGAAAACAGCGGAATACAATGCCGGTCTCGACGACCGCAAATCCCGACAATACAAGCTACAACCTAGCACATGTGGGGCACCTTTTGCGCCAGTCCAGTAGCGGGCAGGTCCGGGAGCCGGCGCTTGCCTGCGGCCCGGGCGGACATTGACGGCCAAATTCCTTGCTTTTGGCTGGCGGGAAGCCTATATGCCCGCCCACACCCAATCAGGAGAAAGCCCATGGCGCGCGTCACCGTCGAGGATTGCGTCGACAAGGTCGAGAATCGATTTGAGCTGGTGCTGCTGGCCGCCCACCGGGGGCGCATGATTTCCAGTGGGGCGCCGCTCACGATCGATCGCGACAACGACAAGAACCCGGTGGTTGCGCTGAGGGAAATCGCCGATCAGACGGTCGCGCCGGAGGATCTCAAGGAAGACCTCATCCATTCCCTGCAGAAATATGTCGAGGTGGACGAGCCCGAGCCGGAGCCGGTGCCGATGATCGCCTCGACCGCCGCCACTGCGGCCGGCGACGACGCCGACGTCGCCTTCGACCGCATGTCGGAGGAGGAACTGCTGCGCGGACTGGAAAGCATGGTTCCGCCGGACAAAACCGAGGAATTCTGAGCTTTCCGGGATTGGGCCGACGGTTCTGGAACGTAAAGCTTTCCCTATACTATATACGGTACTGAAACACCGAAGCCCGCCGGCCGGCGGCGGGCGGTGGGAGTGGCGGACCGTCGCGCCATGATGCGCCAGTACGAGTTGGTCGAACGGGTTACGCGCTACAACCCGAACGCCGACGAGAACCTGCTGAACAAGGCCTACGTCTATGCCATGCAGAAACATGGCACGCAGACGCGCGCCAATGGCGACCCCTATTTCTCGCATCCGCTCGAAGTCGCCGGCATCCTGACCGACCTCAAGCTCGACGACGCCACCATCGCCGTGGCCCTGCTGCACGACACCATCGAGGATACCGACGCCACCCGCGCCGAGATCGACCAGATGTTCGGCGAGGACATCGGCCGGCTGGTCGAGGGGCTCACCAAGATCGCCAAGCTCGACCTGGTGTCGAAGCGGGCCGAGCAGGCGGAAAACCTGCGCAAGCTGCTGCTCGCCATCTCCTCGGACATCCGTGTGCTGCTGGTCAAGCTCGCCGACCGCCTGCACAACATGCGCACGCTGCAGTTCATGCCGGTGGAGGCGCGCGCGCGGATCGCCCAGGAGACGCTCGACATCTATGCGCCGCTGGCCGGCCGCATGGGCATGCACGACATGCGCGAGGAGATGGAAGACCTGGCCTTCCGCACGATCAATCCCGAAGCCTATGCGACTATCGAGCGGCGCCTCGAAGACTTCCGCACGCGCAACCGCACGCTGACCGAGCGCATCGAGCGGGAGCTGACCGAGAAGCTGGCGAATGCCGGCATCACGGCGGAGGTGAAGGGACGCGAGAAGCGCCCTTATTCGATCTTCCGCAAGATGGAGCGCAAGGCAATAAGCTTCGAGCAGCTGTCCGATATTCTCGGCTTCCGTGTGATCGTCGGCTCGGTTACCGAGTGCTATGCGGCGCTGGGCGTGGTGCATATCACCTGGCCGACAGTACCCGGGCGCTTCAAGGACTACATTTCGACGCCGAAGCAGAACGACTACCGCTCGATCCACACTACGGTCATCGGCCCCGGAAGCCAGCGCGTCGAATTGCAGGTGCGCACCGCGGAGATGCACCGCATCGCCGAATACGGCATCGCCGCCCACGCGCTCTACAAGGACGGGGTGGCGCCGGCCAAGCAGAAGGCCAATGGCAACGGTGCGGCGCAGCCCGATGGCAGCAAGAACGGCAATGGCGACGGTAATTCGACGCTGACCGGTTTCAACGAGGAAATCCACGCCTACGAATGGCTGCGGCGGACCATCGAAATGCTGGCCGAGGGCGATACGCCGGAGGAGTTCCTCGAGCACACCAAGCTTGAGCTGTTTCAGGATCAGGTGTTCTGCTTCACCCCCAAGGGACGGCTGATCGCCCTGCCGCGCGGCGCCACGCCGATCGACTTCGCCTATGCCGTCCACACCGACATCGGCGACACCACGGTCGGCGCCAAGATAAACGGCCGCACCATGCCGTTGATGACGGCACTCAGAAACGGCGACGAGGTGGAGATCCTGCGCTCCAAGGCCCAGGTGCCGCCGCCGGCTTGGGAATCGATGGTGGTCACCGGCAAGGCGCGCTCGGCCATCCGCCGGGCAACGCGGGTGGCCGTGCGCAAGCAGTATGCCGGCCTCGGCCGCCAGATCGTAGAGCGGGCGTTCGTCCGCGCCGGCCGTCCCTATACCGCCAAGCTGATCGAGGCGGCCCTGCCGCGGCTGGCGCAGAGCAATGTCGAGGACATGCTGGCGGCGGTTGGACGGGGCGAGATCCCCTCGGACAACGTGCTGAAGGCGGTCTACCCGGACCACAAGGTCGAGCGCACGGTGCGCAGGAAGCCGCGGACCGAGGAGGGCGGCTGGTTTGGCCTCAAGCGCGGGTCGGGCATGAAGTTCCGCGTGCCGGGCCTGTCGCGAAAAGCACCGGCGGCCGATGTACGACTTGGCCAAGCCATCCCCATCCGCGGCCTCCATGGCGAGATGCCGGTCCGTTTTGCCGACGGCGGCGCGATTCCCGGCGAGCGCATCGTCGGCATCATGACGCCCGGCGAGGGGATCACCATCTATCCGATCCAGTCTGCGGCTCTGAAGGACTTCGACGACGAGCCGGAGCGCTGGTTGGACGTGCGCTGGGACGTGGACGAGGAACGTCCGTCCCGTTTCCCGGTCAGGATCGAGGTGACGGCCATCAACGAACCCGGCACGCTCGCCCAGGTTGCGCAGGTGATGGCGGACAACGAGGCAAATATCACCAATGTCCGCATGGCCCAGTCAGCGCCTGATTTCATGGTCATGGTGTTCGATATGGAGGTATTCGACGTGAAGCATCTCAACCGGCTGATCGCGCAGTTGCGCGAAAGGCCAATCGTCAACAGTGTCGCGCGGGTCAATGGCTAGGCGGCCCGCGACCCGGCCCCGCCGCGCGGTCGGCGGCGAGAGCTGAGAGGACCGGCGTCATGCTGTTTCGCCGCCGCGAAACCCAGAGCCTGATGGCGAGAGTGCGCACCGCTGTGTGGCCGCGTCACAGCTGGTCGCGCTCGGCCCGCTACTTCGGCAAGCGCGTGCTCAGGCTCTCCGGCTCGCCGCACGCGGTGGCGGCGGGCGTGGCGGCCGGCGTGTTCGCCTCCTTTACCCCCTTCGTCGGCCTGCATTTCATCGTCAGCTTCATCTTCGCCTTCATCGTCGGCGGCAACATGCTGGCCGCCGGAATCGGAACCTTCTTCGGCAATCCGCTGACCTTTCCGTTCATCTGGGCGTCCACCTACAGCCTCGGCAACCACATCCTCGGCCACAGCAACGCGTTCGCCCTGCACGAGTTCCACTATGCGCTGACGCACAGGTCGTTCGAGTTGCTGGTGCCCGTCATCGCACCGATGCTGGTGGGCGCGGTGCCTATCGGCCTGCCGATCGCGGTCGTCTTTTACGTTGTGGCCTTCTTCGCCGTGCGGGCCTTTCGCGACTTGCGCCGCGAGCGGCTGGATGCCAAACGGCGCGAAGCGACGAACGCGATGTCCGCAGTCAAGGAGATGGACGAGGCATGACCAGAGACCTCAGGCTCGGGGTCAATATCGATCACGTGGCAACCATACGGAACGCCCGCGGCGGCGACCACCCGGACCCGCTGCGCGCGGCGGCGATCGCCGCGTCCGCCGGAGCCGACGGCATCACGGCGCATCTGCGCGAGGATCGCCGGCACATCGGCGACCGTGACATCGAGCGGCTGCGCCACACCATCGCGCTGCCGCTCAACCTGGAAATGGCGGCGACCGAGGAGATGCTGGCCGTCGCACTGCGCCACAAGCCGCATGCGGCCTGCATCGTGCCGGAGCGGCGCGAGGAGCGCACCACGGAGGGCGGCATCGACGCCGCCGGCCAGCAAGCGCGACTGCAGCCCATCGTCGAGGCGCTCGGCGAATCGGGCGTGCGCGTGTCGCTGTTCATCGAAGCCTCGCCGCGCCAGATCGATGCGGCCGTGGCGCTCGGTGCACCGGTGGTCGAGCTGCATACCGGGACCTATTGCGAAGCATGGTTCTCCGGCCCGGACGCCTTCGAAATGGAGCGGGCGCGCATCGCGGAAGCGGCGGCCTATGCCGCTGGCCTCGGCCTGGAGGTCCACGCCGGGCATGGGCTCACCTTTGACAATGTCAAGCCGATCGCCGCCATGCCGGAGATCCGCGAGCTCAATATCGGCCATTTCATCATCGGCGAGGCGATCTTCATAGGCCTCGAACAGAGCATCCGCACCATGCGCCGGCTGATGGACGAAGCACGCTCGGCGGCCGCGGCCGACGCGGGGGCGCTCTCAGGATGATCGTCGGCATCGGCAACGACACGATCGACATTCGCCGGGTGGAGAAGGTGATCGAGCGCCACGGCGAGCGCTTCACCGCCCGTATCTTCACCGAGATCGAACAACGCAAGTCGGACCGGCGACGCCTGCGCGCGGCCTCCTATGCCAAGCGGTTCGCCGCCAAGGAGGCTTGCTCCAAGGCGCTGGGCACCGGTATCCGCGGCGGTGTCTTCTGGCGCGACATGGGGGTGGTCAACCTGCCCTCGGGCAAGCCGACGATGCAGCTCACCGGCGGCGCGGCGGCCCGCCTGGCTGCCCTGATCCCGGCCGGGCACCGGCCGGCAATCCACTTGACCATCACGGACGACTTTCCGTTGGCCCAGGCCCTGGTCATCATCGAAGCGGTGCCCGACGGGGCGCCGTAGAGCCGCCAAGGAGGGCGTTGCGCCGTCCCCGGCGAGCCGGTATTACCCACCGGCCGGGGCCGGACAAACGGATGGGACAATGAGCGTGGCATCGGAAAAGAAAGCCGACGGCGGCTTGGGCGAGACCGTCAAGATCATCATCCAGGCCCTGGTTCTGGCGCTTCTGGTGCGCACTTTCCTGTTTCAGCCGTTCAACATTCCATCGGGATCGATGGAGAACACGCTGCTGATCGGCGACTATCTATTCGTCTCCAAATACGCCTACGGCTATTCGCGCTTCTCGCTGCCTTTCGGCCCGCATCTGTTCGACGGGCGCGTCTGGTCGTCGCCGCCCAAGCGCGGCGACATCGTCGTCTTCAAGCTGCCGCGCGACGAATTCGACCGACTACATCAAGCGGGTCGTCGGCCTGCCCGGCGACAAGATCCAGGTGCAGCACTCGATCCTCTACATCAACGGCAAGCCGGTGCCGCGCCAGGAGATCGGTCCGGTCATCCTCGACGGCGTGAACTACACGCAGTACCAGGAGACCATGCCGAACGGCGTCAAATACAAGGTGCTCGACCGCGAGACCGACGGCCTGCTCGACAACACCCAGGTCTACGAGGTGCCGCCCGACCACTATTTCATGATGGGCGACAATCGCGACAACTCCACCGACAGCCGCGTGCCGCCGACGGCCGGCGGCGTCGGCTATGTGCCGTTCGAGAACCTCGTCGGCCGCGCCGAGATCATTTTCTTCTCGGTCAAGGAGGGCGAGCCGGTGCTGGCCTTCTGGCAGTGGCCGTGGACGGTCCGCTGGGACCGGCTGTTCAAGCTGCTATGACGGCAGAGGGCGCTCTCCTCGACGCCCTCGAGCGGCGGACCGATTATCGCTTCAAGGACCGCAGCCTACTCACCACGGCACTGACCCATGCCAGCGCCGTCGGCGATGCCCGCATCACGGTCGATGCGACCTATCAGCGGCTGGAATTCCTCGGTGACCGCGTGCTCGGCCTGGTGGTGGCGGCGATGCTGCTGGAGGCCTTCCCGGAGGCGGCCGAGGGCGAGCTGTCGTCGCGGCTGGCCGACCTGGTGCGCAAGGAGACCTGTGCGGACGTCGCCAGCGAACTCGACATCGGCGAGGCGGTCGTCTTCGGCGGCAGCCGGACGCAACAGCGCGCGCTGCTCACGGTCAACGTGCTCGGCGACGTATGCGAGGCGCTGATCGCTGCGATCTACCTCGACGGCGGCTTCGCGGCGGCCAAGGATTTCGTCGAGGTCCACTGGCGCGAACGCATGCTGGAGGCGCCGGTCGGCGGCCGCAACGCCAAGTCGGCCCTGCAGGAATGGGCGCAGGCCGCTGGCCACGGCACGCCGTCCTATGAGATCGCCGAGCGCAGCGGCCCCGACCATGCGCCGACCTTCGTCATCACCGTGCGCATGGGTGCGCTGGAGCCCGGGCGCGGCGAGGGGCGCAACCGGCGCGAGGCGGAACAGGCCGCGGCCACCGCCGTGCTGTTGCGCGAGGGCGTATGGTCAACGGTGCGATGAACGGGCCCGCCGAGGTGCCCGCAACGCGCTGCGGCTTCGTGGCGCTTATCGGCGCACCCAACGCGGGCAAGTCGACGTTGATCAACCGGCTGGTCGGCACCAAGGTTTCCATCGTAAGCCACAAGGTGCAGACGACGCGCTCGATGGTGCGCGGCATCGCCATTATCGGCCGCGCGCAGATCGTCTTCGTCGACACGCCCGGCATCTTCAAGCCGAAGCGCCGGCTCGACCGGGCGATGGTCGATACCGCCTGGGGCGGCGCGCGCGACGCGGATATCGTGGCGCTGCTCATCGACGCCGCCAAGGGCATCGACGACGAGGCGTCGGCGCTGCTTTCCCGGCTCGGCGATGTCCACCATCCGAAGGTGCTGCTTCTCAACAAGATCGACACGGTGAAACGCGAGAGCCTGCTGGTGCTGGCCGCCGCCGCCAACAAGGCGGTCGCTTTCGACCGGACCTTCATGATCTCCGCGCTGAACGGCGACGGCCTCGACGATTTCATGGCCCATCTCGCCGAGGCCGTGCCGGCGGGGCCGTTCCTCTATCCGGAGGACGAGGTCAGCGACATACCGCTGCGCCAGCTCGCCGCCGAGATCACGCGCGAGAAGTTGTTCGAGCGGCTGCATCAGGAGCTGCCCTATCACGCGACTGTCGAGACGGAGGCGTGGACCGACCAGAAGAACGGTTCGGCGCGCGTCGAGCAGACCATCTATGTCGAGCGCGACAGTCAGAAGAAGATCGTCATCGGCAAGGCCGGCGCCACCATCAAGGCGATCTCCATGGCCGCGCGCAAGGAGATCGCCGAGATCGCCGAGAAGCCCATCCACCTCTTCCTCTTCGTCAAGGTGCGCGAGAACTGGGCCGACGACCCGGAACGCTACCGCGCCATCGGAATCGAATTCCCGAAGGGATGAGCGCTCACCCCAATTCGGCGCTAGACTTGCCGCCATGCAGTGGTCGGACGAAGGCATCATCATCGGCACGCGCCGGCACGGCGAGACGAGCCTGATCGTCGAGCTGATGACGCCCGGCCACGGCCGCCATCTGGGGCTGGTGCGCGGCGGACGTTCGCGCCGCCAGCAGCCGATCCTGCAGCCTGGCAATTCGGTCAGCGCCACCTGGCGGGCGCGGCTCGACGAGCATCTCGGCACCTATATGGTCGAGCCGACCCGGCAGCGTGCCGCGCGGCTGATCGAGAGCGCTGTCGGGCTCTACGGCATCCAGATGCTGGGCGGCCTGCTGCGCCTGCTGCCCGAGCGCGACCCGCATCCGCGCCTCTATGAGGGGCTTGCCTCCATTCTCGACTGGTTCGGCGAGCCGTTGGTGGCGGGTGCGCTGATCGCCCGTTTCGAACTGGGGCTGCTCGACGATCTCGGCTTCGGTCTCGACCTCGAACGCTGCGCGGCAACCGGCACCAATGACGACCTCGCTTTCGTCTCGCCGAAGTCGGGGAGGGCGGTCAGCCGCTCCGCGGGCGAGCCCTATGGCGACCGGCTGCTCAAGTTGCCGCGCTTTCTGCTGGAGCCGGCCTCGGCGGCGCCGGCCGACCCCGAGGCGCTGGCGCAGGCCTTCGCGCTCACCGGCTACTTTCTCGCCCGCCACGTCTTCGAGCCGCGCGGGATCGAGCCGCCGGAGGCGCGCGAACGCTTCATCGCGCTTATCGCGCGTCGGGCCGAAAAGCTTGAATCGCAAGGTCTTGACCGCTAGGCCGGTGCTATGGCCAAGCACCTGATTCCGCCCGGCGGCGGGGATATCGAGCCCGTCAATCTGCGCGAGGCGCTGGAAGAGCGCTACCTCGCCTACGCGCTCTCGACCATCACCAACCGGGCGCTGCCCGACCTCCGCGACGGGCTGAAGCCGGTCCACCGGCGCATCCTCTACGGCATGCGCCAGCTGAGGCTCGATCCGGGCGGCGGCTTCAAGAAATCGGCGAAGATCGTCGGCGACGTTATGGGTGGCTTCCACCCGCATGGCGACCAGGCGATCTACGACGCGCTCGTGCGGCTGGCGCAGGATTTCGCCTCGCGCTACCCGCTGGTCGATGGCCAGGGCAATTTCGGCAACATCGACGGCGATAGCGCCGCGGCCATGCGCTACACCGAGGCACGCATGACGGAGGTGGCGCGGCTCCTGCTCGACGGCATCGACGAGGACGCGGTCGACTTCCGCCCGACCTATGACGGCTCCGACAAGGAGCCGGTGGTGCTGCCCGGCGCCTTCCCCAACCTGCTCGCCAACGGCGCCTCGGGCATCGCGGTGGGCATGGCGACCAATATCCCGCCGCACAACGCCGCCGAGCTTTGCGATGCGGCGCTGCATCTCATCAAGACGCCGAAGGCGCGCATCGAGACCCTGGTCGATCTGGTCAAGGGGCCGGACTTCCCCACCGGCGGCATCATCGTCGAGCCGAAGGAGAACATCCTCGAGGCCTACCGGACGGGGCGCGGCTCCTTCCGCGTGCGCGCCCGCTGGAGCCGGGAAGACCAGAAGCGCGGCACCTGGGTCGTGGTGGTAACCGAGATTCCGTATCAGGTGCAGAAGGCGCGGCTGATCGAGAAGATCGCAGAGCTGCTGGAAGCCAAGAAGCTGCCGCTGGTCGCCGACATCCGCGACGAGTCGGCGGAGGACGTCCGCGTCGTCATCGAGCCGAAGAGCCGCACGGTCGACCCGGCGCTGATGATGGAATCGCTCTTCCGCCTGACCGATCTTGAATCCCGCATCCCGCTCAATCTCAACGTGCTCTCTAGGGGCGTCGTGCCCAGGGTGATGGGCCTCGGAGAGGTGTTGAGCGAATGGCTGGCGCACCGGCGCGAGGTGCTGGTCAGGCGCGCCAACCACCGGCTGGAGCAAATTGCCCACCGGTTGGAGATCCTCGACGGCTACCTGATCGCCTACCTCAATCTCGACGAGGTGATCCGCATCATCCGCAACGAGGATGAGCCGAAACCCATCCTCATGAAGGCCTTCAAGCTCTCCGACATCCAGGCCGAAGCCATCCTCAACATGCGGCTGCGCGCCCTGCGCAAGCTCGAGGAGATGGAGATCAAGGGCGAGCACGCGGCGCTCAGTAAGGAGCAGAGGTCGCTGAAGGCGCTGGTCAAATCAGAAGACCAGCAATGGGCGCAGGTTGCCGACCAGATCCGCGAGGTGCGCAAGACCTTCGGCCCCAATACGCCTGTCGGCAAACGCCGCTCGACCTTCAGCGCGGCGCCGGAGCACGACGTCGAGGACATGCAGACCGCGATGATCGAGCGCGAGCCGATCACGGTGGTGGTGTCGGAGAAGGGCTGGATCCGCGCCTTGAGGGGGCACGAAGTCGACATCGCGTCGCTCGCCTTCAAAACGGACGACGGGCTCAAGGTCGCTTTCCCGGCGGAGACGACAGACAAGATCATCGTCGCTTCCACCGGCGGGCGCTTCTATACGCTCGCCGCCGACAAGCTGCCGGGCGGGCGCGGGCACGGCGAGCCGATCAAGCTGATGGTGGACATGGACGCCGCCGACGACGTGGTGACCGTGTTCGTCCACAATCCGGAACGCAAGCTGCTGGTGATCTCGACCGAGGGCCGCGGCTTCGTGGTGCCGGAGGCGGAAATCCTCGCCAATACCCGCAAGGGCCGGAACGTGATGACGGTCACCCAGCCGGAGGAGATGCGCATCTGCGTCTCGGCGGCGGGGGACACGGTCGCCATCCTCGGCGAGAACCGCAAGATGCTGCTCTTCCCCTTGAACCAGGTGCCGGAGATGGCGCGCGGCAAGGGCGTGCGCCTGCAGAAATACAAGGACGGCGGGGTGGCGGACGCGCGCGTCTTCGCCAGGAAGGACGGGATCACCTGGCAGGATTCCTCCGGCCGCACCTTCGTTCGCGCCATCTCCGAGCTGAAGGAATGGGTGGGCGAGCGGGCGCAGGCGGGCCGCATCCGCCCGGACGGCTTCCCACGCTCCAACAAGTTCGGCACCCCGACCGTGCCGTAGCCATGTTGGCCAAGGCCGAAGCCAAATGGGGCGTGCTCAAGGCGGTCGATGGGCTTCTCGACGCGATCGCCAACGGGCGCCTGCAGGATTCGCTGGACGCCTTCACCGGCGACGAGGATGCCATGCTCATCGGCTCGGAGCCGGGCGAGATCGCCATCGGGCCCGAGGCGCTGCGCGCCTTCTTCGCGGAGCTCTACGCCAGGCCCGATCGCGTGATCTTCACGCTGCCGGAGCGGCGGGTCTCGGCCATCGGCACCGTCGCCTGGCTGACGGGGGAGGGCACATACCGGATGAGTGGCGGTGGCGAGGATATGCCCTACCGGCTGACGGTGGTGCTGGAGCGACGGCGGGAGCAGTGGCTGGTGCAGCTCTTCAGCGGCTCGGAGCCCAAGGGTTAGGCCTGCCGCCAGAAATCCCGGTAGGGGGCGATCAGCTCGTCCTCGATTTCGGGGTTCGATCTTCTTCTGGTCGGTCGGCGGCGCGCCAGCGGCAGGCGCATCGAGATCGCTGCCTGCGTCCTGCCCTGACCCCTCTCCCTTCGCGCCTAACTCGCTGCGCTCCTAAGGCGCGAAGCCCTCTCCCGCAAGGGGCGAGGGGGAGCAAGCCTCAAGGCCGGCGTTCCAACAATGGCCTCTCCGTATTTGTCCTCTCCCCCCTTGTGGGGGAGAGACAGAGAGGGGGGTGTGGCTCAGCGTTCCCGCGGGCGACGGCTCCGGGTCATGAGCATTTCTTACTTCCCTGTCGCGCCGCTTTGATCGGCGCTCCTCGCCTCTTGTGACGAGGGGGTGGCGGGCGCTCGATGAGTGCCTCGTCGGTTAGTCCGTGTGCTGGCGCTCAGCCGAGCGCCCGCCGCGGCGATTTTCTCCGTCTCCCGGCGAGCTCTACGCCCCGTTTCCTCGATCCCCGTCGGGCCTATGGCCCTCCACGGTCTCTTGGTCGCAGGGTTCAGGCCCTGAGGGCGGCCGGTCGTAGTGCCGACGGTCCCGCCGGGAACGCCCCGAGTGCCGGACTGCGAATCCGGAGCGCGGGGGCACCGCTCCCCGCCCCACGCACAGAACGCCTCATGAGCGCGCCCCCTCGCGGGCGGGGATGAGATCAATATGGGGGCGGTTCGCGGCACCGGGGATAACTATTTTTCGTGCCGCGGGCTCCGATCCCTCCCCGGAGTTGGGGAAGGGCGTATGCCGCGGCCGATTGCATAAGATTTGAGTGAAGATATGCCGAGTCCGTCAATGCCATGGGCATAAGCACAAGCGGACACACACCCCTGAACCCCGGTGACACATGAGCAGGAACAAAGAGCTGATCAAGCGGTCGGTCGAGGTTCTGATCGAGACCGCAGCCGACGCGGCGAAGCTTGCCGAGACCCAGCGGGTGACCGCTGACGAGCAAAGCGACATCGCGATCGAGCAGCACGCGACCGCGCACATGTTGGAAGGTCTGAGCGAGGACCTCGCCCAGAGCGCAAAGGACCTCCAGGCGAGCATGGCCGACGCCGGCGAGCCTGCTGCGGCGGGTGTCGTCGCCGCGGCGAAGCCCAAGGCGCGCCGCCGCCGCGCAGCGCACTGACTTCCCGATCCCGCGACGCGGAGCATGGCGGCCTTGCGGGCCGGGCGTGCTGCTGTCCGGGCACTCGGGCAGGGCCGGCGCCGGCACGCTGAAAGTCGTCCCGCCGATCTACGATCTGGAGACCGGCGCGATAAGCCGGCTGGCGCAGGCGCGCGGCAGGGCGCACCATCTCTCCGGTTGAGCCAAGGAGACGATGGATGGTGGACTATATCAGGTCGGAGGCGACCAAGCGGGCGGGGCTGCCCTTCAGCGACGCGGTCAGAGTCGGCGACGTGCTCTATCTGTCTGGGCAGATGGGGGTTACGCCCGGCACCAAGACGCTGGCGCCCGGCGGCGTGACGGCACAGGCGCGCCAGGCGCTGGACAATATCGGCGCGACGCTCAAGGCCAACGGGCTCTCCTTCGACGCGATCTTCAAGGTGACGGTGATGCTCGCCGACATGAGCGACTGGGGAGCCTTCAACGAGGTCTATGTCGGCTACTTCAAGCCCGACCGACTGCCGGCGCGCTCCGCCTTCGGCGCCAGTGGCCTGGCGCTCAGCGGCCGCGTCGAGATCGAGGCGTGGGCCTGGGTGGGGACGTGAGGCGAGCTGGCCTGCGCCATGCGGAAGCGCCTGCCGTATTGGTCCTCTCCCCCCTTGCGGGGGAGAGACAGAAAGGGGGGTCCGGGCAGGGCGGTTGAACCACCGCCGGCGCTTTGCCAAGACCCCTCTCCCTTCGCGCCTAACTCGCTGCGCTCCTAAGGCGCGAAGCCCTCTCCCGCAAGGGGCGAGGGGGAGGGAGGGAGTCTGTTGCGGGCACTGAGCCCAACCTCCCCCTTGCGGGGAGGTCGAAATTCGCGAGCGGTTGCGAAGCGAATTTCGGGAGGGGGTGACTTCTTCTCGCCCACTCCGCCGCGCCCTCTTTGCGGAAATTTCCAGACCCCCTCCCCAAATCGCTGTCGCGATTTGGACCTCCCCTCAAGGGGGAGGTTCGCGTGCCGTGCTGCGGCGCTCGTCAGACTTCCAGTCGGGCGAGGGCGGAAAGCAGATGGGCGCGGGAGGCGCGCGGCAGCTTCTAGGACGGGCGGGCCGGGCGGCCGAAGGCCTTCCAGCGCGCCGTGACGGCAGCCAGGAGCACTGGCCCGGTGACGGGGAGGATGTCGTGGTGGAGCGCCACGTGCACCACGCCGCCGTCCGGGATGAATGTGTTGGCCCAGCCGGGGCCGCGCAGGAACAGGCTGTCGACATAGATGGCGCTGTCGTAGAACGCCTGCGACACGTCAACCGCGGTGACATCGCGAACGAGGTCAGTGCCGTGGCCCGGCACGGTCACCCGGACGTCGATGGCATGCACGCCGCTGACCTCGCTCCACGGAATGGCGATCGTCTTGACGTCCTCGATGTGCAGCCGAATGCCCTCGGGCGAGAGGACCAGAAGCGGCTCCTGCTTGCCGATGGACTTCGACAGCTCCCAGGCGCCCAAGCCGAACCCGGCGACGATCAGCCCCCAGCCGACGACCCGGAGCAGCACGTCGTCGCCCGCGACGAAGATGCTGACCGCGCCGACGGCCACCGCCACCAAAGCGAGGTGGCGGAAGTTCCGCGCCAGCTTCTCGCGGCCATAGGCGAGCGTGCGGCGGACGTCATATGCATCGTATGGGTCAGGGGCGGAGGCTGGCGGCAAGGTCGCGGCACCGGTTTCTGCGACAGCGGCCGAGCATGGCACGAATTGCCCCACGGTGACGGTGATGGCGGTCACAGGGGCGCCGTCGAGCCCGACGGGGAGGACGTCGGAGGCCAGCACCGCATCGCGGTCGCCCGCGAAGATCGCCCGGTGCAGGTCCGCGCGCGGCATGGACGCCCACGGCTCCTTCGTCGCATCCACCCCGTCGCGCTGGGGCAGGAAGACCGTGAAGCCCAGCCGCTCGATCTCCGCCGTCAGCGCGGCGTTGAAGGCCAGTTCGGATTCGGAGAAGAGGGGCGCGGCGAAATAGAGGAGGGGCATGGGATGCGATCCCCCGTGGGCTCCGTGTTGAGTGGCATGTAGATTGTAGGGTGAGGTAGCTGAGGCGTAACCCGCCCTAGCGACGAAAGCGACACTGAAATCGAAGGGGTATGCCGCGATCTGCGAGGCTACCGATAGTCGAAGGAGGGGCGCGATGACGGCTGAGCTAGAGCGGATTTCGAGCTGATTAAATCGCTGGTGGTTTCCAAATCAGCTCGAAGCTGATTCAGACTGTCTGCCGGATCGGAGGCCGGGTGCCGTCGCGGGTCGTGTTGGAATTGGGCGTGACGCGGTCTCCGGCAGGTTGAAGGTATCGGTTCAGGCGGCCAGGTCAATCGACCGGTCGGCGACCTTCACAGTGAGCGTCTGCCAGCCATCGACCTTTCGCATGTTGATCTGGCCGGAAGCGAGCAGAGCCCAGAACAACATGGCGGCGGTGTCGGCCGACGGCAGCACGGTCTGCGTCTTGATCCGCCGCTTGAACTCCTCGTGGAGGCGTTCGATGGCGTTCGAGGTCCGGGCGCTTCGCCATTGCGATGGTGGCAAGCGGGTGAAGGCGAAGAGGGCGTCGCCGGCCTCCTCCAGGCTATCGGCGACGGCCCGGTGGCGGAGCCGCCACTTGCGGACAAAGGCCCTGCGCCGCTCCTCGATCTCCTCTGCCGTGGCGGCGTAGATCATGTCGGTGTAGTCGGCGGTGATCTCCTCGTGCAGGCGCTCGGGCGCATGGCTGAGCAGGTTGCGATGCTTGTGAACCGTGCAGCGTTGCAGGGGCACGCCATTCCAGACGGCGGCGATGGCCTTCTCCAGTCCGGCTGCGCCGTCGACGATCAGGAACTCCGGTCGGCGCAGATCGCGGGCGATCAGGTCGTCGAGTACCGTGCGCCACGCCTCGGTCGTCTCGCCGCCCATGTCGCGGACCGCCAGCAGCACTTTCTGGCCGTCCTCGCGCACCCCGATGACGACGAGGAGCGAGATCGAGGTTGCCTTGCGGTCGAGTCGGACGCGGACCACCGTGCCGTCGAGGATCAATCGGACGATCGGCTCGTTGGCCAGCGATCGGTTGTTCCAGGCCTCCCAGTCGGTCTTCACCTTCCGCCACACCCGGCTGACGGTGTCCTTGCCGACCGCGCCGCCGAACAGCGCGGCAAGCGCCCGGCGGACGCGGCGGGTGTTGGTGCCGGCGAGATAGCTCGAGGCAATCAGCGCATCGGCGGCCTTCGTGCGCCGCTGATAGGCGCGCAATGCTTTGCTCTTCCACTCGGTCGTCTTGCCGTCGTCGGCCTTGAGGCGGGCGCGCGGCATGGTGATCTCGGTCGACCCGAAAGTGCCCATCAGCGTGCGCGTCCGACTGCCGTGCCGGTGGCCGGAAACCCCGGCATCGGCGCCATCGCCCGCTTCACTCGCGTTGGGCCGCCGTGCATAGCGCGGCCGGGCGAGAGCCGCGTCGAGCTCGCTCCTGATCATCGTCTCGATGAAATCGCGCACCCGATCGCGCAGGCCGGCTTCGATCGGGTCAAACCAGTCGTCGAAGAGGTAGGCCGCTGTCTCGGCGGTCTCAGGCTGAACGGCATCCGGCTTCGTGGTAGTGCTTGTCATGGCGTGGTCTCCTGTCCGGCGCGTCAACGCTGGACTCGTTCGGGTTGAAGCACCCGGAGACTACGCCACCCCAATTCCAACCAACTTCGCTACGGGACCGGAGGCCGGCAGGCATGTCGAAAGCTCTGTCGGTGGATCTTCGCGTCCGGGTTCTTGCAGGCGTGGCGGGCGGTCTGACCCATCGCCAGGCTGGAGAGCGGTTTGGCGTGAGCGCGGCGAGCGTCAGCCGCTGGCGCAAGCGGGAACGCGAGCAAGGTGACCTTCGCCCTGGGGCACTCGGTGGCGACAGGCGCTCCCACGGCATCGAGCGGCATGCTGAGACGATCTTGAAGATCGTCGCGGCCAATCGGGACATCACGCTTGCCGAAATCAAGGCGGCGCTGGTGGCCGAGGGCGTGCGCAGCAGCATCGGCGGGCTCTGGCGCTTCTTCGACCGTCACCGGATCACGCTTAAAAAAAGTCGGCGCACGCGAGCGAACAGGACCGCCCCGACATCCTGAAGCGCCGGGAGGACTGGTTCGACGGCCAGCCCGATCTCGATCCCGAGCGCCTCGTCTTCATCGACGAGACCTGGGCCTCCACCAACATGGCGCGTCGTCATGGACGCTGCCCGCGCGGCGAACGGCTCAGGGTTGGCGTGCCGCACGGCCACTGGAAGACGACGACCTTCGTCGGGGCGCTCACGCTGCGCGGCTTCATCGCGCCTTGGGTTCTGGACGGCCCGATCAACCGTGACGCCTTCGAGACCTATGTCGCCAAGGTGCTCCTGCCCGAACTGCGTCCCGGCGACGTCGTGGTGATGGACAACCTCTCCAGCCATAAAGGACCGCGGGTGCGCGAGATGATCGAGGCGGCCGGCGCCGAACTTCGCTACCTGCCGCCCTATAGTCCCGACTTCAACCCCATCGAGAACGCCTTCGCCAAACTCAAGGCCCTTCTGCGCAAGGCGGCAGAGCGAACCATCGACGGCCTGTGGTCCGCCATCGGCCGCATCATCGAGCTCTTCGAGCCCGGCGAATGCGAAAACTACTTCAGAGCCGCCGGCTATGATGCAACATGATCGGAAAATGCTCTAGACAGACCGCACCTGCCGCGGTTGTTGTACCGATATCGGCGCATCGACGAGCAGACAATCGACCGCGAAGTTTGACTCGCTCTGCAGGCCATATCTCTGGTTTTCTGAATATGGGGCTCTGAATGACCCGATGGAGGGCTTGTACGCTGCCAGTAAGCGCGTGCAAGGCAAAGGCGACTACGACCTTTTGAAGGACGGCATCCTGCAGGAGAAGAGCGACATAGGAATATGTTGTTTCAGCGATACGCGGAATAGTGAACTAATGTGGGTTCACTATGCCGGCGACTACCGAGGTATTTGCATTGGCTATCGACCAAGAACGTTGGTGGCTGCCCTGCCCGACAACGCACACGTCGTTCGATTGGCGTATGGGAGTGCACCACCTGAGGTCGGAATCTCCGATGTGGGGAACGTTACCCTTGCCGCACAAAAAGTCCTTTCACATAAAAAGGAAAGCTGGAGCTACGAGCGAGAGTGGCGAGTTCTCGGGCCACTCGGTGAAGTGAACATAACCGGCCCTTGTGTCGGACAAGTCTGCTTAGGAGCGCACATCAGGTGGGAGCACGCAGTGAAACTCCGCGCGGCACTAGAGCGGATTTCGAGCTGATTAAATCGCTGGTGGTTTCCAAATCAGCTCGAAGCTGATTCAGACTGTCTGCCGGATCGGAGGCCGGCAGGCATGTCGAAAGCTCTGTCGGTGGATCTTCGCGTCCGGGTTCTTGCAGGCGTGGCGGGCGGTCTGACCCATCGCCAGGCTGGAGAGCGGTTTGGCGTGAGCGCGGCGAGCGTCAGCCGCTGGCGCAAGCGGGAACGCGAGCAAGGTGACCTTCGCCCTGGGGCACTCGGTGGCGACAGGCGCTCCCACGGCATCGAGCGGCATGCTGAGACGATCTTGAAGATCGTCGCGGCCAATCGGGACATCACGCTTGCCGAAATCAAGGCGGCGCTGGTGGCCGAGGGCGTGCGCAGCAGCATCGGCGGGCTCTGGCGCTTCTTCGACCGTCACCGGATCACGCTCAAAAAAAGTCGGCGCACGCGAGCGAACAGGACCGCCCCGACATCCTGAAGCGCCGGGAGGACTGGTTCGACGGCCAGCCCGATCTCGATCCCGAGCGCCTCGTCTTCATCGACGAGACCTGGGCCTCCACCAACATGGCGCGTCGTCATGGACGCTGCCCGCGCGGCGAACGGCTCAGGGTTGGCGTGCCGCACGGCCACTGGAAGACGACGACCTTCGTCGGGGCGCTCACGCTGCGCGGCTTCATCGCGCCTTGGGTTCTGGACGGCCCGATCAACCGTGACGCCTTCGAGACCTATGTCGCCAAGGTGCTCCTGCCCGAACTGCGTCCCGGCGACGTCGTGGTGATGGACAACCTCTCCAGCCATAAAGGACCGCGGGTGCGCGAGATGATCGAGGCGGCCGGCGCCGAACTTCGCTACCTGCCGCCCTATAGTCCCGACTTCAACCCCATCGAGAACGCCTTCGCCAAACTCAAGGCCCTTCTGCGCAAGGCGGCAGAGCGAACCATCGACGGCCTGTGGTCCGCCATCGGCCGCATCATCGAGCTCTTCGAGCCCGGCGAATGCGAAAACTACTTCAGAGCCGCCGGCTATGATGCAACATGATCGGAAAATGCTCTAGAGAAGCTGAAGGTCGAAGTATTGACTATGGAAGATTCTCGGCTACGGCCACAAATTCGTGCCGTCAGCTCGACACGGCAGCTGAAAAGCTAGGCCAACTGCGCTATGGGCCAACGGAAGGTGGGGCGATGCAAGGCCGGCTATCTAGAAGCAACGCCTGATGTACGCCAAGAATCTGGAACGCGTTCTCGCGATACTCTGCCAAAAGAGTGACGTGACGCGTGAGACGTTTCAAGAATTTGATGACCGTTTTGACGTGAGCCCCGGTGTTCATCCAGCGATGGATAGAGTCCGGGCTGCATTTGAGCCGTGATGGCTCGGTGGCGCAACGGCGTAACGATTGGCGTATTCAACCGGCGTCAGATTGCCGAGGCGGCTGTGCGGGCGAACCATGTTGTAGTCGAGCCGCCAGATGGCGAGCGCCTCGCGGACATGGCCGAGCGAGGTGAACAGTGTCTCGTTCAGAAGCTCGTCGCGGAGGCGGCCGTTGAAGCTCTCGACAAAGGCGTTCTGCTGGGGCTTGCCGGGAGCGATGTAGTGCCACTCGACACGGGCTTCTTGCGACCAGCGCAGGATAGCCATGCTGGTCAGCTCGGTGCCGTTATCGCTGACCACCGTGGCCGGCTTGCCGCGCAGGGCGATGACGGTATCGAGTTCGCGAGCAACCCGCATGCCCGACAGCGAGGTGTCGGCGACTAGCGCCAGGCACTCGCGGGTGAAGTCGTCGACGATCGCCAGGATGCGGAAGCGCCGGCTGTCGGCGAGTGCATCCGACAGAAAGTCCAAGCTCCAGCGCTGATTGGCACCTTGAGGGATCGTCAATGGTGCCCTGGTCCCCAATGCCCGCTTGCGACCGCCGCGACGACGGACCTGAAGCCGCTCCTCACGATAGAGCCGACGGAGCTTCTTGTGGTTCATGCTGATGCCCTCACGGCCCAGGAGAACATGGAGACGCCGGTAACCGAAGCGTCGGCGCACGGCCGCCAGCTCGCGCAGCCGGGCCCGCACAGCGGCATCGTCAGGTCTGGTGCTCCGGTAGCGAACCGAGGTTCGGTCGGCTCCGAGTACACAACACGCCCGCCGTTCGCTCACCTCAAACGTCATCCTGAGATGAGCGACGGCCTCGCGCCTCGCGACGGGCGTCACCATTTTTTTGAATTGATGTCCTTCAGCATGGCGTTGTCGAGCATCGCTTCGGCGAGCAGCTTCTTCAGCTTGGCGTTCTCGTCCTCAAGCGCCTTCAGCCGCCGGGCATCGGATACGTCGAGGCCACCGTATCTGGCCTTCCACTTGTAGAAGGTGGCGCTGCTCACACCGTGCTTGCGGCACACATCCGGACGCCTCCAAGAACCTCGCGGTTTCGAGGCTGATGTGATTCCCCGGCTCCCGTTGAATCGTTGAATCGGGAGGGATGGAATGCGGGGCCAGAGCGGGTTTTTCGACATTGATGAGCGACTGAAGGAGCTCTCGGCCAAGGGTGATGACCTCGAGCGGCTGAACGCGATTGTCGATTTCGAGGTCTTCCGGCCGGATCTGGCGCGCGCGGTGCCACGATCGGGCGGATCGAAGGGCGGGCGCCCGGCGTTCGACCACGTGTTGATGTTCAAGATCCTCATCCTACAAGCGGCCCACGGCCTGTCGGACGAGCGGGCCGAGTATCTGATCAAGGACCGGCTGTCGTTCATGCGCTTCCTCGGTCTGGGCCTGGCCGATGCAGTGCCGGACGCCAATACGATCTGGACGTTCCGCGAGGCGCTGACGCGGGCGCGGATCGACGTCCGGCCGGCGATCGAGGTTCTGTTCAAGGCATACGAGGCGGCGCTGACCAAGGCCGGGTTCCTGGCCATGGGCGGCCAGATCATCGACGCCTCGATCGTCGCGGCGCCGAAGCAACGCAACACCGACGGCGAGAAGCGCGATATCAAGGAAGGCCGCATTCCCGAGGGCTGGAAGGACAAGCCGGCCAAACTCGCCCAGAAGGATCGTGATGCGCGCTGGACGGTGAAATGGTCGAAGGCGAAGCCTGCCGACGACGGTTCGCCTCGGGTCGATCTGGCGGTCCCGGCCTTCGGCTACAAGAACCATATCGGCATCGACCGGCGGCATGGGCTGATCCGAACATGGGCGGCCACCGACGCGGCCCGCCACGATGGCGCGCAGCTGCCCAACCTGACATCAAAGGCGAACACCGGCAGCGAGGTCTGGGCAGACACTGCCTATCGCTCGAAGGCGAACGAGAAGCACCTCGCCGACCGTCAGCTCGTCTCACGCATCCATCGCAAGAAGCCGAAGGGCAAGCCGATGCCGGTGAACATCGCCCGGGCGAACGCGGCCAAGTCCAAGGTGCGTTCAGCGGTCGAGCATGTCTTTGCCCGCCAGAAGGGACCGATGGGTCTTGTCGTCCGTACCATCGGCATCGCCCGAGCCACGGTGAAGATCGGTCTCGCCAACATCGTCTACAACATGAAGCGCGTCGTGTGGCTGACTGGGCAGGCAGCGGCAGCCGCCTAAGGCCAGGGTCGCCATCCACACGAGACCACCTCCCAGCGCCAAACGAGCACGCCCAGGACAAAATGCCCCCGGCATGACCGGCGCTTACCTGATAGCGCCCATGACCCGGTTATTGGAGGTGTCCAGCTTATAGATGACGCTCGCGATTGCCGAGTGACAAGTGTACCGTCGCCATTGGTTCAGGATCCCTTTTTATTGTTGATGTTTGTATTGGTGTTTCCGCATCGCTGCTCGGAAGAAATACTCCGGTATTTGGATCGGCGAATTGGCGGCGTTTGGTTGATCCCGCCGCCGATAGAGAGCTGAGCCTATTCCGCCGCCTCGACATCCTCCGCCCCATCCCGCGCCGCGCGTGAGGCGCGGGCGCGGGCAAGGACCGGCTTGAGGAAGGCGCCGGTGTAGCTCCTCTTGTCGCGGGCGATCTGCTCGGGCGTGCCGGCGGCCACGATCTCGCCGCCGGCGTCGCCGCCCTCGGGGCCGAGATCGATGATCCAGTCGGCGGTCTTGATGACCTCGAGATTGTGCTCGATGACCACCACCGTGTTGCCCTGGTCGACCAGCTCGTGGAGGACGTCGAGCAGCTTCTCGACATCGGCGAAATGGAGGCCGGTGGTCGGCTCGTCGAGGATGTAGAGCGTGCGGCCGGTGGAGCGGCGCGACAGCTCCTTCGACAATTTCACGCGCTGGGCCTCGCCGCCGGAGAGCGTCGTCGCCTGCTGGCCGACATGGATGTAGGAGAGGCCGACGCGATCCAGCGTCTCCATCTTGTCGCGGATGGAGGGGACGGCGGCGAAGAAGTCGCGCGCCTCCTCGACGGTCATGTCGAGGACATCGGCGATCGACTTGTTCTTGAAGCGCACCTCCAGAGTCTCGCGATTGTAGCGCTTGCCCTGGCAGACGTCGCAGGTGACGTAGACGTCGGGCAGGAAGTGCATCTCGATCTTGATGACGCCGTCGCCCTGGCACTTCTCGCAGCGCCCGCCCTTGACGTTGAAGGAGAAGCGCCCCGGTCCGTAGCCGCGCGCCTTGGCCTCGGGGAGGCCGGCGAACCACTCGCGGATGGGCGTGAAGGCGCCGGTATAGGTGGCGGGATTGGAGCGCGGGGTGCGGCCGATCGGCGACTGGTCGATGTCGATGACCTTGTCGAGATAATCCAGCCCCTCGATGCGGGTGTGGTCGGCGGGCACGTCGCGGGCGCCGTTCAGCCGGCGGGCGACGGCGCGGTAGAGCGTGTCGATGGTCAGCGTCGACTTGCCCGAGCCGGAGACGCCGGTGATGCAGGTGAACAGGCCGATGGGGACCTCGGCGGTGAGGTTCTTGAGGTTGTTGCCGGTGGCGCCGACGATGCGGAGCTGCTTGCCCTTCTTCGGCGGGCGGCGGGTGGCCGGCACCTCGATGAAGCGGGTGCCGGAGAGGAACTGGCCGGTGAGCGAATCCGGGTTGGCCATGACCTCGGCCGGGGTGCCCTTGGCGATGACATGGCCGCCGTGGATGCCGGCGGCGGGGCCGATATCGACGACGTAGTCGGCCTGGCGGATGGCGTCCTCGTCGTGCTCGACGACGATGACGGTGTTGCCGATGTCGCGCAGGTGCTTGAGCGTGCCGAGCAGGCGCTCGTTGTCGCGCTGGTGGAGGCCGATGGAGGGCTCGTCGAGGACGTAGAGCACGCCGGTGAGGCCGGAGCCGATCTGCGAGGCCAGCCGTATGCGCTGGCTCTCGCCACCGGACAGCGTGGCGGAGGCGCGGGCGAGCGTCAGATAGTCGAGGCCGACATCGACGAGGAAGTTCAGCCGCTCGCGGATCTCTTTCAGGATGCGGACGGCGATCTCGTTCTGCTGCTTGGTGAGCGTCTCGGGCAGGTGGGCGAACCAGGCCATGGCGCGGCGGATGGAGAAGTCGGTCACCGTCGAAATGTCGAGCCTGTCGAGCTTGACGGCGAGCGCCTCGGGCTTGAGGCGCTTGCCCTGGCAGGTTTCGCAGGGCTTAGCCGAGTGGTAGCGCTCGATCTCCTCGCGCACCCAGGCGGAGTCGGTTTCGCGATAGCGGCGCTCGAGATTGGGGATGACGCCTTCGAAGGTCTTGGTGGTGCGGTAGGCGCGGAGGCCGTCATCGTAGTTGAAGGTGACCTGCTCCTCGCCGGTGCCGTTGAGGATGATGTCGCGGGCCTTCTGCGGCAGCTTCATCCAGGGCGTGTCGGTGGAGAACTTGTAGGCGCGGGCGAGCGCCTCCAAGGTCTGCAGGTAATAGGGCGATGAGGTCTTCGACCACGGGGCGATGGCGGAATCGCGCAGCGACAGCGTGTCGTCAGGGACGACCAGCGCCGGATCGACAACGCGCTCGGTGCCCAGCCCATCGCAGACCGGGCAGGCGCCATAGGGATTGTTGAAGGAGAACAGGCGCGGCTCGATCTCGGGGATGGTGAAGCCGGAAACGGGACAGGCGAATTTCTCGGAGAAGATGATGCGGTTGGCGGAGTCGATGTCGCCGCGCTTCATGCCGCCTTTTTCCGCCTCGGCGCCGGCCGCCTCCCTCCCCCCTTGCGGGGGAGGGTTGGGGAGGGGGGTATCGCTCTTTCGAGAGGCCTTGCCCTTACCCCTCTCCCTGTCCCTCTCCCGCAAGGGGAGAGGGGACCCCTCCACCGGACGCAGTGCCAGCATCCGCGAACTCGGCGATGGCCAGCCCATCAGCGAGTTCGAGCGCGGTCTGGAAGGAGTTGGCGAGGCGGGCGGCGATGCCGCCGCCGACAACGATGCGGTCGACCACCACCTCGATGTCGTGCTTGAGCTTCTTGTCGAGCGCCGGACTTTCCGCGATCTCATAGAAGGTGCCGTCGATCTTCACCCGCTGGAAGCCGCGCTTCATCAGCTCGGCGAGCTCCTTGCGGTACTCGCCCTTGCGGCCGCGCACGATCGGCGCCAGCAGATAGAGGCGGGTGCCCTCGGGAAGCGCCAGCACGCGGTCGACCATCTGCGACACCGTCTGGCTCTCGATCGGCAGGCCGGTCGCCGGCGAATAGGGCACGCCGACGCGGGCGAAGAGGAGCCGCATGTAGTCGTAGATCTCGGTCACCGTGCCGACGGTGGAACGCGGGTTGCGGCTGGTGGTCTTCTGCTCGATGGAGATGGCCGGCGACAGGCCGTCGATCTGGTCGACGTCCGGCTTTTGCATCATCTCGAGGAACTGGCGGGCATAGGCGGACAGCGACTCGACGTAGCGGCGCTGGCCCTCGGCATAGATGGTGTCGAAGGCGAGCGACGACTTGCCCGAGCCCGACAGGCCGGTGAGCACGATCAGCCGGTCGCGCGGCAGATCGAGGTCGATATTCTTGAGGTTGTGCTCCCGCGCCCCGCGGATGGAGATGAACTTGCCCGGGGCAGGGCTGGTCTCGGCCATGGCACGCTGTTCCGTAGGGGATTTGCGGCGTCGGCCGCTCCCCAAACTTATGCTCTTGCGCGCTCCAGACAAGCGGCGGCTCCGATGGTCCACGGCGATTTCAAACGGGCGGACGACTCTCCCGCGGAGTCATGCCAAACCGTGTCAGGAGACGCAAGAACAAAGAGTGAACCGACAGCAGGCGGCCGGCGTGGCCGTCACGGACCGTCCGCGAGGTGTCGCATGACCTGCTCGCCCATGGCGGCGAAGCGCGCATCGCCGGCCAGCCCGGCGTCGAGCATCATGGTCGCGAAGGCGATAACCCAGCCGCGGGCGCGGGCCCAGGTGGCGGCGGAGGCCGGTCCGTAGGCGTCGATCGCCTCCGCGCGGAGCGAGCGGTTGGGCAGCAACATCCAGATCGACGCCAGGTCGGTGGCCGGATCGCCGGCGGCCATGTCGCCCCAATCGATGACGGCACTCAGGCGTCCGTGGTCGACCAGGACGTTGAGGACGTGCAGATCGCCGTGAATCCAGGTCGGCGCGACATCGACAGGGCTGGCGAGCGCCTGCTTCCATAGGGCGCGAACCTCATGGGTGACCACGGCCAAGTGCGCGAGACGGGTGAGCCGTTCCTCGATCACGGACGCCCGCGTGGAAAGGGGAACGCCGCGATAGGGGTTCGTCGGCGCATCCGCCGGCGGCTCGACATGCAGCGCGCGAAGGAAGCGTGCGAGCACGCGCCCTTGTCCCTGCGACGGAGCCTCCTGAAAGGCTGGCACGCCGGTGAACCACGGGACGATGCTCCAGCGCCAGGGGAAGCCTTGACCGGGCTCGCCGACCCGCAGCGGCGCGGGGATGGGCAGCGGCAGCCGCTCGGCAAGCGGGCCCAGCCAGCGCTGCTCGTGCATGACGAGCCCGGCCGACGCCGTCCGACGCGGCAGGCGGACGGCGAGGCGGTCGCCGAGACGAAACAACTGGTTGTCCCAGCCCGCTTCCAGCCGGCGGAGCGGAAGCTCGGCAAGGTCCGGGTGCTGTTCGCGCAGCAACGCGCGCACGACGGCCGTCTCGATATGGAGGTCGGCGTCCGGGGTACCGATCGGCGTGCCGGATGGCTTGGCGGAGTCGGATGCCGTCATCTTGATCTGCTCAGCCAAACTGGGTGAAACAAGGCGCGCGACGGCGCCTGCGGCCGATCTTGGCCTATGCGACAATCCAGTTCAACACGGGCCGGCGGCAGCGCGGCGCCTGCTTCTGCTAAAGTAAGGTCGGCGGCCAAAAGGGGTGCAGGCATGCAGGGGAACGGCCCAACACGAGGGGCCCACAGGGACGACGTGGGTGCCGCGGTCGCGCTGGCGGTGTGTTTTGCCGTGTATCTCTGGCGCTATCTCCCGGTCGCGCCGGGGTTCGGACCGACGTTTGCCGATGACTACGGATTGCATTTTCCGAACCTTCTGGCCGGCTATTACCACTTCCTGGCGAACGGGCCGTTCAGCGTGCCGTGGTTCAACCCGGCCGAGTGCGCCGGCGTTCCGTTTCTCGCCGATCTCAACGTCGCCTACTACTCCCTGCCGCAGCTGCTGACGTTTTTCGTCGATCCCGCCAACGCGGTGAGGGCGACCTTCGTGGTGTTCGCGGCGCTCGGTCTGGTGGGCTTCCACCTGCTGCTCAGGAGCCGGTTCGGCGCATCGCCGTGGGCAGCGGCGACCGGAGCCGTGCTGTTCCTGTTCAACGGGTTCTTCGTGGCGCGGATGGCAGTCGGCCACCTGACCTTCCATCCCTTCATGCTGACGCCCTGGATCGCCTGGGCCGTGTTGCTTCCGGCAAAGGCCGACAGGGGGTGGACATGGCGGCGCCTGGTTCTTGCCACGGTGCTGGTCGGGGCCATCTTCGCCTACCAGTTCGAAGCCGGCATGCAGCACATCATCATTCCGGTCGCACTTGCGACAGGCGTCATCGTCCTCGTGCAAGGCCACCTCAGAGGCCACGCCTGGCAACCCTGGGCGGGTCTCGGTCTGGGCGCGGTGCTGTCGGTCGGCCTGTCGGCACAGCGGCTCGCGGCGGCCCTCGCCTTCCTCGGCGAATATCCGCGGGATTTCTATCCGCTGCCCGGCCTGCGGAGCGTGTTGAGCACGATCGAGGTCGCCGGCCTGTCGGTCTTCTGGCATCCGCCCTATGACCTCGCGAAAAGCGCATTGGTGAACAGCCGGTGGGGCCTCGAATGGCACGAATGGGCCTATGGCGTCGGTCCGGCGGCGCTGGTGCTGCTGGTTGCCGGCGGAGCGGCGCTGCTTGTGCGGCTGGCGGCAGGCAGGACCTGGCGCCGGCCGCTCAGCGGACTGGCGGTGATGGCCGCGATCGTGCTGGCCGTGGCGATCCCGATTGCGCTCAACGTCTACACGCCCGGCTGGAATGCCTTGCTGAAGGGCATGCCGGTGCTGGGGGAGAGCGTGACGCTGGCCCGCTGGTTCGTCATGTTCATTCCGCTTACCGTGCTTGGCTCGGCGCTCGCGGTCGACCGACTGGCGCCGTCGCGCCGGTGGGCCGGCGGGCTGTTCCTCGTCACGGCGCTCGCGACGGTCTGGTGGTACGCGGCGGAATCCAACCAGGTGCCGCGCGAATACCGCGGCGCGCCCATCGAGCAGGCATGGCATGCGGCGCGCGCCATTGGCATCCGGCCGATCACCGAGATCGCCGGCAAGCTGGAGACGAGCGCGGTGCAGACCGTTACGGACCGCAACAATGCGATGGTCGACGGGATGTCCGAACTTTATTGTTATCAGCCGGTGTTCGGCTATGAGCTGGAGGCCTTTCCGAAGACGAATCTGCAGTTGGGATCGATCCTGACGCCGACGGGCGGCGGCGAGCTGAACTTCATGAACCCGAGCTGCTATCTCTTCCCGGTGGAGAACCACTGCGGGATCCGCGGCCAGTTCCGCGAAGACCAGCTGGCGCAGTTGCAGCAGTTCGCCGCCTACCGCGCGCTTCCGTTCACACGCTCCGCAATGCAGACCGCCGCGGACTGGACCAATCTCATTGCGCTCGTCGCATCGGCGCTGGCGGTGGTCGTGGCGCTCATGTGGCGTTCCCGGCGGCCACGCGCGGACGGTCGACGCCGGCGCTCCGCAACGAATTCATAGAAGAAGTGAATCGGCGGCGGAACCCATGGCAGCGCGCGCCGGGCTTGTCCGGCGCGACGCCATCGACTAGAACAAATACGGAACACGATTGGAGCGGCGATGGCGGCTGCCGAAGGATATTGCCTGTTCGACACGGAATTCGGGTTCTGCGGCATCGCCTGGAGCGAGGCCGGGCTGACGCGCGTGCAGTTGCCCGAAGCGGACGTCGCGGCGACGCGGGCGCGTCTGGAAAAGCGGGGCGCGGTGGAGGCAGAGCCGCCGCCGGCGGTGGCCGGGGCGATCGCGCGGCTCAGGGCCTATTTCGAGGGCTCCGAAGACCGACTTCTCCGACCTCGTGGTGGACCTGCCGGCCGGGACCAGCGAGGAGCGGCGGCGCATCTATGACGCGGCGCGGGCGCTCCGCTGGGGCGAGACGGCAAGCTATGGCGAGGTCGCGCGGCGGGCCGGGATCCCCCGTGGCGCACAGGCGGTGGGTCGGGCGATGGCGGCCAACCCGCTGCCCATCGTCATCCCCTGCCACCGGGTGCTGGCCGCCGGCGACCGGCTCGGCGGCTTCTCGGCCTATGGCGGGGCGCTCACCAAGGAAAGGCTGCTGGTGCTGGAGAAGGCGCGGTTGCTTTAGGCGGCCGCCTGTTGCTCCCTGAATTGCGGCGCGCTCGGGCCGGGCCGCTCGGCAATCGCCTGGGGATTCAGGCGACTCTGGTTTTGATAGCCGCCGGCCCGGTCGGGCGCTGCGGTTCGGCACTGTCCCGGCCAGTCTTTTGTGCAAGCTTGTGCTGGTACATCATCTCGTCGGCGCGGACGACCGCCGCGTCGAGGTCGGGGGCGTCGGGCGTCACTTCGGTGTAGCCGACGCTATACGAGATCCCGGCGCCGTCGGGACCGGCGTTGCGCGTGGCGACGGTGCGCTCCAGGCGCTCCAGCAATTGCGTTACCGAGAGGTCTTCTCCGTCGGCCACGACGATGAACTCGTCGCCACCGACGCGGGCGACAACATCGCTCTTGCGGAACGTCTCGACCAGCGCATTCGCAAATTGGCGCAGCAGCTCAGATCCGGCCTCATGGCCGAGCGTATCGTTGACTCGTTTCAGCCCGTCGAGATCGAAGAACAGGACCAGCAGGGTGGTGCCGCGGCGAGCGGCGCTGCGCGCGAGATGGCGGCCGACGGCGTCGAAACCGCGCCGGTTGAAGACGTTGGTGAGCCGGTCGATCGCCGACTGGTAGCGGAGCTCGTCTTCGAGATCGTTGATGCGGTGCCCCATCCAGCCGACGACAGAAAGCATCGCCAGCACGAGCGCCGGCGCGAGAACGGCGCGACTGTGCTCGAGCGGCATCAATCCGCTGTTCTCGAGCCAGGCGACCAGCAGCAAGAGCGCAAACGGCGCCACGACGATGAATGGCAGCAGCATGCGGGACATGCGGCTGCCGATGCCTTGCGCGGCCAGCCTGGACAGGATGCCGTCGCCGGCCATCACCCGCCCGGCAAGGACGAAAGCCAGCAGGAAAAGACAAAAGAGAGTTCTGCGGCGAGATCAGGCGGTCGCCGGAGGCGCCGACCATTTCCTTCAACTGGAAGATATGACCGCCCAGCATGAACAGGTCCAGCGTGAAAAGAGCGATGACGACCCCGTCAGCCCATTGCCGGACGGCGCGGCCGGCCTTGCAGACCAGCAGGCAAGACGCGCCAATGAGGATGAAGGCCGTCGCGGTCTGCGGCGACGAGGTGAGGGGCAGCCAGGGCGGTTCGGCGGGCTGGGCGAACCTGAGGTAGAGGCTGAGCGCCAGAACGATGGTGCCCCATGTCAGCAACAGCGCCGCTACCACGGCGCCGGCCAGCGTCGCCCAGCGGCCGCGCCGATGACGCGACATCATCAGGTTACCCGTCGCCAGCAGCAGCCCGAGAACGGTCGGCAGGGTCATTTTAGACCAGCCGACGGGCGCGTACGCATCCAGTTGCGGCACGAGCCACAAGACGGCGGTCCCGCCGGCGATCGTCGCGACCGCAAGAAGGAGGGGCAACTCGCTCCGCTCCATGAATGTCAGGACGCGCTGTGAGGGTTCGTTGACGAGGCTGTGAGGCGGACGGTGCGCCATGACACACGTAGACCATGGTCGGCACTCAGCAAGCGCTAACAAGACGCGCCAAATCCGGGGCGTCCGGGTCATTCACCTTTAACCAAGTACCGGTCGGAGCGGGATGTGGGCGATGGCGCGCCCGGCGCTATTCTGACCGGCTTGCACAGTTCCGGCTATCGCTCCTGACATGTCCTGACGCGGCCGCAGGGCAGAATCTCTGCCGCTGATCGGGGCGGGAGAAGACGCGCGGACGCTTTCTGTGGCGGGCGTCATAGCCATTTCGCACGCCGGCCCTAGTTCTTCGGGCTCGATTTTCGGAATACCGGTGTCGATCTTCGATTTGCACGTTCGTCGTGGGAGGAAGCGCGGACGTGAACATCGACGCGGCGCGACACCGACAAGGGCGGCGGCACTTTCCGCCATGGAGACATCAGACCGGCTGCCTCACGGCGGCCGCAGACGGAGTTTTGACCATGACCTCGCGCTTCCTCCGCAATGCCGTGGTGCTCGGCCTGATCTCGGCCATCGGGCCGTTCGCGGTCGACATGTATCTGCCGGCACTGCCCACGATTGCCGAAAATCTGCATGCCTCGACCGCGGCGACGCAGATGACGCTGATGGCCTTCTTCATCACCTTCGGGGTTTGCCAGATCGTCTATGGGCCGGTGTCCGACATGATGGGACGCAAGGCGCCGCTCTATTTCGGGCTCATCGTCTATGCGCTCGGCTCGGCCGGCTCGGCGCTGGCGCCCTCGATCGGCTGGCTGATCGCCTTCCGCGCGCTCCAGGGCGTCGGGGCCTCCGCGGTGATGGTCATCCCGCGGGCGATCATCCGCGACCTGCATACCGGCGTCGAAGGGGCGCGGCTGATGGCGCTGGTGATGCTGGTGCTTTCGGTTTCGCCGATCCTGGCGCCGGTGACCGGCAGCGCGCTGATCGTGCCGTTCGGCTGGCGCGCGGTGTTCGTGGCGGTGACGGTGGTGGCGGCGCTGGCGCTGGTGCTGCTAGCGACAATGCTGCCGGAAACGCTTGCCGCGCAAAATCGCGTCCGGCTGGAGGGGGCGAGCATCACCGCGAGCTTCGCGACCCTGTTGCGTGATCGACGTTTCCTCGGCCTGACCTTCATCGGCGGGCTGGGGATGGGGAGCTTCTTCACCTTCCTGGCGAGCGCCTCGTTCGTCTATATCGACCATTACGGCCTCGGGCCGACGGCGTTTTCGATCGCCTTCTCGCTGAACGCCATCGGTTTCATCGGGTCTTCGCAGTTCGCCGCCTGGCTGGGTGGGCGCTATGGGCTCGGTCGGCTGGTGACCGTGTCTGTGGCGGCCTATGCGGCGGTGCTCGCCGTGCTCCTGGCGCTGACGCTGGCCGGGGTCGATAGCCTGCCCGTGCTGATGGCCTTCCTGCTCGTCGGCTTCTCCTTCATGGGCCTGGTCATCCCGACGACCATGGTGATGGCGCTCGACGATCACGGGCCGATCGCCGGCATGGCAGCGGCGCTCGGCGGCACGCTGCAAATGCTGGTAGGCGGCGGGTTGATCGCCGTGGCCAGCATCGCCTTCAACGGCACCGTGCTGCCGATGGTCGCGCTGATGACGGCGTGCGCCTGGGGCGCGCTGGCGCTTGCAGCCCTGACGCTGAGGCGCAATGCGGGCGCCGACGACGAGCAGGCGGTCGCGGACGGTGAACCGGTGGCGGTCGCGGCCGAGAACGAGGCGGCAGAGTAGAAGGCGCGGTCACCGGCCTTGCCCTCGGCGGCCGGTGACCGATTTCTGTCTATCCCATGTCGATTCCGCATTTGCCCGTTCGTCGTGAGGATAGTGCGCGGGAGCGGCCCGCGTTCCAGAACCGCCAGAGAGAGGACGAATCCCATGCGTTTCATGATGCTGGTGATCCCGAAGGGATATGAAACCGCCGCACCCGGCACGATGCCCGATCCGCAGGCGATCGAGCGGATGACGAAATACAACGAGAGCCTGCAGAGGGCCGGCGTGCTGCTGGCGCTGGACGGGCTGCATCCACCGTCGATGGGGGCGCGGGTGAGCTTTTCCGGCGGCAGGCCGACCGTGCAGGACGGCCCCTTCGCCGAGGCCAAGGAGGTGCTCGGCGGCTATTGGATGATCCAGGTGGCCTCGCGCGAGGAGGCTATCGAATGGGCCAAGCGGGCGCCGATGGGCGACAACGAGATCATCGAGATCCGCCAGGTGCAGGAGATCGAAGACTTCGAGCCGAGTGAGGCGATGGAACGCGAGGCGGCGCTTCTCGACGTGCTCAACGCCGACAAGTGAGAGCGGCAACCGCGGAGAAGACACCCGTGCTTTCCGACAAGAACGCCATGGCGACCATCGCCGTGAAGGACCTCGATGCCGGACGCGCCTTCTATGGTGGCACGCTGGGGCTCATGCCCACAGGAGCGGAGAGCGGCGAGGTTGCGCTGTTCAAGAGCGGCAGCTCGACCGTCGTGGTCTATCGCTCGGAGCTTGCCGGAACCAACAAGGCGACCGCCGCCACCTGGGGCGTCGGAGCGGAACTGGACTCGATCGTTGCGGCGCTGAGGCGCGCCGGCGTCGGCTTCGAGCACTACGACCTGCCCGGTGGCAAGCGGAACGGCGACGTCCACGTCTTCGGCGACTTCCGCGCCGTCTGGTTCAAGGACCCCGACGGCAACATCCTCCACATCAACAACGGCTGAGGCGCGACAGGCGCCGGACAAGGATCACGTCCATGCAAATCAATCCCTATCTGAATTTTCCCGGCAATTGTGCCGAAGCCTTTGCCGTCTATGCGAAGCTGTTCGGCGGCACGATCGAGATGCAGATGACCCACGGCGCCTCGCCGATGGCCGACCAGGTGCCGGCCGAGTGGCACCACAAGATCATGCATATCCAGATGAAGACGGCTGACGGCTTCACCTTGATGGGCTCGGACGCGCCGCCGGCCTATTACAACAAGCCGCAGGGCTTCTCTGTATCGCTGCAAATGATGGACCCGGCCGAAGCCGAGCGCCTCTATGCGGCGCTTATGAAGGGTGGCGTGGCGAGCATGAAGCTGCAGAAGACCGACTGGGCGGAGCGCTTCGCCATGCTGACTGACCGCTTCGGCATCCCCTGGATCATCAATTGCACCGTGGCGGACTGATCGACCGCGCTCTTTACGCGACGCCCCGCCGGCGATAGGAGGCGCGTTTCGGCGCGTCTGCCGGCGGGAGGGATCGTCCATGACCTACATGCTGCTGATCGTCGAGGGGCCGGAGGACCGGCGCATCGCCGGCCGCGAAGAGGGCGAGCGGCGCTATGCCCGCATGCTGATATATGCAGAGGGGCTGAAGCAGCGCGGCCAGCTCATCCGCACCAAATCCCTGCTCGGGCCGGACGGCGCCGTGCGCATCAGCAAGCGCGACGGCACGGCGACCTCGGTCGACGGCCCCTTCGCCGAGGCCAAGGAGATGATCGGCGGCTTCTTCCTGCTTGCCTGCGACAAGCGCGAGGAGGCGGTGGCCATCGCCAAAGACTGCCCGGCGGCGGAATGGGCGGCTGTCGAAGTGCGCGAACTCGGCCCCTGCTTCATCGGCAGCGAATAGATTTCTCCGCTGGCTTGTCGATTTTCGCGCTGGCCCTTCGTTGTCAGGACAGGGGCCGATGCATCGGTCGGTCCCGAGAGGCGAGGAGACAATCCCATGAAATTCATGACCATCGTGAAAGGACCCGAGCTGAGCGAGGCCCCGCCGGCGGCGCTGATCGACGGCATCATGGCGCTCGGCGAGGAGGCGAAAAGGGCCGGCGTCTTTGTCGGTTGGGGCGGGCTGCACCCGACATCGGAAGGCACGCGGGCGCGGATCACCAAGGGCAAGATCACCGTCACCGACGGCCCGTTTACCGAGGCCAAGGAGGTGATCGGCGGCTTCACCACCTATGACGTCGCCTCCAAGGCGGAGGCGCTCGACTGGACGCGCCGCTTCCTGGAACTGCACGTGAAATACTTCCCGGAATGGGAAGGCGAGGTGGAGATCCGCCAGCTCTTCGACGAGCCGTCGGACTAGGAGCGCCGGGCAATGGGCAAGCTGGTCATGTGGAATCTGGTAACCCTCGACGGATATTTCGAAGGGCCGGGACACGACATTTCCTGGCACGGAGACGTCTGGGGCGAGGAGCTGGAAAGAATCTCGATCGAACAGCTCGATACGGCCGGTGCGCTTCTCTTCGGCCGCGTCACCTACGACCTGATGGCGGCATACTGGCCGACGGAGGAGCCCGGTGTGGTCGCCGATTACATGAACGCCCTGCCGAAATTCGTCGTCTCGCGCACCCATCGGGAGTCGGACTGGAACAATACGCGCTTCCTCACCGGCGATTCGGTTGCGGAAGTAACCAGGCTGAAGCGCGACACGCCCAAGGACATCCTGGTCTTCGGCAGCGCCGATCTTTCCGCAAGCCTCATGGCGGCCGGGCTCTTCGACGAAATCCGTCTCTGCGTCACGCCGCACCTGCTGGGTAGCGGGACGCCGCTGTTCAGGAGCACACCGGAAAGGGCAAAGCTGGAGCTCATCGATGCCCGCGCTCTGTCGGTCGGTGGCGTCATCCTGCGCTACCGGCCAGGCGCGTGAGGTGGCGCAGCGGGTATTGATCGCACTTGCATCGGTAAAACGGCGATGGTCTATCGGCGGTCACCATGGCCGCCGACCTCAACAAGACCATCGACGCATTGTGGCGTATCGAATCGCCGAGGCTGATTGCCGGCCTGGCGCGCATCGTGCGCGATGTGGGGTTGGCCGAGGAATTGGCCCAGGACGCGCTGGTGGTGGCGCTGGAGCGCTGGCCGCAAACCGGCGTGCCCGACAATCCCGGCGCCTGGCTGATGGCGACCGCCAAGAACCGCGCCATCGACCGGCTGCGCCGGCGGAAGATGGCCGAGCGCAAGCATGCCGAGATCGGCCGCGAGATGGAGGAAGGGCTGGACCCGACGCCCCATATCGAGGCGGCGCTGGATGACGACATCGGCGACGACCTGCTCAGGCTGGTGTTCACCGCCTGCCATCCGGTGCTGACCACCGACGCTCGCGTGGCGCTGACACTGCGCCTCATCGGCGGACTCACCACCGACGAGATCGCCCGCGCCTTTCTGGTGCCGGAACCCACCATGGCGCAGCGCATCGTGCGCGCCAAGCGAATACTCGCCGACGCCAATGTCGGCTTCGAGGCGCCGCGCGGGCCCGAGCTGGCGCAACGGCTCGCCTCGGTGCTCGAAGTCATCTACCTGATCTTCAACGAGGGCTATACGGCGACGGCAGGCGAGCACTGGACGCGGCCGCAGCTCTGCGAGGAGGCACTGAGGCTCGGCCGAGTGCTGGCGGGGCTGGTGCCGAACGCACCGGAGGTGCACGGGCTCACGGCGCTGATGGAGATCCAGGCCTCGCGGCTGGGCGCCCGCTCGGGCCCGAACGGAGAGCCGATCCTGCTCATGGACCAGAACCGCAGCCGCTGGGACCACGCCGCGATCCGCCGCGGTCTCAAGGCGCTCGCCAGGGCCGAGGCGCTGGGGCCGCCCGGCCCCTATGCGCTGCAGGCGGCGATCGCGGCCAGCCATGCCCGCGCGGCAACCGCCGAGGACACGGACTGGGCACGCATCGCCGCGCTCTACCGAGCGCTTTCCGCCCTGCAGCCCTCGCCGGTGGTCGAGCTCAACCGGGCCGTGGCGGTGGGCATGGCGGAAGGGCCCGCGGCCGGGCTCGCCATCCTCGACAAGATTGCAGGCGAGCCGGCGATGAAGGCCTATCACCTGCTGCCAGCGGCGCGTGGCGACATGCTGGAGAAGCTCGAGCGGCGCGCCGAAGCCCGCGTCGAGTTCGAGCGCGCCGCGGCGATGACCCGCAACGAGCGCGAGCGCGCGGTGATGCTCAAGCGGGCGGCGGATTGCGGGACGTGAGGACGGATGGACAAGACCTTGCGCGGGACTGCGGTCACGTTCGATGACGAGCTTTGCCAGCCAGTTCGCCACGAGGGCAGGGGGCTCGCCGACAAAGCCGGCCGCGGCGCCTAGGCAAGCTCCGGTTGCATCTTGCCGGCGCGCTTCACGACAGCCTGGCCGACGGTCCATTCCTTCCAGCGTTTCTCGTTGATGTGGACGCGCTTGTGATTTCCGTCGGCCAGCCGGACGGTGACGAAATAGGTCGTCTGCGTTCCTCCATCGCTCAATTCGCTCTCGCTGGAGCCTTTCGATTCGATCACGCCCTCATATGCGTCAGCGCGGACCTTGCGCAGGACGACGAAAGCCACGATAGCGCATAGCAGAAGCGCGCCGACCACGGTGATGATGGCTACATCGAGGCCACTGAGATTGCCCATGACTTCCCCCGAACCCGCCGCCACCAGCAACAGGTTCAATGCAATGCGAACGGGACTTCAAGTTAAAATCTTTCAATGTTCGCGTCTTGTCGGCTGCAAGGTGAATCCCGGCATACTGCCTACCCCGCGGTCGTGCGGCGATGCTGAAACGGGCGCATTGCGGAG
The DNA here is from genome assembly GCA_963830215.1 of uncultured Alphaproteobacteria bacterium. Lineage (GTDB taxonomy): Bacteria > Pseudomonadota > Alphaproteobacteria > Rhizobiales > Kaistiaceae > CAVSRC01. The sequence goes on from CAWHLM010000008.1 coordinate 132,732, forward strand.
CATGAGATGAAGGAGACAGCAGGCCAGGCAGCAGGAGGGCAATTGAGCCCGCGCGAAGTCATCATCCGTCGTGTCTTCCGCATCGGCCTGATCCTCAAGGCGATCGACAGCGTCATCGAGATGGCCGGCGGCGCGGCGCTCTATCTCATCCCGAGCGGGCTGATCGTTGGACTGGCGAATTGGCTGACGCGCAGCGAGCTGCTGGAAGACCCGCGCGACTTCCTCGCCAATATGATCATGCACTCCGCCCAGGCCCTGTCGGTGCCGCAGAAGTCGGCGGCGGCGATGTATCTGTTCAGTCATGGCGCCATCAAGCTGTTTCTGGTGGTGATGGTACTGCGCGACCGGGCGGCCTGGGCCTATCCGGCATTCATGGTCGCTCTGGTGCTGCTCATCGCCTATCAGAGCTACCAGATCGCGCTCGCCTTCTCGCTGTGGCTGGCGGCGCTCACCGTGCTGGATGTGGTGGTGCTGGTGCTCACCTGGCACGAATACGGGCTGCACCGGCGGGTGAAAGAGGCGAGCCGGTGAACTGGTTCGACATGATCGTGTGGGCCTGGATGGGGCTCGCGATCGTGCTGATGCCGCCGCAGATCATGATCACGGCGCCTTATGGCCGGCACATGCGGCCGGGCTGGGGACCGGTCATGCCGGCGCGCCTCGGTTGGATGGTGATGGAGGGCGTCTCGCCGCTGGTCTTCGGCGCGCTGTTCCTCTTCGGCAGCACGCCCAAGACGGCGCCGATGTGGGTGTTCTTCGCCGCTTGGATCGCCCACTATGTCAACCGCAGCCTGATCTACCCGCTGCGTGCCCGCATGAGCGGCCGCAAGATGCCCATCGCCATCGTCGCCAGCGGCATCTTCTTCAATACGGTCAATGCCGGCCTCAACGGCTTCTTTCTGGGGTTTCTGTCGTCCTATCCAGACAGTTGGCTCCTCGACACGCGCTTCCACATCGGCATCGCCGTCTTCCTGATCGGCGCCACGATCAACCATCGTGCCGACGACCGGCTGCTGGCGCTGCGCCGTCCGGGCGGGCCGGACTATTCGGTGCCCAAGGGCGGCCTGTTCCGCTACGTCTCGTGCCCCAACCATTTCGGCGAGATCGTCGAATGGGCGGGCTTCGCAGTGATGTGCTGGAACCTGCCGGCGCTCTCCTTCGCGGTGTGGACGGCGGGCAACCTGATCCCGCGTTCGCTCAGCCATCACCGCTGGTATCGGGAGCGCTTTCCGGATTATCCGGCCAACCGTCGGGCAGTGATCCCCTTCGTGCTGTAGAGGCTGCGGCACAGCGCGCGTCAACGCGGCGGGGCATTTGCGCTACAATCCGTGCCCATCATGGATCAGGAACGCCGCACATCGATTCGCCACCGGACGCTCAAGGAAGCGAAGGTCGTCCTGCACAACTCCTCGACGATCGACTGCATCATCCGCAATATCAGCGAGGGCGGCGCACACCTCGATTTCACCGATCCGGTGGCGCTGCCGGATCAATTCGAGGTGCTGATCGTGGCCACCAGCGCGCTGGTACCGGCCGAACGCATCTGGGAACGCGGCAAAGCGGTCGGGATCAAGTTCGCCGGCCCGGAAAAGCACGCGCCGCCGAGCCGGTTCTGAATCTCCGCGTCGAGCCGCGCAGGCGCGCGGGTTTGGGTCAGGCGATCCCCAGCGCGCGGACGGCTTGTTCCACCGTGCCAACCACGAGCCGCATCCACGCGCCATGGTTGGAGCTGAGATCCCACACCATGAACAGGAGAAAGAGTGGCAAGATCAGAAGGCCGCGCATGGGGTGTACTCCCTGCCATCTGTAGCTTTTAATTGTGCCAGCTTCAGGTTGCCGGTGCGTTAACGGCATATCGGGAGTGGTAGACGCTGCGGTTGCGCGACTCCGGTAAAGGAGAACGGTGTGATGAAAGCGGAAGACGACTCCCCCTCTGGGCTGATCGATGCGCGGATCGCGGCGCTCGGCGACTGGCGCGGCGAGACGCTCTCCCGGCTGCGAAGCCTCATCAAAGAGGCCGACCGGCACGTGGTCGAGGAGGTGAAGTGGCGGAAGCCGTCCAGCCCGCTGGGCGTGCCGGTGTGGTCTGACGCCGGCATCATCTGCACCGGCGAGACCTACGGGGACAAGGTGAAGCTGACCTTCGCCAGGGGCGCCGCGCTGGCCGACCCGTCCGGCCTGTTCAATTCCAGCCTCGAGGGCAACACGCGGCGGGCCATCGACTTCCACGCGGGCGACAGGATCGACGAGACGGCGTTCAAGGCGCTGGTGCGGGAGGCGGTGAAGGCGAATGGGGGCGGGGGCGGCTGACGAATGCGTTCAGCCCGCAAGATCGACAACCACATCGAGGCGCTGTCGCTTTGCTCCTGGGCGAGATCGTGGCGCTGGTGGAGACGCGGGCCCCAAATCCGCGGAAGCGCGGACCCTATCGGAAACGTATATTCGCAAGCAAATGATCGAAGATCAGCAGGAAAACAGCACGAATAAAACGAAAGTCGTCAGAATTTTGAATTGACAGCGCAGGCAAATTGGCATTTTATCTTTCCACTTAATAAGCATTCTAAATTATTTTCTGATCAAGAACGGGAGGTTTCCGTGGCATTTAATGCAAGCCATGACCCCCATCCAGGCGATGCGCTTAAGGAATTGGCTGGGTCTGCCGAAAGCGAGATTGGCAATACGGTCCTCACCAAGGGAGCGATGCCAGGACATTTCTGGCGCGGCCTATGGCAATCTTGGGCGCGTCCATTTTCGCCGTCTTTCAATTGGCCGCGCTGATCGATTTCAAACTCCACAGTGACCGATACATGCCCTCGCTTGGGCATATATCCCTTTGACGTATGTTGGCTCATTTCCTATATTCCCTGTGAAGGGAGAAGGCGATGACCAAGCCGATGACAGTTCAGGAGTTTTTCCAGCAATTCCCGAACGATGACGCCTGCCTGGACCACCTGTTTAAGGTCCGTTACGGCGACGAGCCGGTTTGCCCAAAGTGCGGCCAAATCAACACTTTCCATCGCCTGTCGAAGATGCCGGCCTACACCTGCAATTGCGGCCATCACATTCACCCGATGGTGGACACGCCCTTCCACCGGAGCCGCACGCCGCTGCAAAAGTGGTTCTTCGCCATGTTCCTTTTCACCACCACCCGCAATGGCGTAGCGGCTAAGGAAATCCAACGCCAGATGGGCGTCACCTACAAGACGGCTTGGCGCATGTTGAACCTGATCCGCAAGTACATGGGATGGGTTGACGGCGATGCACCGCTTGGTGGCCCCGGTGGCGGCGTTGTCGAGGCTGACGAGGTCCAGATCGGCGGCCATGCCCCGCGCGGCGACCAACAACAAGACGATGGTCATGAGCGTGGTCGAGCGCGGCGGCGAGATCGTCACCCGCGTCATCCCGAACCGTGGCGAAGCGGCTGTCATGGGCGTCGTGCAGGAGTTCGTGCGTCCCGGATCGACGGTCGCCACGGACAACGCACGCGCCTATCGCGACATGCCCCGCTACGGATATCGGCACGGCACCGTTGACCACGTTCACGGAGAATATGTCCACGGATGGGCGCACACCAATACGCTGGACGGCTTCTGGTCGTGGTTCCAACGGGCGGTTGTCAGCACTCACGTTCATGTGTCCGCCAAGTGGCTTCACCAATACCTCGGAGAATTCGAGTTCCGGTTCAATTTGCGGAGCCGCCCCGCTTTGCTTTTCCCGTTGCTTCTGGCTTCTTTCCAGAGGCCATCGCTTTCAGTACGGCATTGAAGCGGTCGCGGTCGCCGATTGCCGGATGCTCCTTGGCGTAGCGGTCCAGCTGGCCGCTGCGTCGAGCTTCTTCGAGACTAAGGTGTTTACCGCGGGACATTGTTCCATTGCCACTTTCACTGATTGCCAATCTCCAGCTATTGAGGTGCTTATCGTTCTAGACGCTTTCCTTTGATCGCCGCAAGCGTAAGGCTGATAACGACCGTTCGTTAAAGATATGACGTTCTCATTCCACGTTGTGGGCCACTTGATTTTTATGCCACCCGATGTCGGCGAAACCATAAATACATCTGCAAATCTGTTTTCGTGGAATGAAATGTCTGTCGCCAAATAAGCTGGACGCCTCCAAGAACCTCGCGGTTTCGAGGCTGATGTGATTCCCTGGCTCCCGTTAAATCGTTAAATCGGGAGGGATGGAATGCGGGGCCAGAGCGGGTTTTTCGACATTGATGAGCGACTGAAGGAGCTCTCGGCCAAGGGTGATGACCTCGAGCGGCTGAACGCGATTGTCGATTTCGAGGTCTTCCGGCCGGATCTGGCGCGCGCGGTGCCACGATCGGGCGGATCGAAGGGCGGGCGCCCGGCGTTCGACCAAGTGTTGATGTTCAAGATCCTCATCCTACAAGCGGCCCACGGCCTGTCGGACGAGCGGGCCGAGTATCTGATCAAGGACCGGCTGTCGTTCATGCGCTTCCTCGGTCTGGGCCTGGCCGATGCAGTGCCGGACGCCAATACGATCTGGACGTTCCGCGAGGCGCTGACGCGGGCGCGGATCGACGTCCGGCCGGCGATCGAGGTTCTGTTCAAGGCATACGAGGCGGCGCTGACCAAGGCCGGGTTCCTGGCCATGGGCGGCCAGATCATCGACGCCTCGATCGTCGCGGCGCCGAAGCAACGCAACACCGACGGCGAGAAGCGCGATATCAAGGAAGGCCGCATTCCCGAGGGCTGGAAGGACAAGCCGGCCAAACTCGCCCAGAAGGATCGTGATGCGCGCTGGACGGTGAAATGGTCGAAGGCGAAGCCTGCCGACGACGGTTCGCCTCGGGTCGATCTGGCGGTCCCGGCCTTCGGCTACAAGAACCATATCGGCATCGACCGGCGGCATGGGCTGATCCGAACATGGGCGGCCACCGACGCGGCCCGCCACGATGGCGCGCAGCTGCCCAACCTGACATCAAAGGCGAACACCGGCAGCGAGGTCTGGGCAGACACTGCCTTAGGCACATACGTCAAGGGGATACATGCCCTCGCTTGACACGAGAACAAAACAAGAACATACTCTCCTCCCAAGTCGAGAGCGGGAGTGGCAAATGTCTGATTTCATTCGCGATATGGCAGCGTTGCTGGCGGTCGGCGCCTTTGTCGGGATGGTTGCGCTCTGGTCGGTGTCGCTGAGCGCCATGGTGTGAGGGACAGGCGCTGCCGGACGGGCCGGGTACCCCGACTCCGGTCATCCTCCGGCGAGGCGAAAGCCGAGGCCGGAGGATCGGTCTCCGCGGGCATGACAATAGCTGGAGTCTGGTGAGGCCGATCTTCCGCCTTCGCGGAGGATGACGAACAGGGAAATATGGCGGCGCGTTTGGACGGCCGCTCGGCTGGTGCGCTGCCGTAGGACCTGGACCGCCTCGGCCGGTCAGCGGGGATAAGCGGCGCGATGCCGGGAAGCGTGCATGGACAGGGCGGGGAGCCTCGTGGACACTTGAGCCCCGAGGAGAACCGCATTGTGAGTCGCATCGTCGAGGAGGTGGGCTTCGTCCACCTCCGTGTCCATTCCGCCTATTCGCTGCTGGAAGGCGCGCTCCCGCTCAAGCGACTGATCGAGCTCGCCAGCGGCGACCGCATGCCGGCGCTCGGCATCGCCGACACCGGCAACCTGTTCGGTGCGCTCGAATTCTCCGAGAAGATGGTCGAGAAGGGCATCCAGCCGATCGTCGGCTGCCAGGTGGCGGTGGATTTCGCCGACCTCGGCGTGGAGAGCCGGGCGGGCGGGCGCAGGCCCTTCTCCGATCTGGTCCTGATCGCGGCGACGGAAACCGGCTACTGGAACCTCGTTCGGCTGGTCTCGGACTCGTTCATGCTGAGCGAGGCGGACGCCCGTCCGCATGTGGCTTTCGACGCGCTCGTCGAGCGCGGCGAGGGACTGATCGTGCTCACCGGCGGCCCCGGCGGGCCGGTCAACAGGGCGCTCGTCGACGGGCAGACGGCGCTGGCGGCAGAGTGCCTCGACCGGCTGGCGGCGGCGTTCGGCGACCGGCTCTATGTCGAGCTGCAGCGCCACGGGACGTCGGCCGAGCAGGCGGCCGAACCGGCGCTGATCGACATGGCCTATGCCCGCGGCCTGGCGCTGGTCGCCACCAACGAGGCCTTCTTCCCCAGGCGCGACGACTACGATGCGCACGATGCGCTGATCGCCATCGCCGAGGGCGCGGTGATCGCCGAGGGCAACCGGCGGCGGCTGACGCCGGAGCACTATTTCAAGACCCGCGCCGAGATGGTGGCGCTGTTCGCGGACCTGCCTGAGGCCACCCAGAACACGGTCGAGATCGCGCTGCGCTGCTCGTGGTGGCCGCGCACCCAGAAGCCCATCCTGCCGCGCTTCGCCGGCGCCGGCGCCGACCCGGACGAGGCCGACCGCGCCGAGGCATTGGCGCTGCGCGAGGCCGCTGGTGCCGGGCTCGCCAGGCGGCTCGCGACGCACGGGCTCGCCCCCGGCTTCAGCGAGGAGGACTACAGGCAGCGGCTCGACTACGAACTCGGCGTCATCGAGAAGATGAAGTATCCGGGCTACTTCCTCATCGTCGCCGACTTCATCCAGTGGGCAAAGTCACAAGGGATTCCGGTCGGCCCTGGGCGCGGCTCGGGCGCCGGCTCGGTGGTCGCCTGGTCGCTCACCATCACCGATCTCGACCCCCTGCGCTTCAACCTGATCTTCGAACGCTTCCTCAATCCCGACCGCGTGTCGATGCCGGACTTCGACGTCGATTTCTGCCAGAACCGGCGCGACGAGGTGATCCAGTACGTCCAGCATAAATACGGTGCCGACCAGGTGGCGCAGATCATCACCTTCGGCACGCTGCAGGCGCGCGCCGTGTTGCGCGACGTCGGCCGCGTGCTGCAGATGCCCTACGGCCAGGTCGACCGGCTGGCCAAGCTGGTGCCGGCCAACCCGGCCAACCCGGTGACGCTGGCGCAGGCGGTCAACAGCGAGCCGCAGCTGCAGGCGGCGCGCGACGGCGACCAGACCGTCGCCCGTCTGCTCGAAATCGCCATGAAGCTCGAGGGGCTCTATCGCCACGCCTCGACCCACGCCGCCGGCATCGTCATCGGCGACCGGCCGCTGTCTCAACTGGTGCCGCTCTACCGCGATCCGCGCTCGGGCATGACGGTCAGCCAGTTCAACATGAAGTGGGTAGAGCAGGCGGGGCTGGTCAAGTTCGACTTCCTCGGACTGAAGACGCTGACCGTGCTCGACGTGGCGGTGAAGCTCATCCGCCGGCGCGGCGTCGACATCGACCTGTCGCAGATCCCACTCGACGACACGCCAACCTTCGAGATGCTGAGAAGCGGCGATACGGTCGGCGTGTTCCAGGTTGAAAGTGCCGGCATGCGCCGGGCGCTGGTCGACATGCGGCCCGACCGCTTCGAGGACCTGGTGGCGCTGGTGGCGCTCTACCGGCCGGGGCCGATGGCCAACATCCCGACCTATTGCGCCCGCAAGCTCGGCAAGGAGCCGGTGGAATATCTCGCTCCGGTGCTCAAGCCGATCCTGGAGCCGACCTACGGCATCATCACCTATCAGGAGCAGGTGCAGCAGATCGCCCGCGACATGGCCGGCTACACGCTGGCCGAGGCCGATCTTCTGCGCCGTGCCATGGGCAAGAAGATCAAGGCGGAGATGGACGCCCAGCGCGGCCGCTTCATGCAGGGCGCGGCCGAGCGCGGCTACGGCAAGGACGTGGCCACCGAGATCTTCGACGCCTGCGCCAAGTTCGCCGAATACGGCTTCAACAAGTCGCATTCGGCGCCCTATGCGCTGATCACCTACCAGACGGCCTATCTCAAGGCGAACTACCCGGCCGAGTTCATGGCCGCCTCGCTGACGCTCGACAGCGGCAACACCGACAAGATTTCCGAGTTCCGCCGCGAGGCGATCCGCCTCGGTGTGCCGGTCGAGGCGCCGTCGGTGAACCGCTGCGGCGTCGAGTTCGACGTCGCCTACGACAAGGCGGGCAGGGGCCGCATCCTCTATTCGCTGGCGGCGCTCAAGGGGGTGGGCGCGGCGGCGGTGGAGAGCCTGGTGGAGGCGCGCGGCGGCGAGCCTTTCCGCGACCTCGCCGATTTCGGCCGGCGCATCAACCCGAAGGTGATCAACAAGCGCGTTCTGGAGAGCCTGATCGCGGCCGGCGCGCTCGACGAGCTGGAGGCGGACCGGGCGCGGCTCAGCGCCGGAGTCGACCGCATCCTCGGCATGGCGAGCCGCCTGCAGGAGAGTGCCGCAGTCGGCCAGGCCGACATGTTCGGCGCCGCCGAGGATCGCCAGCCGCTGCTCCTGCCGGTGGTCGAGCCGTGGCTGGCGGCGGAGAAGCTGAAGCGCGAGCACGACGCGGTGGGCTTCTATCTCTCCGCCCATCCGCTCGACGAGTATGCCGGGGTGCTCGCCAAGATGCGGGTGCAGACCTGGGCGGAATTCGCCCAGTCCGTGCATGGCGGGGCGACGGCCGGACGGCTGGCGGCGACGGTCACCTCGAAACAGGAACGGCGCACGCGCACCGGCAACAAGATGGGCGTGGTGCAGCTTTCCGATTCCACCGGCGCCTTCGAGGCGGTCGCCTTCTCGGAGGAACTCAACAAGTATCGCGAGCTGCTCGAGCCCGGCCAGTCGGTCATTGTGCTGGTCAATGCCGAGGACCGGCCGGAGGGCATCAACATGCGCATCCAGTCGGTGGAATCCCTCGACCGGGTGATGGCGGGGCTGAAGCAGATCCGCGTCTTCGTGCGTGACGCCGCTCCGCTCCAGAGCGTCCAGCGCCAGCTCGGCGCCACGGGCGAGGGCGAGGCGAGCCTCGTGCTGCTGCTGGAAGACGGCCAGAAAGAGGTGGAGATGCGGCTGCCCGGCCGCTACGCGGTGACGCCGCAGATCGCCAGCGCACTCAGGGCCGTGCGCGGCGTCGTGCAGGTGGAGTTGGTATAAGCGGCTTCGCTCCGTGCGGGCTACGCGGCCTGCGTCCCGGCGTGCGGCTTCGCGAGCAGACGGTGCAGCTTGGCAATGGTTCCGTCCTCGGCGAGCGGTGTAAAGACGACAAGCCTCAGCCCGCTGCCGCTGTCGACCGCCAGGCTCATGTGCTCGAAGATCATGCGGCCCATCTCGGGATGGTCGATGCGTTTGTTGCCCGCCATCGGCGCCAGCACCTCGTGACGCGGCCACCAGTCGCGAAACTCGGGGCTCTTGTCGTTGAGAGTGGCGATCAGCCGGTCGAGGTCGGGATGGCCGGCGTAGCGTGCGGTGTCGGCGCGGAAGGTGGCGAGCGTCACGCGCGCCAGCGGCTCCCAATCGGTGAGCAGTCGGCGATGGTCCTCGTCTGCGAAGACGAGGTGCATGATGTTGCGAGCGTCGTCCTTAAGGCGGCTGTAGTCGCCGAAGACGGCGGCGGAGGCCGCGTTCCACGCCAGCAGGTCCCAGCGCCAGCCGGTGACGTAAGCCGGCTGTGCCGTCATGCTCTCGAGCATGCGGCGCACGCCCTCGTCGATGGCGCCGGACGGCGGGGCGTCGGCGTCCGGCGGCGGCCGGCCGCCGAGGGTGAAGAGGTGATGCTTTTCGGGTGGGTCGAGGCGGAGCGCCCTGGCGAGGCCGGACAGGGCCTCGACTGACGGGCGCACCGCGCGGCCCTGTTCCAGCCAAGTGTACCAGGTGGTGCCGACGCCGGCGAGCATGGCCACCTCTTCGCGGCGCAACCCTGGCGTGCGCCGCCGCGTGCCCGGCGGCAGGCCGGCATCGGCCGGCGAGAGACGTTCGCGGCGCGTGCGCAGGAACTGGGCCAGCGCCTGCTGGCGGGCTTCGATGCGGGAGTCGCTGCTCGTCATGAGCCGGAGCATAGCAGGATCGATACCAGCATAAAATCAGGCCTGTTTTGCACCTGCCGGACGGTGACAAATGGCGATCACGGCAAGGCAAACCGAGACATGCAGGCATGGATGCAGGTGGAAAGGTCGTACTGATCACCGGAGCAACCGACGGCGTCGGACGCCGGGTCGCCGAGCGGCTGGGGGCGGGCGGCGCCACGGTGTTGATCCACGGACGCGATGCCGGACGTGCCGAGACCCTGCGGACGACGATCGAAAGGTCGGGTGGAAGAGCAGCGATCCACCTCGCCGATTTCGCCGCGCTCGACGAGGTGAGGCGGCTCGCGCAGACGATTGCCGGCGCGCACGACCACATCGACGTCCTGATCAACAACGCCGGGATCGGCTATCGGCTTTTCGGCACCAGGCGCACGCTCAGCCGCGACGGCCACGAACTCTTCTTTGCCGTCAATTACCTTGCCGCCTTCCTGCTGACGCGCCTGTTGCTGCCGCGGGTCATTTCCGGGCGGGGACGCATCGTCAACGTCGCCTCCGTCGGGCAGCACACGATCGACTTTTCCAACCTCATGCTGACGAAGGGTTTTGGCGGCGGCCGGGCCTACGGCCAGGGCAAGCTGGCGCTGATCATGTTCGCCTTCGATCTTGCCCGCGAGCTTGCGGGAACGGGGGTCACGGCGAACGCGCTCCATCCCGCCAGCCTGATGAACACCACGATGGTGCGCCGATCCGGCGTGCCACCGCTGACCAGCGTGGACAAGGGCGCCGACGCCATTCTCAACCTTGCCCTCTCGCCGGATCTCGACGGCAGGAGCGGCCTCTATTTCGAGGGGCTCGGACCCGCCCGTGCCAATGCGCAAGCCTACGACGCCGAAGCGCGCGCATGCCTGCGCTCCGCCAGCCTCGCTCTGGTCGGCCTCGACCCCGGTACCAGCCAACAGACCTGAAGGGATATTGCGATGTCGTCACAACACGCCGTCATTATTGGCGGAACGTCTGGAATTGGACTGGCCACCGCGCGCCACCTGCTTGACCTCGACATACGCGTCACCATCGCTGGCCGAGACCCGGCGAAACTGAAAACCGCGGTGAGCGCCCTCGGCGGGGGCGAGGCAATCGCGCTGGATGCACGTGACGACGCGGCGGTTCGCAAGGCTTTCGTCGGAATGGGGTCGGTGGATCACCTCGTCCTGGCGCTCGGCGGCAACCGGGGCATCGGCCCGATCGCATCGCTGCCGCTGGAAATTCTCCGCGCTCCCTTCGAGGACAAGGTCTATCCACAGATCGCTTGTGTGCAGGCGGCGCTGCCGGTGCTGAGCCGGACGGCGAGTATCACGCTGCTCTCCGCCGTCTCGGCGCAGGCGGCGATGCCGGGCACCGCCGCGCTTGCCGCGGCCAACGCGGCCATCGAGGCGCTGGTGCCGGTGCTGGCAGTCGAACTGAAGCCGATGCGGGTCAACGCCGTTTCGCCTGGTGTCATCGACACGTCGTGGTGGGACTTCGCGCCGCCCGAGCAGAAGGCGGCGATGTTCGCCAACTTCGCGGAGCGAACCCCGGTCGGTCGGATCGGCGGCGCCGAAGATGTGGCCCAGGCTGTTGTCTTCCTCGTGCGCAACAGCTTCATGAGTGGCCATGTGCTCGTCTGCGACGGCGGCGCGCGGCTGGGGACCGGATAGGCCGCGGTCCAGATCAAACCTCCGTGGGGAACTGGCCTCGGCGACCGTTTCACCGCTATGGTGGTGCCCATGATCCGCGCCACTGTCGCCATTGCCGCCGCCACTCTCGTCGCCACACTCAGCATCGCCGCGCACGCGGCGAGCTACCGGCTGGCGCCGTTCAAGGACGACCTGTTCAAGTACCCCGGCATCCTGCAGACGCAGGACGACGGCAACTACGTCATGGTCGACTACTCCAAGCAACGCGACCTCTACGGCCGCGACACGATCGTCGAGAAGAAGGCGAAGCCGGAATATGTCAGCTTGGTCGGCGCGGGAACTTATGAATTCAAAGGCGGCGGCGACCGCACGCTGAAATACATGGGCACCGGCAAGGTGGACGGCGGTGCCAAGGCGGTCGTCATCTACATCCACGGCATGGGCGGCAGCCGCGTGCAGGGCGTCAACGAGTGGATGTTCGGCGGCAACTTCAACCGCATCATGAACCTGATGAAGCAGAACGACGGCGCCTATCTGTCGCCCGACTTTTCCGATTTCGGGCCGCAAGGCGCCGCCGACATCCGCAACCTCGTCCTCGACCAGGCCGCCAAGTCGCCGCAGGCGGCGATCTTCATCGCCTGCGGCTCGTGGGGCGGGGCGATCTGCTGGCAGCTCGCCGCCGACCCCAAGGCGGTGGGGCATATCTCCGGCCTGCTGCTGCTCGGCTCGAACCACGACGACGGCTTCGTCACGTCGCCGGCGGTCGCCGGAACGGGCCACCGCTTTCCGGTCTATCTGGGCCACGGCACCGCCGATCCCATCTATGCGTGGAAGGACGAGGTGAAGTTCTACAACAAGGTGCGCGCGGCAGACCCCGCCTATCCGATCAAGGTGGCGATCTTCAATACCGGGGTTCACGGCACGCCCATCCGCATGACCGACTGGCGGCTGATCCTGAACTGGATGCTTGCGGTCGACGGGCGCTGATCGGGGCGACCACCAGCGTGTCTGCATATTCGCCTTGACCGTCCTGCGCACGGGTGGGCAAGATACCTGAAGTTGAAATATGAAGTTGTTCTTGCGCGTAAGGTGACAGTGGCGATCGCACGGCCCCGGAGGCCGGCGACTGAGTTGCGGGAGTGCGTCATGGAACGAGTCCGGTGGGTCGCCGTCGCCCTGGCGCTCGCGCTTGCCATCGGTGCTTCGCCGGCACCGGCAAAGTCGAACATCATCGTCGTTCCCGCGGACTACCACTCCAAGGAACAGCCGCCGGTAGCCGTTCAGTCCTTCCTGCTGACGCTGATGCAGCAGGGCGGCAACTGGGAAGACAAATACCGTCACGCCGTCGAGGTGCTGGCCAAAGACAAGCTACTGATGACCAACATCAAGAAGGCGGCGAGTACCTACGGCGTCGACCCGGTCGGCATCGTCGGCGCGATCGTCGGCGAGCACACCTTCAACATGAACATCTTCGATTCCCTGCAGACCTACTATGTGAAGGCGCTGCAGTACATGGACAACAAGTCCTTGACCTTCGAGTATCAAGGCGAACTCGCCAAGGATTTCTTCAAGCGCCCGCAATTCGCCGCCTGCGAGGCGATGACGGGGAACTACGAGAAGTGGGACTGCCGGGAGACGGTGTGGAATCGCCAGTTCCAGGGCAAGGCCGTGGGCGGCAAGGCCTGGCCTCCAACGCGCCTCAACCGGGTGTTCTTCCAGCCTATGTATTCCGGCCAGACCTTCGGCGTCGGCCAGATCGGCCCGGTCGTGGCCCTCAGCGTGACCGACCTCGTCCACCGCAAGAGCGGGCTGCCGCTGCTTTCCATTGACGACGCGCCACAGGTGTTCTCGCAGATCATGAGCCCGGACACCTCGATGTCCTACATTGCCGCTTCGATCGCCGTGTCGATCGAAAACTACAAGCAGATCGCCGGCTTCGACATCTCGCAGAACGCCGGGATCATCGCCACGCTTTACAATCTCGGCAATTCCGCCACCCGCGCCACCGACCTCAAGCTGATCAACGACCAGCGCGCCAAGAAGGGCCTGCCGCCGCAATTCCCGCAGGAGAATTTCTACGGCTGGTTCATCAACGAGAAGGTCGGCGATCTGCGCAAGCTGGTGGCGGGCACGCTCGACACTGCTTCGATGCACTGAGCGGCCGGGGCGGGGGCGGGTGGTCCCCCCGGGTTGCCCTTGCTTTCGGCCAACCACACCCATATAAGGCGCTCCATCTCACACGCGGGGTTCGGGTCAATCGGCCGTCCTAGAGCGGGCGAACGACCCTTCCGGTGCCCATCAGGGCTCAGCCCCCGCGGCGGCATAACCGGTAAAGGAGCACGGTAGTCATGGCACTGCCCGATTATTCCATGCGTCAGCTGCTCGAGGCTGGCGTTCACTTCGGCCACCAGAAGCATCGCTGGAACCCCAAGATGGCGCAGTACATCTACGGGGTACGCAACAATATCCACATCATCGACCTCGCCCAGACGGTGCCCATGCTGCACCGGGCGCTGGAGGCGGTGAGCGACGCGGTGGCCGGCGGCGGACGCGTGCTGTTCGTCGGCACCAAGCGCCAGGCGTCGGAGCCGCTGACGGCGGCGGCCAAGCGCTCGGCCCAGTATTACGTCAACGCCCGCTGGCTCGGCGGCATGCTGACCAACTGGAAGACCATTTCGCGCTCCATCCAGCGCCTGCGCGAGCTGGAGACGATGTTTGCCGGCGAGACCCAGGGCCTCACCAAGAAAGAGCGCCTGGTGCTGACCCGGGAGAAGGACAAGCTCGAGAAGGCGCTCGGCGGCATCAAGGACATGGGCGGCGTTCCCAACCTCCTGTTCGTCATCGACACCAACAAGGAGGCGATCGCCATCCAGGAGGCGAACCGCCTCGGTATCCCGGTAGTGGCGGTGGTTGATTCTAACTGCAACCCCGACAACATCGCGTTTCCGATCCCCGGCAACGACGACGCCGGCCGCGCGATCACGCTCTATTGCGACCTCGTCGCCAGGGCGGCAATCGACGGCATCAGCCGCGCCCAGGGCGAGGCCGGCATCGACATCGGCGCCCAGGAAGAGGTGCCGCCGGAGCCGGTGGTGCTGGAAGCGGTGGGCGAAGCCGCCGAAAGTGATGTCGATATGACCGCGGCGGAAACGGTGGAGCCGCAGGCGCGCGACACCGGCAAGAAGGCCAAGGCGGCGGCAGCGCCGCCCCCGGCGCCGGTCGAGCCGCTCTTCGAGACGCCCGCGGGCGATCCCGACGACCTCAAGAAGATCGCGGGCGTCGGCCCGGTGCTTGAGAGGAAGCTCAATGCGCTCGGCATCACCCGCTTCGACCAGGTGGCCAACTTCTCCGACGAGGACATCGCCAAGATCGACGATGCGCTCAACTTCAAGGGCCGCATTCTGCGTGACGACTGGATCGGGCAGGCAAAGACCCTGGCCGGCGGCTAGGACTTGCGGCCGCCCGGCCGCGAAATGAGGAATTCAGGACATGAACATCACCGCGGGAATGGTGAAGGAACTCCGCGACCAGACGGGCGCGGGCATGATGGACTGCAAGGCGGCGCTCACCGAGACCGAGGGCCAGATCGAGGCCGCCATCGACTGGCTGAGGACCAAGGGTCTGGCCAAGGCGGCCAAGAAGGCCAGCCGGGTTGCGGCCGAGGGGCTCGTGGCCGTCGCCACTCAGGGCACGCGCGCGGTCATGATCGAGCTCAACTCGGAGACCGATTTCGTCGCCCGCAACGGAGACTTCCAGGCGCTCGCCAGTGCCATCGCCTCGACCGCGCTCGGCACCGACGGCTCGCTTGCCGCCATCGCCGCCGCCAAGATGAAGTCGGGCGAAACGGTTGAGGCCGCGATCAAGGCGGCGGTCGCCACCATCGGCGAGAACATGACGCTGAGGCGCAGCGCCATGGTGTCGGTGAAACAGGGCGCCGTGGCGAGCTATGTCCACAGCGCGGTCGCTCCCGGTCTCGGCAAGATCGGCGTCATCGTCGGGCTGGAGTCGTCCGGCGACGCCGGCAAGCTGGGTGAGATCGGCCGCCAGGTCGCCATGCACGTCGCCGCCGCCGCTCCGTTGGCGGTGCGCGTGAGCGAACTCGACCAGGCGGTGGTCGAGCGCGAGAAGGCGATCTTCGCCGAGCAGGCGCGCGAATCCGGCAAACCGGAGGCGATCATCGGCAAGATGGTCGAGGGCCGCCTGCGCAAGTACTACGAGGAGGTCGTGCTCTTGTCGCAGACCTTCGTCGTCGATACCGAGAAGACGGTCGAGCAGGCGCTGAAGGCAGCCGAGGCCGATATCGGCGGCGGCGTCACGCTGACCGAGTTCGTCTGCTTCCGGCTCGGCGAGGGCGTCGAGAAGGCCGAGAGCGATTTCGCCGCCGAGGTCGCCGCCGCAGCCGGCACCAAGTAGCCGAACCGCCAACAGGCGGACAAATGCGAAGGCCCGGACGGGGTTGCCCGTCCGGGCCTTTTCGTTTGCGGCAAGTCGCCGTTTGACTCCCTCCGGCCGGACCGGCTTAGATACTCAAATCTGTTGTCGGACGGGGGCGTTCGAACCCCTGCCGTGTCACGCACCGGGGGCGGGTCGTTCGGAGTTTTGTTACCGTTTGGCGTTGCTTCCGGCGGGCTGATTGGGGTGAACCATGCCGGGACGTGCGCAGGCCGCAATAGCGGCAGTTGTCATTCGCGGGGTTGCGGCCTCAGCGGCCGTTCTTTCGCTCTCCGTCGCCGCTCACGCCGGCGGCTACGACACCGGCGAGCGCGACTGGGACTTCCTTTTCCAGCAGGATCAAGTCGCCGCGGAAGCGCAGACGCGCTACATCGACCCGCAGCGCACGCTGAAGAACGGTGACCGGGGGCGCCGGGCTGCTCACGGGCCTGTCTGCGACCAACAATGCGCGAGGCGGAGGCCTTTTCGGTGGAGCGCTTCAGCGTCATGGCGCGGCTGACTGAGCAGGTCCGCTGCATGGGCAGCTATCGCCAGCCCTTCGAGGGCCACGCCAATTACGGACAATGGTTTGCCTCGGCCTCCGCGACGGAGCAGCACTTCACCTCGGAGGACTACGGGCTCACCTGCGCGGTCTCGGCGCCGGTCGGCATGGGCAACCTGCTGTTCATCGGCGGCGCCTCCTATCAAACGATCAACTACGAGCTGTTGCAGAATTTGACCCGTCTTCGGAGGGGGAGCGGCGTCAACGGATGTCAGCGATGACGGGGTCGGTTGGCGTGCCGGCATCGGCTACGAGATCCCGCAATATGCGTTGCGCGCGACGCTGATCTACAATTCGGCCATCGGCTACAACATGACGGGAACGGGCACGGGTCTTTTTGCCGGCGCCTGGCTTCTACACCGGGCCGCTGGTCGGCTCGATCACCATGCCGCAGTCGGTCGAACTCAAGGCCCAGTCGGGCATCGCGCCGGGCTGGCTCGCCTTCGGCTCGATCAAATGGGCCAACTGGAGCGTCGACCAGAACATGCCGTTGTGCTCGCCGGGAACCACGCCCTGCGTCACTGGCGGCGGCGCGCCCAGCGCCCTGACGCTGATGTTCAAGGACAGCTGGACGGTCACGCTAGGCGCCGCGCACCAGTTCAACCAGCAGTTCTCGCTGGCTGGCAGCCTTACCTGGGACCAGGGGGCGAGCCAGGGCTTCACTTCGCAGACCGACACCTGGACGGCTGACCTGACGGGCGTTTGGACGCCGACGAAACAGTTCGAGTTTCGCCTCGGCGGCTCAGTCGGCGTGCTGACCGGCGGATCGCTCAGCACCGCGACGCTTCCCGGCGGCATCCCGAACGCGTTTGGCTACACCGCCTCATTCGGCGACGATCTGGTCTATGCGCTGAGCGCCAGGGCGGCCGTGCACTACTGAGCGGCTGGCGGCGGCGACACGGTGGATGTGCCTGGCCTCTGGCCGTGACACGCCATCGGCCATCGTGTATCCCGATGGCGGTTTTCCAACGTTTTCCGAGTCGCGACCATGACAGCGCCGCTCCGCTACAAGCGGGTTCTCCTCAAGGTCTCGGGCGAGGCGCTCCTCGGCGACAAGGCCTTCGGCATCGATGACAAGGTAACCGGACGGCTCGCCGACGACGTGGCGGCCGCGGTCAAGCTCGGCGTCAAGGTCGGGCTGGTGATCGGCGGCGGCAACATCTTCCGCGGCATTGCGATTGCCAAGGCCGGCGGCAACCGGGTCGCCGGCGATCAGATGGGCATGCTGGCGACCGTCATGAACGCCATCGCCTTCCAGCAGAAGCTGGACGAGCGCAAGGTGGCGAACCGGCTGTTCTCGGCCGTGGCCATGCCCTCGATCTGCGAGGTCTTCAGCCAGCGGGTCGCCGAAGCCGCCTTCGAGGCGGGCCAGGTGCTGCTCTTCTCGGGCGGGATCGGGCACCCGTTCGTGACCACCGACACCGGTGCTGCGCTGCGCGCCGCCGAAATGGGCTGCGACGCGCTGTTCAAGGGTACCCAGGTCGATGGGGTCTATTCGGCCGATCCGAAGACCGACCCGGCGGCCACCCGCTACGACCGCCTGAGTTACGATCAGGTGCTGCGCCAGGGTCTGGGCGTGATGGATCTCGCCGCGATCGCCCTTGCCCGCGACAACCGTATTCCGGTAATCGTCTTTTCCATCAAGCAACCCGGCGCTTTCGTTGATATTCTCAAGGGAAAGGGCCGGGCGACGGTGGTCGCAGGGCGCTGAGCCCGTCTGGGGGTGGGCATCCGCGGCCGCCTGACACATGGCGGCCGTGATCGGCTGATAAACGATCAGGGGAAGAAATGGACAGCGAAGACGTCAACCGCAGGATGCAGGGCGCGGTCGGAGTGTTGCGAGGGGAACTGGCCGGATTGCGCACCGGGCGCGCCTCGTCGAGCCTGCTCGAGCCGATTTATGTGGAGGCCTACGGCACCTCGATGCCGCTCAACCAGATGGCCTCGGTGAGTGTGCCGGAGCCGCGCATGCTGTCGGTGCAGGTATGGGACAAGTCGAACGTGCATGCGGTGGACCGGGCGATCCGCGAGGCCAATCTCGGCCTCAACCCGATCGTCGAGGGAACGCTGCTGCGTATTCCGATTCCGGAACTCAACGCCGAGCGGCGGCAGGAACTGGTCAAGGTTGCCCATAAATATGCCGAGGCCGCGCGGGTCGCGGTGCGGCATGTGCGCCGCGACGCCCTCGATGCCATCAAGAAGCAGGAAAAGGACGGCGTAATCGGGCAGGATCAGGCGCATGCCGACGGCGAAAGGGTGCAAACCATGACCGACAGCACCATTTCAGAGATCGATGAGATCCTGGCCATCAAAGAAGCCGAGATCACGCAAGTCTAAGGGGCGCCAGGGAGCGAGAGCGGCATGAGCCTGCTCGCCGACCAGAACGAAGCGGCATCCGCCGCGCCCGAAACGGCCAGGTTGCCGCGTCACGTGGCCATCATCATGGACGGCAACGGGCGCTGGGCGAAGGCGCGCGGCCTGCCGCGCGGCGAGGGCCACCGGCGCGGCGTCGAGGCCGTCCGGCAAACGGTGCGCGCGGCCATCGACCTCAAGATCCGCTATCTGACACTCTACAGCTTCTCCTCGGAGAACTGGACGCGACCGCGCGACGAGGTCGATTTCCTGTTCGGCCTTTTCCGGCTCTATATCCGCCGCGACGTCTCCGAGCTTCATTCGCGCGGCGTGCGCATCAGCGTCATCGGCAGCCGCGAGGGCGTTCCCGGCGACATCCTGTCGATGATCGACGAGGCGGAGGCGCTGACCGCCGGCAACCGGAATCTTCACTTGATCTTCGCCTTCAACTATGGCGCCCGCAATGAACTGGCGCGCGCCGTGCGCGCCATCGCCGGCGAGGTCAAGGCGGGCACGCTCGATCCGGCGGCGATCGACGAAGGAACGATCGCTGGCCACCTCGACACCGCCGGATTTCCGGACCCGGATCTGATCATCCGCACCGGGCGGGAAATCCGGCTAAGCAATTTCCTGCTGTGGCAATCGGCCTATGCCGAGCTGGTCTTCCTCGAGGTCAACTGGCCCGATTTCGGCCGCGACGCGCTCGGCGCGGCGCTGGAGACGTTCGCGAGCCGCAGCCGGCGCTACGGCGGTCGCGGCGCGCGGGAGACCGTGTGAGCGTGGCGCGCGTGACCGGCGGCGGCGGCGTTACGCCGGTGTCGAACGAGATGCTCGTCCGTTTCGCGTCCGCCGGAATCCTTGCCGCCCTTACCCTGGCGGCTGCCTGGTTCGGAGGGTGGCCGGCCTTTGCTGCCGTGTCGGCGGCGGCGATCGTGGTGCATCTCGAGTGGATCGGGCTGACTGGCGACCGACTGCTGCCGACGCTGGTCTTCACCGCCGTGATGGTGGCGAGCTTCGCGCTGCCGGTGATCGGCTACCCAGCGGTTGCCGTCGGGCTGGCCGCGCTGGCGGTGGTCGCCGCGGCCGCGACCAGCCGCGAGGGATGGAGGCCGGCCGGCGTCGCCTACAGCGCTGTGCTCGGCCTCGGCCTGCTGCTGCTCAGGGAAGCGCCGGAACAGGGGCTGGCCGCGGTGCTGGTGGTCTTTGCCGCCGTCTGGGGCACCGACAGCGCCGCCTTCTTCGCCGGCCGGGCGTTCGGCGGGCCGAAGCTGTGGCCCTCGATCTCGCCGAAGAAGACCTGGGCCGGCGCCGTCGGCGGGCTTGTCGCCGGGGTCGTTGCCGGTCTGGTGGTCGCTGCGTTGGCGCGGGTGTCGGTGGCGCCGGCGCTGGCGCTGGTGTGCGCGTTCCTGTCGCTCGCCGCGCAGGCGGGCGACCTGTTCGAATCCGCAATCAAGCGCCATTTCGGCGCCAAGGACTCCGGCATCATCGTTCCCGGCCACGGCGGGCTGATGGACCGCGTCGATAGCCTGGTCTTCGCCGTCGCTGCGGCGGTGATCGTCGGCCTCCTGCACGGCGGACCGTGGCAGCTCGCGGCCGGTCTCACGACATGGTGACGGTCGGCGCCGCGGCCTTTCCCGCAGCGCGGCCGCAAGCGGCGCCGCGCCGGGTGACGATTCTCGGCGCCACGGGCTCGGTCGGCACCAACACGCTGTCAGTCATCGCCGAGCGGGCCGGTTCCTTTGC
This sequence comes from uncultured Alphaproteobacteria bacterium, assembly GCA_963830215.1. Lineage (GTDB taxonomy): Bacteria > Pseudomonadota > Alphaproteobacteria > Rhizobiales > Kaistiaceae > CAVSRC01. The sequence continues at coordinate 153,321 of CAWHLM010000008.1, forward strand.
CGTCGAAGCATTGACGGCCAACGCCAATGCCGAAAGGCTCGCCAGAGCGGCACGGGCTGCCGGTGCACGACTGGCGGTCGTCGCCGACCCGGCCGCCTATGGCGACCTCAAGGCGGCGCTGGCCGGGACCGGCATCGCCGCTGCCGCCGGGGACGATGCCGTGCGTGAGGCGGCCGAGCGGCCGGCCGATCTGGTCGTCGGCGCCATCGTCGGCGCCGCCGGGCTGCTGCCGACCTATGCCGCCATCCGGGCTGGGCGACAGGTGGCCATCGCCAACAAGGAATGCCTGGTCTCGGCGGGCCGCGTCTTCATGCAGGCGGCGGCCGAGCAGGGGGTCACCATCCTGCCGATGGATTCGGAGCACAATGCCATCTATCAGGCGCTGGGCGGACGCCCGATAGAGGAGGTGGAGCGGATCATCATCACCGCCTCGGGCGGGCCGTTCCGCACGTGGAGCAGAGAGCACATGGCCGCCGCCACACCGGCCGACGCGCTCAAGCACCCCAACTGGTCGATGGGGCGCAAGATCACCATCGATTCGGCGACGCTGATGAACAAGGGGCTCGAGGTGATCGAGGCCCACCACCTGTTCAGGGCGCCAACGGAGAAGCTCGACGTTCTGGTGCATCCGCAATCGGTGGTACACGGAATGGTTGTCTTCACCGACGGCGCGATGATGGCGGGGATGGGTCTGCCCGACATGCGCATGCCGATCGCCCATTGCCTGTCGTGGCCGGACGGCGGGCCGCTGACCGGCCGCCGGCTGGACCTTGCCGAACTGGGTAGCCTGACCTTCGAACGGCCGGATCGCGCCCGATTCCCGGCCCTCAGGCTGGCGCGCGAGGCCCTTGATGCCGGCGACTGGGCGACCAACATTCTCAATGCCGCCAACGAAGTGGCGGTTGCGGCCTTCCTGGAGGGCCGCATAGGCTTTCTTGAAATTGCCGGATTGGTCGAGCAAACGATCGACCGTGTCGCGGCACAGGCCGTGCCGGCGGCACCGGATTTGGTCGAAGCGGCCATCGCGCTGGACCGCGAGGGGCGTGAGATCGCAGGCGAACTGGTGCGCACGCACCGGGCGCGCTGAACAGCGGAAGGACGGCTGGCATGGGACTGGTTGCGTGGATCGGGAACCTCGGTTGGTCGGCTGTTGCCTACATCGTGCCGTTCCTGTTCGTCCTCACCCTCGTCGTTTTCTTCCACGAACTCGGCCACTTCCTGGTGGCGCGCTGGACCGGCGTGGCGGTCAAGACGTTCTCCATCGGCTTTGGGCCTGAGCTGATCGGCTTCAACGACCGCAAGGGCACGCGCTGGAAGATCTCGGCGATTCCGCTTGGCGGCTATGTCCGCTTCGTCGGCGACGAGAACGAGGCCAGCGTTCCGGACCGCGACGCATTGCAGCAGATGGACCCGGCCGAGCGGGAACGCTCCTTCGCCGGCAAGGGCGTCGCCGCCCGGGCGGCCATCGTGGCAGCCGGACCGCTCGCCAACTTCGTGCTGGCGATCATCATCTTCACCGCGATCTTCAGCATCTACGGCCGCGAGGTGATGACCCCGCGCGTCGATTTGGTGCTTCCCGGCTCGCCGGCGGCGGAGGCCGGCTTCCAGCCCGGCGACGTGGTGGAATCGATCGACGGGAGCAAGATTTCGAGCTTCGCGGACCTGCAGCGAGTCGTCAGCCTCAGCGGCGACACGACGCTCAGCGTGGTCGTCCGCCGTGGCGACCAGGACGTCACCCTGTCGGTTCGTCCCAAGCTGACCGAAACCGAGGTTTTCGGCCGCAAACAACGGATGGCCTTGCTTGGCGTCAGCCGCAGCCCCACCGGTGTGGGTGTGGTCACTGAGCACTACTCGGTGCCCCAGGCGGCGTGGGTCGCCACCGAGGAGACCGCGTCGATCACCGGCCACACGCTGTCCTACCTGTTTTCGGTCATCGTCGGGCGCGAGCCGGCTGACCAGATCGGCGGTCCGATTCAGGTTGCCACGGTCTCGGCCGAAGTCGCCACGCTGGGCATCGCCGCGCTCATCAATCTGGCGGCGATTCTGTCGATCAGCATCGGCCTGATCAACCTGTTCCCGATTCCCATGCTGGACGGCGGCCACCTCCTGTTTTTCGCGGTCGAGGCGGTGCGCGGCAAGCCGCTCAGCGAACGGGTGCAGGAGATCGGATTCCGCGTTGGTTTCGCGGTTGTGTTGATGTTAATGATCTTCGCAACCTGGAACGATATTATTCATTTGAGTTCCTTGTGAAATCGAGCTTCCATGCGTGGCCGCGGGGCAACGCGGGGTGAGATTCGGAGACGCGGACGGGGATGCGCCTTGCGGGGAGGCCAAAAGGCTGCAATTCTGCCGCTGCGAGGTCATGACGGGGCGCGTCTGTTCGCTTGGCGATGCGGACTGGACAGGCAGACGAGCAAGGCATTTGAACCAAATGAATTCGTTCATGTTTTTCGCCCGTAGACTGGCGTTGGGATTGATGCTGGCGTTGGCGGTGCCGGCTCTTGGCGGCGCTGCTGCGGTGCTCGGGGCGGGAATCGCCCATGCAGCGGTTGCCTCCAGCATCCAGGTCAAGGGCAACCAGCGCATCGAAGCTGCGACAATCAAGACCTATCTGACCATCAAGCCCGGCAAGAGCTACGGCGGCGCTGATATCGATGCGTCGGTCAAGGCGCTTTACGCCACCAGCCTGTTCTCCGACGTCGGCATCGCCCAGCGTGGCAGCGTGCTGGTGGTCACGGTGGTCGAGAACCCGATCATCAATTCGGTGATCTTCGAGGGCAACAAGAAGGTCAAATCGGACACGCTGGCGCAGATCGTCGATCTCAAGCCGCGCGGCGTGCTGACCGACGCCAAGCTGCAGGCGGATGTTTTCCACATCAAAGAATACTACCGGATGAAGGGCCGCAGCACCGCCGAGGTCGAAGGGCGCGTCAGCAAGCTGCCCGACAACCGCGTCAACATCGTCTTCGCCATCAATGAGGGCGAGCGCACCGGCGTAAGCGCGATCCATTTCGTCGGCAACAAGGCCTTCTCGGCACAGCGCCTGTCCGGCATCATCTCGACCAAGAAGACCAACTGGTTGAGTTGGCTGACGCAGAACGACATCTACAGCGAAGACAAGCTGAATGCCGATGCCGACCTGCTACGCGCCTTTTACCTGAAGCACGGCTATGCCGACTTCCAGGTGCTTTCGCAGGACGCCACCTTCGACGCCGCCAAGGGCCGCTACACGATCACCTTCACGCTGGACGAAGGGCCGAAATACAAGTTCGGTGCCGTCACCATCGATTCGTCGATCCGCGGGGTCGACACCAATGCGCTGGCGAGGATCGTCAAGACGAAGAGTGGCCACACCTTCGATTCGACCCAGATCGAGAAGTCGACGGAGGACCTGGCCATCGAGCTTTCGCGGCTGGGTTACGTGTTCGCCCAGGTGCGCCCGCGCGGCGACCGCGACTACTCCAACAACACCATCAATCTGACCTACGTCATCGACGAGGGCCAGCGCATCTACATCGAGCGCATCGATGTGCGCGGCAATACCAAGACCCGCGACTACGTGATCCGGCGCGAGTTCGACGTGTCGGAGGGCGACGCCTACAACCGCGTGCTGATCAACAAGGCTGAGCGGAAGCTGCGCGACCTGGACTACTTCAAGACCGTCACGATCACCACCGAGCCGGGCTCGGCGCCTGACAAGGTCGTGGTGGTGGTCAATGTCGAGGACAAGTCGACGGGGTCGTTCGGGATCGCCGGCGGCATCCAAAACTCGGCGGGTTCGACCGGACTGGTCGCCGAAGTCTCGATGGACGAGAAGAACTTCCTCGGCCGTGGTCAACAGGTGCATCTGTCCGTCGGCGGCGGTCTCAACGAGCAGTCGATCAACGGTTCGTTCACCGATCCGTATTTCCTCGGCAACCACATGTCGTTGACGGTGAGCGGCTACCGGACATATACGGATTCAAGCACCTCGCGGCCGTTCAAGACGGTGGCGACCGGTGGCGGCGTCAGCTTGGGCCTGCCGATCACCGATGATCTGACGTCTGGACACCGGCTACAGCATCAACAACACCGAAACGAGCGACTACGGCACCCTCGGCACGAGCTGCGGCGGCAATGTCACGGCTTGCTTCTTCCCGGCGGGTTCGCGGTTGAGTTCGGCGGCCACCTGGGGCGTGACCTACTCGACCATCGACAGCCGGGTCGATCCGCATGAAGGCATGTATTTCCGCTTTGCCCAGGAGATCGCCGGCATTGGTGGCGATGCCCGCTTCATCCGCACCACGGCCGATGCACGGATCTATAAGCCGCTGTTCGACGGGAGCGATGTTGTCGGCGTGTTGAAGGCGACCGGCGGCAATATCACCGGCCTGGGCCAACCGGTCACGACCACCGACGACTTCTTCAAGGGCGGCGAGACGATCCGCGGCTTCGCCTCGCTCGGCTATGGCCCGCGCTACTACGATCCGGCCAACGGCTATAACATCGCCCTCGGCGGGAAGAACTACGTCAACGGCACCGCCGAGGTGCAATTCCCGCTGCCGGCGGTGCCGCCTGATTTTGGCCTGCGCGGCGCGTTCTTCGCCGATGCCGGCATCTTGTGGGGCGCCGACGTGCCGTCGGGCTGTGCGGTGGCGACGTGCAACCCAGCAACAAGGTTATGGACGACACGGCGATTCGCTCGTCGGTCGGCGCTTCGATCATCTGGGCCTCACCATTCGGTCCGATCCGCGCCGATTTCGCCCGGGCGCTCACCAAGAAGAGCTACGACACCACGCAGTTCTTCCGTATCGGCACCAGCGCCGCTTTCTAGTCGACCGGCTGCAGGGCGCGGGCGGATTGTCGGCGCACCTTTTGTGCTGGCCGGGGCGCCGCGAGCGGCCGGCATCCTGCCGTCGTAGGGTGGCCGAGCGCGGATCGCAGCCCAAGCCATCGACAATTCACGGAGGATGGGCCAAAACACCGTCGCCGAGCGCCACGGACGCGCCGGGACCGTGGGAGACGGACTGATGGATGACGAGCCGAGGGTGCTGCAATCGTTCGACATCGAACGCATCCTGGAGCTTCTGCCGCACCGCTATCCGTTCCTGATGGTCGACCGGATCGTCGACATCGACGGCGACAACGCCGCCGTCGGCATCAAGAACGTCACCTTCAACGAGCCGCATTTCGCCGGCCATTTTCCCGGCCGGCCGGTGATGCCCGGCGTGTTGATCGTCGAGGGGATCGCGCAGACGGCCGGCGCCATCTGCGTGGCGTCGATGAACACCGCGCGGCCGCAGCTGGTCTATTTCATGACCGTCGACGAGGCCAAGTTCCGCAAGCCGGTGGTGCCTGGCGACGTGCTCGAATACCACGTGAAGAAACTCAAGCAGCGGCGGAACATCTGGCGCTTCGCCGGCGAAGCAAAGGTCGGCGATACGCTGGTCGCTGAGGCGATCGTGAGCGCCATGATGGGCGAACCGCAAACTTCCGCATGACCGTTATCCACCCGACCGCCATCATCGAGGAGGGCGCCTCTCTCGGCGCCGGCGTCACCGTCGGTCCGTTCTCGCTGATCGGCAGCGCGGTGTCGCTTGCCGACGGTGTCACTGTCGGTCCCCGCGTCGTCATCGTCGGCCGAACCTCCATCGGCGAGCGGACGCGGATCTCGCCGCAGGCCTATATCGGCGGCGAGCCACAGGACCTCTCCTATCGTGGCGAGGACACGGCGATCGAGATCGGCGCCGACTGCATCATCCGCGAGAACGCCACCGTCCATCGCGGCACCGCCCACGGTCGCGGGATGACCACCATCGGCGACCACTGCTTCATGATGGTCGGCGCGCACATCGCCCATGACTGCGTCGTCGGCAGCCACGTCATCCTGACCAACAACGCCATGCTCGGCGGCCACGTCCAGGTCGGCGACTATGCCATCCTCGGCGGCGGAGCGGCGGTACAGCAGCGCGTGCGCATCGGCACCCATTGCTTCATCGGCGGGTTGAGCGGCGTGGAGCGCGACGTGGTGCCCTATGCCATGGCCGTCGGCCAGCATGCCTCGATCGCCGGCATCAATGTGCGCGGCCTCAAGCGCCGCGGCTTCGACCATGAGGGCATCATGGCGCTGCGTGCGGCGTTCCGTATGTTCTTCGGCTCCCACGAGCCCCGGGCGGAGCGCATTGCCGCGGTGGAACGCGCTTATGGCGACGTCGCGGCAGTTGCGCCGCTGGTCGAATTCCTGCGTTCCGCCGGCGAGCGGCCGCTGACCATGCCGCCCAAGGCGGGCTGGGCGCACGACGATGACCTCGACCCGTGAGGCTGCGGGCGAGCCGCTGGCGATCCTGGCGGCCGGCGGCGACGTGCCGTTCCAGGTGGCCAGCGCTGCCACGGCGGCCGGGCGCAAGGTCCTGGTCATCGGTCTGGAAGGCGAGGCCGACGCCAGGCTGAAGACCTTTCGCTTCGAAGCCATCAAATGGGGCCAGCTCGGCCACGTCGAGCAGATGGTATCGGCGCACGGGGCGCGTGACATCGTCCTCATCGGCTCGATCAGCAAGCGGCCCGACTTTCGCAGCATGGGAGTTGATTTCGGCACGCTGCGCCTGCTGCCGCGCATCCTCAAGGCGATGGTCGGCGGCGACGATCAGGTGCTCGGCAATCTCATCGGCTATCTGGAGGAACGCGGGTTCCGCGTGATCGGCGCCCACGAGGTCGCGCCGGATCTGGTCGCCGGGGCAGGGCAGCTGGCTGGTCCGCGCGCCTCGCAGGCGATGCTCGACGATGCCCGCGTGGCGATGGATGCGGCGTTGGGGATCGGCGAGCGCGACATCGGCCAGGCGGCGGTGGTGGTCAACGGGCTGGTGGTGGCGGTGGAAGCGGCCGAAGGCACCGACGCCATGCTCGAGCGGGTCGGCGACCTGCACGCGCGGGGCCGGGTGAAATGGTCGGGCCGCGCCGGGGTGCTAGCCAAATGCTCCAAGCCGCAGCAGGATCTGCGCGTCGACATGCCGACCATCGGCCCGCGCACGGTGACCGCTGTGGTCAAGGCGGGGCTCGCCGGTATCGTCATCGAAGCCGGCCGGGTGATGATCGCCGCGCGCGCCGAAACGCTTGAGGCTGCGGATGACAGCGGAACCTTCATCCTCGGCACCGCCGCCGACGGCGAGGTGCGGCCGCGGCCATGACCACCGATCTTGCGGCGCCGGGCCCCCTCAAGGTCTTCCTCATCGCCGGGGAGGAATCCGGGGATGCGCTCGGCGCCGGGCTGATGCAGGCGCTCGGGCAGGCGACCGGCGGCCGGGCGACCTTCTCCGGCGTCGGCGGCGGGCGCATGGCCGCGCACGGCCTGACCTCGCTCTTCCCGATGGACGAGATCGCGCTGCACGGCATGACGGCGGTGCTCGCGCGCCTGCCGAACCTGTCGCGCCGGATCGATGAAACGACGGCGGCGGTGCTGGCGGCCGGGCCCGATGTTCTGGTTGCCATCGACTGCCCGGCCTTCAGCCTCAGAGTGGCCAAGCGGGTGCGCCGGCAGAACCCGCGCATCGCGGTGATCGATTATGTCTCGCCGCAGGTCTGGGCCTATTGGCAATTCCGGGCACGCAGGATGGCGCGCTTCGTCGACCGGGTGCTCGCCATCCTGCCCTTCGAGCCGGAGTTCCACCGCCGGATCGGCGGTCCGCCCTGCACCTATGTCGGCCACCCTCTGATCACGCGGCTGGGCGAGCTCAGGCCCGCGGCGGGCGAACGTCTGCCGGTGGGCAGCGGGCCGCCGGTGCTGCTTGTGCTCCCCGGCAGCCGGCGGAGCGAGGTCACGCGCCTGATGGCGCCGTTCGGCGAAGCGCTTCAGTGGATGTTGGCGGCACGCGGACCGATGGAGGTGGTGTTGCCGGCGGTGCCGCGGCTCGTTGGCGAGATTCGGGCGCGCGTCGCCGGATGGCCGGTGAGACCAACGATCGTGGAAGGCGAGGCGGAGAAGCTCGCCGCCTTTCGGCGGGCGCACGCGGCGCTCGCCGCCTCCGGCACGGTGTCGCTGGAGCTGGCGCTCGCCGCCGTGCCGACGGTGGTGGCCTATCGCACCGACCCGATGGTGCGGCCGTTCAAGTTCATGCTCAAGGCCAAGTCGATCGTTCTGCCGAACCTGATCCTCGACCAACGGGTCGTCCCAGAATTCATCGACGGCGACAGCGACCCGGCGCGGCTGGCAACGGCATTGCTACCGCTTCTCAGCGACAGCCCGGAGCGGGCGGCGCAGCTCGCTGCCTTCGAGCGGCTGAAGAAGCTGATGGACCCCGACGGCCCGGCCCCGAGCACGCGGGCGGCCGAGGCGGTTCTGGAGACGCTCAGGGACCGGCAGGTTCCGGCGGCATCGTAGCCGGCAAATCGCAGGCATCCCAATGGATGTCCCCTCTCCCCTTGTGGGAGAGGGCTTTCGGCCTTGGTCTCGCAGGGAGCGAAGCGACCGAGAGACTTGGGCTGGAAGGGCGAGGGGTGTTGGCAGGATGTGGGCAAATGATCGAGGCCGAGTTCCCGCGGTCGCAGCCCGCGCCATTGGCTCTTGCCCGCCCGCGGTGGGGCACCCCTCACCGGATTTCCAAGGCCGATTTGCTGACGCAAATGGGGGAAATCCGACCTCCCCCGCAAGGGGGGAGGTGGCAGCAGAGGTCGGGTTCGGATCGACCGCCGACCGGGCTCAGCGCCGCTTGGAGATGGGCACGTACTCGCGCCGCGGGGCGCCGGTGTAGAGCTGGCGTGGGCGGCCGATGCGCTGCGACGGATCCTCGATCATCTCCTTCCACTGGGCGATCCAGCCGACCGTCCGCGCCACCGCGAAGAGCACGGTGAACATGGTGGTCGGGAAGCCCAGCGCCTTCAGCGTGATGCCCGAATAGAAGTCGATGTTCGGGTAGAGCTTCTTCTCGATGAAATAGTCGTCGGTGAGCGCGATGCGCTCCAGCTCCATCGCCACCTCGAGCAGTGGATCGTCCTGGATGCCGAGCTCGGCGAGCACCTCGTGGGTGGTCTTCTGCATGATCTTGGCCCGCGGGTCGTAGTTCTTGTAGACCCGGTGGCCGAAGCCCATCAGGCGGAAGGGATCGTTGCGGTCCTTGGCGCGGGCGATGAATTCGGGGATGCGGTCGACCGTGCCGATCTCCTGCAGCATGTTGAGTGCCGCCTCGTTGGCGCCGCCGTGCGCCGGTCCCCACAGGCAGGCGATGCCGGCGGCGATACAGGCGAACGGATTGGCCCCCGATGAGCCGGCAAGCCGCACCGTCGAGGTCGAAGCGTTCTGCTCGTGGTCGGCGTGCAGGATGAAGATGCGGTCCATGGCGCGCGCCAGCACCGGATTGACCTTGTACTCCTCGCAAGGCACCGAGAAGCACATGCGCAGGAAGTTCGACGAGAAGTCGAGCGCGTTCAGCGGATAAACGAAGGGCTGGCCGGTGTGGTACTTGTAGGCCATGGCGGCGATGGTCGGCATCTTGGCGATCATGCGCAGCGAGGCGATCATGCGCTGGTGCGGATCGCTGATGTCGGTGGAGTTGTGATAGAACGCCGACATGGCGCCGACGACGCCGCACATCACCGCCATCGGGTGCGCGTCGCGGCGGAAGCCTCTGAAGAAACTGGTCATCTGCTCGTGGACCATGGTGTGATAGGTCACGCGATGGTCGAAGTCGGCTTTCTGGGCCGGCGTCGGCAGTTCGCCGTAGAGCAGCAGGTAGCAGGTCTCGAGGAAATCGCCGTGCTCGGCGAGTTGCTCGATCGGGTAGCCGCGGTAGAGAAGCACGCCCTGGTCGCCGTCGATGTAGGTGATGGCGGATTCGCAGGATGCCGTCGAGGTGAAGCCAGGGTCGTAGGTGAAGCGGCCGGTGTCGCGATAGAGCGAGCCGATGTCGATGACATCGGGGCCGACGGTGCCCTTGCGCACCTTCAGGTCCCATTTCTCATCGCCGATGCAGAGCTGGGCTGTTTCTCCCGGGGTTTCCTTGTCGTTCGCTGTGGCCATGAACCAGGCGCCTTATCGTTGAGAATTATCGAAATCGGGTATGCGTGAATTGTATTTGTTGCGACGCAACAAGTCCATCACGCGGAAGTGGGCGGGGCATCATAAATAGCGCGTCGCGGGGCGCGGTCCAGCGACGCAGGCGCGTCAGCCTGCCGCCTGATCGGCGATGCGAGCGAGACTCTCCGCCCGGCCGAGGATGATGAGAACCTCGAAGATGCCGGGAGAGGCGTTGCGGCCGGTGAGCGCCGCGCGCAGCGGCTGCGCCACCTTGCCGAGCTTCAGGTCGTGGGCCGCGGCGAAGGCTTTCACCGCCCCTTCGGTGGCCGCGACCGACCAGTCGGTGAGCCCCGCCAGCGCGGGCAGCAGGGCGGCGAGCAGCTTGCGGGCATCCGCATCGAGCAGCGCCGCGGCCGCCGCATCAATGGCGAGCGGGCGCTCGGCAACGATGAAATGGGCGCCGGCAATGAGGTCGTTGAGGGTCTTGGCACGCTCCTTGAGCAGCGGCAGGGCGGCCTTCATGGCGGCGCCGTGGTCGGCCAGTTTTGCCTGGAAAGCCGGGCCGTCGGCAAGATGGGGCAGGGCGGCGGAAAGCGTGGCGTAGAGCTCGTCGTCCGTCTGCTTGCGCAGGTAGTGGGCGTTGACGCTCTCCAGCTTGGCGAAGTCGAAGCGCGCTGCGCCGCGGCCGATGCCGTCGAAATCGAACCAGGCGATCATCTCTTCGGTCGACATGATCTCGTCGTCGCCGTGGCTCCAGCCGAGGCGGACGAGATAATTGCGCAGCGCTTCGGGCAGATAGCCCATCGCGCGATAAGCATCGACCCCCATCGCCCCGTGCCGTTTCGACAGCTTGGCGCCGTCCGGCCCGTGGATCAGCGGTATGTGGGCCATGACCGGCAGCGGCCAATCGAGGGCGTCGTAGAGGATCTTCTGGCGACCGCCGTTGGTCAGGTGGTCGTCGCCGCGGATGATGTGGGTGACGCCCATGTCGTGATCGTCGACGACGACGGCGAGCATGTAGGTGGGCGTGCCGTCGGAGCGGAGCACGATGAAGTCGTCGAGGTCGCTGTTGGGAAAGGCGACGCGACCTTGCACCTTGTCCTCGATCACGGTCTCGCCGTCGATCGGCGCCTTGATGCGGATGACGGGCCTGACGCCGGCCGGGGCCTCGGCGGGCGAGCGGTCGCGCCAGCGGCCGTCATAACGGGCGAAGCGGCCCTCGGCGCGGGCGGCAGCGCGCATCGCGTTCAGCTCCTCGGCCGTGTCATAGGCGTAATAGGCGCGGCCGGAGGCAACCAGGGACTCGGCCGCCTCGCGGTGGCGCCCGGCGCGGGCGAACTGGTGGACGGTCTCGCCGTCCCAGTCGAGCCCCAGCCAGGAGAGCCCATCGATGATCGCCGCGACCGCTGCGTCGGTGGAGCGCTCGCGGTCCGTATCCTCGATCCTGAGCAGCATCCTGCCGCCGGTGTGGCGGGCATAGAGCCAGTTGAACAGCGCCGTGCGCGCCCCGCCGATATGGAGGAAGCCGGTGGGCGAGGGGGCGAAGCGGGTGACGACGGGTGCGGGCATCGGAGCGGGCATGATTGCGAAGGCCGGCGTGCTGTACCATAGGTGCGGCGGGCGATGTCAGCCCCTTGAGACGCAGAGCAGGCTATGGACTTCCCGGATTTCGTCATTCGCCGGCTGGAGCCGGGGCCGGATACGGAGATCTTCCGCGCCATCCGGCTGGAATTGCTGAAGAAAAGCCCGGAATCCTTCGGCAGCGACCACGCCACGGAGAGCGCCAGGCCGCTCGACTGGTTTGCCGGGCGGCTGACGACCTCCGACATGTTCGGCGCCTTCCACGGCGAGGACCTGCTGGGAATCGCCGGCTTCTACGTGGAGCCGACGCTGCAGCGGGCCCACAAGGGGGTGATCTGGGGCGTCTATGTGCGGCCGGCCGCACGCAGCGCCGGGGTGGCGCGGCGCCTGATCGAGGCCGTGCTCGCCCATGCCAAGGGGCGGGTCGAGCAGGTGAACCTTGTCGTCGAACGCGGCAACCTGCACGCGCGGCGGCTCTACACCAGCCTCGGCTTCGTCGAATACGGGCTGGAAAGGAACGCGCTCAAGATCGGCGGCCGCTATTTCGACGACGTTCTGATGGCCAAGGCGCTGACCTGAAACACGGCTCTTGGCGTTCCCCCGCAGATTTGGCAGATAGACGGCGCAAAAGGCCGGGGAAAGCTCCCGGCCACAAGGGAATGCACATGACACCCGAAAATACGACGCGCGAAGCGGGCCAGGACTTCATCCGCGACATCGTGCGCGACGACATCGCCAGCGGCAAGCACACCACCATCGTCAGCCGCTTTCCCCCCGAACCGAACGGCTACCTGCACATCGGCCATGCCAAGTCGATCTGCCTGAATTTCGGCGTTCCCCTGGAATTCGGCGGGCATTGCAACCTGCGCTTCGACGACACCAATCCGGTCAAGGAGGAGCAGGAATACATCGACTCGATCAAGCGCGACGTGCACTGGCTGGGCTTCGATTGGGGCGAGCACCTCTATCACGCCTCCGATTATTTCGAGCAGCTCTACGAATGGGCCGAGCACCTGATCAATGCCGGCAAGGCCTATGTCGACGACCAGAGCGCGGAGGAGACGCGTGCCACCCGCGGCACGCTGACCGAGGCGGGCAGGAACAGCCCGTTCCGCGATCGCTCGATCGCGGAGAACCTGGATCTTTTTCGCCGCATGCGCGCCGGGGAGTTCCCGAACGGTAGCCGCGTGCTGCGCGCCAAGATCGACATGGCGTCGGGCAACATCAACATGCGCGACCCGGTGCTCTACCGCATCCTGCACGCCACCCATCCGCGCACCGGCGACCAGTGGTGCATCTATCCGAGCTATGATTTCGCCCACGGCCAGTCGGACGCCATCGAGGGCGTGACGCACTCGCTGTGCACGCTGGAATTCGCTGACCACCAGCCGCTCTACAACTGGCTGCTCGACAATCTGCCGGTGCCCTCGCGGCCGCGGCAGATCGAGTTCGCGCGCCTCAACATGGACTACACGGTGCTCTCCAAGCGGGTGCTGACGACGCTGGTCCGCGACGGCCACGTGTCGGGCTGGGACGACCCGCGCATGCCGACCATCGCCGGCCTCAGGCGGCGCGGCGTGCCGCCGGAGGCGATCCGCGCCTTCGCCGCGGCGATCGGCGTGGCGCGCGCCGACAGCCGTGTCGATGTCGCCATGTTCGACAGCGCCGTGCGCGAAACGCTGAACCCGACGGCGGCGCGGCGCATGGCCGTGCTCAGGCCGCTCAAGGTCACCATTGCGAACTATCCGGAAGGCAAGACCGAGCAGCTCGAAGCGGTGAACAATCCGGAGGATCCCGGTGCCGGCACTCGGCTGGTGACCTTCAGCCGCGAGATCTATGTCGAGCGCGACGACTTCATGGAGGAGCCGCCGAAGAAGTTCTTCCGCCTGTCGCCGGGTGCCGAGGTGCGCATGCGCTATGCCTATTTCGTCCGTTGCACCGAGGTGGTGAAGGACGCCAATGGCGAGGTGGTGGAACTCATCTGCACCTACGACCCCGAGACGCGCGGCGGCAACACGCCGCCGGATGGGCGCAAGGTGAAGGGCACGCTGCACTGGGTATCGGCCGCCGACGCAGTCACCGCCGAGGTGCGGCTGGTCGGACCGCTGTTCGCGCGGCCGGAACCGGACGCGGGGAACTTCGCCGCCGACCTCAACCCGGACTCCCTGGTGGTGCTCTCCGACGCGCGGCTGGAACCGGCGATCCTTGCCGGCAATGACGAGGCGCCGGTGCAGTTCGAGCGGCAGGGCTATTTCAAGCGCGATCAGGATTCGACGCCCGCCAAGCCGGTCTTCGTGCGCACTATCGGCCTCCGCGACACCTACGCCAAGATGGTCGCCGGGGGCTGAGGGGATCATGAGGAGCGCAAGTGCGGCAATCGCAGTCTGACAGCCGCCCTCAGCCGCGCTAGCATGGCCCCAAGGGCAGGGCGGGCATGGCGAGCGACAGCCGCGAGCAAACCGCATTCAGGGACGGCACGGGGACAACCGGCCGGGCGCCGGCGCCGCTGCCTTTCGGAGCCCCGGGGCCGCTTCGAACGCTCGTTGGATGGCTTGGCGCGGCGCGGCTGGCGTTCACCGTCACCTTCGAGCGCGAGATCGACGCCGGGCGCGGCTTCCTGTGGTTGCCGGTCGCCTTCGGCGTCGGGATTCTCATCTATTTCGCTCTGCCCGCCGAGCCCTGGCTGCCGGCACTTGTCGTGGCTGCGGCCATCCTCGTCATTGCCGCCTGGCGCGCCCGTTTCCGCGTTGCCGCCTTCCGCGTGCTGGTTGTCGCAAGTTGCGTTGCCTCGGGGCTTTCCGTCGCCAAGCTGAGGACCGATCAGGTGGCGGCGCCGGTGTTGGCGCACGAGGCGACGGCGACGGTCAGCGGCTGGATCGCGGCCCGCGAGGAAGCTGCGGCGCATGGCGCGCGCCTCTATCTCAGAGTGCATGACATGACGGGCGGCGAACCGGCGCCGCGGCTGGTGCGTGTGACCGTGCGCAGCAAGGCCGAGGCCCTGTCGGTTGGCGATGCGGTGCGCCTGAGGGCGCGGCTCGAGCCGCCGGGCGGCGCCGTGATGCCGGGCGGCTACGATTTCGCCCGCGTCGCATATTACGCCGGCATCGGCGCCGTCGGCTTCGCCTATGGTGCGGCCAGCCCGGCGCCCGAACTCGGGCCGGCGCCGCTGGCGATCCGGCTCTCCGAACCGCTGGCCCACCTGCGCGACGCCATCCGCCGGCGGATCGAGGCGGCGCTGCCGGGCGACAGCGGCCATGTCGCCACGGCGCTCATCACCGGCGACCGCGGCGGCATCTCCGAAGAGACCCAGGACTCCATGCGCGCTTCGGGCCTGGCGCACATGCTAGCGATCTCGGGCCTACACATGGCGCTCATCGCCGGCGCCGCCTTCTGGCTGATCCGCGCGGTTCTCGCGCTGTCGGCGGGGCTCGCGCTCAACCGGCCGATCAAGAAATGGGCCGCCGCCGGCGCGCTCGCCGTTGCCGCCTGCTATCTCGGCATTTCGGGCGCGGGCATCGCCACCCAGCGCGCCTTCGTCATGCTCGCCGTCATGCTCGTGGCCGTGATGCTCGACCGGCCGGCGATCACGTTGCGCAACGTGGCACTTGCCGCCTTCGTCATCCTGGTGATAGCGCCAGAGAGCCTGACCACGGCGAGCTTCCAGATGTCCTTCGCCGCGACCGTGGCGCTTATCGCCGGCTATGAGGCGATCACCATTTGGCGCGAACGGCGCCTCTACCTCGACACGCGCGCCGGCGCCGGCGTGCTCGGACGGCTGAGGCGCGCGGCGGTGAGCCTGGCGCTGACCTCGCTCATCGCGGGACTGGCGACGGCACCGCTTGCCGCCTTCCACTTCCAGCGCGTGGCGCCGCTGACGCTCGTCGCCAACCTCGCCGCCATGCCGTTGGTCGGCACCGTGATCATGCCCATGGCGCTCGCCGCCCTGGTGCTGATGCCGTTCGGGCTGGAGGCGGTGCCGCTGACTGTTATGGGCTGGGGCCTCGCCTGGGTGACGGCGGTGGCTGGGAAGGTGGCCGAATGGTCGTCCGGCCACGGGGTCGTGGCGGCGATGCCGCTTCTCGCTTTGGCACTGACCGCCGGCGGCTTCCTGTGGCTGGCGCTGTGGCGCGAGCGCTGGCGGCTCGCTGGGCTGGTGCCGATGGCGCTGGCCGTGCCGGTGGCGCTGACGGCGCCGCACCCGGACGTCCTGATCGACGATCGCGGGATCACCGTGGCGGTGCGCGGGGTCGATCACCGCTACGCCATCGTCAACGGCAAGGTCGAGACGTTCGTCGTCGACAACTGGCTGAGAGCCGACGGCGACGGGCGCGAACCGGGCGCACCGGACCTCTCTGCCGGCGTCGCCTGCGATGCGCTCGGCTGCGTGGCGCCGCTCGGCAAGGACGGCGCCAAGCTTGCCGTCGCCGGCTCGCGTGCCGCACTGGAAGAGGATTGCCGCATGGCGACGGTGGTGGTGTCGCGCTTTGCGGTGCCGCCGGGTTGTCGCGACCGGGCCTTCGTCATCGCCGGCCGGGACGTCGCCCGCCATGGCGCCCATGCGCTCTATATCACGGGAAGCGACGCCACAGGCCGGCCGGTCTTCCGGGTGACGACCGCCTATCCGGATCAGCGGCGGCCCTTCATGCCGCTTGGGGCGGGGGAGTAGGTCGGATTGCTCCTCATGGTGAGGTGCGAGCGGAGCGAGCGTCGAACCATGAGACCCATCCTTCGAGGCCCGGCTGCGCCGGGCGCCTCAGGATGAGGCCCTCAGGTGTGCCGACACCCGGCAGCTCGCCCTAATACCGGCGGATAAGCCCGACCAGACGGCCCTGGATGCGCACGCGGTCGGGGCCGAAGATGCGCGTCTCATAGGCCGGGTTGGCGGCCTCGAGCGCGATCGAGGCGCCCTTGCGGCGCAGCCGCTTCAGCGTCGCCTCTTCCTCGTCGACCAGCGCCACGACGATGTCGCCGGTATCGGCGCTGTCGCTCTTACGGATGAGTACCGTATCGCCGTCGAGGATGCCGGCCTCGATCATCGAATCGCCGCGCACCTCCAGCGCAAAGTGCTCGCCGGGCGAGAGCATGTCCGGCGGGATGCCGATGGTGTGGCTCTGATGCTGGATCGCCTCGATCGGCACGCCCGCGGCGATGCGCCCCATGACCGGCACCAGCACCGGCTCGTTGCTGTTGGCGCTCTCCGGCGTGTCGCGCATGCGACCGAGATTGCCCTCGATGACGCTCGGCGAGAAACCGCGCGAGCGGGCCGGCGCCAGGCTCGACTGCATGTTTTCCGGCAGGCGGATCACCTCCAGAGCGCGCGCCCGGTTGGGCAACCGCTTGATGAAGCCGCGCTCCTCCAGCGCCTTTATGAGGCGGTGGATGCCAGACTTGGAGCGCAGGTCGAGGGCGTCCTTCATCTCGTCGAAGGATGGCGGCACACCGCTCTCCTTCAGACGCTGATGCACGAACATGAGCAGTTCCAGTTGCTTGCGTGTCAGCATGGAGGTTTCCCGTGCGCTCGGCAGAATCGGTACAAATCAGGAACAAAATACATGTTCCTAATGTGTTCCACAACCCCCTTGAGATTCGGTAAAGGCGACAGTGGGGGCGCTGCCTCGACTGGAGCCACGAGGCCGTCCTGATCAGCCGGACGACGGTGATGGTGAAGGTTGCCCGCGTCGGGCTCTGCCACGGCCGAGGTGACCGCGTTTGGTGCGGTCAGATCGGCGAGTCGTAGCGGTGGCGGAGGGCGGGGTTTGTCTTCTTAAGTGCGCGCCGTTTCAGCGGCAGAAGCGCCACACCCGCACGGTCGAGGTTCTGCCAGACGACCGTGCCGCGGAAGGAACGGTTCTGCTGCGGGACGTGCAGCTCAAGCTCCTCCGGAAGGGGCGTCCTGTCGGCGAAGACGACCAATGCGCCGGAGGGCGCGATGTTGCGCACGAGGCAATCCATGGCCGAACGCTGTTGATTGTAGGTGACCTCGGCGCCCAGGTAGGCGATCTGACGTCTTTCGTGACGACGCTCGGTGGTCTGCATGGCCGTTGCCTTTTGCCGTTCCACCGAATCTGGTCACGAAGGCCGTCACGGTCCACGAGAAATCGTCCTTAACCTTAAGCCCACGGGGCAGTAGGCGGCGCTCAGGGGAGCGCGATGATGCGGCAGGGCTCGCCGCGCTTGGCGGCCGGGGCGTGCGGCGGACGCACGATCAGGCAGTCGGCGGTGGCGAAGGTGCCGAGCATGGACGAATCCTGAACGGGCAGAGGGATTGCCGCCGGCAGCTCGCCGCGACGTGTGGCCAGGCGCGCGCGGATGTAGTCCTGGCGATCATCGTTCTCGGGCAACTCGCCGCCAAGCACGGCGGCCTCCGTCGCGTCGCGCGGCTTCTGGCCGAGCAGGGCGGCAATCAGCGGTCTCAGGAAAAGGATGGCGCAGACCAGGCTCGACACCGGATTGCCGGGGAGGCCGAGAACGCGGGTCCCCTCGATGCGGCCGAACATCAGCGGCTTGCCCGGGCGCATGGCGACCCGCCAGAAGTCAAGGGTGAGACCGGCGTCGGTGAGCGCGTCCTGAACCAGATCATGGTCGCCGACCGAAGCGCCGCCGATGGTGAGCACGACGTCGGCGGGCAGCTTGAGGGCGCGCTCGACGGCCTTGGTGATGGCGGCGCGGTCATCGCGGACGATGCCGAAATCGTGGGGCTCGCCGCCGAGCGCAGTCACATAGGCCGCCAGGCCGGGCGAACTGGCGGCGAAGATCTGGTCCGGGGTCGGCATCTCTCCCGGCGGCACCAGTTCGTCGCCGGTGGCGATGATCGCCACGATCGGCCGGCAACGGACGGGCAGATGGGCGTGGCCCATGGCGGCGGCGAGCGCTATCTCGCGCATGCCGAGCAAGCGCCCGGCTTCGAGCAGCAGGGCGTTCCCCTGGAAGTCGAGCCCGGCGCGGCGGATGTGGCGGCCGGCGGCGATCGATTGCCTGGCGATCACCGTGCCGTCGTCTTGGGCTTGCGCGTTCTCCTGGATGAGGATGGCATCGGCGCCGGGCGGCATCGGCGCGCCGGTGAAGATGCGCACGGCCTCCCCTCGACCGAGGGTGCCGTCATAGTGGCGGCCGGCGGCGGCGATGCCGACGACCTTCAGAGTGGCGGGCGCTGGCGCGGTGTCGGCGGCGCGCACAGCGTAGCCATCCATGGAGGAGGCGTCGAAGGGCGGCTGGCTGCGCCGCGCCTTGAGCGGCTCGCCAAGCGTGCGCCCGGCGGCCTCGCTGAGCGGCGCGTAATCGCACGACACCGGCGCGGCGCCGACGATGATGCGGGCGACGGCCTCGTCGACGGGAAGGAGCGGTGTCACGTGCGGTTCCCCCTGGGGCTTTTCTTCTCGGCTTTCCAGGTGCCCGACTTGCCGCCGCGCTTCTCGATGAGGCGGATGCCGGTGATGGCCATGCCGCGATCAACCGCCTTGGCCATGTCGTAGACGGTGAGGCAGGCGACCGAAACGGCTGTGAGCGCCTCCATCTCGACGCCGGTCTGCCCGGCAACCTTGGCGGTGGCACGAACGCGGAGGCCGGGCAGGTCGGCGTCCGGTTCGATATCGACGGCGACCGAAGTCAGCGCCAGAGGATGGGCGAGCGGGATGAGCTCGTGGGTGCGCTTGGCGGCCATGATGCCGGCGATGCGCGCCACGCCAATGACGTCGCCCTTCCTGGCGTTGCCGGAGACGATGAGAGCCAGCGTTGCCGGCTGCATGGTCACCGCGCCCTCGGCAACGGCGACACGCTCGGTGACCGCCTTGGCGCCGACATCGACCATACTGGCGGCGCCGGTCTTGTCGAGATGGGTGAGACGCCGGGCGGGCATGGCTCAGGCCGTGACGGTGGTGCCGAGCAGCCGGGCCGCGGCGGCGGCGACATCAGGCTCGCGCATGAGGCTTTCGCCGACCAGATAGGCGCCGATGCCCACTGCGCGCAGCCGGGCGATATCGGCGGCCGTGAAGATGCCGCTCTCGCCGACCAGAATGCGGTCCTTGGGCACCTTCGGCGCCAGGGCCTCGCTCACCGAGAGCCGGGTCTCGAAGGTGTGCAGGTCGCGATTGTTGATGCCGATGAGGCGCGATTTCATCGCCAGCGCCCGGTCGAGCTCCTGCTGATTGTGGACCTCGATCAGAACGTCCATGCCGAGGCCCTGCGCGGTGGCTTCGAGCGCATGGGCGTCGGCGTCGCTCAACGCGGCCATGATGATGAGGATGCAGTCGGCACCGAGGGCGCGGGACTCGAAGACCTGGTAGGGCTCGAACATGAAATCCTTGCGGATCGCCGGCAGGTCGACCGCGCGGCGCGCGGAAACCAGATCGCTGGCGCCGCCCTGGAAGAAGCGGCTGTCGGTCAGCACCGAGAGGCAGGTGGCGCCACCGGCCTTGTAGGCCCTGGCGAGGCTCGGCGGGTCGAAGTCCTCGCGGATCAAGCCCCTGGACGGGCTCGCCTTTTTGATCTCGGCGATGAGCGCCGGGCGGCCGGCCGCAATGCTGCGCTCGAGCGCAGCCAGGAAGCCGCGCGGCGGCGGCTGGTCCTTTGCGTGCGCCTCGATCTCGGCCTGCGGCGTCGCCAGCTTGGCCGCGGCGATCTCTGCGCGCTTGGCTTCCTCGATGGTCTTCAGGATGTCGCTCATGGTGTACCCTTGGCATGTTCTGCGCATGCCAGACAAGTATTGAAGCCTCAACCGGACGAGCCCGCCGAGGGCGGGCCTCGAAGGATGGGCCCCATGGTTCGAGGCGCGCTCCGCGCACCTCACCATGAGGCTATGCTCAGCCGTTGGAGACCTTGACCAAGAGGTCTAGGCGCTGGGTGGCCTTGCCCGTGTCGATGCTCTCGGCGGCGATCGCGGCGCCTTGCCTGAGATCGTCCGCGACACCGGCGACGACCAGCGCGGCGCCGGCATTGAGCAGCACCGTATCGCGATAGGCGCTCTGCTTGCCGGCCAGAACGGCTTTCAACGCCTCGGCATTGTGGGCGGCGTCGCCCCCCTTGATCGCCTCGAAGGGCCAGTTCTTGAGGCCGGCGTCGGCGGGCGTCACGGTGAAGGTGGTGACGTTGCCGTCCTTGAGGCGGGCGACCCTGGTCTCGCCGGACGGCGACATCTCGTCGAGCCCGCCGGCGCCGTGGACCACCCAGGCGGATTCGGCGCCGAGGCTTGCGAGCACATTGGCGAGCGGCTCGACCCATTCGGGCGAGAAGACGCCGAGCAGGTAGCGCTTGACGCTGGCCGGGTTGGAGAGCGGGCCGATGAGATTGAAGATCGTGCGGAAGCCGAGCTCGGCGCGCGCAGGGCCGACATGGCGCATGGCCGAATGATGCGCCGGCGCGAACATGAAGCCGATGCCGGCCTCGCTGATGCAGGTGCTGATGGCCTCCGGCGCAAGGTCGATCCTGACGCCAAGCGCGGCAAGCGTATCGGCGGCGCCGGATTTCGACGAGAGTGCCCGGTTGCCATGCTTGGCGACCGGCACGCCGGCGCCGGCAACGACGAAGGCGGACGCCGTGGAGATGTTGTAGCTGCCGGAGGCGTCGCCGCCGGTGCCGACCACGTCGATGGCGCCGGCCGGGGCCGCGACCGGGGTCATCTTGGCGCGCATGGTGGCGACCGCGCCGGCGATCTCGTCCACGGTCTCGCCGCGCAGCCTGAGGCCGGTCAGGAAGGCGCCGATCTGAACCGGCGTCGCCTCGCCCGACATGATGATGTCGAAGGCGTCCTCGGCCTCCGCGCGCGAAAGCTTTTCGCCGGCGGCAACCTTGCCGATAATGGCCTTCAGGTCAGCCATGGTGAATATCCCCCGGTTTCGCTTCGCTTGGCCTCATGGTGAGGTGCGCGCGAAGTGCGCCTCGAACCATGGGGCCGCCCCGTCCTTCGAGGCCCGCCCTCACGGGCGGGCACCTCAGGATGAGGGCGGAGTGGGGTCGCATTATTGCAGCATCGCGCGGGCTAGGCGACTGACTTTGTCAGCCGGTTCTTCGCGTTCCAGGCGCCGGCGATGTCGAGAAAGTTCTTGAGGATCAGGTGGCCGTTCTCGGAAGCGATGGACTCCGGATGGAACTGCACGCCGTGGACCGGATAGTGCTTGTGCATGGCGCCCATGATGACGCCGTCCTCGGCGGTGGCGGTCACCTCGAGAACGTCCGGAACGGTCTCCGGCGCGATCGTCAGCGAGTGATAGCGGGTCGCCAGGAAGGAGTGGTTGATGCCGCGGAAGACGCCGCGGCCGTTGTGGGTGATGGTCGAAACCTTGCCGTGCATCAGCGTGGGGGCGCGCACGATGGTGCCGCCGAAGGCCTGGCCGATCGCCTGATGGCCGAGGCAGACGCCGAAGATCGGGATTTCCGCGCCGGCGCGCGCGATCAGGTCGAGGCAGATGCCGGCGTCGTTGGGGGTGCAGGGGCCGGGCGAGAGCACGATGGCCTCGGGGTCCATCGCCATCACCTCGTCGACGGTGATCTTGTCGTTGCGGCGCACGGCCAGCTTCGCCCCCAGCTCGCCGATGTAGTGGACGAGGTTGTAGGTGAAGCTGTCGTAGTTATCGATGACGAGAACGGTCATGGGCTCTGTCCTATCTCACTGAGGGATAGGCCAGATCGGCCCCGGCGCGCAAGTCGGGCGGCCACCCGGGCCTACAACTGCGCGCGGAAGCCGGTGCCGATCTCGAAATGGCTGCCGAGGCCCTCGGCGCTGCTACCGAAAGCGAAGACGTCGATGGTGTGGCGGGCGGAGAGCTTGTAGCCGAAGCGGGCGCCGTATTCGGCGAAGGTGTAGTCGGCGGGCCCGGCCGCAACGGTGCCCAGGCCGGTAATGGTGGCGCTGACGGCGCCGCTGGAGGAGAAGGTTCGGCCGACGGCGGCGGCAAGCGTCATGTCCCATTTTGGCGTCAGCGCCTCGGTCCATGCAGCCTGCACCTTGACGTAGTTCGCCTGCGCCGACTGGGCGGCGAAGGTCGCCGGGAAGGGGTTGGAGGCACCGCTCGCCTCGCTGTAGCCGGCAATGTTCGTCCAGGTGTGGCCGATCGTGCCGGAGAGAGCGATCTCGCGGCTCGGCTTCGGCGTCCACAGCACGCCGGCACGGGCATAGACACTGCCCATGAAGCCGTTGGTGGAGCCGACGCCGGTCGCGGTGCCGGCGCCGTTGGCGTAGGTGCGGGTGAAGGTCGGTCCATGGCGGGCGCCACCCAGCCGCCGCCCTCGATGAAGGTGGCGAGGTCCTTGCCCCTCGGCGTGGTGTAGCGGAGGCCGGCGGCCGCCAGCCCGGCGCTGGTGACATCGACGCCGGAATAGGATTGCTGGGTGAAGGCGATGCCGCCGACGAGCGTGGTGTTGCCGTTGAGGTCCCAGCGGCCGGATGAGCCCAGCGTGAAGGAGCCGGCGGCGCCGAAGCCGCCGAGTTCGTTGTTGCCGCCGACCGGCTGGTTGAAGCCGAGCAGGCCGTCCGCCGAGCCGCCGATGTTGTTGGTGACCGAGTTCTGCTGGCTGGCGACGCTGGCAAGTGACGTGCCGACGCTGGACGGAGTGGTGATGGCCGTGGTGCAGGCGTCCACCGCGTCGTCGCAATACTGGAGGACGAACGGTGCGGTTTCGTTGGTCGCGGTGTTGGGAGTCGTCGCGGCGCCGGCGATGTATTGGCCGTCTCCAGAAACTCCGGTTGCGGCAACCAGCGTTATGCCGGTCATATCGACCCCGGCGTCAGTGAGAAGTTGCGTCAGGTCCTTGATCCCGGTGTCCCCGGTCCAGCGAAATGCGTGAGTATCCGTGCCGTAGTCGAAGCCCAGATTGCTGAACGTCAACGGCCGTGGGGCGGAGATGCCAACGACCACCTTGCCGCTATCGCTGACGGCGGTCGCCGCGGCGTTGGTGTCGCCCGAGAGCGCGCCGATATCGACCATGTTGTCCGTCGCAGTCCAGCGAAACGCATGGGACATGTTCGATCCGGTGCTGGCCTGGCCGACGATGACGGAGCCGTCCATTGTGATGGCGGTTGCCAGCGAAGAATCGAGGTTTGATGCACCGAGATAGCCGAGATCTTCAAACCCGCTGCCGGATGTCCAACGGAAGGCATGCCTGGTGGTCGGGAACGAAATGTTGCCGCTGTCGAAGTCGCTGTCGCCGACCACGGTACTGCCGTCGCCGCTGACTCCGAGGCCGCGGGAGTAGCCCGTGGCGCCGATCGCCGATCCGAGGTCGTGCATCGTCAGATCGGACTGGGTCCAGCGGAAGGCGTGCTGTGTTGCGCCGCTGTTGAAATCGGAGAAGCCGACGACGACGGACCCGTCGTCGCTCACGCCATAGCCGAACGAGGCGGCATCGCTGTTTGACGGGTCGAGCGTGCCGAGGTCCAGCTGCGTGCCGGTGGTCGTATCGTAGCGGAAGGCGTGATAGGGCGCGAACTCTTCGCCGGAATAACCGACAACAAAAGGATCGCGGCTGGAGGTGGTTGCGGCGCTTTCCGGAGGGAAGAGGTACTGGCCTCCTGGCACTTCAAGATACACGCCGGAGGAGGACGCATAGAAGATGGCATAGAATCCTTGCGAAGAGGTCCCGATTTGGACAGTTCCTTCAAGCGTAATTGTGCCGGTGGCCTCTTGCTTTATGTTGGTGATCTTGACCTTTGCATCCGGCTCCGTGACGTCGAGATCGTTGAGAATCCGGTCCTGGAATTCATCCGAGACATTGAAAGTTGCGGTCGCAGCGTGCGTGCGCGGGGCGCCGGCAAGAGCAGTGCCCCACGCAATTGCGATGGCCAGGGCAACCCGGGACAGTCCGAGCTGCGTTCGCTCGGATGAGCCAAATATGCGATGCTTTCCCATCCCAGCCCCCAAACCGACAGCGCCCGGACGAGGCGCCTCCACGCCTTCCGGTCCCGGTCTGCCGCCGTTTTCTGGTCAGTCCCGAATGCCGGCGTGCCGCGACAAGCCCCGTAGCGGTCGCGCCAAAAGCGATTAACGCACAGGGTTGTGCAACTTCAAAGCGCAAATTCCAGCTATCTCACTGGAAAGGCGGGCGCCGCCCGATGGTCGCTGTCGCCCCGGGCTACTGCCCTCTGCCCACGCTCGAGGCGAAACGGACGGCTTCCTCGGCGGCGCGGAAGAGCGCGCGGGCCTTGGCCTGGCATTCCGCGTGCTCGTTCTCAGGGACTGAATCGGCGACGATGCCGGCGCCGGCCTGGACGTACATCTTGCCGTCCTTGACCACCGAGGTCCTGAGGATGATGCAGGAGTCCATGGCGCCGTCGGCGGAGAAATAGCCGACGCAGCCGGCATAGATGCCGCGCTTCTCCAGCTCCAATTCGTCGATGATTTCCATGGCGCGCACCTTGGGTGCGCCGGAGACGGTGCCGGCCGGAAAGCCGGCGGTGAGTGCATCGAGCATGTCGTGCTCGGGCGAAAGCAGGCCGACCACGTTCGACACGATGTGGATGACCTGGC
Organism: uncultured Alphaproteobacteria bacterium; assembly: GCA_963830215.1. Taxonomy (GTDB): domain Bacteria; phylum Pseudomonadota; class Alphaproteobacteria; order Rhizobiales; family Kaistiaceae; genus CAVSRC01. The sequence goes on from CAWHLM010000008.1 coordinate 178,344, forward strand.
TGTAGTATTCGAGGAAGAACTGGTCGGTGACCTTGACCGAGCCGATCTCGGCGACGCGGCCGACATCGTTGCGGCCGAGGTCGAGCAGCATCAAGTGCTCGGCCCGCTCCTTGGGGTCGGCGAGGAGCTCTTCGGCCAGCGCCTTGTCCTCCTCCGGCGTCTTGCCGCGCGGGCGTGTGCCGGCGATCGGCCGGATGGTCACCTCGCCGTCGCGCACGCGCACCAGGATCTCCGGGCTGGAGCCGGCGATGGCGAAGCCGCCGAAGTCGAGATAGTAGAGAAAGGGCGACGGGTTCGTGCGGCGGAGCGCCCGGTAGAGCGCAAAAGGCGGCAGGTCGAAGGGCGCCTCGAAACGCTGCGACAGCACCACCTGGAAGATGTCGCCGGCGGCGATGTACTCCTTGGCGCGCCTGACCATGTCGAGATAAGTCTCGCGCGGCGTGTTGGAGACCACCGCAATGTTCGGGTCGAACTCGGCCATGTCGGCGGACTTGTCGAGCGGCCGGTCGAGATCGTCGACCACCGCGGTCAGGCGGTCGACGGCGCGGGCGTGGGCCTGGCTAGCGGTCATGCCGGCCTCAGCACGGACCGGCGTGACGATGGTGATTTCGTCCCTGACCGCGTCGAAGACGACGATGACGGTCGGGCGGATCATGACGGCGTCGGGGAAGCCGAGCGGGTCCGGGTTGACGTTGGGCAGCGCCTCCATCTGGCGCACCATGTCGTAGCCGAGATAGCCGAAGATGCCGGCCGACATGGGCGGCAGGCCGTGGGGCAGATGGATGTGTGAGTCCGCGATGATGCGGCGGAGCGCCTCTAGCGCCGGCTCGGCCATCGCCTCGTAGCGGTCGCGGTTGGCGGCGGGATCGCGGTTGATCTCGGCCGCGCCGCCGGTGGCGCGGAAGATCAGGTCCGGCTCAATGCCGATGATCGAATAGCGGCCGCGCACGGCGCCGCCTTCGACCAACTCGAGCAGGAAGCAGTTGGCGCGGCCCGCCGACAGCTTGAGCATGGCCGAGACCGGCGTCTCCAGGTCGGCGACCAGCCGCGTCCACACTACCTGCGACTCGCCCGCGTCGTAGGCGCGTGCGAAGCCGTCGAGGGCGGGTTCGACCAGCATGGCGGCGTTTCGCGCGCCGTCACTGGGTCTGGTTGAGACCCAGCGCCGCGGAAAGGGCGGCCTGGTTGATCTGCACGTCGATCTTCGACTGGCGCTCGGTGACGTAGGCGGCGAGCAGGTCGTTGACGAACTGGTTGTCGAGCTGGGCTTTGATCTGCGCCAGCTGCGGGTCGGCCGGGTTGAACATCGGCACCGTGCTGTCGTCGACCGCGAGTACGACCTTGGTCATGTTGGTGGTGCCGTCGGCGACCGCGACATAGCCCTTGGGGCCGGCGAAGGCAGCCGCGATCGCCGCGGCCGACAGATCGTCAGTCGGCTTGGATCCGCGCGTCAGCTTGTCCGCCGTCTTGACCGTGAGCCCTGCGTCGGCCGCCACCTTGGCGAGTTCGCCGGCGGTGCCGAGCTTGGCCTTGAGCGCATCGGCTTCCGCGGCGACCTTCTTCTGGCGTTCCTCGTCCTTCCAGGCGGCAACCACCTTGTCACGCACCTCGGCCAGCGTCCGATCGTGAGCCGGTATCACCTGGGTGACGTCGTACCAGATGAAGGTGTTGCGGGCTGGCTCGATGGGGTTGTTTTCCATGCCGACATCCGACGCGAAGGCCGACGACACCAGGAGGGGAGGCAGGTCGGCAATCGGCTTGCCGTCGGGACCGTTACCCGACTGATCGACCTCAGCCACGTTGGCCATCTTCAACCCGAACTTCTGGGCAACCTCTTCGAGCTTGGCGCCGCCGGCGCGGGCATCTTCGATCGAGTCGCGCATGGCGGTGACTGCGTTGGCCGCCCGCTCGGTGGCGATCTCCTTCTTGAGTTGGTCCTTGACCTCAGCGAAGCTCTTGACCACCTCGGGCACGATGTTGCTGACGCGCACGATCACCGAACCGAAGCGCCCGGCGATGACGCCGCTGACGCCGGCGTCGGCCATGGCGAAGGCCGCATCGGCGACCGCCGGATCGACGATCTTGTCCTTGGTAACCTGACCGAGGTCGACGTCGGCGGTCTTGAGATTGCGCTCGGCCATGAGGTCGTCGAAGGTCTTGCCAGCGGCGAGTTCCTTGGCCGCCGCCTCGGCGTCCGCCTTGTCCTTGAAGACGATCTGCTCGACGTGGCGGGTGCCGGGCGTGACGAAGCGATCCTTCTGTTGGTCATAGCGCTTCTGCGCATCGGCGTCGCTCACGTCACCCGGCTTGGCGATATCCGCCGGGGTCAGCTCGAAGTAGGAGATCGCCCGGAATTCCGGCGCCTTGTAGTCGGCCTTGTGCGCGTTGAAATAGGTCTCGAGGTCCGCATCGGCGGGATCGGCGATATCGCTGGCTGCCGGCGCGGTCAGCACCACGTAGCTGACGGTGCGCGTATCGTCGCGATACTCGGAGACGGCCTTGATGATCGCCTCGGGCACGGTGACGTCGCCGGCCAGGCCCTGATCGAGCTGATTGCGGATGTAGTCGGCCTTGAGCAACAGCACCAGATCGCCTTCGGTCAGCCCCTGCGCCTGGGCGATCTGGGCAAAGTAGTTGCGGTCGAACTGGCCGGTCGGCCCATGCAGGTTGGGGTCTTCCCTGATCATGCGGCCGACCATGTCGGGCGAGAGGCTGAGGCCCATTTCGCTGGCGGTGTCGTCGAGCGTCGCCTCGGCGATCATCTGGCTGAGGACACGGCTGGGAAGGCCGAGCTGCGCCGCCTGCTCACTGCTGACGTTCTGGCCGAACTGCTGGCCGAGCTGCCGCAAGGCAATATCGAAGCGGCGGCGGAACTCGGCGCCGGTGAGGTGGATGCTGCCGACCTTGGCGATGTCGCCGGCGCCGTAGCCCCTGAAGACATCGGCCACGCCCCAGACACCGAAGCTGATCACCAGGAGCAGCATCATGATCTGGACGACCCAACCGGACGTCAACTTGCGTAGTGTGTCGAGCATTTCGATCCTCAGCGGCGGCCGCTGTCTGGAGGCGGGTTTCGGGCGCGGATAATAGGTTCACCGCCCCCGCCGCCGCAAGGCATAGTCGTCCGCCTGGCGGTGGTCAAAAAAGCGCAGAATTGCAAGGTGTTGCGGTGGCCGTCGGGCTGTCGTCAGGCGCCCGCCTTCACCCACCTCTCGACGAACGGGGCCGCTCGCGCGTATTGCGGCACCACGTGCAGGGGAGCCCCAAGCGCCACCGCGGCGCGCCAGGGCCAGCGCGGATCGGCGAGCAGGGCGCGGGCCAGCGCCACCAGATCGGCCTTGCCCTCGGCGACGATCGCCTCGGCAAAATGCGGGTCGTCGATGAGGCCGACGGCGCGGGTGACGATGCCCGCCTCCTTGCGGATGCGCGCTGCAAAAGGCACCTGATAGCCCGTCGAAAGCGGGATGCTGGCGTCATGGACGTTGCCGCCGCTCGAGGCGCAGATATAGGCGGCACCAACATCCTTCAGCGCCCGCGAGACTTCGACCGCTTCGTCGATGGTGAAGCCGCCCTCGGTCCAGTCGCTCGCCGACAGGCGCGCCCCGACCATCACCGAAGCCGGGACCGCGGCACGCACCGCCTTGGTCACCGCCACGATGAAGCGCATGCGGTTCTCCAACGAGCCGCCCCAGTGATCGGCGCGCTGGTTGGAGAGCGGCGACAGGAATTCATGCAGCAGGTAGCCGTGGGCACCGTGGATCTCGACGAAATCGAAGCCGGCGCGCACGGCCCGTTCCCCGGCGTTGGCCCAGGCGCTGATGAGGCGCTGGATGGCGTTTTCGTCGAGCGCCTGCGGCACGTGCCAGCCGGGCGCGAATGGGATGGCCGAGGGTGCCACGGTCTGCCAGGCGTCTTCCTCCGCACGCAGCGGACCGCCACCCTGCCAGGGACGATGGACGGAGGCCTTGCGGCCGGCATGGCCGAGCTGGATGCCGAAGCGGGTGCCGGCCGGCGCCACCCGGCGTGCGGCAGCCAGCGTGCGCCCGGCTGCCGCTTCGTTTTGGTCGGAGTAGAGGCCGAGGCAGCCGTGGGTGATGCGGCCGTGGCGCTCGACCCCGGTCGCCTCGATCGTGATCATGCCGGCGCCCGACATGGCCAGCGACATCCAGTGCTGCAGGTGCCAGTCGTTGGCCGAGCCGTCGTCGGCGGAGAACTGGCACATAGGCGCCACGGCGATGCGGTTGGGCAGGCTCATGCCGCCGACGGTGAGCGGCGAGAAAAGCTGTGATGTCATGGGATTGCCGGCTTCAGGGAGAGGGGAAGGAAGACGCCAATTTGGCACCGGGCCGCCGGTGGGCCAAGCGCGCCGACTGACGCATGAACAGAGCCGGCGCGCCTCGCTTGCGCCCTATTCGCCCCAAATCAGGTAGAGACCGATATCCCCCGGCATTCCATCGGGAAAATCAACGACGCGCGCCGACAGGTGGAAGCCGCGCGGACGAAGCTCACGCTCCCAGCGCAGGTACATCTCGGCGGCTTCGCCGCGCAGCGTCCGCGGCCATTCCGGATCGGGCGCATTGACGGCCCGGCCGCCGTCGCTGCACAGCTCATGGGGAAAGCGGAGCAGCAGATATTCGGTCTGGCCGCGCTCCGCCGCTTCGCGAGCGTTATGGACAAGCCTGTTCCACTCCTTGTCGGAGATGTGCGTGTCGATCAGCCGGTGGACGTCGCGCTTGTGCAGCTCGGCCGCGAGTTGGCGCTCGCGGCTGCGCTGGGCGTCCAGCTCTTCCTTGAAGTGGCCGACGAGATGGCGGAAATCGTTGACCGACAATTCGCCGTCCGGGCGGGAATCGCGATCGACGTGGTCGCCCGGAGCATGGGCGCCGTTTGCCTTGCCATGCGCCTTGCCGTTGGGCTTGGCTTCCTTGGCTCCGTTCTGCCAGGGCGGCGAGAACTTGTGCTTGGGCTCCGGCGGCAGGGGCACCGGCTCGAACTCGCCGCCACCGAGCGAACGAAGCAGGTCGGCGCGGCGGACAATGCCGACGATCTTGCCGTCGCGCATCACCGGCAGCCGCTTGACGCGGTGTTCGGCCATGAGCGCGGCGATCTCGTCGGCGCGGGTTTCCTCGCCGACTGTGAGGACTGGACTGGTCATCACCTCACGGGCGACGGCAATCGGTTCCTGCAGGTGCTGCATGAATTCGGTGTTGAGGGTCTCGCCTTCGGCGAGCCGCAGCAGCCACCATTCGCTCTTGGTCTCACGTTCCGTCCGTTTGCGGCCGACCAGATCGCCCTCGCTGACCATGCCGATGAGCATGCCGGTGTCATCGACCACCGGGACTGCGCTGATGCGGTGCCCAAGCAGCGTTCTGGCCACGTCGCGGATGGGCGTGTCTGGCGTCACGGTAACGACGTCGCTGTTCATCAGGTCACGAGCAATCATGATGTTTCGGTCCCGGGAATGGCGACTTTTGGCACGGCGTCGAGGTATCCCGAGTGGGGCGCTGCTTCCTTGATCTTGCGCAAAACTAGTGCGCTCGAAGGCCAGTGGCTGGGTGCTATTGTCCATGATTTCGGTTAGGCCTGATGTGGATTCAAGAGTGGAGCTAGGAATAAGAATGTCAGCACGTATGAAACTCGCTGCCGGTAACTGGAAGATGAACGGCACGCGGGCGAGCCTGCCCGAATTGCGGGCAATTGCCGCCGGCGCGGGGGGGACCTCGGAGGTGGCAATCTGCCCGCCCGCGACGCTGATTTCGGCGGCTGTGGAGGCGGTGGCCGGAACCGCCGTGGCGATCGGCGCCCAGGACTGCCACGCCGCCGCCAAAGGCGCCCACACCGGTGATATTGCTGCGGAAATGATCGCCGACGCAGGCGGCAAGTTGGTCATCGTCGGCCATTCGGAGCGGCGTACCGACCACGGCGAGACCGACGCTGAGGTGCGCGCCAAAACCGAGGCTGCCTGGCGGGCCGGACTGACGGCAATCCTGTGCATCGGCGAGACTGAGGCAGAACGCCGCGGCGGGCAAACCGAGGCGGTCCTGAGCCGGCAAATCGCTGGATCCGTGCCCGATGGCGCCACCGCCGGCAAGCTGGTGATCGCCTACGAGCCGGTCTGGGCGATCGGAACGGGGTTGACGCCATCAAATGACGACATTGTCGCGGCACATGCCCATATAAGAGCGGAATTGGCGGGGCGCCTGGGACAGGGTGAAGCCGATGCGATGCGTATCCTCTATGGTGGCTCGGTCAAGCCGGACAATGCCGCAACCATTATGGCGCTCCCCGGCGTCGATGGCGGCTTGGTCGGTGGCGCCAGCCTCAAGGCCGCGGATTTCCTCACGATTGTTGCGGCCTGCGGCTAGCGGCCGGAAGCCGGACGGCGGCTCTGGTGCCGCCCGGCCTGATCGTGTAAAAGGCGCCCAACCCCGAATTCGGACAAGCTGATGCAAACTGTTGTCATCGTCATTCACCTGATGGTGATCGTGGCGCTCGTGGCCGTCGTGCTGCTGCAGCGTTCAGAAGGCGGCGCCCTCGGCATAGGCGGCGGCGACCAGTTCATGACCATGCGCGGCCAGGGCAACGTGCTCACCCGCGCCACCACGATTCTGGCGGCGATCTTCTTCGCCACGTCGCTGGCCATGTCGGTGCTGAACCGCCTGAACACGCCGCCGACCGCGGTTCTCGATACCGCGCCGGCCGCCCAGGCGGCGCCGACCGTTCCGACGACCCCGGGCACGGCGCCGGCCACCAGCGATAGCGGCGCGCCGGCCACGGGAACCGGGACGAGTGGCAGCGGCGGCATCCTTGACCAGCTCAACAAGTACACTAGCAGTCCGCCGGCGGCCGTGGCGCCGAAGAGCGTGGTGCCCGACACCAGCGCCCCGGCGGCTCCGGTCAATACGGCTCCGGCCGGCTCGCAGGCTCCCAACTCGCAATAAAATCATGACCACACGAAAATCGACCCTGGCGCGATCACCTACCCGCCGGGGCCGCCATCTTTTTGTTCAACGCATCGGCAATTCCAACTCCGCGAATCAGGCGGGCAGGGGATAGGATCGGGGCCCATGGCGCGGTACGTCTTCATCACCGGCGGCGTGGTTTCCTCCTTGGGAAAAGGCATCGCTTCAGCGGCGCTCGGCGCGCTGCTCCAGGCGCGCGGCTACAAGGTCCGCCTGCGCAAGCTCGATCCCTATCTCAACGTCGATCCGGGCACGATGAGCCCCTATCAGCACGGCGAGGTCTACGTCACCGACGACGGCGCCGAGACCGACCTCGACCTCGGCCACTACGAGCGCTTCACCGGGCGGCCGGCGACCAAGATGGACAACGTCACCACCGGGCGCATCTATCAGGAGATTATCGCCAAGGAGCGGCGCGGCGACTACCTCGGCGGCACCGTGCAGGTGATCCCGCACGTCACCGACGCCATAAAGTCGTTCATCCTGGCCGGCAATGAGGATGTCGACTTCGTGCTGTGCGAGATCGGCGGCACGGTGGGCGACATCGAGGGCCTGCCGTTCTTCGAGGCGATCCGCCAACTCGGCAACGACCTGCCGCGCAACCATGCGGTCTTCATCCACCTGACGCTGATGCCCTGGATCGCCACCGCCGGCGAACTGAAGACCAAGCCCACGCAGCACTCGGTCTCGGCGCTCAGGCAGATCGGCATCCAGCCGCACATCCTGCTGGTGCGGGCCGACCGGCCGATCCCCAAGGAAGAGCGGCGCAAGCTGTCGCTGTTCTGCAACGTGCGCGAGTCGGCCGTCATCCAGGCGCTCGACCTGCCGCACATCTACGACGCGCCGGTGGCCTATCACGCCGAGCATTTCGACGACGAGGTGCTGGCCGCCTTCGGCATCGACGGTCCGCCGGGACCGGACCTCGAGCCGTGGCACGTGCTCGCCAACACCATCCGCCATCCCGAGGGCAAGGTGTCGATCGCCGTGGTCGGCAAATACACCGGCCTCAAGGACGCCTACAAGTCGCTGACCGAGGCGCTCCACCACGGCGGCTTCGCCAACAAGGTGAAGGTCGATATCCAGTGGATCGAGTCGGAGGTCTTCGAGAAGCAGGACCCGGCGCCGTGGCTGGAAGGGGTGAACGGCATCCTGGTGCCTGGCGGCTTCGGCGAGCGCGGATCCGAGGGCAAGATCGCCGCCGCCAATTTCGCAAGGCTACGTGGCGTGCCCTATTTCGGCATCTGCTTCGGCATGCAGATGGCGGTGATCGAGGCGGCGCGCAACATGCTCGGCATCGAGAAGGCGTCGTCGACCGAGTTCGGCCCGACGCCGGAGCCGGTGGTCGGCCTGATGACCGAATGGCTCAGGGGCAACCAGCTCGAGAAGCGCATGGAGGGCGGCGACCTCGGCGGCACCATGCGGCTCGGCGCCTATCCGGCGATCCTCAAGCGCGGCAGCCTGATCAGCCGCGTCTACGGCGGCGCCAGCGAGATTTCCGAGCGCCACCGCCACCGCTACGAGATCAACATCAACTATCGCGACCGGCTGGAGAGCCAGGGGCTGCGCTTCGCCGGCCTGTCGCCCGACGGGGTGCTGCCGGAGACGGTGGAGCTGGAAGGCCACCCGTGGTTCGTCGGCGTGCAGTATCACCCCGAGCTGAAATCGCAGCCGCTGAGGCCGCACCCGCTCTTCGCTTCGTTCATCGAGGCGGCGGTGGAGCAGAGCCGCCTAGTCTGAGGCGGCGGGTACGCACACGGGAAGCTTCCAAGATGATCTACGAACTGCGCGTCTACCGCTGCCTGCCCGGTCGCCTGCCGGCATTGCTCGAGCGCTTCGAGGCGGCCACGCTGAGGATCTGGGACAAGCACGGCATCCGCCAGGCGGGCTTCTGGACGACCGCCGTCGGCGAATCCAGCAACGACCTGACCTATCTGCTTGCCTGGGAGTCGATGGCCGAACGCGAGGCGAAATGGACGGCCTTCGTCAGCGACCCGGAATGGCACGCCGCGAAGAGCGCCAGCGAGGCGGACGGGCAGATTGTCGAGAACGTCTCCAACCAGTTCCTGGCGCCCACCGCCTTCTCGAAGGTGAAATAAGGCGGCGGGACGGCTTGAACCGTCCGATTTGCATCGGTATCTGTGTTTCGCGCCAACAAATCGCCATGCGGGCGAAGAAAATACCCCGCTTCGGCCATGATGCAGCCGCAGGCGGTGACTACTTACGGCCCATCGATACCAGCAATGGCGGACCAATCATGCGAACCATTTTGGTTATACTGGCGGGCGTGGCGGGACTGGCGATGACCGGATCGGCACTGGCGAGCGACTGTGCGCAGATGCGCGCAAATCTCAGCGCGGCGGTGAGCGACGTCTTGACTGCGGCCAGCGCCGACCCGATCGAACTCGCGGTTCTGACCGCAAAGGTCAATGGTGCCGATGCGGCGCTCAAGGCGCTGACCGACGCCTGCGGCGACCAGGCCAAGACCGGCACCATGCCGGCGGCGACTGCCGTCATGGGGCCCGCCGGCAGCGGCGAAAGAAGCGGTGAGACGCTGCGGCCGTCCCCGGCCGAGATGATGGAGCGGACCGGGCGCACCCACGTCACCATCGGCGAGGGGCCGGTGCCTAATGCCGCCAGCGCTGCGGTGGTCTCGCAGCAGGCCGCGGCGCTGGTTGCGGACTTGCGCGCGGCCATCGCCGCCGACGATCTGGCGGGCATCCGCAAGATCGCCGGGGGCTCGGCCAACTGAAGGCAGCGACTGCCTTAGTTCGCGGTGAAGCTGCCGAAGGTCACCGAGATCTTGGGCTGCTCCTTGGCGCCGCTGCCGGAGTCGGTCTCGGCGTGGGCTGCGACATACCAGCCGTTGGGGACGTTGGGGTCGGCACGCACGCTCATGTAGTCGCCCCACTTGCCGCAGCTGTCGTCGATGCCGTCTTTGGTGGCGCACCGCGGCGTGTTCTTGCCCTCCGCCAGCATGGTCAGCACTACCCCCCACTTGCCGTCAGCGTCCTGCTTGAGCACGCCGACGGCGGCGCTCGGATAGACCTTCGGGCCGCCGAAGAACATGCTGAGGCCGACATCGCCGTTCTTGTTGGGCGCGGCCGAGGGATAGGCAAAGGCGAAGCCTGCATTCCAGATGTTCGGTTCGGCGATCGGCTTCAGCGGGTCGCTGCCGCCAGCTTCCACCGCCGCCCGGTCGATGATCGCCATGCGGATGTGCGGGTAGGCGTATTTGCCGCCGTTGCCCTGGGCATCCTCGATCTTGCCCGAGGTCCAGGCGAAGCCGAGGGTCTTGTCGGTCGCCCAGCCGCCGGTCAGACGTGAATCGGCGCGGCTGAGCCACGGCTTGCCGGTGGGGCCCTCCGAACCTGCGGTCGTCTTCTCGTCGGGGATCGTGTAGGGCTCGACGGCGACCTGGCGCACCGGGCCCGGCTGGGCGGCGTCGTCTGGCCATTCACGCACCAGAAGCGTATCGGTGCTCGGCGCCGTGCCCCAGAACATCTTGTCGTCGGCGCCCTGGGTGAAGCGCACCGAGAACTCGCCGTTCTCGGGGGCGCTGTTGAAGTACTGGTACTGGAAGCCCTCATAGGTACTCAGCTTGTCGAGTGGCATGCGGAACACCGACGAGCCCAGCCACCCCTCCTTGTCTTCGAAGTTGAAGCGGTTGAAGGCCATGTACAGGTTGCCGTTGCTGTAGGCGAGGTCGGGGAAGTCGAACCACTCTCCAGTCGGGTGGCCGACGTTCTTCGGGGTGAAGTCGTAGAAGTGGAAGTTGCGCTTGGCGATGTCGTCGCCATGGGCGACCATGATGCGGATGGTGTTGCCCTTCTTGCCCTGCATGTCGGCGTCGCCCTGCATCAGCCAGACCATCAGGTCGTGGCTGGGCACGTAGAGCGCGAGCTGGTCGCAGCAAAAGCCGTTGCCTTCCTCGGGCTGGCCGAAAAGGTTGTAGGGATCGAGCTGCGTGAAGGTCTTGCCGTCGTCGGTCGAGAAGGCGGCACCCCAGTTGAAGGTGACCAGGATGTTGTTGCCAGCCTTGGCAGACGACGCCTCGGCGATCGGGGAGACGTAGTTGTAGTTCATGCCGGCCTTGGCGGTGACATCGATCGTATTGGTCACGCTGACGCCGCCGCCGGCTCTGACCGCCTGCGGCTGCGGCTGGAAGCCCAAGCTGCGCTGCCCGGCAGGGATCTTCGCTACCTTGACCGCGAAGCCGATGTGATGCTCCTCGGTGTTGCTCATGGCGGCGAGGAAATTGCGCCGCTGCCGCTCGTCGCTGGCGCGGTCGTGCTGTACGGCGGGCAGGTGAACGGCCTGCGGCGGGCCGATGGTCAGCTCGCCCGTCGTGTCCTGGGCGCGCGCAGCGCCGATGGTCGTGAAACCGAGCAAAACCGCGGCGCAGGCAACCGCTGCGGTTTTCGGCGCAACGTTCCAAATCCAGCTTTTCGGCAGCATCTGTTCGATCCCCCACCATGTCGCTCCGGACAAGTCTTTCGCAAACAGGTCGATGGCGTCAATCCGGTTTCAGAAATACTTGCAGTGCAATCCGCCCGGCGCGTCAGCGGCTGCCGGGGCGCCGCGCGATCATTACACTGGATTCCAGGATCTCGTCGATCGTCCCCGCGACGGCGGCTTCGGCGGCGAGCGCCTGCAGGTCTGCGGCCAGCGCCGCCGTCTTGGCCGACCCGAGAGCGTCGGGCGAGGTGCGCGACATCGACAGGGCGCGATCAACGAGTTGATTAGCCGGAAAACTCACGCGCTCGACGACCGAGAGGCCGTCGATGCGGCCGAAGGCGGAATCAATCAGCACGGCGGCCTGATCGGCCCATTCCGGCGACCGCCAGACCGGCGGCTCCGGCGCGTGGCGCTTGAGGATCTCGTCGAAGCGCCGGTGCCAATCGTCGGGACCCTGGTAGACGGCCTTGACGTCGAATAGCGCGACGCCGCCGTCAGGCTCGACGATGCCGTCAAGCCGCTTCAGCGTGTCGGCGCGGTCCATCCAGTGGAACGAGCGGCCCATGGTGACCAGGCGGAAGCGACCGAACTGGTCGCCGAGATCGTTGGAGCTGCCGAGGGTGAAAAGGACGGTGTCGGCGACCTCGCGTCCCGCCTCGCGGCCGGCATCGAGCATCTCGGCGCTTGGATCGATGGCGATGACTTCGCCGACGAACGGGGCGAAGGCAATGGCGAGCAGGCCAGGGCCACAGCCGAGGTCCATGACCCGGTCGGCGCTGGCAAGCGCCAGCTCGGCCACCACCTTGCGGATGAGGCGCGGGGAATAGTCGGCGCGAGCGAAGTAATGCCGGGCGGAGGAGCGGAAGCGATCGGGATCGAAGGGGATGGAGGCGATCATTACGGTGGGGCGGATGCTATGCGGTCGAGCCAATCGACAAGCGGAACCAGCGCCGCGGCCGGCGTGCCCATGTGGTCGGCATCGACGGGGAGGAAGCGGCTGAGAGCGTTCTCCGGCGCCTTGCGGAAGAGGGCGAAAGCGTTGCGCTGGCTGGAATCCCTGTTGCCGGCCGCCCAGAACAGCGGCGCACGGATCCTGGAGAGCAGGCTCGCCGGGTCGAGCGGGCTCTCCGGTCCGAGGAAGGAGAGGAAGGCGCGCGGCGTGGCTTCGACGGTGAAATAACGCCCGAGCACGCGGTCGGTGAAGCGGACGGTGTTGTCGCCCTGGCCCATCTTCATCATGGCGGCGGCGCGTTTGACACTGGCGGCGACCTTGACGTGGCGGTTGAAGTCGCTGGGCTCGCCGTCCGGGGCCAGAGCCACCACGCCAGCCAGTCCGTCATGGGTGGCGGCATAGGCGAGCGCCACCAGCCCGCCGAGACTGTGGCCGCCGACGACGATCGCAACAAAGCCGTCGGCCTTGAGCCGCGCAACGGCCGCGTCGATGTCGGCGAAGCATTGATCCAGCGGCTGGTCGTAGATGCGCCGCGCCGACCAGCACATCTCGGGCGTTTCGACGCCATATCCGCTCTCGTCGAGCATGCCGGTCATGCCGGCGAACTGGGTCGGCGATCCGGTCTTGCCATGGAGGATGACCAGGCCGACGCGCTGAGCGGCGGCGGCCGGCCCCGCGGCAAGCGCCAGGGCGAGCGCCGCTAGGACTAGAACGATCACAGGAAGCGCATTGCGGCCCCATCGCCGCCCGGAATCGGGCGCGCGCGCGCCACCATGCGGCCAAGATACTTTGGCAGTGTGCGCCTCGGGTGGGCGCAATCGCGGAGGTACGGTCATGGCGACGAACCGGTACATGGCGCCTGTCAAACCGATCTGCATTCTGTCCCTTCTCATCGCTTCCAGCGCGCTCGCATCGCCGCCGGCCCTGGCCGGGATCGACACAGCCGTGCACGACGGCAGGCCGACACCAGCCGCCTGCGCCAATCTCGGCTTCCCGGCAGAGCATGCCGAGATGGACGGCGGCCGCAAGCTGCAATCGGGCGGCGGACTCGCCGGCAACTATCGCCTGGCATTACCACAGATGCCAATGCCGATGACGGGTGCCATTGCCGGCGCCACACCGCCCGGAGCGATGCTGGAGGGCCCCTATGTCGACACTGAGAAATATCCGCACGCGACCTCCAATCCGGTGAAGCGCGTCGGCGAGGATCCGGTCTCGACCTTCTCCATCGATGTCGATACGGCATCCTACGCCAATGTGCGCAGCTTCCTCAGGGACGGCATGCTGCCGCCGCGCGACGCGGTGCGCGTCGAGGAACTGCTCAATTACTTCGACTACGGCTATGCGGGTCCGGCCTCGCCGGAGGAGCCGTTCAAGGCGAACGTGACGGTGACGCCGTCGCCCTGGGCGGCGGACAAGGAGATCATCCATATCGGCCTGCAGGGCTACGACATCGCTGCGGACAAGCAGCCGTCGGTGAACCTCGTCTTCCTGATCGACGTGTCCGGCTCGATGGACGAGCCCAACAAGCTGCCGCTGGTGCAGAAGGCGCTAAACGTGCTGATCGACCAACTGAGGCCCGAGGACCACGTGTCGATGGTGGTCTATGCGGGCGCTGCCGGTGCGGTGCTGCCGCCGACAGCCGGCAACCAGAAGCTGACCATGCGCTGCGCCGTCGAGACGCTGCATGCCGGTGGCTCGACCGCGGGCGGCGCCGGGCTGGAGCTGGCCTATGATCTGGCGGAGCAGAATTTCGGCAAGGACGCGGTCAACCGCGTCGTGCTGATGACCGACGGCGACTTCAATGTCGGCGTCGCCGATCCGGAGAAGCTTCAGGATTTCATCGCCGAGAAGCGCAAGACCGGAGTCTACCTCTCAGCCTTCGGCGTCGGCCACGGCAACTACAACGACCTGATGATGCAGACGCTCTCCCAGGCCGGCAACGGCACCGCCGGCTACATCGACACGCTCGACGAGGCGCGCAAGCTCTTCCGCGACGACTTCTCGTCCTCGCTCTTTCCGATCGCCGACGACGTCAAGATCCAGGTCGAGTTCAACCCGGCGCAAGTCGCCGAGTATCGCCTGATCGGCTACGAGACGCGGCTGCTCGACCGCTCGGACTTCAACAACGACCGGGTGGATGCCGGCGAAGTGGGCTCGGGCGCCTCGGTGACGGCGCTCTACGAGATCACGCCGGTGGGCGGGCCGCTGGCGAGCGATCCGCTGCGCTACCAGAAGGTCGACGAGACGGTGGTGCCCGGCAGGGGCGACGAGCTCGCCTACATCAAGATCCGCTACAAGCTGCCCGGCCAGTCGACCTCCAAGCTGATGGAGCGGCCGGTCGGCAAGGCCGATCAAGTGGCGAGCGTCGATCAAGCGCCGGAATCCACCCGCTGGGCGCTGGCAGTGGCCGCCTTCGGCCAGGAACTGCGCGGCGATCCGTGGATCGAGACCGGCTATGACTGGCAGTCGATCCGCGCGCTGGCCGACGGCGCCCGCGGCAAGGACCCGTTCGGTCTCAGGGCCGAGTTCGTGCGACTCATCCGCGATGCGGAAGATGCCAAGCCGGTGAACGGCTAGGCCCATTGGCCGCGCGTCATCGCGCGGTCAACTTCTAGCTTTCATCCTCATCGGGCCGGGAGAAGCTTGACAATATCTGTGCTTATTCTGCCGGGACGTCGGTGCAGTAGTACCCGCCGCCTTCCAGAGGCTCGGTGTCATAGGGGCACGTACACGTGTCAGACGGTCCGTAGGAACTGTCGGCCTCGCACACCTCTGGCGCGGAGGGACTGCTTCCCGCGGCCGCCGTGGTCAGCTTCGGCCAAACCGGCGTGTAGTTCGGCGGATCCGCCGTGCGATCACGGGCGATGAGCGAGGCTTTCGGATCGGCGCCGAAGTGCACCCGGACGCCCGCGGTGATCTGCTGATAGTCGCTGGCGCCGAAGCGCGCTTTGGCGAAAAGCGAGACTGGGGTCCCGAGCCCGTTGTGCATGAGGTATTCGACGCCGGCCGTGCCCATGCCGGTCTGGTTCAGGTAGTCGAAGCCGCCCGACAGCTTGAAATCGTCGGTTGGGTAATACGACAGGCTCAACTGCGTGAAGAAATGCTGGTTGTCGACGTTGGTGACCGTCAAGCCACCCGACGTGGCGGGAAAATCGACGCCCTCGATGCCCGCCAGTCCGGTGAACGAGAAACGGCCGCGATAAAGCTCGGCTTCGCCGGCTGCCCGCCAGATGTCGATGCTGTTCCGGTGTGGTAGCTGCCGTAGACGCCGAACAGGTAACTGGATGGGTCGCGATAGAACAGGTGCATGGCACCGCCGCCCAGCACATGGCCGCCAACGCTGCCGCGCCTATTCATAGCCAGTGCCCCCGTATCGCTCGATGCGAGCGGATTCGACATTTTCAACCAATTGTTAACCTCTGGCAAGAGACCGAACGGGCGTCAAATCGACGGGGCAGACCTTGGCAGCGAAGCGGCCGGGTCCGCCCGCGGCGATGTAGCATCGCGTGTCGATTTACTACCCGTTGTGGGTGGAATTTGCCTGCCGAAATGAATGATGATGGCGGGTCATGGCCGAGTCCCGACGTTTCCCTCGCCCGATTGATCATCTTGTGCTGGCCGTCCGCGACCTGGACGCGGCGCGGGCGACATTCCAGCGTCTCGGCTTCACGCTGACGCCGGTTGCCCGCCACCCCTTCGGTACGGCCAATTCGCTGGCCCAGTTCGGCGGGTCATTTCTGGAGATCCTGGCGGTGGCCGATACGGGCAAGATCCCGGCCGGCGACGGCACGCATTTCTCCTTCGGCGCCTTCAATCGCACCTTCCTCGAGGGCGGCGAGGGGCTGTCCATGCTGGTGCTGAAGAGCATTGACGCAGCCGCGGACCGCGCCGATTTCGCGGCACACGATCTCCGTGTCTACGAGCCCTTCGGCTTCGAGCGCGTCGCCAAGGGACCGGACGGGAGTGAGCGCAAAGTCGCGTTTTCGCTGACCTTCACCAGCGACTCGCGCCTGAAGCGCGCCGGCTTCTTCACCTGTCGGCACCATTATCCGGGAAATTTCTGGCGGCCCGAGTTCCAGCGCCACGCCAACGGCGCGCTCAATATCACGTCCGCCGTGATGGTGACGCGCGACCCGGCCGACTTCCACGAGTTCCTTACCCATTTTACCGGCATGCGTGAAATCACAGCGACCAGCTTCGGCATTTCCTTCGAACTCGGCGACGGCAGCCGGGTGGAGGTGATGTCGCCGGAGGGTTTCAGGGCGTTCTTCGGCGAGACGGCGGAGTCGGACCCGCGGCGCTTCCTGGGCTGGCGGGTGAAGGTGGCCGACCTCGGAGCCGTGGCGGCGCTCTTCACCGAGAACCGCGTGCCGTTTACCGCGCTGGCCGACGCTCTGGTCGTGCCGGCGGAAGCGGCCCACGGCGCCGCGCTGGCGTTCGAGACCGACTAACGAGACCGGTGCGTTTTTCGTCCGCCCCGCTATAGTCCCGCCTCATGAAACCGAACAAGCATGTGACCGTCGGCGCGACGACCTTCGGCAACGACCTGCCGCTCAAGCTGATTGCCGGCCCCTGCCAGTTGGAAAGCCGCGACCACGCCTTCGCCATGGCCGGGCGGCTGAAGGAGATGGCGGCATCGCTCAAGATCGGCCTCGTCTACAAGACTTCCTTCGACAAGGCCAACCGCACCAGCCTTGCGGGAAAACGCGGTCTCGGTCTTGACAAGGCGCTCGCCATCTTCGCCGATCTCCGCAAAGACCTCGGCGTGGCGATCCTCACCGACGTGCACGAGCGCGACCAGTGCGCAGAGATCGCGCAAGTTGTCGACGTGCTGCAGATTCCGGCCTTCCTTTGCCGGCAAACCGATCTGCTGGTGGCGGCGGCCAAGACCGGCAAGCCGGTCAACATCAAGAAGGGCCAGTTCCTCGCGCCGTGGGACATGACGAACGTCGTCGCCAAGGTGGTCGACAGCGGCAATCCCAACGTGCTGCTGACCGAGCGCGGTGTGAGCTTCGGCTACAACACGCTGGTCTCCGACATGCGGGCGCTACCGATCATGGCCGAGACCGGCGCGCCCATCATCTTCGACGCCACCCATTCGGTGCAGCAGCCCGGCGGGCAGGGGAGCTCGACCGGCGGCGACCGACGCTTCGTTGCGGTGCTGGCGCGCGCCGCGGTGGCAGTGGGCGTCGCCGGCGTCTTCATCGAGACCCACGAGGACCCGGACAATGCGCCCTCCGACGGCCCCAACATGGTGCCGATCGATCAGCTTCCGGCGCTCCTGGAAGAGCTGATGGCGCTCGACACCATCGCCAAGAAGCGGGGCTAGCCGCCCTTCGGGGCGAAGGTGCCGCGCACCATGTCGCGGTCGAAGTCGATCGGTGGCTCGCCGGTGACGGCGTAATAGTAGACCGCCGCAGAATAGACCGCCGACAGCGCAGCGCCGAAGGCCATGACGGCGATGAAGGCGAGCGCCCCGGCGGTGATCAGCGCCAGCGCGAGAGCCTGGCTGGCGGGGAGCAGCTGGACGCCGACGAACAGGACGAGACCGGCCAGGAAGGCGGCGAAGCCCATGACCAGCGAGATGCCGGCGTTGCCGACGATGTTCTCGCCCCAGGTCTTCTTCAGAAGGCCGACGCTGCGCTCGATCGCCTCGACCGGTCCGATGCCTTCGGCGGCCAGCACCGGAACGACGAGGAAGGTGGTGACCGTCCAGGCGAGCCCTGCGCCGGCCTCGATCAGCCGGCCGAGGAGGCCGAGACGCTCGCCGATGAAGCGCAGCAGCAAGCCGACGGTGGCAGAGACCAGCGCATAGCCGAAGATCGGCACGACGCGGCGGGCGGCGAGCGCCAGCGCCGAGCGAATGGTCGGGTCGCGGCCCTCCAGACGGTCGAGCGCCGCGCCGACCAGCGCGGTGTTGAAGAAGATGATGACGAAATACTGGACCAGATAGAAGGCAAAGAGCCAGACATAGAGCGAGGCGGGTAGAGCCTGGCCCTGCTTGAGGCCGTCGAAGGTGCCGGCGGTCATTGCCGGCCAGACGAAGGCGCCGACCACGGCAAGCGTCGCTGCGCCGGAGAGGATCGGCAGCAACAGCAGCTCGCCGTCGTCCTGAAGCACGGCGCCGCTCGCCGTGATCAGGCGCCAGCTGCGTGCGGCGCGCGAGATGAAATCGGCCATGCCATGTCCTCCGCGGTCACCCTCGGGCGACCGCGGCAGAATGGCTAACCGCTTTCAAAGAAGCGTTAAATCGGCCGCTAAGGATAGACGAAAAGCTGCCGGCGGCGCACGGCGTCGGTGCTTGTGGTGGTCTCGTCATAGGTGACGAAACCGTCAAGCACGTGGTGCCAGAAGGCGATGGCGCCGACGTTCTGTTCGCGTTGAGTGATCTGCCAGGGGCCCGGAAAGCGGGCAATCAGCCGCCGCGCGGCAGCTAGGCCGATGCCGCTGCGCCGATACGGCCGAGCCACAAAGAACTCGGCGATCTGCATGGTCCGACCCTCACGATCCAATAGCGCAAAGCCAGCCCGGACACCGTCAACGGTCAACCAGAATGGCCAGCGCGAATCCTTCTCCGACCAGTAGAGATCGAAACCTTTGTAGGGCTGTTGCGGATCGACGCCCTCGATGATCGCCGCCATCTCGGCAATATAGTCGCGCATCATTGCGGCGAGGCGCGGCTTGTCGGCCAGCACAACCGGGACTTCGGAGGCCGTCACTCGCGCACGACCCGCTCGATGCGCCGGTCGGGCACCAGCCAGATGGCAGCGACGACGAAATAGAGGGCGAGCGCGGCCGGCGCGTAGAAGAACGACACGACGATGGCGGCGAGGTAGATCGCCGGAGAGATCGCACCCTTGACGTCGCGGCCCAGCGCGATGGCAATGGGCGACTCCTTGCCGTTCACGGCAACCAGTGCACGGGCAAGGATGTAATAGGCGATGCCCGAGGCCAGCAGGTCGAGCCCGTAAAGCGCCACCGGGGTTGGCGCGAAATGGTTCTCGCCCATCCAGGCGGTGACGAAGGGCATGAGCGACAGCCAGAACAGCAGATGCAGGTTGGCCCACAGCACCCGGCCGTCGACGTGCTTGGCGGCATGCAGCATGTGGTGATGGTTGTTCCAGTAGATGCCGAGGTGGATGAAGCTCAGCACATAGCTGACGAAGACCGGGGCGAGCGGCGTCAGCGCCGACCATTGCTCGCCGTGCGGCACCTTCATCTCCAGCACCATGACGGTGATGATGATGGCGATGACGCCGTCGCTGAAGGCTTCCAGCCGCCCCCGCTGCATCGTCCTCAGCCCCGGCCGCGATAGAGCGGAACGTCCTGGTCCGGAAGCCAGACGCCGGCGGGTGGCTTGCCGGTCTGCCAGAAGACGTCGATCGGCATGCCGCCGCGCGGATTGAAATAGCCGCCGATCCTCAGCCAGTGAGGCTTGAGCAGGTCGGCGAGCTTGCGGCCGATGGTGACGGTCACGTCCTCGTGGAAGGCGCCGTGGCTGCGGAAGGACTGCAGGTAAAGCTTGAGCGACTTCGATTCGACCAGCCAGCTTCTCGGCACATAGTCGATGACCATTAGGCCGAAATCTGGCTGGGCGGTGACCGGGCAGATCGAGGTGAATTCGGGAAAGGTGAACCGCGCCAGGAACTTGCTTCCAGGCTGCGGGTTCGGCACGCGGTCGAGCACCGCCTTGTCGGGACTGGCGGGAATGGGGACCGGTCGGCCGAGCTGGAGAGGTTTCTTGGTCATGGGGTCTCTATTCGCCGGAAATGTCGGGCGATACAAGCTTCGCGGCATCGCGGTCGAAGCGCCAGACCGAGCGGCCGCGGAGGTGCGTGCCGGCCCACCAGCGGTCGAGGCCGGAGAGGTCGACTTGGTCTTCCTCGCCGGCAAGCACCGCCTCGCCGGCGGTGGTCAGTTCCAGCGCGGCATCCTGGAAGCGCGTGCTGTCGAACTCAGCCTCAGGCGTGGGCAGGCCGGCGATCAGCGGCACGGCACAGAAGGCTAGGTCGTCGAGCAGGCGGAAGACGCTCCAGTCGCCCATAAAGGCGGCCTCCTCCTCGGCAATCAACTGATGGAAGAGCTTTGCCGGCTGGCTGGCGCCGTGGGCGATCGCGGCCAGCAGCGTCTGCTCGGTGCGCCCGAGGCCGGAGCCGGGCGCGGGCAGTTCCTCGAGAAAGCGTGTGAGCGCCGGCCGCAGGAACGGCAACGGCCCTTCCGGCTGGCCGAGGCGGGCGGCGATGCGCTCAGGGCTCGGCGCGGCGAGGTCCGACCACACGCCGGCCGCCAGCGCGAGGTCGGCCGGCGTCACGGGCCGTGCCTTGTCGGCGAAGCGGAGGATGGTGTCGGGAGTCTGCGTGCCGAGAAAGTCGTCGGCCTGGACCAGCACGAGGTTGTTGCGCGGCGCTTCGCCGGCGAAGAATGCCAGCACCTGGACGAGCTGGAGCTGGTCGTAGAGGTCGTGCTCGAACCACAATTCCACCGTCTCGAAATCGCGGTGGGCGCGGAGGCACGCGTCGCGCTCGGCGAATTCGGCCGCGATTTCTGCCTGCTCGACCCTGAAACGGCCGGCGAGATAGGCAACCCGTTCGGCGGTGACGGCGCCGAGGCCGGCGCGGGTGATCGGCCCCTCGTGCAGCACGTCGCGCCACGGCAGAAGGGTCGCCTGGCGGCCGGCCAGCCGCAGGAGTTCCGCTGCATTGTCGCCATTGGTGACGATCAGGTCGGTCATCCCTGACGAAGATGGCAAGCGGGCGGGGCGCTGTCACCTGCGGCGTTTCCGGCAAAGCGCGCTTGCCCCAGGTCCCCGGCAAAAGCTAAAGCAATCCGAGACATTGTGGAGGAGGCTGAGCGTGACCGACGACCTGGTCCTCATCGCCGGCGGTGGTATCGGGGGGCTGGCGACCGCGCTCACCCTCAACCAGATCGGCGTGCGCTGCATTGTGTTCGAGGCGGTGCGCGAGATGCGGCCGCTCGGCGTCGGCATCAACCTGCAGCCCAACGCAGTGCGCGAACTCTACGATCTCGGCATCGGCGAGGCCGAACTCGGCAGCGTCGGCCTGCCGGCGCAGGAATGGGCGCTGGTCGGCCTCAACGGCAACGACATCTATTCAGAACAGCGCGGACTGGCGGCGGGCTATCGCTGGCCGCAATTCGCGGTGCATCGCGGCCGTTTCCACATGGCTCTTCACCAGTTGGTGGTGGAGCGGATCGGCGAGCGCTCGGTCAGGCTGGGCAGCCGTGTGACTGGCTATCGCAAGGAGCCGCGAGGCGGCGTGACCGTGTTCATCGAGCATGCCGACGGCGCCACCTCCGAGATGCATGGCGCGCTGCTCATCGGCGCCGACGGCATCCACTCGGCGGTGCGGGCCCAGATGCATCCGCACCAGCCGCCGATCCACTGGGGCGGGGCGGTGATGTGGCGCGGCACCACCCTGGCGAAACCCATCCGGACCGGCGCGTCCTTCGTCGGGCTCGGAACCGACCGGCATCGCTTCGTGTTCTATCCGATCTCGCCGCCCGATCCGCGCACCGGCCTGGCGACGATCAACTGGATCGCCGAGGTGACGATGGACAACGCCGAAGGCTGGAAGCAGACGGGCTGGTTCCGCCAGGTCGGCATCGAGGATTTCGTCCATCATTTCGACGGCTGGGTGTGGGACTGGCTGGACGTGCCGGCTCTGCTCAAGGGCGCCGACGGCGCCTTCGAGAACCCGATGATCGACCGCGATCCCATACCGACCTGGCAGGACGGCCCGGTGGCGCTGTTGGGCGACGCGGCGCATGCCATGTATCCGACCGGCTCCAACGGAGCCAGCCAGGCGATCGTCGATACGCGCGTGCTGGGGCTCGCCATGGTCGAGCACGGGGTCACGCCGGCGGCGCTTGCCGCCTACGACGCCAAGCTCTGCGGCCCGATCTCCCAGGTCGTCCTGCGCAATCGCGGGGCCGGGCCGTTCGGGCTCCTGAAGATCGTCGACGAGCGCTGCGGCGGCACCTTCGACGACATCGACGACGTCATTCCGCCGGCCGAGCGGGCGGAATTCATGGCCGGCTACAAGAGGGCCGCCGGCTACGCCATCGAGAGCCTCAACACGGCGGAGCGCACGATTCCGGAAGGCGCCCGCGCGGCGCAACGGCGCCGCAGCCGTCGTAGGCCGCGCATTTGCTGCTCGACACCTGAATGGCATCAGCAAGAACCCCGGCGCATTGGCCGGGGTTTTTGCTTGGGGTGAAGCCGAGCCGATCAGGCGGCCGCGCGGGGTACGGTCTTGCGCTTGCGGCGCCAGCCGAGGAGGCCCAACCCGCCGAGGCCGGAGGCAAGGAGCGGGAAGGCGGCGGGGAGGGGGACGGTGGACGGAATTGATGCGTCGGCAAAGAACGTATTGTAACCGTCAAGTTCGTTGATGCGCGGGCCAGAAGCATTCGATGGGCTTCCGAGCTGGCGAAATGTCGCCCGGAACCTGTCCGTTGTCACCGGCACCAAATTCGCAGCGAGACAGAGATAATAACTCGCGGTGCAATTCGTCGACAGGAAACCATTGGGTGGTGGGCTGCTGTTTCCGTAGGGGTTGGATGGGTCATACTGGAAGATCAAGTCGAACTGGCTTGTGCTCGCGTTCCAGGCAAAAAGTTGGAACTGATCAAACCCGCGTTGGTGGGCGTCGCGACCCGACGTGTCATGCGATGCGATCAGGCTGAAGCTCCTCAGGGTCGCGGTGCTTGGCGTCTGCCACTCGACCCAATCAACGGTTCCTGCCGGCTGAGAGTCTTGGAACAGAGTATGCCCAGGCTCTATCAAGCCGTAGGACCCACCAAACATGTCCCGGATATCACTTGCGTATGACGAAACGTATACGGGCGGGCCCAAAACACCGCTGTCCGCAGTGACAACATTCCCCTGGGATGTATCCCAGAGGTCGCTGGAACTTTCGACAAACGTTGCCGCCAAGCCTTGCCCTTTCCCAAACACTAGAACGGCGCTTGCCAGCAGCAATAATAGACAGAGGTGAATGAGGGCCACGGCTGGGATGCCCTGCGCGGCAGTACTGGGATGCACTTCGTGGCCTTGAATCCTCATGACCTGTCTCACCAGTGACCGCGAGCGAGCACTCTGTTCGGGACGCCCCAATTGTTGCGCGTCCTTGCCCCCACGTCCGCCAGAGACCTGAATTTCGACATATTGCTCGCCGTCCAAGAACACGCTTGGCGCACAACGCCACATGTTTCCAATTCTTGGCAGCGATGCGCCGCAGAGTCATTCCGGACATTTAGTCCAATTGGACTAACCCTCGGAGATGCTTGCCGCTTCTGACCGTGCTCAGCTCTGCGTCAGGCCGCCGTCGACGAACAACTCGACGCCGTTGATGAAGCTGCCATCGTCGGAGGCGAGGAACACGGCGGCCTTGGCGACCTCGTCCGGCTCGCCCAGGCGGCCGAGCGGCACCTGGCCGGCGAGCGCGGCCTTGAACTGCCGCCGCTCAGCGTCGGTCGCGGCCAGGCTGTCGAGCCCGGGGGTCTCGATCGGGCCGGGGCTGATGACGTTGACGCGGATGCGGCGCGGCGCGAGTTCGAGCATCCATTGCCGCGCGAAGCTGCGGATCGCCGCCTTGCTGCCGGCATAGGCGGTGAAGCCCGGGACAGCGCGCACGGTGATGATCGAGCCGATGAGGACGATGGCGCCGCCGTCCTGCAGCAGCGGCAGCGCCTTCTGGACGGCGAAGAGCGCGCCATTGACGTTGGCGGTGAAGCTCTTCTCCCAATGCTCTTCGCTGATGGCGCCGAGCGGCGCGGCCTCGCCGAAGCCGGCATTGGCGACCACCACGTCGAGCCGGCCGGCCTTGTCGCGGACGGTCCGGTAGAGCCGGTCGAGGTCGCCGGGATTGGCGCTGTCGCCGCGGACGCCGGTCGCCTGCGGGCCGATCGCCTCGACCGCTGCATCGAGCGCTGCCTGGCGGCGGCCGGTGACGAACACCGTGGCGCCCTCGGCGACGAACCGCCTGGCGATGGCAAGTCCGATGCCCGCCGAGCCGCCGGTGACGACGGCGGCCTTGCCTTCGAGCTTGCCGGTCATTGGGCGCCGTCGAGGCGGGCGAACTCGACCAGCATGCGCACCAGCTCGACCTGCGAGCGCGCCCGCGTCTTGGCGAAGATGCTGCGCAGATGGGCGCGCGCGGTGTTGTGCGCCATGCCGAGGTCGCGCGCGGCTTCGGCCAGCGTGCGGCCCTGCACCAGCCGTTGCGCGATGCGCGCCTCGCTCGGCGAAAATCCCAGGCTGCGCAAGGTCGCGTCGCTCGGCGCCGCGCGCCGGTCGGGATCGGCGATCAGCACCAGCGCCACCGGCAATTCGCCAACGCGGAACCGTTCGCCGGCCGCGCTCGGCATCACCCGCACCACGAACGGTGTGCGCCCACTCGGCCGCGCCAGCGCCACCGCGCCGCCGGCGTCGGGCTCGGATCTCGGATGCGAGCGCAGCACGCGGCCAATGATCTGCTGCAAGGTGCGGTCGTTGGCTGCGCGCGCGGCCCGCAACCGGCCATCGACCACGGTGAGGCCGTCGGCGCCACGGATCGCCTCTTCGGCGGCGGCGTTCATGAACAACACGCTGCCGTCGGCGCTGAGGCCGATCATGCCGCACAGCCGCTGGGCGACCAGCGTTTCGATCAGGGTCGTGGCGCCGGCGAATTGCTCCATCAGCGCCGAAATGCGCCAGGCATTGGCAATGTGCGGCGTGATCCGTTTGAAGGTGCGAACGATGTCCTCGTCGGCGTGGCCGTGCCGCGGCGTGAATTCCACCGACGCCAGGAGCGAGTTCGGCCCGTCGTCATAGATGCGCGCGCCGACGAAATAGCGCAGCCCGTGATGGCGCCCGAGCCAGTCGTAGAACTCGTTGCGGCCAAGGGCTGCTTCCGGCAGCACCGGTAATCGGTGACGACATGCGGACCGGCAAGCTTCATGGAATACCGCGTGCGCGGATTGATCTGGCTCATCCGCGCGACGTATTCGTCGACGGTTTCATCGACGCCATAGACGTTGATCCGTTCGACGCGCGACGTCGCCCGGTTCTGGCCAATCACGGCCGCGGCCCCGCCGCCGATCAGCTCGGCGGTCGCGCGCAAGGCGCTGGCCCACGGGATCTCGCCGAAACCGGCCCCGTACCAGAGATTCACGGCCTGCCGAATAAGGTCGTCTTCCATCACCGCCGCCCCTTGCGCTACCCGGTGACTTGCCCCGGGTATCATGGCACATCAGACGAGGTCATTCCATAGTGACCGACGGACTTAGGTGTTATTATCGCGACAACTATATCGTGTGCGTTGGACGTCCCATCCGGACGCCATCAAGGACCATGGCTCTTCTATGCTGGCAATTGAAGAGCGCTGCAATTCACGCTTCGGATGAGCGCCCGAAGCCTTGTCGCGGCCAAACGCGGCGCATCGGCCCGTGCCAAGCGGTCCGGCAATGGCTGGGCTCCGCCAGGTGCTCCCGGACGCTATTGCCGGCGGGCTTGATCCTGCGCAAAACCGCCGGCGCCGAATGGTTCTATCTAGCCGGCGAAAGCTTTCGGCGGCGGGCGATCGTCATGCCTCTGCGATGTGACAGACGGGACGATTCACACCTTCCGCCAGTGCTGCCGCTCCTGTAGAAGCTGGCACCAACCAGGACGACCGGATCACCTCGGAGAAGACCTCATGACCGCGATTATTGACATCATCGGCCGCGAAATCCTCGACAGCCGCGGCAACCCCACCGTCGAGGTGGACGTCATCCTGGAGGACGGCTCGTTCGGCCGCGCCGCGGTGCCTTCCGGCGCGTCGACGGGCGTCCACGAGGCGGTGGAGCTGCGCGACGGCGACAAGAAGCGCTACGGCGGCAAGGGCGTGCAGAAGGCCGTGGAAGCGGTCAACGGCGAGATCTTCGAGGCGATCGGCGGGCTCGAGGCCGAGAGCCAGATCCACATCGACCAGACCATGATCGCGCTCGACGGCACGCCCAACAAGGGCCGGCTCGGCGCCAACGCCATCCTCGGCGTGTCGCTGGCCGTCGCCAAGGCGGCGGCGGAAGCCAACACGCTGCCGCTCTACCGCTATGTCGGCGGCACCAATGCCCGCATCCTGCCGGTGCCGATGATGAACGTGCTCAACGGCGGCGTTCATGCCGACAACCCGATCGACTTCCAGGAATTCATGATCGTGCCCTTCGGCGCGGCGACCTTCGCCGAGGCGGTGCGCATGGGTGCGGAGACCTTCCACGCGCTGAAGAAGGCGCTCTCCGACGCCGGTCACAACACCAATGTCGGCGACGAGGGCGGCTTCGCGCCCAACCTGCAGACGGCGACCGAGGCGCTCGACTTCATCATCCGCGCCATCGAGAAGGCCGGCTACAAGCCGGGCGACGACGTGGCGATCGCCCTCGACCCGGCGTCGAGCGAATTCTTCAAGGGCGGCAAGTACGTCTATGCCGGCGAGGGCGGCAAGAAGTCCGCGAGTCCCGCCGAGCAGGTCGCCTATCTCAAGGAGCTCATCGGCAAATACCCGATCGTTTCCATCGAGGACGGCAACGCCGAGGACGACTGGGCAGGCTGGAAGATCGCCACCGACGAGCTCGGCGGCAAGATCCAGCTCGTCGGCGACGACATCTTCGTCACCAATACCGAGCGGCTGGCGCGGGGCATCAAGGAAGGCGTCGCCAACTCGATCCTGATCAAGGTCAACCAGATCGGCTCGCTCTCCGAGACGCTCGACGCCGTCGAGATGGCCCACAAGGCGGCCTACACGGCGGTCATGTCGCACCGCTCGGGCGAGACCGAGGATTCGACCATCGCCGACCTCGCGGTCGCCACCAATTGCGGTCAGATCAAGACCGGCTCGATGTCGCGCTCGGACCGCATCGCCAAGTACAACCAGCTCATCCGCATCGAGGAAGAGCTGGGCACCGAGGCGGTGTTTGCCGGCAAGAGCGTGTTCACCCGCAAGGGGTGAGGGTCGGGCGACCGGACGAACGACATCAGTGCGATCACGTCCGCCAACTCCCTCCTGGCGAGGGAGGCGGTCAAAATTGGCGGCGCGGAAACGGACCATTAAGCCTCGCCGGCGCATGGTCGGCGAGTCGCTCTGCGGGCCGGGTCATGATCACGCGTCAGTACAAGAAGAGCCCCCTTCGGCGTCTGTGGATGCCGCTCATCGCCGCAGGCTTTCTCGCCTATTTCGGCTTCCACGCCTTCAGCGGCTCATTCGGCATCTGGGCGATGGACCGCCTCAACGTCGACGCCACCCGGCTGTCGGCGGAGTTCGACGATCTCAAGGCCGAGCACGATCGGCTCGAGAAGCAGGTTGCCACGGTCAGGCCGTCGAGCCTCGATGCCGATGTGGTAGACATGCAGGCGCGCCTGGCGCTCAACATGATGCGGCCCGACGAGGTCGTCATCCGACCGGGTGCACCGCAGCAATAGGCGCCGGCTACGGCGCGGGCCGCGAACGTCGCCCTGTTGCCGTTGTCGCAGTGCAAAATTAGCATGTCCTGTCAGCATGGTAGCTTTGCACCTGAGGCGTGGCGCCGACCTTGGATTGGTGGTCGCCTTCCGCTAGTTTCGCCCCAAATGAAACAACAAGTTCACGTCGAGGGAGTCTCTGATGCCCAAGGCCCAACGCAAGGCAAGTGAACCGCCGGTAGCCGCCAGCGCCGTCAAATCGGCTGAGGCGCCCGTCGGGTTGGGCGCCGACATCACCACCAAACCGGCCAATCTCAGTGGCGAGGAGGAACTCCGCGCCTTCACGCAGATGCTCACCATCCGCCGCTTCGAGGAGCGCGCCGGCCAGATGTACGGCATGGGGCTGATCGGCGGCTTCTGCCATCTCTATATCGGCCAGGAGGCCGTGGTCGTCGGCATGGAGATGGCGATCAAGGACGGCGACCAGGTGATTACCGGCTACCGCGACCACGGTCATATGCTGGCCTCCGGCATGGACGCCCGCGGCGTGATGGCGGAGCTGACCGGCCGCAGCACCGGATATTCCCGCGGCAAGGGCGGCTCGATGCACATGTTCAGCCGAGAGAAGGAATTCTACGGCGGCCACGGCATCGTCGGCGCCTCAGTGCCGCTCGGTACCGGCATCGCCTTTGCCAACAAGTATCGCGACAACGGTCACGTCTGCCTGACCTATTTCGGCGACGGCGCTGCCAACCAGGGCCAGGTCTACGAGAGCTTCAACATGGCCGAGCTGTGGAAGCTGCCGGTCGTCTACGTCATCGAGAACAACCGCTATGCCATGGGCACCTCGGTGACCCGCTCCTCGGCGCAGACCAACCTTTCCAAGCGCGGCGTCTCGTTCAACATTCCCGGCGAGCAGGTGGACGGAATGGACGTGCGCGCCGTCAAGGCCGCCGGCGAGAAGGCGGTGGAATGGGTGCGCGCCGGCAACGGCCCCTACATCCTCGAGATGCTGACCTACCGCTATCGCGGCCATTCCATGTCCGACCCGGCCAAGTATCGCTCGCGCGAGGAAGTGAACGACGTGCGCCAGCATCATGACCCGATCGAGATGTCGCGGGCGCGCATTGTGGAGAAGAAGATCGCCAGCGAAGACGAATTGAAGGCGATCGAGAAACGGGTCCGCGACCAGATTTCCCAGGCTGCCGATTTTGCCCAGCATGCGGCCGAGCCGGACCCGGCGGAATTGTGGACTGACGTCTATCACTAGGCGGGGAAGGGGCCCCAAGCAGCCCCCGCGGCGGCGGATCGCCGGCCAGACAAAGGACAGCCCATGCCGATTGACATTCTGATGCCGGCGCTTTCGCCCACCATGGAAGAGGGCAAGCTTGCCAAGTGGCTGAAGAAGGAAGGTGACGCGGTCAAGTCCGGCGACGTGATCGCCGAGATCGAGACCGACAAGGCGACGATGGAATTCGAGGCGGTGGACGAGGGCACGATGGGCAAGATCCTGATCCCGGAGGGGACCGAGAACGTCAAGGTCAACACGCCGATCGCGCTTCTAGTCAGCGAAGGCGAGAGCGCCGGCGACGTGGCGGCCGCGACCAAGACCGCCGAGGCCCGGCCGGCCGCCCCGCAAGGCACAGCGGCGGCGCCCGCGCCGGCCGCACCGGTTCCCGCGGCGCCGCGCGAAGCGCAGGCTGCCGATCCCGACATTCCCCCCGGCACCGAGATGGCCACCATGTCGGTGCGCGAGGCGCTGCGCGACGCCATGGCCGAGGAGATGCGCCGCGATCCGGACGTCTTCGTCATCGGCGAGGAGGTCGCCGAATATCAGGGCGCCTACAAGGTCACCCAGGGTCTTCTGGAAGAGTTCGGCGCCAGGCGCGTGGTCGATACGCCGATCACGGAATACGGCTTTGCCGGCATCGGCGTCGGTGCGGCGCTGGCTGGCCTCAAACCGATCGTCGAGTTCATGACGTGGAACTTCGCCATGCAGGCGATCGACCACATCGTCAACTCGGCGGCCAAGACCCTCTACATGTCGGGCGGCCAGATGGGTTGCCCGGTCGTCTTCCGCGGTCCGAACGGCGCCGCTTCGCGCGTCGGCGCCCAGCACAGCCAGGACTATGCCGCCTGGTATTCGGCCGTGCCCGGCCTCAAGGTCGTCCAGCCTTATTCCGCCGCCGATGCCAAGGGGCTGCTCAAGGCGGCGATCCGCGACCCCAACCCGGTCGTGTTCCTCGAGAACGAGATCCTCTACGGCCACACCTTCGAGGTGCCGAAGCTCGACGACTACGTCATCCCGCTAGGCAAGGCGCGCATTGCGCGAGCCGGGAACGACGTCACCCTGGTATCGTGGGGCGTGGGCATGGGGTATGCGCTGAAGGCTGCCGAGGAACTGGCCGGCATGGGCATCGAGGCCGAGGTGATCGACCTCCGCACGCTCCGCCCGATGGACCTGGCCACGGTGGTCGAATCGGTCAAGAAGACCAACCGCTGCGTCACCGTCGAGGAAGCCTGGCCGGTGGCGTCGATGTCGTCCTATGTCGCCTCGGAGATCACCGTGCGGGCCTTCGACTATCTCGATGCGCCTGCGCTCAAAGTGACCGGCAAGGATGTGCCGATGCCCTATGCCGCCAATCTGGAGAAGCTCGCGCTGCCCAACGTCGCCGAAGTCATCGCGGCGGTCAAAGCCGTGACGTACCGGGCCTGAGCGGATGGCGGGCCCGAGAGAACAACCGATCCCGCCGGACGCGCTTGCCAACGACGAGGCCGTGGAGATTCTGCGCGCCTTTGTGGTCGATGGCGGCCTGTCGATCGCCTTCACGCGGGGCTTCGACGATCCCTCGATGTGGGGCATGATGCTGGTTGACGTCGCCCGCCACGCTGCCCGCGCCTACGCCAAGGAAGGCGTGATGGACGAGGGCGAGGCGTTGCAGCGAATTGCCGACATGTTCGAGGCGGAGATGGCCCACCAGACCGATCCGGGCCGCACGAGCGAACGCAAGGAGTGGGAAAACTAGCCCCATGCCGATCACCATCCTGATGCCCGCGCTCTCTCCCACCATGGAGAAGGGCAATCTCGCCAAGTGGCTGAAGAAGGAGGGTGACACGGTCAAGGCCGGCGACGTCATTGCCGAGATCGAGACCGACAAGGCGACAATGGAATTTGAGGCGGTGGACGAAGGCACCATGGGCAAGATCCTGGTGCCGGAAGGCACGGCCGATATCGCCATCAACCAGCCCATCGCCGTGCTTCTCGAAGAGGGCGAGGACAAGGGCGCCATCGGCGATGCGCATGCGACTGCACTTGCGCCGAAACCGGCCGAGGCACCCGCCCCAGCGGCAAAGCCGGCCGCGCCTGCCGCTGCTGCGCCGCAGGCCGCTCCGGCCGCCGTTCCAGCCACCAACGGCTCTGCCGGCCGCATCTTCGCTTCGCCGCTCGCCCGGCGTCTGGCCAAAGAGGCGGGCATCGACCGTCGCGAGCGTGAGGGGCAGCGGGCCGCATGGCCGCGTGATCAAGTCCGACATCGTTGGAGGCAAGGCTGGCGGCGTGGTCGCGGCGCCGGCTGCGAAGGCCCCGGCTGCTCCCGCTGTTGCGCCCGCCCAAGAGGCGAGGAGCGCCGCAGGCGCGACCGGGACGCAGGGAATGTCCGATGCGCAGATCATGAAGCTGTTCGAGGAAGGCGAATACGACATCGTCCCCCACGACAATGTTCGCAAGATCATCGCCAGGCGGCTGGTCGAGGCCAAGACCACGATCCCGCATTTCTACCTGACCGCCGACACCGAGATCGATGCGCTGCTGGCGCTCCGCCAGCAGATCAATGCCGCCGCCCCGCGCGACGCGGAGGGCAAGGCGGCGTGGAAGGTGTCGGTCAACGATCTCATCATCAAGGCGCTGGCCATGGCGCTGATGCGTGTGCCTGACGCCAACGTGACCTGGACCGAGGGTGGCATGCTGCACCACAAGCGCGCCGACATCGGCGTGGCGGTGGCGATTCCCGGTGGCCTGATCACGCCGGTGGTGCGCCATGCCGACAGCAAGCGCATTTCCGAAATCTCGAATGAGATGAAGGACTTGGCAGCGCGGGCCCGCGCCCGCAAGCTGGCACCGGAGGAATATCAGGGCGGGTCTTCGGCGGTCTCCAATCTCGGCATGTTCGGCATCAGCGACTTCGCCGCGGTGATCAACCCGCCGCACGCGACGATCCTCGCGGTCGGGGCCGGCATCGAGAAGCCAGTGGTGCGCGACCACAAGGTCGACATCCGCACCATCATGACGGTGACGTTGTCCACCGACCATCGCGCCGTCGACGGCGCCCTCGGCGCCCAGCTCATGAGTGCCTTCCGCGATTACATCGAGAAGCCGGCGAGCATGCTGGCCTGAGCGGCGCCTGCGCCAACGTTTCACCTTGCCCGGCCGGTAGGCTGGGACAAGAGTCGCCCGTTCCATTCGGCCCCACGGGCCGCGTGCTGCTTGGGAGGCGGCGTTGAACCGGGCTCTCGTTCTAATCCTCATGACCATTGCGCTCAATTCCGCGGGCGTGGGCCTGATCATGCCCGTGCTGCCGTCGCTGCTCCGCGACCTGTCGATTTCGGAAAACGTCGCGCTGCTGCTCGGCCTTGTGATCGGCAGCTATGCGCTCATGCAGTTCCTGTTCGCGCCGGTTGTGGGCGCGCTCAGTGACCGATTCGGCCGGCGACCGGTCCTGCTCGTCGCGCTGGCGGCAACCGCCATCGACTATGTGATCATGGCGGTGACGCCATGGTTCTGGCTGCTGCTCGTCGCGCGTGCGCTCGCAGGCATGCTTGCAGCCAGCATGACTGCGAGCATGGCCTATATCGCCGATATCTCGGAGCCCGACATTCGCCCCCGGCGCTTCGGACTGGCCTATGCCAGCCTGGGGCTCGGCTTCATCTTCGGACCGCTCACCGGTGGCGTGTTGGGCGAGGTCTGGGTCAGGCTGCCATTTCTGCTCGCAGCCGTTTTCGCGGCCGTGAATTTTACTCTGGCCTTGGCTGCCTTGCCCGAGTCCAGGGCGGGCGGCCACATCGGACAATTGTCATGGGACGCGCTCAACCCGCTGACGCCGCTCGCTCGTGTGTTCCAGCTGCGCGTGCTCCTGCCGGTCCTTGCTGTCATCGTCGTCGTCAAGCTGGTGAACCAGAGTTACGGCACCGTGCTGGTCATCTTCCAGCAGGAGAGGTTCCTGTGGGGGACGGGGCTGGTCGGGCTCACTGTTTCCATGTTCGGCGTGGCGCAGATGATCGCCATGGGCACGCTGCCGGGGCCGGTCTCCCACGCTATCGGCGAGCGCGCCGGGATCATGCTCGGGATGGCCCTCGAGATGGTCATGCTGCTCGTCCTTTCGGTCCTGACCAATGGCACCGTGGCCATCCTGCTTGCGCCGGTCATCGGCGTTGCCGGAATCAGCGGACCACTTCTGCAATCGCTCGCCTCCAAGTTGGTTCCCGACAGCGAGCAGGGGCAGCTTCAGGGGGTTCTGACGGCGCTCGGCAGCCTGACCGCAGTCGTCGGTCCGTTCGCCTTCAGCGCGATCTACGCAGCCTTCAGCGCCCAATGGAACGGCATCGTCTGGGTGATCGACGCGGTGATGTATCTCGCCTTCCTGCCGGTGTGCCTGCTCCTTCCGAGGTCCGGGGTGCCACGGCTGGCTGCGACGTGAGGCGGGAGGCAGCGCATTCCTGAAATGCGCCGGTTGACTAGGGCTGCCTGACATCCCGTGATAGAAGGCCTCGCCAGGAGAAACGGCCAATCCGGCCGAGGATTCGAGACGATGAAACGACCGCCCCTTGCCTTGCTGGCTGCGCTTGCGGTGCTGACGCCAGTCGGCGCCCGGGCGGCGCTGCCGCCCTATTGGCAGAGCGCCAAGGAGATTGCGACGATCGTCAACGATGAGCGGGTTCACGACGCGCTCAAATACGAGGAGCCGATCATTTCGATCGGCGTGACGGCGCCGGATGCCTACGAGTTGAAGACCGGGCGTTGCACGCTGACGGTCAAGATTGTCGACAAGCCGGCGAAGCCCGGCCTTATGGGGCCGCGTCAATTCGACCTCGACGTCGGCGAAGCGACCTGCCAATAGCGCCAAATTCAGGATGGAAACGAGACCATGGCAGACCAGTACGATGTGATCGTGATCGGCTCGGGCCCCGGCGGCTATGTCACCGCCATCCGCGCGGCCCAACTCGGGTTGAAGACGGCCGTGGTCGAGAAATCCTATCTCGGCGGCATCTGCCTCAACTGGGGCTGCATCCCGACCAAGGCGCTGCTGCGCTCGGCCGAAATCTTCCACTACATGGAGCACGCCAAGGATTTTGGTTTGTCGGCGAAGGATGTCAGCTTCGACGGAACGGCGATCGTCAAGCGCTCACGCGCGGTCGCCGCGCAGCTGTCCAACGGCGTCGCCTTCCTGCTCAAGAAGAACAAGGTGGACGTGATCTGGGGCGCGGCGACGATCATGGGAGCCGGCAAGATCAGCGTGAAGGCCGCGGAGAACCCGCCCAAGGGTGCGCTCGGCGCCGGCGACTACGCCGCCAAGCACATCATCATTGCCACGGGCGCGCGGCCGCGTGCGCTGCCCGGACTTGAGCCGGACCAGAAGCAGATCTGGACGTATTTCGAGGCGATGGTGCCCGACAAGATGCCGAAGTCGCTGCTGGTGGTGGGCTCGGGTGCCATCGGCATCGAGTTCGCCTCGTTCTATCGCACGCTGGGCGCCGAGGTGACGGTGGTGGAAATCCTGCCGCAGATCCTGCCGGTCGAGGACGAGGAGATCGCCGCCCATGCCCGCAAGCGCTTCGAGAAGGCGGGGATCACGATCCATACCGACGCCAAGGTCGACAAGCTCTCGAAGGGCAAGGATGGGGTCACCGCCAAAATCGTGCTCAAGGACGGCAAAGCCCAGGAGCTCAAGGTCGACAAGGTGATCTCGGCTGTTGGCGTCGTCGGCAACATCGAGAATCTCGGGCTGGAGACGCTCGGCGTGAAGACCGACCGCGGCTGCATCGTCATCGACGATTATGGCCGCACCAACGTTCGGGGCATCTACGCCATCGGCGACGTCGCCGGCCCGCCCATGCTCGCCCACAAGGCGGAGCACGAGGGTGTCATCTGCGTCGAGGCGATCGCCGGAAAGAAGCCGCATGCCATGGACAAGCTGAAAATCCCCGGCTGCACCTATTGCAATCCGCAAATCGCCTCGGTTGGCCTCACTGAAGCCAAGGCGAAGGCCGCTGGTTACGACATCCGCGTGGGAAAATTCCCGGCCATCGGCAACGGCAAGGCGATTGCCCTGGGAGAGCCGGACGGCCTGGTCAAGACCATCTTCGACAAGAAGACCGGCCAGCTGCTCGGCGCCCACATGGTCGGTGCCGAGGTGACCGAGCTGATCCAGGGCTTCGTCGTCGCCATGAACCTGGAGACGACCGAGGAAGAGCTGATCGCCAGCGTGTTCCCGCACCCGACGCTCTCCGAAATGATGCACGAGAGCGTGCTGGCCGCCTACGGCCGCGCCATCCACATCTGACTCCGACCTGAGGACGGATTTTCATGACCAAGATCATCCAGGTTGGCCTCGGCCGCTGGGGCGCCAACTGGGCGACCAAGATCGTCCCGACGGTGGCCGGCGCCGAACCCGTCGCCTTTGTCGACAGCGCGCCGGAGGCGCTTGAGCGCGCCAAGGCGGAGGCGGGCGCCAAACCCGAGCAATGCTTCGCCAGCCTGGGCGAGGCGCTGAAGGATGTCGAATGCGATCTCGTGCTCGCGACGCTGAGGACCGAGGCGCATTTCGCCGCGGTCATGGAGGCGCTGGAAGCCGGCTGCAATGTCGTGGTCGAGAAGCCGTTCGCCAGCACGATCGCGCAAGCGAAGAAGATGGTGGCGCTGGCTGCGAAGAAAGAGCGGCTGCTCATGGTCAGCCAGAACTACCGCTATTATCCAGCGCCGATCCTCGCTTCCGAACTGATCGCCCAGCAGGCGCTGGGGCCGCTGAGCATGGTGGGCATCGACTTCCGCTATCACGCGCCGACCGACGGGCACGCCTATCCGGAGATGCCTGACCCGTTGCTCGCGGACATGGCGATCCACCATTTCGACCTGATGCGGCTGGTGCTCGCCGACGAGCCGAAGCGGGTGAGCGCGGTGACGTGGAACCCGGCTGGCAGCCCCTTCACCCATGATTGCGCCGGCATCGTCACCGTCGAATTCGTCAAGGGCACTCAAGTCAGCTATCGCGGCTCGTGGGTTAGCGGCGCGCCGCGCACGCCGTGGGCCGGCGAATGGAGCATGGATTGCGCCCATGGCGAGATCCGCTGGACGTCCCGTGATTCCCAGGTGGCGCCCAGCAAGTCGGACCGGCTGACGCTCCGTCAATACGGCGAGAAGGCGGTGGCGCCGAAGCTGCCGCGGCTTCCCTATCTCGATCGTGCCGGGTCGCTGGCCGCCGCCATCGAGGCGATCGAGACCGGTACGCTCTCACCGCGTTTCCCCACCGGCGCCGACAACCTCAACAGCCTGGCCCTGGTGGCGGCGTCGGTCCTGTCGGCGTCGCGCCAAGGCGATTGGGTTGAGATCGGCGAGGTTCTCGCCTAGGCACACGAAAGGCTCTAGTGTCCTGTCCGGAATCGGAGCCTGAGGTTGTGCGGTCCTGCGCCGCGGCGTCGTCTCCAAAATGGGGCAATGACTGGGGTTTGGGCGATGGACAAGCGAGTGCGAGTGGTGGCGCTGGCGGCGGTCGCGTTGGCGGCTGTGGCCATGCCGGCGATGCGCGGTCTGGCACAGGACGGCACGCAGACGGTCGGGCCCGAGGTGATCGTCAACGCCACCGGCGGCGACGTTCGCGTGGCCGGCGGTTCGGTGATCGTCAGCGGGACGGCGGCAAACATCCGGGCGGCGGGCGCCACAGTAGCTCTCTCGGCTGACGCCGCGGGCAGCGTCTGGGCGGTCGGCGCCAAGATCGCGATCGGCGGTACGGTTGGCACGGACCTGACGGCGGCGGGGGCTTCCGTCAGCCTCACCGGCAAGGTGGCGGGCGACGCCCGGCTCGCCGGCGCCGTGGTCGACGTCAACGCGCCGATCGGCGGCAACCTGCGTGCCGGCGGCGCCAGTGTCACCATCGGGCCGCTGACCGACATTGGCGGCAGGCTCGACGCCGGCGGCGCCGATGTTTCGATGAGCGGCCACGTTCACGGCGCGGCGCGCCTGGCCGGCGCCTCCGTCGTCTTCAACGGGCAGGCCGACGGCCCGCTGACGCTGGCTGGCGAGCACATCGTGGTCGGCTCGCTCGCCCATATCGGTGGCGACCTCACCATCTATTCGCGGCAGGATCCCGAGATCGCCCCCGAGGCGGTCATCGGCGGCACCGTCCAGCGCAACGAACCGCCGGCTGCATGGCGAAACATCCCCAGCTGGGCATTCGGCTTCTGCCTTGCCGGCGCCATGGTGCTCGGCACGATCCTGGCCGGCATCGTGCTGATGCTGTTCGGCGGGCGGCTGTTCGTCACGGCGCTCGACCATGCGCGGCTGCGGCCGGTCTCGACCATCCTGATCGGTGTGGTCACGCTCATCCTGGTGCCGGCGGTCGCCATCATCGTGTCGGCGACGGTCGTCGGCCTGCCGATCGGGCTGGCGCTGATGCTGGCGCTGCCCCTTCTCTTTGTCTTCGGCTACCCGGTCGCCGCGGCCGGCATCGCGGCCGGCATCTTCGTGCGCAACCCGGGACCGATCGGCATTGCGCGCGCGCTCCTGCTGGTCATCCTCGGCGCCATCGTCATCGCGCTGATCAGCCTCATCCCTTGGGTGGGAGCGCTGGCCGTCGCCATCGTGGTGGTGCTGGGCGTCGGCGCGCTGGTGCGCACCGCCGGCGGCCGGCTGCGCACGCCGGGGCAACGTCGGCCGCTACCCGGGCCGCCCGAGCCTGCACCACAGCCGCGTCACGCGGTGCCACCACCGCCTCCGCCACCACCGCCTGCTCCTCCTCCGCCGCCTCCGCCGGAGCCGCCGGAGCAGCCGGCGTCCTGAGCACCGCTGGCCGTCGGGCGACGTTGGGTCTGGCGGCGAATGGGGCTACACTTGGCAGGCGAAGACACTGAATCGGGTGGGACGCCCGAGGATCAGAAACATGAGGAAGGGTCCATGAACGAGCAGGGCAGGTCGATCCTTGCCTGGATCATCATCGGTCTCATCGCTGGTTTCGTCGCCAGCCTCATTCTCAGTGCCGGCGGGGGCCTCATCGCCTGGCTGATTGCCGGTCTGATCGGCTCGCTGGTTGGCGGCTTCCTTGCCCGGCAGTTCGGCATCAGGCTCAATTTCGGCAACCCGTTCCTCGAGCAGGTGGTCATCTCGATCGTCGGCGCGGTGATCGTGATCATCATCGCCAGGATCATCATCTGACCGGACTCAGGGATTGGCGGAAATCCCGCGCAATCCTGCGGAAAGCGCATGGCCGGGATGCGGCGCCGCGCTTGACGGCATGGGTGGCGCGGTCCAGCTATAGGCCAGAGTTCAAACAACCGGCGGAGCTTCTCTAGATGAGGCCGCGGATCGCCTTCGGCATGGACGGGGTCAACTGGCTGCTCGCCATCATCCTCGGCGGCGTCGCGGGCTGGATCGCCGAGCGCGTGACCGCCGCCAAAATGGGGCTGATCGCCAACATCGTGGTGGGCATCATCGGGGCGGTGATCGGCGGCTGGCTCGCCCGCCGTCTCGACATCAACTATGCCGGGATCACCGGCAACCTGCTGGTCGCCACCATCGGTGCGATCATCCTGATCTTCCTGTTCCGCCTGGTACGGCGGGTCTGAGCGGAGTTTTCATGGTCGTCGTCGTCGATACCGTCGCCAACCCGCGTCCCCGCCATCCGGAGAAGGCGCACCGGCCGGATGCGCCGATCGCCCGCAAGCCGGAGTGGATCCGGGTGCGCGCGCCCAATTCGCCGGTCTATCGCGAGACCAACGAGATCGTGCGCGCGCACAGCCTGGTGACCGTGTGCGAGGAGGCCGGCTGCCCCAATATGGGCGAGTGCTGGTCAAAGAAGCACGCCAGCTTCATGATCATGGGCGACACCTGCACGCGTGCCTGCGCGTTCTGCAACGTGCGCACCGGCATGCCGGGGCCGCTCGATGAGCAAGAACCGGAGCGCGTCGCCGACGCCGTCGCCAAGCTCGGCCTTGCCCATGTGGTCGTCACATCGGTCGACCGCGACGATCTTGCCGATGGCGGCGCCGAGCATTTCGCGCGCACGATCGCTGCCATACGCGAATGCAGCAGCGGTACAACGATCGAGGTGCTGACCCCCGATTTCCTGCGCAAGGATGGCGCGGTCGAGACGGTGGTTGCGGCCAGGCCCGACGTGTTCAACCACAACCTCGAGACGGTCCCCTCGAACTATCTGACGGTGCGGCCCGGGGCGCGCTATTTCGCCTCGCTTCGCCTCTTGCAGAAGGTCAAGGAGCTCGACCCGACCATGTTCACCAAGTCCGGCATCATGGTGGGCTTGGGCGAGGAGCGGAACGAGGTGCTGCAGCTCATGGACGATCTCAGGAGCGCCAATGTCGACTTCCTGACCATCGGCCAGTACCTGCAACCTACCCGCAAGCATCATCCGGTGATGCGCTTCGTGCCGCCCGACGAGTTCAAGGCGCTGGAGACGGTCGCCTATGCCAAGGGCTTCCTGATGGTCTCGGCGAGCCCGCTGACGCGCTCATCGCATCATGCCGGCGAGGACTTCGCCAAGCTCAGGGCCGCGCGCGCGGCGAAGCAGGGTCGCGCTTAGGTCCCGTGCCCAAGTTCGCCACCGATCACCGCGTTGCCCATTCGGCGGCCGACATGTTCGCACTGGTCGCCGATATCGAGGCCTATCCGCAGTTCGTGCCGCTGTGCGAGCAGTTGAAGATCCGCGGGCGCCACACGGAGGGCGAGCGCGAGGTGCTCGTCGCCGACATGACGGTGGGCTACAAGGCGATCCGCGAGACGTTCACCACGCGGGTGACCCTCGACACGGCCGCCAACACGATCCAGGCCGATTATCTCGACGGCCCGTTCCACCACCTCAACAGCGTCTGGAGGTTCCGCCGGGAGGGCGAGCACGCCTGCATGGTCGGATTCGCCATCGACTACGAGTTCAAGTCGCGGCTTCTCTCGGCGGTGATGGGTAGCGTCTTCGACCGCGCCTTCCGCAAGTTCTCGACCGCCTTCGAGGAACGCGCCGACCGGGTCTACGGGGCAACAGCGGCCTGAGCCGCGTGATTGAGCATAGCCAGTGCCTCGCCGACGGCGGCCAGGCGGACGGCCGAGCGCCCGAGATCGCCGAAGCGGCGGAAGCGGTGCTGGGTCTCGCCATCGCGCACGGCAACCGCCAGATGCACCAGCCCCACCGGTTTCTCCGCCGTGCCGCCGCTTGGGCCGGCAACGCCGGTGATGGCGACGGCGACATCGGCCTGCGAATTCGCGATCGCTCCCTCCGCCATGGCCCGCGCCACCGCCTCGCTCACCGCGCCCGGTCCGCCCGGCGCCAGCAGGTCCGGCGAGACGCCGAGCAGGTCGACCTTGGACGGGTTGGAATAGGTGATGAAGCCGCGATCGAAGACATCCGAAGAACCCGGGATTTCCGTGAGGATGCCGGCGACCAGCCCGCCGGTGCAGGATTCGGCAGTGGCAATGCGCACACCCTGCTTGCGGCAGAGCGCGATCAGCGCCTCGGCGGCTGGGGTGAGGGCGGCGAGGTCGGTCATGATGGGCCTCCGAACGGCAGCCGCAGGGTGGCAATGGCGTGGGCCGAGATGCCTTCGCTGCGGCCGATGAAGCCGAGGCCCTCGCTGGTCGTCGCCTTGACGCCAACGCGGTCGATGGCGATGCCGCAGATTTCGGCGATGCGGGCGCGCATGACCTCGCGATAGGGCGCGAGTTTGGGGCGCTCGGCCACGATGGACACGTCGAGATGGGCGATGACGCCGCCGCGCGCCGCAACCCGCGCCACCGCGTCGGCCAGGAAGCGGTCCGAAGAGGCGCCGGCCCACTGCGGGTCGGAGGGTGGGAAGTGCTCGCCGATGTCGCCGTCGCCGAGTGCACCCAGCACCGCGTCGGTCAAGGCATGAAGGACAACGTCGGCATCGGAATGGCCGATGAGTCCGCGCCTGTAGGGCACGCTGACGCCACCCAGCATGATCTCAAAGCCGGGGCCGAACGCGTGAATGTCGTAGCCGATGCCGACGCGCACGTCGCCCAGCGCGAGCGCCGTCTCGGCGGTGAGGCGCCGGTTCGCCTCTTCGATGTCGTGCGCGGTGGTGAGCTTGACGTTGCCGGGATCGCCGGGCACGGCAACGACCGGCATGCCGGCCCATTCGGCGACCGCCGCATCGTCGGTGAACTGCCGGCGTGCCTGGCGCGCCTTGTTGTGCGCGGCAAGGATCGCATCGAAGGCGAAGCCCTGCGGCGTCTCCGCCGCCTGCAGGCCGTCGCGCGGGACGGTAGTGACGACGCGGCCGGCACCGTCGACCTGCTTGAGCGTGTTGGCGACCGCCACCGCAGGCACGACGGCGTCGGCGCTCTCCAGAGCCGCGACGACGCGGCCGATGAGGGCGGCCGATGCGAAGGGGCGGGCGGCATCATGGATGAGGACCCGCGTCGGCCGCGTTCCGGCGAGCGCCGCAAGACCGTTCCTTACCGAATCCTGACGGGTCTCGCCGCCGGCCACTGGCGCCATCAGATTGTCGTGTCGCGGTGCAACAGAATGGTAGATCTCCTCGTCGCCGTTTGCGATAACGACCAGGACACGGTCGACGGCCGGGTGGGCCAAGAAGGTGGCCAGCGTGCGCGCCAGAATCGGCGTGCCGGCAAGCGGCAGATACTGCTTAGGCACATTGCCGGAACCGGCGCGGACACCGCGCCCGGCGGCGACGATCAGGGCAGCGGTGTGCAATACATGATCCATGGTTCAAAAAACCCCGAGAATTCCTGCGCCGGAATGTAGCATATCGGCGGAGGAAACCGCCTATTTCGCACTTGCTCAGAGGCGCATTCTGACTAAGATGTGGGCAAACTGGCGTTCTGCCTAATCAATAGGCGAGACAATGAAAAATCTGGCGGAACCATTGGCCTTGGGGCCCGTCACCATCCCCAACCGGGTCTTCCTGGCGCCCATGTCGGGTGTGTCGGATCGTCCGTTCCGGGCGCTGGCGGCCGAATTCGGCGCCGGGCTCGTGGTTTCCGAGATGGTGGCCGGCGAGCAACTTGCCACGGGCGACGCCGAGGCCGCAATGCGCGCCGAGCGCGCCGGCGTCGGCCCGCACGTCATCCAGCTTGCCGGACGCGAAGCGCACTGGATGGCGGAGGGCGCGCGCGCCGCGACCGATGCCGGCGCCGACATCATCGACATCAACATGGGCTGCCCGGCACGCAAGGTCACGTCCGGCTATTCCGGCTCGGCGCTGATGCGCGACCTCGATCACGCGCTCGCCCTCATCGAGGCGACGGTCGGCGCGACCCCGCTACCGGTGACGTTGAAGATGCGGCTGGGCTGGGACCACAGCTCGATCAACGCGCCGGAGCTGGCGCGCCGCGCCGAAAGCGCCGGCGTGCAGATGATCACGGTCCATGGGCGCACACGCTGCCAGTTCTATGGCGGAAAGGCGGACTGGGCAGCCATCCGCGCCGTCAAGGAGGCGGTGTCCATCCCGGTTATCGCCAATGGCGATGCGACCTCGCTCGAGGACATCGCACCGATGCTGCGTCTTTCCGGCGCCGACGGAATCATGATCGGCCGCGGCGCCTGTGGGCGGCCGTGGCTGCCGGGCCATATCGCCCACCATGCCGCCACCGGCGCACTGCCGGAGGAGCCGCCGCTCCCCGACGTCGCCATGCGCCACTACGCGGCGCTCATCGATCACTACGGCGCGTTCCTGGGGGCGCGCGTCGCCCGCAAGCATCTCGGTTGGTACATGGATCAGGCGGGAGCCGGCGATCCGGCGCTGCGCCGTGCGGTGCTGACCGCTGCCAGGCCGGCCGAGGTGACTGCGCCATCTGGCGGCGTGGTTCGCGGCCGGCATGGAACGGAGGGCGGCATGAACGTGGAAGCCCTTGCCGCCCGCGGCCGGTTGGCTTCGGCGCTGCTCGACGCGCTGCCGCATCCGGTGCTTCTGGTCGATGCCGAAGGCAACATCGCCGAGGCCAACGTGGCGGCGGAGACCTTCTTCCAGGCCTCGACCAATGTGCTGCGCCGGCATCCGCTTTCCTACTTCGTGCCCTTCGGCAGCCCGCTGCTGGCGCTGGTCGACCAGGTGCGCGAGCGCATGGCGTCAGTCAACGAATACCGCGTCGATATCGGCACGCCGCGCAACGGCGGCGAGCGCATCGTCGACATCTACGCCGCGCCGAGCCTTGAGAACCCGAACGGCGTCGTCATCGTGCTGCAGGAGCGCTCGATGGCGGACAAGATGGACCGCCAGCTCAACCATCGCAGCGCCGCACGGACCATGACCGGGCTCGCCTCCATGCTCGCCCATGAGATCAAGAACCCGCTTTCCGGCATCCGCGGTGCGGCGCAACTGCTGGAATCCAGCGTCGACAGCGAGGATCGCGCGCTCACCCGGCTGATCTGCGACGAGGCCGACCGCATCGTGAAGCTGGTCGACCGCATGGAGGTGTTCTCCGACGAACGGCCGCTCGAGGTCGAGCCGGTCAATATCCATGCCGTGCTCGATCACGTTCGCCGGCTGGCGCGCTCCGGCTTCGCCCGCTCGATCAAGATCAGCGACGAATACGATCCATCGCTTCCTCCGGTGCCGGCCAACCGCGACCAGCTCGTCCAGGTGTTCCTCAACCTGGTCAAGAACGCCGCCGAATCGGTGCGCGATGCGCCCGACGGCGAGATCATGCTGACCACGGCCTTCAAGCCCGGCTACCGCCTGTCGGTGCCGGGGAATCCCAGCAAGGTGACGCTGCCGCTCGAATTCTGCGTGCGCGACAACGGCCCCGGCGTGCCCGAGGAGATGATCCCCCATCTCTTCGATCCGTTCGTCACCACCAAGGCCAACGGCTCGGGGCTGGGGCTGGCGCTGGTCGCCAAGATCATCCGTGACCACGGCGGCGTCATCGAATGCGAGTCGCAGCCGCGGCGCACGACATTCCGCGTGCTGATGCCGGCATGGCCGGGCCCGACCGACAGCAGTTTCAGGAACGATTGA
Source organism: uncultured Alphaproteobacteria bacterium (assembly GCA_963830215.1). GTDB lineage: Bacteria > Pseudomonadota > Alphaproteobacteria > Rhizobiales > Kaistiaceae > CAVSRC01. Next base: position 222,355 of record CAWHLM010000008.1, read on the forward strand.
CCATGCCTCTCGGCAATATCCTCGTGGCAGACGACGACTCGGCGATCCGCACGGTGCTCAACCAGGCGCTGTCGCGGGCCGGCTATCAGGTGCGGCTGACCTCGAACGCGGCGACGCTGTGGCGCTGGATCAGCGAGGGCGACGGCGACCTGGTCATCACCGACGTGGTGATGCCCGACGAGAACATCTTCGACCTCCTGCCGCGCATCAAGCGCGCGCGTCCCGACCTGCCGATCATCGTCATGAGCGCGCAGAACACGTTCATGACCGCCATCCGCGCTTCCGAGCGGGGCGCCTATGAGTACCTGCCCAAGCCCTTCGACCTGAAGGAGCTGATCGCCATCGTCGGCCGCGCGCTGTCCGAGCCGCGCAACCGGCACGCCGAGGCGGCGAGCGAGGAACCCGGCGACAACATTCCGCTGATCGGCCGCTCGCCGGCCATGCAGGACATCTATCGGGTGCTTGCCCGGCTGATGCAGACCGACTTGACCGTGATGATCGCCGGCGAGTCGGGCACCGGCAAGGAGCTGGTTGCCCGCGCTCTGCACGACTACGGCAAGCGGCACAACGGCCCCTTCGTGCCGATCAACATGGCGGCGATCCCGCGCGACCTGATCGAGGCGGAGTTGTTCGGCCACGAGAAGGGCGCCTTCACCGGTGCCCAGGCGCGCAGCGCCGGCCGCTTCGAGCAGGCGGACGGCGGCACGCTCTTCCTCGACGAGATCGGCGACATGCCGATGGAGGCGCAGACCCGCCTGCTGCGCGTGCTCCAGCAGGGCGAATACACCACGGTCGGCGGCCGCACGCCGATCAAGACCGATGTGCGCATCATCGCCGCCACCAACAAGGACCTGCGCATCCTGATCAATCAGGGCCTGTTCCGGGAGGACCTGTTCTTCCGCCTCAATGTGGTGCCGATCCGCCTGCCGCCCTTGCGCGAACGCAGCGAGGACATCCCGGACCTGGTGCGCCACTTCTTCGCCATCGTCGAAAAGGAGGGCCTGCCGGCCAAGCGCATCGAGGCCGCCGCCGTCGACCGGATGAAGCGCTACCGGTGGCCGGGCAATGTGCGCGAGCTGGAGAATCTGATCCGGCGACTGGCCGCCCTCTACCCGCAGGAGACGATCACCGAGAACATCATCGAGACCGAGCTCAACCAGCCGGTGATCACGGCGATGGCGGGTGAGGACAACGCCGAGGAGACCCTGTCGGGCTCGGTCGAGCGTCACCTCAACGCCTACTTCCAGAGCTTCGGCGAGGGTCTGCCGCCGCCCGGCCTCTATCACCGCATCCTGCGCGAGGTGGAGAACCCGCTGATCGCGGCGGCGCTCGCCTCGACTCGCGGGAACCAGATCAAGGCGGCCGAGCTTCTTGGCGTGAACCGCAACACGCTGAGGAAGAAGATCCGCGAGCTGGACATCCAGATCATCCGCAGCGCCCGCTAAAGTCTTCTCTGGCCGACAGAAACGGCTCCGGCGCCGCCCCGCGCGCCGGGCACGGCTGTGGTTTTTTGATCACAATATTGTTGCAATTCAGCCCCAGTCTGCCCAAGGTCCATGGCTAGGAAATGGCCTATCCGCGGGTGGAGGCACAACACCGGAATGACGGCGGAATCGTCATCTTTGACGGGGCCTGTCACGGACGAAACGCGGGGCGCACGCGGTTTCCAGTTCTCCCGGCTGGTGCGGGCGTCCGGCTACGTTGCCGTGCTGCTGGCCCTTGGCTCGGCCGCCGGCACCTTCCTCATTCTGCTCGGCCTGACGCCGATCGCGCCGACGCCGGACGTCGTCTTCAAGGCGATGCTGGTGAACGGCGCTCTGGTCGCCTTTCTGGTGCTGGTCATCGCCTGGGTTGTCGGCAGTCTGGCGGTCGCGCGGTCGCGCGGTCAGGCCGGCGCCAGCCTGCACATCCGTATCGTCGGCCTGTTCAGTCTGGTCGCCGTTCTGCCGGCAGCGCTGCTGGCGGTGACCGCCAGCATCACGTTGGATCGCGGCCTCGACAACTGGTTCTCGACGCGCACGCGCAACGATCGTCGACAATTCGCTGTCGCTGGCCCAGGCCTTCGCCGAGCAGCAGGCCGTTCTGCTGCGCGCCGATATCCTCGCCGCCAAGCTCGAACTCGAGCGGGCGAGTTCGCTGCACAAGGACGACCCGGCGCGTTTCGCCGTGTTTCTCGATTCGTCGGCCTCCGACCATAACCTGCCGGGAGTCTTCCTCGTCGGCAGCGACGGGTCGCTCATCACCCGCGCGCAGAACTCCTACAGCGAGCAATTCCCGGCGCCGGTGGCGCAGGCGCTGCAGCAGGCGAAGAACAATCCCGACCAGGTCGTGATCGTCGCGCCCGGACAGACCAACATCATCGGCGGGATCACCGCCCTGGCGGGCTACAACGACACGTTTCTGTATGCCGCGCGGCCGCTCGACCCCAAGGTCATGCGCTATCTGGCGATGACCAATGACAACGTCGCCGAATACCGCACGCTGGAGGCGACCCGTTTCGGCACGCAGATCGCCTTCGCCATCCTCTTCCTCGGCGTCACCATCGTGGTGCTGTTGTCGGCGATCTGGCTCGGCATCGGCTTTGCCAACCGGCTGGTGGCGCCGATCCGGCGGCTGATCGACGCCGCCAAGGAGGTCTCGCGCGGCAATCTCAGTGTTTCGGTCAATCCGCGCCACTCGGACGGCGATGTCGGCGCGCTCGGCTCCACGTTCAACACCATGACCGCGCAATTGCGCAGCCAGCGCCAGGAGCTGATCGCCGCCAGCAATCAGATCGACGCCCGCCGCCGCTTCACCGAGGCGGTGCTGGCGGGCATTTCGGCCGGCGTCGTCGGCATCGACGCGCAGGGGCGCGTGACGATCGCCAACCGCACCGCTCTCAATCTGCTCGGGGTCACCGAAAGGGAGGCGATTGGCAGGTCCGTGGCGGAACTGATGCCGCACCTCGATACGGTCGTCTCGGCGGCGCTGCGCGACGTTCGGCAAGAGCATCGCGACCAGATCACCATCAACCGCGACGGCCGCGAACGGACGATCAACGTGCGCGTGACCACCGAGCGCGGCGATGCGGAGCAGCACGGCTACGTCATCACGCTGGACGACATCAGCGACCTGGTGACCGCCCAGCGCTCGACCGCCTGGGCCGACGTGGCGCGCCGCATCGCTCACGAAATCAAGAATCCGCTGACCCCGATCCAGCTGTCGGCCGAACGGCTGAAACGCAAGTTCGGCGGCACCATCGACGAAGACCGCGACGTCTTCGACCAGTGCACCGACACCATCATCCGCCAGGTGGGCGACATCGGCCGCATGGTGGACGAGTTCTCGTCCTTCGCGCGCATGCCGAAACCGGCGTTCATCACCGGCAACCTGGCCGAGTCGATTCGCGAGTCGGTGTTCCTGATCAGCGTTGCGCAGCCTGAGATCCACTTCACGGTCGACCTGCCGGAGACGCCGCTCATCGGCCGTTTCGATGCGCGCCTGATGGGGCAGGCGCTGACCAACGTGGTCAAGAACGCCACCGAGGCGGTCCTGGCGGTGCCGGCGGAGGCGCGCGGGCAGGGGGAGATCACGGTCTCCGCCAAAGTCGGCGACGCACATATCGTCCTCGACATCATCGACAACGGCATCGGCCTGCCGCGCGAGCACCGCCAGCGGCTGCTCGAGCCGTACATGACGACGCGCGAGAAGGGCACCGGCCTTGGCCTGGCCATCGTCGCCAAGATCATCGAGGAACATGGGGGGCACATTGAACTTCTCGACGCGCCGACGGAGACCAACGGTCGCCGCGGCGCCAACATCCGCATCATTCTGCCGCGTGTGGACGGACCGACCGGGGACGCCGACGCCGAGCCGGCACTGGCGGCGGACCCTCAGCCCGTGACTTGAAGAAGCGAAAGACGGCTGACATGGCGTCCGACATTCTGATCGTTGACGACGAAACCGACATCCGAGAACTGGTCGCCGGCATCCTCTCCGACGAAGGGCACGGCACGCGCACCGCCTCCGACGGCGATTCCGCGCTTGGCGAAATCGAGAAGCGGCGCCCGTCGCTGATCTTCCTCGACATCTGGCTGCAGGGCAGCCGTCTGGACGGGTTGGCGCTGCTCGACGAGATCAAGCGCGCCCATGCCGACTTGCCCGTGGTGATGATCTCCGGCCACGGCAACATCGAGACCGCGGTGTCCGCCATCAAGCGCGGCGCTTACGACTACATCGAGAAGCCGTTCAAGGCCGACCGGCTGGTGCTGGTCGCCGAGCGCGCTCTGGAGGCCTCCAAGCTGCGCCGCGAGGTCAAGGTGCTGCGCGAGAAGAGCGGCGACGCCAGCCAGCTCCTCGGCACCTCTCCGGCGATGAACCACCTGCGCGCCACGCTCGAGAAACTGGCGCCGACCAACAGCCGCATCATGATCTCCGGCGCCTCGGGCTCCGGCAAGGAACTGGTCGCCCGCTACCATCCACGAGCTGTCCGGGCGGGCGGCGGGGCCGTTCGTCGTGCTCAATGCGGCGACCATCGTGGCCGACCGCATGGAGGCGGAGCTGTTCGGCACCGAGCCGTCGAACGGCGCCGCGCGCCGCGTCGGCGCGCTGGAAGAAGCCCATGGCGGGACGCTCTACCTCGACGAGGTCGGCGACATGCCGCGCGAGACGCAGAGCAAGATCCTGCGCGTGCTGGTCGACCAGACCTTCACCCGCGTCGGCGGAACGACGCGGGTCAATGTCGACGTGCGCGTCATCTCGTCCACCGGCCGCGATCTCGAAGGCGAGGTGACCGAGGGTACCTTCCGCGAGGACCTGTTCCACCGGCTGGCGGTCGTGCCGCTGAGGGTCCCGGCGCTTGCCGAGCGGCGCGAGGATATTCCGGTTCTGGTGCGCCACTTCGCCGAGCAGATTTCGCACACCACCGGCCTGCCGCCGCGCATCATCGGCGACGACGCCATGGCCGTGCTTCAGGCGCACGACTGGCCGGGCAACATCCGCCAGCTGCGCAACAACGTCGAGCGGCTGATGATCCTGACGCGCGGCGACGCCAGCGAGGTGATCAGCGCCGACATGCTGCCGGCGGAGATCGGCGAGATGCTGCCGACGACGCCGGGCAGGGCGGGCGGCGAGCATCTGATGTCGCTGCCGCTGCGCGACGCGCGCGAGATCTTCGAGCGGGAATATCTGACCGCCCAGGTCAACCGGTTCGGCGGCAACATCTCGCGCACCGCCGAATTCGTCGGCATGGAGCGCTCGGCGCTGCATCGCAAGTTGAAATCGCTCGGCGTAGGCTAGGGCGGGGCAGGGATTCGGGGGCATCATGCGCGTCGTCATCTGCGGGGCCGGCCAGGTCGGCTACGGCATAGCTGAGCGTCTCGCCGTCGAGGACAACGACGTTTCGGTGATCGACACCTCGCCGCAACTCGTCCAGGCGATCCGCGACACGCTCGACGTGCGCGGCTTCATCGGCCACGGCGCCCATCCGGAAGTGCTCGCCCAGGCCGGCGCCGAGCAGGCCGACATGATCATCGCCGTGACGCTCTACGACGAGGTCAACATGGTCGCCTGCCAGGTGGCCCATTCGCTGTTCAACGTGCCCACCAAGATCGCCCGCATCCGCGCCCAGGCCTATCTCGAGCCGCACTGGGCGGACCTGTTCTCCTCGGAACACCTGCCGATCGACGTGATCATCTCGCCGGAGATCGAGGTCGGCCAGATGGTGCTGCGCCGCCTGCAGCTGCCCGGCGCCTTCGACACGGTCGAGTTCGCCAACGGCGACGTGGTCGTCGTCGGCATCACCTGCAGCGAGAACTGCCCGGTGGTCGACACGCCGTTGTCGCAGCTCACCGAGCTGTTTCCCGACCTGCAGGCGATCGTCGTCGGGATCGTGCGCGGCGGCAATCTGTTCGTGCCGCGCTCGGCCGATTCCATGCTGGTCGGCGACCAGGTCTACGTCGTCTGCCAGCGCGAGCAGGTGGTGCGCACGCTCGGCATCTTCGGCCACGAGGAGCCGGTGGCCAAGCGCGTCGTCATCGCCGGCGGCGGCAATATCGGCCAGTTCGTCGCCCGCACGCTCGAGACCAGGGGCGCCGCCGCCAGGGTCAAGATCATCGAATCGACGCACGAGCGCGCCATTGCCATCGCCAACTCGTTGAAGCGCACCGTGGTCCTGTACGGCAACGCGCTCGACCAGGAGATCCAGCGCGAGGCCGACGTCCAGGACGCCGACACGCTGATTGCGCTGACCAATGACGACGAGGTCAACATCATCGCCTGCGTGATGGCCAAGCGCCTGGGCTGTCGCAGCACCATGGCGCTGATCAACAATCGCTCCTACCACGCCTTCACGGATACGCTGGGCATCGATGCGACGGTGAACCCGCGTTCGCTGACTGTCTCGCGCATCCTCCAGCACGTGCGGCGCGGGCGCATCCGCGGCGTCCACACGATCGAGGACGGTGCGGCGGAGGTGATCGAGGCGGAGGCGCTGGAGACCTCGCCGCTGGTCGGCAAGCCGCTGCGCGAGCTCGACCTGCCGGATGGCATCCGCATCGGCGCCATCTATCGCGGCGGCAAGGTGGTGGTGCCCAACGGCGCCACCCAGATCATTGCCAAGGACCGCGTGGTGATGTTCGCGACCGCCGAGCGCGTGCGCCAGCTCGAGCAGATGTTCCGCGTCAGCCTCGAGTTCTTCTAGGATCGCGCGCGGGACCGGCGGACCGATGATCGGTGTCCTTCACCTCCTGTCGCGCGCCTTCGGCGGCCTTGCCCTGGCGATGCTCGTCCCGGCGGCCATCTCCGTGGTGTCGGCGGACGGCGCGGCGACGGACTTCCTGCTGGTCTCCGGGCTGACCGGCTTCCTCTCCGGCGCCATCTTCTTCGCCCTGCAGGGGCGCGGGTTGCGCTTCGACCGCACGGCCGGATTCGTGCTGGCGGCGGCATTGTGGGTGGTGCTGCCGCTGATCGCGGCGGTGCCCTTCGCGCTGCGCGGCCATTTCGGCTATGTCGCCGCGCTGTTCGAGGCGGTCTCCGGCTTCACCACCACCGGCGCCACGGCCTTCCGCTCGCTTGCCGGCGTCGGGCCGTCGATCATCTTCTGGCGGGCCGAGCTGCAATGGCTCGGCGGGCTGGCGACGCTGGTCACCTTCGTCACCATCCTGGCGCCCGCCGGCGTCGGCGGCCTGTCCAGCCGTGGGCTGGCGGCGCTCGGCGGCTTCAGCGAAGCCGGCCCGGAGCGCATCGCCCAGGGGCTCCGCCGCCTGGTCACCCTCTATGCGCTGTTCACCAGCATCTGCATCATCCTGCTGTTCTTCGCCGGCGTTCCGACCTTCGACGCGATCTGCCTGGCGCTGTCGACGGTCTCGACCGGCGGCTTCATGCCGGTCGACGGCAATCTGTCGGTCTATGGCAGCCCCTATGCGGAGGGCGTGGTCGCCGTGTTCATGGTCGTGGGGGCGACCAGCTTCGTCTTTCACCGCAGCCTGCTGGAAGGCCGCTGGCCGGCGATCTTCGACCATCGCGAGACCTGGTGGGTCATCGGCGTCATGGCGGTGGTGGGCGTCGTCTATGGCTGGGCCTTCCATACCGGCGAGAACCTGGTGGCGGCGCTGGGGGAGGGGCTGTTCAACAGCATCTCGCTGATCAGCACCACGGGCTACCAGACGCGCACCGGCGCCTTGTCGGCAATTCCCGATACGGTGGTGCTGTTCCTGGCGATCGGCGGCGCCGGGGCGCTGTCGACGGCCGGCGGCCTCAAATACTACCGCATCGGCGCCATGACCGTTCAGTCCATGCACGAACTGAAGCGGCTGCTCTTTCCGCACAGCGTGCGCTCGACGCGCTTCGGCAGCCAGCCCTACGACCTCGGCCTGATGAAGGCGATCTGGGCCAATCTGGTGGTTGCCGCGGTCGATCATCGTGGTCGCCGCGCTGGCGCTCTCCCTCAGCCTGCCGGCCTTCGACGCGGCCATGGTGGCGGCGGTGTCGGCCTTCTCCAACATCGGCCCGCTCTACTCGCAGGAATGGCTGATCGGTCCGAACTGGCCGGCCTATGCCGATTTCGGCGTCTTCGCGCAACTCGCCATGATCGTCACCATGATTCTCGGCCGCATCGAGGTGATCGTCTTGTTCGCATCGCTTTACGCGGCCTATTGGCGCTCCTAAAACAGCCGCCATGTCGCGCATCGCTTACGTCAACGGCCGCTACCTTCCCCATGCCGAGGCGGCGGTTCATATCGAGGACCGGGGCTACCAGTTCGCCGACGGCGTCTATGAGGTGTGCGAGGTCCGCGGCGGCCGGCTGGTCGACGAAGGGCGCCACATGGCGCGGCTCAAGCGCTCGCTTGGCGAACTGCGCATCGGCTGGCCGATGAAGCCGGCGGCGCTGGCCGTGGTGATGCGCGAAGTCGTGCGGCGGAACCGGGTCGGCGACGGCCTCGTCTATCTGCAGGTGACGCGTGGCGTCGCCCCGCGCAGCCACGCTTTCCCGGCCAAGAGCGTGGCGCCGGCCTTCGTCGTGACGGCGCATCCGATGGATACCGCCGAGCTGGAAAAGCGGGCGGAGCAGGGGGTTGCGGTCATCACCGTGCCGGAAAACCGCTGGGAGCGGGTGGACATCAAGACCGTCAGCCTGTTGCCCAATGTGCTCGCCAAGCAGAAAGCCAAGGAATCCGGGGCCTTCGAGGCGTGGTTCGTGGACCGACAAGGCTTCGTCACCGAGGGCTCGTCGACCAACGCCTGGATTGTGACGGCGGACGGGACAATCGTGACGCGCTCGGCCGAGGCCGGAATCCTGCGCGGCGTCACCCGCACCGGCGTCATCGATGCGGCCGCCGGAGAGACCTATCCTGTTGAAGAACGGCCGTTTTCGGTCGCCGAGGCGCAGGCGGCCAGCGAGGCCTTCCTGACCTCGGCCTCGTCTAAAGTGACAGCGGTCGTAAGTATCGATGGCGTGGTAATCGGTAGTGGCCGGCCGGGGCCGGTGGCGAATCGACTGAGACGGCTGTTTCGGGAGCGGGCCGAAATCTCGTCTCTGTGGGCGAGCGGGACATGATGCGGAGGGGACGCCTGAGGCAATTTCACAGGTGACGCGGGGCATGACACCCGTCAAAATGTAATCGATCTCATCCGGTCAAGGACCCAACAAAAACGCGACTGATCCCGAAAGCCGCAAGAACGCGAGAGCGACTAACATGGCTGAACGCGCACAAAATCTACAGGACACGTTTCTCAACTACGTCCGCAAGAACAAGACGCCGCTTACGATCTTCCTGGTCAACGGGGTGAAACTCCAGGGAATCGTCACCTGGTTCGACAATTTTTGCGTTTTGTTGCGTCGCGACGGGCATTCCCAGCTTGTCTACAAGCACGCCATCTCCACGGTGATGCCAGGCGCGCCGTTGCAGCTCTTCGAGCCGGGCGAAGACAATGGTGCCGGCCGGGAGACGGATTGAGCCATTCTCCGCACGACCTGACCGGCGGCGCTGAGGGCAATGTTGCGTCCGCGGGGCGCGGGGCGCGCGCACTGGTGCTGGTGCCCATCCTCAAGGTGCGTGCGCAAGCCGGCGATCGCGACCGCGAGGCCCGTGTCGAGGAGGCGGTCGGCCTGGCCAAGGCCATCGATCTCGATGTCGCCGCCGGTATCGTGGTGCCGCTCGCGAGCCCGCGGCCGGCGACGCTCTTCGGCTCCGGCAAGGTGGACGAGATCGCCGAGCGCGTGGCCGGCGAGCGTATCGATCTGGTCGTCGTCGACGGCGTCCTGTCGCCGGTGCAGCAGCGCAATCTCGAACGCGCCTGGAAGACCAAGGTCATCGACCGCACCGGGCTGATCCTGGAGATCTTCGGGGAGAGGGCGCAGACCAGCGAGGGCACGCTGCAGGTCGAGCTTGCCCATCTCAACTATCAGAAGAGCCGGCTGGTGCGATCGTGGACACACCTCGAGCGCCAGCGCGGCGGCTTCGGCTTCCTCGGCGGTCCGGGCGAAACGCAGATCGAGGCCGACCGGCGCATGATCGAGGAGCGCATCGCGCGCATCGAGCGCGACCTCGAGGACGTGGTGACGCGCCGCCGCCAGCAGCGCAAGACGCGCAGGAAGGGGAGCCAGGCGACGATTGCGCTGGTCGGCTACACCAATGCCGGCAAGTCGACCCTGTTCAATGCGCTGACTGCCGACAACGTCTTCGCCGATGCGCGGCTGTTCGCCACGCTCGACCCGACTTTGAGGCGGGTGACGCTGCCGCATGGCGCCGTCGCGATCCTCTCCGACACCGTCGGCTTCGTCGCCGACCTGCCGACGACGCTGGTCGCCGCCTTCCGCGCCACGCTGGAGGAGGTGGCCGAGGCCGATATCATCCTGCACGTCCGCGATATCGCCGCCGCGGACAGCGAGGCCGAGGCGCGAGACGTTGCCGCCGTGCTGGCCGAGCTTGGCGTCGAGGCCAAGGCGCCGAAGCGGGTGATCGAGGTGTGGAACAAGGTCGACCTGATGCCGCCGACGCAGCGGCCGCCGCGGGTTATCCCGGCGGCGGCGGGCAACGGCCCGGCGGTGGTGACGGTCTCGGCGCTCTCCGGCGAGGGCCTGCCGGATCTGGTGGCCATGATCGAGGAGAAGGTCGCTGCCACCGGCCGCACCTACGAAGTCAGGCTGGAGGGGGCGGCGCTCGGCCAGCTTCACCGGCTCTACGAGGTGGGCGAGGTGCTCGACCGCAGCGACAATGCGGACGGCTCGACCACCGCCCATGTACGCGTGGCTCCGGAGCGCCAGGACGCGTTCCAGAGGACCTTCCCGGACGCCAAGGCGGCGGGGTAGAGGCACGACCCGTGTCCCGGGCACGGTGCAGCGGCACGGCCACCGTTTCCCCGAACGCAGCACTGCGTGAAACGGCGTGCTATTCCGCTCCCTTGGCGCGCTGCCAGAGGGCTTCCATTTCGTCCAGGCTGGCCTCGGCCGGCTACGTGCGCAACGTCGCCGAGCACTATGCCGTCGAGCACGAGAGCGTGCTCAACGAGAGCCGCACCGTCCTGGCACCGCCATGGGGAGCTGTGGCTCATCGCGCCCTGGGGCCTGAACTACCACCTCGAACATCATCTCTATCCGAGCGTGCCATGCTTCCGACTCGGCGAGCTGCACGCGCTGCTGATGACGCGCGAGCCGTTTCCCAGTTCGCGCATGTCACGCACGGCTACTTCAGCGGTCTGTTCCGCGACGTGACGGTCTTCGCAGACCCCGATCGTTCCAAGGCCTAGCAACGCGTCGAGGCATCGCCTCGGAGGTCACCCCCAGAAGAGCCTACTCTTGGCCATTGGTCGCCTGGATAGTGACTATCACGCCGGGTGGGATCTGACTGCCATCGACGAACAACGAGGCCGGTCCGAAGTCCCCCTCGGGTGGGTCGCCCGAGAGGATCTTGTAGCCGAAGCTCGCCGTGCTGCCGTCGGACGTCGCGCTGGTGAGCTCGAGCACGACGTTCGTGATGCCCTTGTCCGTGAGGACCGAGAGGACCGCATTGGGCGGGTCACCCGCGAAGGCATCACCAGCGTGGGACAGGGCATGGAGCGGGACGTCCACCGCGATGCGCTCCGGGCGGTCGCTGAAGGTCACGACGACGGGCACGCCCTTGAGCGTGAGGGTGTCGCCGTCAACGGAGCCCGAGGTGCCGCTCAGGACGAAGAGGAAGGTGCCCTGGTCAGTGGCGGGCGACGCGGTGGCGTAGGACGTCAGGGCCAGCAGCAGCGCTGCCACCAGCCCGATTCGGTTGGGTCGATGCATGTCTCGTCCTCGCGTTGCGGTGTGTTCTGGACCCTGGTGCGGATGACCACCTTTGTCAAGCCCGCCGACAGCGCCCGATCGCATGATTACGACCAGGTGGACGAGAAACCCACGTCCGGGTGGCTTGGTACTCCCGGACGACTGGCCGGACACGTAGGGGCTCAGCGTTCAACGAACAACTCGGCATTCTTCGGCGGTCCGCCGAGATCAGCCCAACCTGCCCAAGTCCGTGGGTTCGTAGCCGCCGTACCTGGGCGCGAGTCCGGCGTAGAGGTTGCTCTTGTAGGGGTTGACGCCGCAGGCCTCGCCGGAGAAGCCCCACCGGTCGATGAAGGCCTGCTCGTATGCGTCTCGTTCGCGACACCAGCGTTTGAAGGAGCCGCTTCTAAGTCGGAGGATCAGTCGGGCCCTCACATCGCGCGAGCGTCGCACAGCGCCACGATCTCGGAGTGGTGCTTCGCCCAACGCGACCAGACCCACCGAGCCCAGTCGGCCAGGGCGGCGTCGCGGTGGTCACCGGGTGCCTGCGCCTGAACATCCCCGACAGTCATGCCAGTCAGAGTCGATGGGATCTCGATGGCGTCCCACGTGATGCCGAACCGTGCCAGCCGCATGTGCGCCTCCCGCCCATCTCAACTACCAAAAGAGCCGGCTGGTGCGCTCCTGGACCCACCTCGAGCGCCAGCGTGGTGGCTTCGGCTTCCTGGGCGGTCCGGGCGAAACCCAGATCGAGGCCGACCGGCGCACGATCGAGGAGCGCATCGCGCGCATCGAGCGCGACCTTGAGGACGTGGTCACCCGCCGCCGCCAGCAGCGCAAGACGCGCCGCAAGGGAACCCAGGCCACGGTCGCGCTGGTCGGCTACACCAATGCCGGCAAGTCGACGCTGTTCAACGCGCTGACCGCCGACAACGTCTTCGCCGACGCGCGGCTGTTCGCCACCCTCGACCCGACTCTGAGGCGGGTGACGCTGCCGCACGGCGCGGTCGCCATCCTCTCCGACACGGTCGGCTTCGTCGCCGACCTGCCGACGACGCTGGTCGCCGCCTTCCGCGCCACGCTGGAGGAGGTGGCCGAGGCCGACCTGATCCTGCATGTCCGCGACATCGCCGCCGCGGACAGCGAGGCCGAGGCGCGAGACGTTGCCGCCGTGCTGGCCGAGCTTGGCGTCGAGGCCAAGGCGCCGAAGCGGGTGATCGAGGTGTGGAACAAGGTCGACCTGATGCCGCCGACGCAGCGGCCGCCGCGGGTTATCCCGGCGGCGGCGGGCAACGGCCCGGCGGTGGTGACGGTCTCGGCGCTCTCCGGCGAGGGCCTGCCGGATCTGGTGGCCATGATCGAGGAGAAGGTCGCTGCCACCGGCCGCACCTACGAAGTCAGGCTGGAGGGGGCGGCGCTCGGCCAGCTTCAGCGGCCTCTCCGGGGCAAGGCCTTTCCGGAGGCAAAGGCGCCACCGTAGCCCGCACGGAGCGAAGCGGAACGCGGGGCCGGGAAAGCCGTTCCCGGATTGCGCTTCGCTCCATCCGGCTACGCACCTCTCGGTGTGCCTCACTCCGCTGCCTTGGCGGCCTGCCAGAGCGCCTCCATCTCGTCGAGGCTGGCGTCTGCGGGCTTGCGGCCTTCGGCCGCCAGAGCGGCTTCGATGGAACCGAAGCGGCGCTGAAACTTGACGTTGGTGCCGCGCAGGGCCTGATCGGCATCGACCTTGAGGTGGCGCGCCAGATTAACCACTGCGAAGAGCAGGTCGCCGATCTCGCCCGCGACGGCATCGCCGTGAACTTCCGGCCGGTTCAGCTCGGCCTCGATTTCGCCGATCTCCTCCTTGAGCTTGGCCAGAACCAGGCGGGCGTCGTTCCAGTCGAAGCCGACGGTGGACGCCTTAGCCTGCAGCTTGTGGGCGCGCATCAGCGCCGGAAGGCCGGAGGGAATGCCGTCGAGCAGGCCCTCTGGCACGTCGCGGCCGTCGGCAGCCCGCGCGGCTTTCTCCTTGGCCTTTTCCTTCTCCCAGAAGCCCTTGGCCGCGCCGGCGGCGCGCGCATCCGCGTCGCCGAAGACATGCGGGTGGCGCCGGATCATCTTGGTGGTGATCGCCTCCACCACGTCGCCAAAGGTAAACAGCCCGGCCTCGGCCGCCATCTGGGCGTGGTAGACGGGCTGGAGGAGGAGGTCGCCGAGCTCGTCCTTGAGGTCGTCTATGTCGCCGCGGGCGATGGCGTCGGCAACCTCGTAGGCTTCCTCGACCGTGTAGGGCGCGATGGTCGAGAAGTCCTGCAAGACATCCCAGGGGCAGCCGGTTTCCTTGTCGCGCAACGCGGCCATGATCTCGATCAGCCGCGAAATGTCGCGTGAGGGTGTCATGGCCGGTCTCCGGGGAACGATTCTGGTCGCGCGCAATCTATCAGCATCGCCGCTGCGAGCCATCGTCCGGCAGCGGGCGAATGATGGATGCCGCCGGGCCGTCGCGGGGGCGGAGGCGGCCGCAATCCCACGCCGGAATGGCGCCGGCCCTCGCCCTATATGAAAGTCGCATAAGATATATTATGGAATATTTGTACGTGGATGAATTGGGCGGTCCTGGGGTTTTTGTTCTCCGGGCGCCGGTCGTGCCTCTGGTGCCAGAGCCCCATCCGGCACCTGCTACAAGTATCAGCGAGGCTCCCCGGAGCCTCGAGGCGCGTCAGTCGAGCGGCAGCTCGATCACCATGCCGTCAAAGGCCGGCTCGATGCCCTCCGGCAGATCGCGCCTGAGCGTCGCGTAGTCGAGGTCGACGTGCATGTGGGTCAGCACTGCGTGGCGTACCTTGAGCAGCCGGCTCCAGGCGACCGCCTGGTCGAGGGTGAAATGGCTGGGATGCGGCCTGTAGCGCAGCGCATCGACGATCCACACGTCGAGGTCTGCCAGGTAGCGCAGCGATCCCTCGGGCACGTCGCTGACGTCGCAGGAATATGCAAGGCCGCCGACGCGCAGGCCGATCGAATCGATGTCGCCGTGGACCTGGCGGAACGGCGTCACGATCAGCGGGCCGCCCGCACCGTGGACGGTCAAAGGTACATCCACCGCCATGGCGTGGTGTTTGAGGATCGGCGGATACTCGCTGCCGAGCGGCCTGGCGAAGCAATAGCCGAAGGCGCGCTCGAGGTGTGCCTGGGTCTTCTCATCGGCATAGGTGTCGACCAGCCGGTGCGTGTTGATCCAGAAGGCCCTGAGATCGTCGATGCCGTGGGTGTGGTCGGCGTGGGCGTGGGTGAAGATGACCGCGTCGATGAAGTCGACATTGGCCGCGAGCAACTGGGCGCGCATGTCCGGGCCGGCGTCGACCAGCACGCGCGTCGGCGTCTCGCCGGTTTCATAGCGCTCGAGCAGCAGTGAACAGCGCGTGCGCCGGTTGCGCGGCTCGTTTGGGTCGCAGGCCCCCCAGTCATTGCCGATGCGCGGCACCCCCGGCGATGAGCCGCAGCCGAGGATCGTGGTTTTCAGACGCGCGCTCACCGGCGCGGTACCTTCTTGAAAAGACGGAAGAAATTGTCGCTGGTCGCGGCCGCCAACGCCTCATAGCTGAGGCCCTTGGTTTCCGCCAACACCTTTGCAGTTTCAACCACATAGGACGGCTCATTGCGCCTGCCGCGGTGCGGCGGCGGCGCCAGATAGGGCGCGTCGGTTTCGACCATCAGCCGGTCGAGGGGGATGTCGGCTGCGATCGCCCGCAAATCATCGGATTTCTTGAAGGTGAGGATGCCGGAGAAGGAGACGGTGAGACCGAGATCCACGCCGGTCAGCGCCAGGTCGCGGCCGGACGAGAAGCAGTGGAGAATGGCGGGGAAGGCCCCCTTCCCCATTTCGTCGCGCAATATATCGGCGACGTCGGCGTCGGCCTCGCGCGCATGGATGACCAGCGGCAGCTGGGTCATGCGCGCCGCTGCGATGTGGGTGAGGAAGCCCGCGCGCTGCGCGGCGCGGGGCGAACTGTCGTAGTGGTAGTCGAGCCCGGCCTCGCCGATGGCAACCACCGCCGGATCCTCGGCGATGCGCGCCAGATCGTCTGCGGTCACGTCGGGCTCGTCCGCCGCGTTGTGCGGATGGGTGCCGATCGAGCAATAGATGCGCTCGTAGCGCTCGGTGATCGCCTTCAATCCGGCAAACTTCGCCACCCGCGTCGAGATGGTGACCATGGTATCGACGCCGGCCGCATGGGCGCGCGCGACGACATCGTCGCGGTCGTCGTCGAAATCGGGAAAATCGAGGTGGCAGTGGCTGTCGACGAGCATCAGTGGCTGTGCGTGTGGGTGTGACGATGGGACTCGGCGGCCGGCGCGACATGGCGGTCGGCGCAGTCGGCGCGCTCGATCTCGACCGTTGCATGATCGATGCCGAAACGGGTGCGGAGCCGGCTCTTGATGGCGACGACTGTCTGGTCGACGTCAGCAGTCTCGCAGATGCGGGCGTGCAGCGTCACCATCGGGCGCTCCTGGGTGATCGACCAAGCATGGACATGGTGGACGTCCTCGACGTCCGGGATCGCCGCCTGCAGGTCGCCTGCCACGTCGGCGACCGACAGGTCGGATGGTGCCGCTTCCAGCAGGATGTGGGCGGAGTCGCGGACGACGTGCCAGGCGCTCCTCAGAATGATAACGGCGACCAGCACCGAAATCAGCGGGTCGGCAGGTGTCCAGCCAGTGGTCATGATGACCAGCGCGGCGACCATGGCGCCGACCGAGCCGAGCAGATCGCCCATCACATGAACCAGGGCGCCGCGCATGTTCAGGTTCTCGCGGTCGCCGCCGTGGAGCAGCAGGAACATGCCGATGTTGACCAGAAGGCCGACGGCAGCGATCACCAGCATGGTGCCGCCGAGCACCGGTTCCGGCGCCATCAAGCGGTGCGCCGCCTCGATGATGATGCCGCCGGCGATGATAAACAGCACGAGACCGTTGCCAAAGGCGACCAGAACCTGCAGCCGCTCGAAGCCGTAGGTGCGCCTGCCGTCCGCTGGCCAGCGCGAGAAGCGGAAGGCGAGCCAGGCGAGCCCCAGCCCGGCGAAGTCGGTGAGCATGTGGCCGGCATCGGCCAGAAGGGTCAGCGAGCCGGCGACGAGGCCGCCGCCCGCCTCGACGACCATGAACGCACCGGTGATGAGCGCCGCCCAGAACATGCGGCGTTCGTTGTCGCCGTGGCTGTGGCCCTGTCCGCCGTGGCTGTGATCGTGCGCCATTTGGCTCGCTCTCCGGCCTGGCTCAGCCGGCCTGCTTGTCCTCGCCCTCAACATAGCGCGGGAAGACCGCTTGTGGCGGCGGCAGGGTGACGCCGGCCTTCAGCCGGCCGGCCGCCCCCAGCGACGCGAAGCTCCGCGCCTCGGCTGGCACTGCGAGCAGATCCAACAGCTTCGCCGCCAATTCCGGCATGGCCGGCTGCGCCAGGATGGCGACCTGGCGCACCACTTCGGCGGTCACATAGAGGACGGCCTCCATGCGTGCGGGATCGGTCTTGCGCAGGGCCCAGGGCGCGGCGGCAGCGAAATAGCGGTTGGCCTCGGCGACCACCGCCCAGATGGCGTTGAGCGCCTGATGGATCTGCTGCGTCTTCATCGCTTCGCGGCAGAGCCCAAGCAGCGCGTCGGTCTGCGCCAGAATTGCCGCGTCTTCCGCGCTGAGCGTCGCCGCTGCCGGCAGAACGCCGCCGCAGTTCTTGGCGATCATCGACAGCGAACGCTGGGCCAGGTTGCCGAGATCGTTGGCAAGGTCGGCGTTGATGCGGTTGACGATCGCCTCGTGGCTATAGCTGCCGTCCTGGCCGAAAGGCACCTCGCGCAGGAAGAAATAGCGCACCTGGTCGATGCCGTAGAGCTTGAGCATCTCGAACGGGTCGACCACATTGCCGACCGACTTCGACATCTTCTCCCCGCGGTTGAACAGAAAGCCGTGGGCATAGACACGCTTCGGCGGGGCGATCCCGGCGGAGAGCAGGAAGGCCGGCCAATAGACGGCGTGGAAGCGCAGGATGTCCTTGCCGATGATATGCACATCGGCCGGCCAATAGCGCCACAGCGGCGCCTGCTCGTCCGGGAAGCCGACGCCGGTGATGTAGTTGGTGAGCGCGTCCACCCAGACATACATCACGTGCTTTTCGTCGGTGGGTACGCGGATGCCCCAGTCGAAGGTGGTACGCGAGATCGACAGGTCCTTGAGGCCGCCCTTCACAAAGCTCACGACTTCGTTGCGGCGCTCGTCCGGGCCGATGAAATCGGGATTGGCATGGTAGTGCGCGAGCAGCCGGTCCTGATAGGCCGAGAGGCGGAAGAAGTAGCTTTCCTCCTCGACCCATTCAACCGGCGAGCCGAGCGGTTCGCGGCGCACGCCGTCGGCGCTGACCGTGGTCTCCTTCTCGTCGAAGAACTGCTCCTGACGGACGGAATACCAGCCGGCGTATTTGTCGAGATAGATGTCGCCGGCGGCCGCCATGCGACGCCAGATCTCCTCGCTGGATCGGTGATGGCGCTCTTCCGTCGTGCGGATGAAGTCGTTGGGCGACGCCCCCAACGCTTCCACCAGCGTGCGAAAGACGGCCGAGTTCTGGTCGGCCAGCGCCTGCGGCGTCAGACCCGCCTTCTCGGCGGTCTGCTGCATCTTCAGGCCGTGCTCGTCGGTCCCGGTCAGGAAGAACACGTCCCGGCCGTCGAGGCGCTGGAAGCGCGCCAGCGTGTCGCTCGCCAGGATCGTGTAGGCGTGGCCGATATGGGGTGCGCCGTTCGGGTAGAAGATCGGTGTGGTGATATAGAATTTCGGCGTGGTCATCGCCGTCTCGCCTTGTTGGAATTCGCGCGCGGGGAACAGAAGAATGCCGGCAGCGCCGCGACATGCGGGGCCGTGAGAAAGCGTCACATTCGGGTCGCGCGGGCGAGGCTCATCAGGATCGTCAGGACGGTTCGCTTGCGGTCGAGGTTGTATTCGTCGGTCAGGGCCGTCGAAGTGCGCAGGTTTTCCCACACCTCGGCCCACCTTTCAAGCGGCGACGAGGCGGCCGCGGCGGCGAGCGGAATGCCGGTTTCCGGCTCGGTTTCGCCCCTCACCCGCCGGTTCAGCCAGGCGGCCAGAAGGTCGCGGAAGCCGTCCCAGCCGTCGTCATTGCCGCGCCCGGTGACGCTGTCGGCGTAGCCGTGCATGGCGACGATGTCGATCTCGGGCAGGTGCGAGAGCAGCATCGCCAGCGCCCTGTAGCCGGCGATGCCACCATGCTCGGCCAGCAGGATCGCCCGGCGCAGGCTGCCTTCGGCGAGGCGGGCGGCGAGCTCCAGGTCGGCGCGGTCGGCCTTGGCGCCGCCGGCCACAAGGGCGGCGACGATCGTCTCCGGCGGCAGCGGCTCCACATCCAGCCGGCGGCAGCGGGAGCGGATGGTGGGCAGTGCCCTGCCCGGCGCGTGGCTGACGATGAGGAAGAGGGCGCGGGTCGGCGGCTCTTCGAGCACCTTGAGCAGCGCATTGGCGGCGCTGGCATTCATGTCGTCGGCGGGGTCGACGATGGCGATGCGCCAGCCGGCCTCGCCGCCGGTATTGCCGTAGAAGGCGACGGTGCGGCGGATTTCGTCGACGGTGAGCGCGCTCTTGTGGCGGTTGGTGCGTTCGTCGAGCGGCCGCTCCAGCACTAGCAGGTTTGGGTGCGACCGCCCCATCACTTTGCGGAAGGCGGGATGGCTTGCCGGCAGCGACAGGTCGGTGGCCGCCGCCACCTCAGGAGCGGCCGGATCGGGATGAGCCAGCGCGAAACGGGCGAAGCGATAGGCCAGCGTCGCCTTGCCGATGCCCTTGGGGCCGCCGATCAGCCAGGCATGGTGCATGCGGCCGCCGCGGTAGGCGTTGAGCAGCGTGCGCTCGGCCGCCGGGTCGCCAAACCACTCGGCCCGCTGCTCGGGCGCCGGCCAGCCCTCGACGGCATCGAAGCGCAATACGTCCTGCGTATCGGCGGAGGCCATCAGACTTGCCCCTGCTGCGGTGCAGCGGCAGGGGCGATGAGGCGCGTCCCCACCGCCTGCCAGATGGCTTCGGCAACCGCCGCCTCGGGCCGGGTGGCATCGACCACGACGCAGCGCTCCGGCTCCCGCGCCGCGATCGTCAGGAACGCCTGCCGCCGGGCTTCATGAAGCGCGGTCTCGTCGCGCTCGAAGCGGTCCGGCGTCGTGCCGCTCTCCGCCATGCGTGCCGCCGCGCGGGCCATGCCCACCTCGACGGGGAGGTCGAGGATGATGGTGAGGTCCGGCAGCGTCTCGCCGACCGCGACACGGTCGAGGGCGTCCAGGAAATGCGGGTCGGCCGCCGACTGATAGACGTGGGTCGAATCGAAGAAGCGGTCGGAGAGCACCCATTGGCCGGCATCGAGCGCCGGGCGGATGATGTGCTCGACATGGTCGGCGCGGGCGGCGGCGAACAGCACCGCCTCGCCGTCGACGCCGAGTTGCTGGGCGAGGCCGGAGAGCAGCAGCCGGCGGATCGCCTCGGCGGTCGCCGTGCCGCCCGGCTCGCGGGTCAGCACCGAGGTGATGCCGGCAGCCTTCAGGCGCTCGGCCAAGAGCCGGACCTGGGTCGACTTGCCGGCCCCCTCGCCGCCTTCGAACGTGATGAATCTGCCGGCCATACTGGTTTGATACAGGAGCGGGGCGCCTACAGCCAGCCGAGCAGCAGCTCCTTCAGCCCGTCCATCGCCCGCTCAGGGATGGTGCCGCGCCCGACGTCCTCGTTGGCATAGACCGGCGCCTCGCGCAGAACATCGCTGCCGAGCATGATCTGCAGCTTGCCGATCTCCTGGCCGCTCTCAATCGGGGCCGGCACTGGCCCCTGATAGAGGACGCGCCCCTTGATCAGATCGCGCGAGCCGCGCGGTAGGAAGGCCGCGATGCTGCCCTTGCCGGTGAGCCCGACGCTGCCCTGGTCGCCGCCGAAGACCGAGGCGCGGGCAATCTCCTCGCCATTACGGAAGAGCTCGACCTTCTCGAAGGCGCGCAGGCCCCAGTCCATCAGCTTGCGCGCCTCCTCGGCGCGCTCCTTCTCGTCCTTGGTGCCGTTGATCACCATGATCAGCCGCTGACCGTCGCGCACCGCCGAGCCGACCAGGCCGTAGCCGGACGCGTCCGTGAAGCCGGTTTTCAACCCATCGGCGCCGATGCCCATCTCGAGCAACGGATTGCGGTTGCGCTGGCGGATCTTGTTCCAGGTGAACTCCTTCTCGGAGAAGATCGGGTAGAACTCGGGATCGTCGTAGATGATGTGGCGGGCGAGCTTGGCGAGGTCGATCGCGGTGACGTATTCGTCGGGATCGGGCAGGCCAGTGGCGTTGGTGAAATGCGAGCCGGTGAGGCCGAGCTTGCGCGCCTCGGCATTCATCAGATTGGCGAAGGTCTTTTCGGTGCCGGCCATGCCTTCGGCCAGCACGATGCAGCCGTCATTGGCCGACTGGATGATGACGCCGCGCAACAAATCGGCGACCGGGATGGTCGAGCCGAGTTTGGCGAACATGGTCGAGCCGCCAGAATTGGCGCCGCCGTTGCGCCAAGCGTTCTCGGAGACCTGGAACTCAGTATCGAGGCTGAGCCGGCCGTTCTTGATGGCGTCGAAGACGACGGCAACGGTCATCAGCTTGGCCATGCTGGCCGGTGGCATCCTGACGTCCGCCGCCTTCTGGAAGAGGATGGTCTCGGTCTCGGCGTCCATGAGCACAGCGTGCTGGGCGCGCGTCTCGAAGTTCTGCGCGGCGGCAGGGCCGAGCCCGAGCAGCATGAGGCCGAGGAACGAAGCCGTCAGACCCCGCCACCAGGCGCGACGTTGAGACGCTGAGGGGCTCATAAGCCCGGCGTTCTGCCGCTGCATGTCCGGCGCTCCGCTTCATGCCCCCATGGTGAATAGCAGCCGAGCCGCAGCGAAATCAATCGCGCGACGGGGCGGTGTTGGGAACTCTTGGAAAAACGGCCGGCTTTAGCGGGTGACGACGAAGGCGCCGTCAAGCCCTTCAGCGGCCGCCGCGTCGATCACCGCCTGGGGTGCGACGGAGCCGTCGGTGAAGACAGAAACGACCTGAAGGGTGCGCCCGCTCAATTCGCGCGGCTCAATCCAGGTGCGACCGAAACGGCCGAACTTGGAGGCAACGCGCTCGGCATTTTCAGGCGTCGAGAATGAGCCCAGCTGGATGGTGGCTGGCGGGCCCGCGGTACGTGCGGTTGCCATTTGCTCGGCCTTGCGCGTGGCGGCGGCGGTCAGTGCCGTGGTCAGATCGTGGCTGGTGAGTTCGGCTGCGGCCGCCTGGGCGCGCGTCGGAGATGGCGTCTCGGCATAGGAGCGCGTCAGCCCGCTGCGCAGGATGAGGGCCCCGAGGCTGTCCGTCTGATCAGCATAAGCGGTCGTGGTCACGGCCGAAGTCAGCAGCAGCGGCTCGCTGTCGGCAACCGCCGGCCTGAGCTGTGGCTGTGCCGCCGCGGAGGCAACCATCATGCCTGCGGTCGCGGCGCGATTGTCGGCGAATCTGGGGAGCCCCCTGCCCTGCCACGACCCTGCGTCCGGCCCCTGATAGGAGGCCAGCAGCGTGCGTTCGTCGCGCCCGTCCATGCGCGCCGGGCCGACATAATCGACCCGTACCTTGGCGGTGCCTTCCTGCCTGAAGCCCAGCATGGTGGCGGCGCGGGCGGAAACATCGATCAGCCGGCCTTGAGCAAACGGGCCGCGGTCGTTGACGCGCACGACCAGAGAGCGTCCATTCTCGAGATTGGTCACCCGGACGTAACTCGGCAACGGCAGAGTCGGATGGGCTGCGGTCAGCCCGTTGACGTCATAGACCTCGCCGTTCGCCGTCAGCCGGCCGTGGAAGGCGGAGCCGTACCAGGAAGCCAGGCCAACCTTGCTGTAGCGGGGATTGTCGCGCGGGATGTAGGTCCTGCCGGCGACCCGGTAGGGCTCGCCGACCATGTAATGCCCGCCGCCCCTGGGGACCGCCCAATTGCCAGCCACGACCTTGGGACTGGCGGCGCCGTACGTGTCCGGGCTGAAGTGTTCGTTGCTTGAGGTAGTGATTGTTTGGGGGACGAAGCTGCAGGACGCCAGAAGGCCAGCGACACCGGCGAGCGCCAAAGCGCGCAGAATCGCAGCGCGCCTCATGCCCTCACGCGCGTGCGGCCAGTGCCCGCACCACCCTGCACTGTCAATTTGCCCGGGAAATGCACCCGCGCCCCTCGTCCGCCGAATCTACCCCGCCTGCCTGCCATGAGGCGGCAGTGAGTCTTAACGGAGCGTTAAGACCACTCGGTACAGATGACCAAATCGTGAGCCATTTGGCAAGCCGACCGGCCGTCGCAGGCCGTTTTTCAACCAATTGCCGCTTTTCCTTGGGAAAGTCGGGCTTTAAGAAGCGCTTCACGGGACGGACGGGTGGCCGAGCGGTTGAAGGCACCGGTCTTGAAAACCGGCGTACCTGCAAGGGTACCGTGGGTTCGAATCCCACCCCGTCCGCCAAATCGTGTTGAAATTATTGAATTATTTGCTCTATGTCCACATTAACCCCCGCCCTGACCCCGAGAGCGACGGTAGACGGCGCTGACCGCCAGATGGGAGATGACGGAATGGCCTACGACATCTTCAAGTTCTGGGCTGAGTTGGCACCAAACGACAAGGTCCACCCGCGCGATCGCGACGTGCTTGATCGTGTCAACCATGGCTTTGATCTTAGATGCCTACCCGGCTGCTACGGTGGGCCTTTGAGGACTGCACCAGTTGTCTTGCTGTACCTGTCGCCCGGCTTCGCTCAAGAAGATCTTGTCCAGGCCCGAACAGAGAAGGGGAAAGAGCGCGCAGTGGAGCGACGGCGGGGCCGGCAGCCGCTACCGGGTCCTGACGACCACGAGCCGGCATGGCGATGGTGGTCGCGCCGAACCAAACTGTTCGGTCCGTGGCAACAGCTTCAGGACAAGATCGCGATCCTCAACATCAGCGGTTACCATTCGAAGAGCTTCACTCATCCAAGTGTCTTGGCGGCCCTGCCGTCGTGTCGCGTAACTTTGGACTGGGCTCAAAGCGTCCTGTTCCCACAGGCTGAGCGGGGTGAGCGTGTTGTCGTTTGCATGCGATCAGCGAGCTACTGGGGACTGGAAAAGAAGCGCCGTTATGGTCGGTCACTGTTTGCGCCGGTCGTAAACCGCAGTGGTTACATGTCAAAAACAGGGGACGACGCCGCGGTCCGGAACGCCGTTATTGCCGCGGTCAAATCGGCTCTTCGGAAGTCGTGAGCGCCAGTTTGCTGATTGACCGCGGCGACGACGAGTGGTCTCAAGGCAAACCGTTGCTGGACCCAGTTCGACGAAGCGGCTGATTAATGCGACTTTCGCGGTTCAAAGTCATGGGAGCAGGAACAGAACGTTCCTTGTTGTTACGAACTCAGAAAAAGGATCGTAGCTGCTTGTTGGCATTCCCGCCTCTTCCCCCAGGGGAGGTTCGGTTTTGGGGAGGGGTGGGGGTGCGATTAGGAGGGTGCCGTTGCCGACATGTTGCGCTAGATTTTTCCTGGCTTTGGAACCGCAAACAGCAACACGCACTTTGGCTTTTTCGGCGCTATCCGTAGATCGCGCGGCGTATGTCCTTTGGGAATTGCCCGTTGCACCCCTCAACGGCCGTGTTGGTGAGCGCGGCAACCGACAGACTAGCCTTGGCGTCCACGAACCACGAATGGCCATAGACACCGCCCCAATCCAGCGTACCAACCGACTGGGGACTGTCGGCAGCCGTCGGATCTGTCAGCACGGCGCTTAGATACCCGAACCGCCAGCCTCTTGCGTCGTCCTCCCGGGGCAAGTCGCCAATTTGATTTTGCGTCGCCAGCTTGACCGTTTCCGGCTTCAAGATCGGTCCACCGCCGGTCCGGATCGCCTCCAGCAACTTGAGGAAATCGCCAGCCGTTCCCGCCGCTCCGGCGCCGCCGGACTGGAAGGATGCCTCATCGAGGATGCGCCTCGGCGAGCAAACCCAATCCGCCACCGCGTGCGGCTCATGCATGCGGACTGGCGGCGCGCCGTCCCGCATAGGGGACCGCCAGACGCGTTGGGTCGGTCACGCGGAACGCGGTGTCGTTCATCCCCAGCGGTCCGGTCACATCAGATCGCCACCGCCACGCCGAGCGTGCCGCCGTGGACCTTGGCGAGGATCGCGCCGAGCACGTCGGTGCTAACGCCGTAGCGCCACGCCGTCCCAGGCGCGAAGAACAGCGGAGCCTGGGCGAGGCGGGTGAGGTTGTCCTCCATGCTTCGCCCGGGTTCGGCGAGCCCCCCGGATATGCCCAACGCTGTGTATGGATCGCCGGGCTCCGACGTTGCGTAGCCAAAGCCAGCCGTATGGGTCAGCAGGTGGTGGATGCGAATCTCCGGTTCGCTCCCGTCGGCGAGTTTCGGCCGGAAGTTCGGCAGGTAGCGCGTCACCGGATCGTCGAGGTCGAGCTTGCCGCGCTCGATCAGGGCCAGAGCCGTGGCAGCGACGATTGGCTTAGTCAGCGACGCCAAGCGGAAGATCGCGTCTTCCCGCATCGGGATGCCGGCTTCGCGGTCGAA
The DNA here is from genome assembly GCA_963830215.1 of uncultured Alphaproteobacteria bacterium. GTDB lineage: Bacteria > Pseudomonadota > Alphaproteobacteria > Rhizobiales > Kaistiaceae > CAVSRC01. The sequence goes on from CAWHLM010000008.1 coordinate 247,669, forward strand.
GAAGCCTTTGACGCCGCGGTAGACCGTCTCGCCGTCGACCGCGATCAAGATCGCGGTGCCGACGAGCTTGCCGCTGGCGAGTGCCGCATCGATCGTCGCATCCACGCGCGAAGCCATGTCTCTCGTGGTCCGTTCCCCCGGTTTCTCGGCGCGCGCGTCGGCTAGGGAACTCAACGCTGGACGCAACGGAACTCACTAAACAGGTGGCTTGGCGACATCGGGGGGGCGAGCGCCGCTCCGCTTAAAGGTCCCCCGCTTCTAATAGCTGTCCCGTGCCACCAAGTTCGACTGGGAAGTCTCGGTGTTTGGGTAGGCCGTCTTTCATCGGCAGGACGGTGTCCTGGTAATTGACGTGAACTCCCGGTTTGAATGGCACATCGGGAATAATGGCCGCGTAAACATCACCAGTTTCCAGTGCGGATGTTCGGTCATGAGATGACCACCACAAACCTTGCACCACTTGCGGATGCTGTTATCCGTTTTGTGGTAGCTGCCGATCTGGTCTGCCCCTTTGGTGATACGCACAGCATCAGGCGGCCAGAGAGTGAAGGCGTTCACGGGCCCTGCCGACCACGTGCGACAGGACTGGCAGTGGCAATAGCCCATTCCTACCGGATCGCCGGTGACCGTGAAGTTCCACTGCTCCGCAGAAGCACCTGCCGGTGTGAACGCTGCCGTCTATTGTCATGCCGTTTCCCCCCAATCGCTAACGGTCCAAGTTACCATCTCGACGTAAGAACCATACTAAATTGCAGCTTGGCTGGCACTCCAAAAAGTTGTGAGTGGCACCCGCGCGCTGTCGTGATCAACAACACCAACGATCGCCGGTGTGGGTGGGGCAGGACTAGACTAGCCTTCAGCCGAATTCAGTTGTGCCCCACCTGTCGACCAGCCTTTGTCACAGCCTGTCTTGGTCGACAACGGGGAAGGCCGCCCTGCCCAATGTCGGTTAGCCCCAGGCCGGCGATGCGGCTGTCGGTCACGACCGCGGCCCTGCGGGGGGCGCCACCACCAACAGCAGGCGCCATGACCTTGTTCCGGGCGCTAGAGCGGCCGTGGGGGACCATCACGCAACCCATGCCCCGCCATCGACCCACCGAACATGCCCTTGTCGGGCTTGTCGCGGCCGACAGCGGCGAAACTTGACCTGGCCTTACCTGTTTAGCCAAAATCAATCGAGCCGCCTGTCGAGCCATGACAGCGGGTTTGTCGAACCCTGCGCTCACGGTGCACGTCATGGATTACGGCGCCGCGGCTCCCGGGCCCCAGAAGCACGACACGTTGCCGAACGACCAGTCGAACAGGTAGGGCGTGCCGGTCGACGTTACGTACTCCTTTCTCAGGGCCCTTAGCCGAGGTGCGTTCTCATTATCGGGAAAGAGCTTCAGATAGAGTTCGATCCAGCCGATATACGCCATCACTGTGTTCGCCGTTCGCTTCCAGGAGATCTCCTGATGGCCGTTGAACGGCATCCCTTTCATGCCGATATCCTGTTTGGCATATTTGTTGATGAGCGACTCATCGTCGTTGGCGTCGAGTAAGAACTTGACGGCGGTGTGTATCGTCCGGCCATGGACCTCAAGGTCGTACAGGTCCACGCCCTGGTGCGCCGCCACTTGTGCCAAAAACAACGCGGCACCGATATCGAACGAGGTATAGCGCATCGCCCAGATGCCGCGGTTAGCATCATAAATGCTGCCGTCGGCGCGAATGTTCTCGAGGAACCGGACATAGCCGTTCTTGATAGCGGCATTGAACATTTTCGGCTGATTGGTTTCGACGGCCCAAAGCGCCGCCAGCATATTGCGTCGTGCATTGTGGTTGTTCACACGCTGTTCAACGTCACGGTAACCAGCGGTGCCTCTGGGCAGTTCACGTCCGATGTAAGTACGCTGCATCAGGTGTGTCAGCCACGCGAAGACCAGCTTCTTTTCGTCGGCACTTAGCTCATGCTGGGCGTCAAGCATGTTGTACATTTCCAGCCCGCTGCCCAGCACCAAATAGGCCGCCCACCAAGTCCCGCTGTCGTTCGAGCGGAACTTCTGCATGGCATCCGCCTTGGCCCACGACAAGAGCAGATTCTTCGCTGCCGGTAGCGGACCACGGTCGGGTGAACGGGTGAGATAGGCGGCCCGGATGAACTCCAGCACCGAGAAGTCGTTGCCCGGCGGTTCATCGCCATGCGTCCAGCCGACATTCAGCACCGGCTTCTCTTCAAGGATGAATGGGACCCGGTGAAGAGGCCCGTCGCAAGCCGCATTGTCGCCCTTGATGCGTTGCTCCTCGATGTTGAAAAAAAGCTCGCCAGGATGCGGCAGCGTCCTCACTGACGGAACCGCTGAATCGGCAAGGGCCGACATCGGCATTGGTGACAGCCACGCAACTACGGCGACAAAGCCAATTGCTGCAATCGTCCGCATCTTCCCCCCTTTCACCGGATTGGCGAGCAAACCAAACCGGCAGCTCTTGATCGACCGCGCGAATGCCATCGGCGATTGTCGAAATCGGCGCCACACGTGTCAAGTCTGCAGCAACGCCTTTCAATGTATTAGCACCGCCCGCCGTGTTGATTGCCCGGGGGTGGGAATGGCCACCTCCCCGCCTGCCCCTTGCCTACGCCCCTGTCGCCGCTTGGCGTGCCCGACGACGGGGAATAGCAAAGCTGCCGGTGATGGTTCAGCCAACGCTGGTCGAGCCGGCTGTTGAGCCACGCCAGCCGGTCTATGCGGTGCTACGGTGTGGCGGACTGCCGGTGTCAGCGCCGGGCGTGACCGCACGGTGGTGCTGGTGAGGGTGCGATGACCACGACCAGGATGCAGCAACTCCAGGAGAAGGCCGCGGCCAAGCGGCAACGCTGCTCACGTTGGCTGCTGACGTTCATGCAAGGCGACCAGCCAAAGTTCTTGACCAAGGCTATGTTGCGCACAAACGCCATGCATGAACTAGGCGTGTCGAAGAACTCAATTGACTACGGCTGGATTGACGCCATAGAGACAAGTGGTCGTCGTGATTGATACGAACCGTTGCGACACAGGCTGCGAACCAAGAACTAGCCAGTGGCTGAGCGGGTAGCCATAGGCCCTGTCGCCGCTTGTCGTGGCCGACAGCGGCGAACTACTGACCTTGGCAATGTGTGCGTAGGCCCTCACGGCGACTGCCCGTGGCGCCAAGCCTTGAGTGCCGCTGCGGCCTTCGCCATTTTCGCGGGCGCTTGGGCGATCGCGTTCATCCGCGCCGGCGGGTAGCGGCCAGGCCCGGCGGCCGCCGGGTGTGTCCACATTCACATCGGCCCAAGAAAGGGCGCGCCCCGGCGGGGCCGACATGTTATGTCGCATTGGGCGTGAGGAGCCCAGCCGGGATCAATCCCACGCGCGGGGGAAGATCGCCGCCCAGTGACCCAACGAACGTAAAGCAAACGAAACAGCTATACGCTGGAGCGTCTGCTAGCCTTCGCGGTGTGTCCCCAAATGCACCCAGGAGACATGAGATGTTCAAGAAGTTACTGTTTAGCGTGCTAGGCGCGCTGGCGCTTGCAGGAGGACTCCTGATGGCGAGCGCGATCCCCGGAGATACCGCTCCGGTCATGATGAGCCCCGTTCCACAGCTACAGGTGAACGGAAACCTAATCCAGGTGAAGAGCTGCGGCCCGTGGAATAACTGGTGCCAGCCCATCGGTCCGAAATGCGGCCCGTGGAATAACTGGTGCCAGCCCAGCGGTCCGAAATGCGGCCCGTGGAACAATTGGTGCGGCGGTGGAGGCGGCGGCGGTAGCGCCTGCATCAATCTCGGCGGCGTCCAGTTCTGCGTCGGCGGAAGCGGCTCGAATTGCCACTGGCACAACGGCGTGAAGTACTGCAACAACGGTGGTGGTGGTGGCGGCGGCGGTAGCTGCATCTCCGTCAACAACCACACGTACTGCACCTACAAGCACAACGACTGCATCTGGGTCAACGGCACCAAATATTGCCGCTACAACTGATCAGCGCCTTGAATTGCGGGGGAGCCGCTCCGTCTCGGAGCGGCTCCTGCCTTGCAAACACCAGCCCTGCCTATCAGGCGGTAGAAGGTTGCCAGCGCACGACTGCCACCGGTGACGCGCGCAAATCGTACTATCTCCGAAGCGCGGCGGTGAAAGCGTACGTCCTGAGAGCGTGCGAGCGGTGTTTGCGAGTCTGTGCTTGGAACCGGCGCCGTTCGTGAGAAAGGACGGCACGCCATATCTGGAACCGCACCACACCAAGCCTAGCAGATGGTGGTCCAGATAGTCCGCGGTGGGTTACCGCTGTTTGCCCGACCTGTCATCGGCGGATCCATCACGGGCAAAACGGAGCGGTGATCAATAGCGAACTACAGGCTCACTTGGCCAAGCTTGAAACGTAGCAGATCGCGCATGGAGGCGTTCTTGCTCTGGCCGCAGACTTCGACGAGGCGAAGAGCTTGGCTCAAGACGTGGCACGAACACTCACCGAATCCTGGAGCCACGACGGGTCGCGATGAATTTGTGCGCCCATCAGCCGGTTTCGAAAATCCTGTGACGCGGCGAACGGCTCCGCTGCAACCCGGCATCGTACCACTTTCGCGAGAATGTCATCTTCGCTAGACTATCTGCACGTTCAGTACTGCAGAACTGTGACCGGCGAGGGAGTGGGGACGCCGCGACATGGACCGGAGCAGATTTGTCAGCGTATTTGCGGCCGCACTGACCGCCGTCGTGACCACAGGGTCGGCGCACGCACAGCAATACGGATATTGTACTCGCCTGCAGGCGCAATATCGCAGCATGCTTCAGAGCATGGGCGGGCATGCCTCAATGGCTCGGATCGACAGGTTCAACGGGCAGTTCGGCTGGCGGAACTCCTATCGCACGCCGACCGGGTACGACCTCGCTCGCTTGCGCGACAGGCTGATCGCGCAAGGCTGCGCCGGGTCGGTGCTCAACATGACAGCGCGCACCCAACCACCCTCCAGCGACACGGCCCGCAACCTGGCGGGCGGCCAGCGGACGCTGTGCGTGAGGCTGTGCGACGGCTACTATTTCCCCATCGAGTTCCGGGCCAGCCGCTACCGCTACAAGGTCGATGCCGCCGCATGCCAGTCCATGTATGCCGCGGACGGCCAAGCCGAGATGTTCATCCAGTCGGCCAGCCGGGATGTGGCCGATGCCCGGTCGCCCTCCGGCCAGCGCTATGGCGACCAGCCCTACGCCTTTTCCTACCGCGACAGCTATATGCCGGCCTGCGCAGCTCAGTTGCATACCGGGCTGTCAGCATTGGCCCATCGCTACTTCTCCCAGGTTCCGTCCAAGCGGAAGATCGCCACGGTCGACCGTAAGCGCCCGCCGCCCCTGCCGGTTCCGCAGGTTCGTCCGCCGATTGCGGAAGACCCCGAAACCCTTGCCAATGCCGCCGGCAATTTCACCTTCACTCTGCCGGCCATGGCGCTCGCCAACCGGCCGGTCAAGCCGGTGCGCATGGTCGGTCCGGCCTACTATGCCAGGCTGTTCGACCTGACCAGACCGCCCAGGTCGCACACGATGTTCCGCCGCCCGACCTTCTCGATTGTCAGTCCAGCCGCCGCAGCGGAATTGCCGGATACCGGTGTGACGCCGAACTAGCCTTACCCCGCGGCCGGGAGGCTCGAACATATCTATAGATACGGTGGCTGAGGGTCTGGCTGGCGCGCCGCCGGGGTCGGGGACCGATTGGCGATAGCGGTATGCCGGACCGCGCAACGACGACTAATTCGCGCGGGGCGGCGCAGCTCAAACTGGACGAAAACCGGTCGTCGCGGCTGGAAATCCGGGGGTTACAACGGGGGTAAGCTGCTGCGCAGGCCGAAGCCCTTAATCTTCCCTGGGGTCGCGGCGGCGTGTGTTGCCGCCTAACCGCGTTCCCGTCTGAAGGTCGGCGGGTTCGGGTTGACCCACACGAGTCGCGGCTTCGGCCATGCGCGCGGGGCGCCTTGCTGCTCCGTCCTCCGCCGATGTCCAGGGCGCGCGGGTGGCCTCTGCCGCTGTGCGCGCCAAGGGTAATCAAGGCCAGTGGACGGGCCACAGAATTGGAATTTGAAAGTCATGCCCTTTCCCACCCGCGCTACCGGTATAGGCAATATAGGCTGCGGTGGGGTCGGCGCCGAATCCGCTCAGGCGCGCGCATTCAATCGGCTGCTATGAGCCGGCAACGCCCACTAACAACATGCCCGGGCGCCGCAGACGCGCCAACCCTGAGTCAGCCTGTATTGCCTGTATTGCCCCCACCGCGGATCATCCTTTGCCTTCATTGCGGCAGTTGTGCCAATGCTTGCGCCCGGCCTCGCTCAGCCCGACCCCCTTGTAGCGGCGACGGGCGCCTGATGAGCTGATGCGCAATTTGGGCACCAATGAGCGCAGCGTCTTGCCAAAGACGTTCTTCGGCGACGTCTTGTGGCCGGCGTCGTTCGCCCATGCCCTGTAGGCGGCGTAGAAATCCTTGACCAGCACATCGGCCTCATCGTCGACCTCGCCCCACTCGCGGAGAAAGGCCTTCACCGGCGACGACAGGTCCTCCATGTCGCGCACCAATGCCCGGGACGATTTGGGCATCACGAAATAGCCGCGCGCATCGAGCCGGTCCAGGCCGTCAAGCGCCCAATTGAGGATGCCGGCCAGCTCGGGGGTCAGCTTCGCCTTCAGCTCGGTGTCTTCCTTGCCGAAGAAGGACTCCTTCAGTTGCAGGACGATAAAGCGACTCGGCAAGGTGCCACTGGCGTCGGCAATCTCCGGCAGCTCGTTGGTCGTGATGAGGAAGCGCACAGGCAGATACCCGGTCCAGAAGCTCTGCAGCTTGCGGTTAATGGTCTGCTGGTCGCCGCCGCTGATGCTGAGCAGTAGCTCCGCCACCGTGTGGGTTGGGCGGCCTCCAAGCCGGGCGTCAGGGATCACCGCTAGGAGCTTGTCGATCAGCGGCCACCGACCGAACTCGCCGGCCAGGGAATTAAGCGTTACCGACGACCACGTTCTCCGCTCCCAGCAGAGTGGTGATGACGTGGACGATGGTGCCCTTGCCGGCCCGCTTCGGGCCAACGATGATGAAATGCCTTCTGCTGGCGGGTGTCGTGTGTGAGCAGGTAGCCGCAAATCTCCTGCAGCGTCTGCTTGGCGTCTTCGTCGGCGGGCCACAGCTCCTGCAAGGAACTGCAGCCAGCGCTCCGGCTCGGCCGCCGCTGGGTCATAGTCGAGCGGCAGGCAGGTCGTGGTGAAGAAGTCCGGGATCATGTGGCAGCAATTCTCTGGTTCGCAAATTCAGGATGCCGTTGCGGCAGGCTACCAGGTCATCAGCCGAGCGCCCTTCGGGCTCTAGCCACGCCGGCGGCTGCAGGCGGTCGTCCACAATAAGCCCGCGACGCGTGCGCGTGAACGATCTCCGCGACCTTGCTTCTGGTCGGATTGAAGGGCACCAGGTCGCCCTTCTTCGTCACCAAGGCGTCGCTTAGGAAGCCATAGACCTCGTGCTCAAGCATGTCGTCGCGCATCTCACGCCAATGGCTGCCGGTCCAACTGTAGAACGCGCCCTGATAACAGCGCAGCAGCGGTCTGCCGTCGCGCTGGTAGGACTGCTCGACAAACGTCTCGGCGTTCTTGAGTGGTGCGCCATCGACCAACACCAACTGGCTGCCGCTCGGCTTGTGCGGCGTTTCCCTCGGGGGGAACTCGGCGCAAATGGCGTCCCAGTCAAAGGGGTCATGGTGGAAGATGTCGACGCTGCGAACAAGAAATGGCTTGGCTTTGTTGTGCAAGAAGCCCGGTAGCCGCGCCCGGTGCGTTACCAAGGCCACGGCGGGGTCGCCGTCGAATCGCTCGGCAATGGCGCGCTGGATGTCCTCAAACTCATTGAGCGCGACTCCACCGCCGCCTTCAATGAACCAATAGACATGATGACGCCCCGGCGAAGTCTCGATGATGCGATGTGGCTTCAGCTGGCATTCCTTGACCTGATTGATTGCTGTCTCGTCGACCGGTTATCGAGGTCCAGCACCACCGCGCGGACGCACACGACGTTCTCACGCTTTGTTCCCTTCAGGTCTGTCTCGTTCATCGTAACCGCCACAGCGGCGCCGCGGCGGTTCAGGTCAGCAAGCTCGTCGGCGTGCTCATCAAGACTACCGTGGAGCAAGCGCACCAGGCGCCGGTCATCCTTGCCGTCAGCCCACGTCTGGAAGGTGAAAGCCTCAGCATCTGGATCGAGGCGGCGCAGGAACCTCGCTGCAGCATTAACGCGAACGCCAAGGTCGTTACGCGGCGCCCTCCGCTTCTTGTGCGGGAGCATCACGCACCGCCCTTCTGATTGCGGGCGGCGATGCGGTCCTGCTGCCAAGCTGCGACCTCATGCGCCAACCACACTTTGCGGCGCGCGGAGATGCGCACAGGCGCGGGATATTCGCCCCTGCGGATCAGCTCTGCTCTCTGTGTCTTCTGCAGCCCGTCTAGGGCGGTCAGTTCGGATTCGCGCAGAACGCGCTGCGGATTCTCGGTCACGACTGAATCTCCTTAGCAAGCACCAGCCCGCCTTAACGGGCCCGTTGGGCTTTGATACCGCGTGCCTGCGTAGGGAGACCCCGACTACAAATCAGGGATTTAGTGTCGGCGGCGCCGCTGCATGCGGCGCGCAATTGTTGACGGTGCAAGATTTCTAGACGGAAGGTTGGCGGCCGCCTCTTCGGCAGCTTGGTAATGAGCCTCTTCCGCTGACACGCCCGCGGTAACCAAATCCTTCTTGCGTTTTCCCGCTCTGAACAGCGTGATTGTTTCGCGCATTCGCTCGTAGCGGCTTACTCGCTGGCGCCCGCGAGGCTTCGGTGCACGCTTGGCAAGCTCCAGCAATTCGCGCACGATGGAGGTCTTCAGCTTAAGCGTCTTCTCGCCTGCTTCCTCGGTCGACGCTACGATCCGCTCAACCAGCTGGACAAAATCGTTTTGGTTCGTCCTTCTCACGCCGGCGTCCTCTCGGCCCTCAGGGGCACGACCTTGCCTGCTGGTGCCGGACTTGTGCAATACCCCGACCACTCGGCCATCAACTTGGCGCGCTTCTGAGCAGGTCACCGCGCCGGTAGGCAGCTTCGACCTTGTCGCCGATAACGTGCGCCAGCGCCTGCTCAACCACATGGTTGGGGTAACTCGTGCGCTCGGCGGCCCAATCGCGGAAGCTGCGACCTGAACCCGTGCACGGTGATGTCGTCGCGCCCCATGCGCTTGAGCACTGACGCCATGGCCATGTTCGACAAGCCGCTTGCGCGCGGCCCTATGAAGACGAACGGGTTGTCCTTCTCCCGTGGGTAGCGCTTGCAGGATTTCCACCGCACGGTCGGATAGCGGAACGCGGTGCTCCTTGCTGGCCTTCATGCGTCCTGCCGGGATGGTCCAGACCTTAGCCTTGATGTCGATCTCCGACCACTGAGCCCCGATCGCCTCTCCCGTCCGTGCGGCCGTCAGGATCGTGAACTCCAGGGCGCGTGCTGCCACCCCTTCCCGCTCCGCCAGCGCCGCCATGAACTCCGGTATGTCGGCATAGGCCAATGCGGGATGATGCTCTGCTTTCGCGATCTGAGAACGCGCTGGCAGCACCTCACTCAGGTGGCCGCGCCAGCGGGCCGGGTTTGTCGCCCGTGCGGTATCCGCGAACGGTCGCCCAATCGAGGATCGACTCGATCCTGCCGCGCACTCGGTTAGCAGTCTCGGTCTTGCCTTGCCATATTGGCTCGAGCACGCGCAGCACCTGGCCGGTGTCGATGTCCGCGACCGGTAGCTTGCCGATCAGCGGGAAGACGTATGTCGTCAGCGTTGAGAGAAACTGCGCCCGGTGTTTCGCGTTCTTCCACTTGCGTTCATGCTGATCGAAATACTGGCGTGCCGCTTGCTCGAACGTGATTGTCCGCGCGGCCTCCATCGCCTGCGCTGCCCGCTGAGCCCGGCGTGCGTCGATCGGGTCAATACCATCAGCAAGCTTCTGCCTGGCCGCCCGCGCCCGCTCACGGGCTTCCTTGAGGGTGAAGTCGTCGAGCGATCCCAATCCGTGGAATTGTTCCCGGCCGTTCAACTCATACCGGAGCAGCCAGCTCTTTGTGCCAGTGCGGCCCACCTGCATGTAAAGCCCGCGTGTCTCCGGATCGCGGTAACGACCGGGTGCGCTCAAGCTTCGCGATCCGTTTCGCTGTCAGTGTCATCGTCCTACGCCTATCCTGCCAGAGCCCCCGCTTCAACCCCCGGCCTGGCCGGCGCATTTCAGCGGGTGTTACCGGCGCTCAACGGCGACAGACATAGTGAGAAGATTCGGTAGTGCAATGGGTTATGATAATCTTGGCGGTGGTCAGTGGTACTCACCGAGTTAGGCGGAGGCGGCCACCCCGTCCGCCAGAGATAGCTGCGGTTAGGAGTTCTCCTCCCGGCTCTGCCCCGGCCGGCAGAGGGGCCGCGGCCGCCGATTTCGCGCCGACGCGGGCGGCGGCCGGTTGGCTGGAATCGACAATTCGGGTAGTAGAGCGGACTGGGGTGGTTCTATCTGCGAGGGGAAGGCGCTGATGGACTGGTATCTTATTCTCAAATTCCTGCACGTCGCATCGGTGGTCATTTGGATCGGCGGTGCATTCATCATGGTGATGCTTGGTGTCAGGGCCACGGGTTCGGCCGACGATCAAGTGATCGTCGATGTCGTGCGCCAGGTCGCCTGGGCGGCAGACCGCATCTACGTTCCCGCCAGCATCTCGACGCTGGTCTTCGGTCTTCTGCTTGCCTGGTACGCCTCGTTGTGGGCCAATCTGTGGGTCATCCTCGGCCTCATCGGCGTGGCGTCGACCGTCGGACTGGGTATTCTCGTGCTGACTCCGCTGACCAAGAGGGTGGACTCACGGTTCGCTGCCGTCGGTGCGAGCCCTGACGTGGTCGCCACCTGCCGAGAAACCCTGACGATCGCCAAGTTCGATCTCGTTCTTCTGTTCACAATCATTGCCGACATGGTGCTCAAACCCGAGCCAACCGATTGGCCGACCCTGGCGGTCATGGCGCTGGTACTGCTCGCCGCAGGGTTCTTCTGGCTGATGCCTACCCTGTCGCGCAAAACCGCCCTCGCAGGATAGCGGCAGGGACGCGCACGATTGGGCAGCCCCCGGCTCGTTCTCGGGGCTGAGGTGACGCATCGCCGGGATTGCCAGCCGGCTGAAGGATTCGCCGGCGGGTGCACGGCGTGCGTTAACCATCTGTCAACCTTTCGATTGCCAAGCAGTGAGGATTCGGTAACCATACGGGCATACGCCGGCTTTGAACTTGCATTCGACAGGAGGCAGCAGCGACCTATCCCTTCCCCCGGAGTTGAAACAAACGAAGGGCATGGGAGTCGTCCTGTAACGAAGCGCTGAGCCCCGCCGCGGCCACGACGGGGCATCGCGCAATTCTGCAAGCGGCCTTCCACCATCCAGCACAAGATTTCACGCATTCCGGCACCGGCCTGCTGTCCGGCGGCGGCGGCTTTGACACGTCGCGCTCGGGCGCCCCGCCCGTCCCTCGTCTGATTTGGGCCATTGACAGGGAGTCTCGTTTATGCGCATATGCGCATTAAGGAGAAAGCTATGGTTCTGGCCGTTCTGACTGCCCTCGCCGAGCCCACCCGCCTGGAGGTCATGCGCCTCCTCAGCGACGGCTCGGAGCATTGCGTCTGCGAGCTGATGCCGGTGCTCGGCGCCACCCAAAGCCGCATGTCGCGCCACATGCAGGTGCTGAAGCAGGCGGGGCTGGTCACCGACCGGCGCGACGCGCAATGGGTGCGCTACCGCCGCAATCCCGATCTCACGCCGGCCATCGCCACCCTGCTCGATGCGGCCCTCGAGGCCGGCGAGACGGCCGAGCGGAGCGCAGCATGACGACGGTTCAGACCGGCGAGCTGCCGCGTCACGGGGCGCCGAGTGCCTGGCCGTGGATCGGCGGGCTGGTCGTCGCGGCCGTCCTCTGGTGGCTGGTCTATCAGAGCCTCAGCCCCCTTGCGGAATGGCTGACGGCGCTGCTCCCGGTCGAGCGTCAGAGCCACACCGGCGATGCACTTGCTTTCTTCCTCTACGACGTGCCCAAGGTGCTGATGCTGCTCACGGCAATTGTCTTCACCATGGGCGTGGTGCGCAGCTTCTTCAGCCCGGAGAGGACGCGCGCCCTGCTCTCCGGCAGGGGTGCCGGCGCCGGCCACGTCATGGCGGCCGGGCTGGGCGTGCTGACGCCGTTCTGCTCGTGCTCGGCGGTGCCGCTTTTCATCGGCTTCGTCTCGGCCGGGGTGCCGCTGGGCGTCACCTTCTCCTTCCTGATCGCCGCGCCGATGGTCAACGAGGTGGCGCTGGTGCTGCTCTTCGGCCTGGTCGGCTGGCAGGTGGCGGCGACCTATTTGGCCTTCGGTCTCGCCATTGCGATCGTGGCCGGCTTTGTCATCGGCGCGCTCCACGTGGAAGGCTGGCTGCAGGACTGGGTCCGCGATATCCAGGCCGGCAACGCCGGCGTCATGGCCCAGGACCAGCCGACCATGGCCGATCGCTTCCGCCTCGGCTGGCAGGCGGTGCGCGATATCGTCGCCAAGGTGTGGCTATGGGTGATCCTCGGCATCGGCATGGGTGCGCTGATCCACGGCTATGTTCCGGAGGCGCTCATGGTGCGCATCATGGGAACTGATGCCTGGTGGTCGGTGCCGGCCGCCGTGCTGGTCGGCATTCCGATGTATGCCAATGCGGCGGGCATCATCCCGATCGTCGAAGCGCTCATCGGCAAGGGCGCTGCGCTGGGCACAGTGCTCGCCTTCATGATGAGCGTCATCGCGCTCTCTCTGCCGGAAATGATCATCCTCAGGCAGGTGCTGAAGCTGCGCCTCATCGCCGTCTTCATCGGCGTGGTGGGCACCGGCATCCTCGCCGTCGGCTTCCTATTCAACGCCCTGTTCTGAAAGGGAACTGCCATGAAACACGTCAAGGTCTACGGCCCCGGCTGCAAGCGCTGCGAGGCGACCGCCGAGATGGTCAAGAATGCGGCGGCGAGGCTCGGCCTCGACGTCGAGGTCGAGAAGGTCACTGACCCGCGAGAGATCGTGCAGGCCGGCGTGATGTCCACGCCGGGTGTGTCGATCGACGGCAAGCTGGTGCACGCCGGTGGGCTGCCTGACGCCAGCAAGCTGGAAGGCTGGTTAGCCGGCTAAGGCAGTACGGCGGCGGTAGCTGTGGCCACCGCCGAGCGCGTAGTCTGGAATGCTCCAAAGCTGCAGTTGCGGATTAACGCTTCTCTCACCAACAGGTAGCGTTGGCCCGGTTGAAATGGCAGTATTTCGGCAGTGGCCACGTGGCGGAAGGGCGACGCGACGGACTGCAACTCCGGTGATCCCCGGTTCAATTCCGGGGCGTGGCCTCCACCCGATCAGACGCTCGTTTCAACGCCCGTTCCGGGGTGACGCTGCGCTACGATGCGGCCAGTCAACCGACAGGATGGCGGGGCTACGCTGCCAGCGATGGACAACGACGACGGCAAGGAAGGCGCCGCTGAGGCGCAGGCCCCGGTGGACGTGGCCGCCGCTTCGCCTGGTCCGGTGCCGAAGCCGGTTGCGCCGGCGGACCTGCCGCTGGCAGTCGCCACGCCCGGCAAGGCGGATGCCTTCGGTGTCGCCGCCTCGGCTCTCGGACACCTGCTGGTCGGGCTGCTGATCTTCGGGTCGTTGTCCTGGGCCGGCAAGGCGCCGGACGTCATCCCAGTCAGGCTGATCCCGGCCGACCAGGTGCCTGAAAAGCCGAAACCGCCGCAGCCTGCGCCGGACAAGACGGCGGCGCCGCAACCGAACAAGGCCGCAGCTGCGGCGGACGCCGCCAAGGGCACGTCAGGCGGTCAGAAGGCGCCCCCTCCCGCCAAGACAGAGGCCGCCGGGACAAATCAGTCCGCTCGATGGAAAGACATCGCGGCGTCGCTCGGCATGGCGGACTTCGGCCGCAAGACGACGTTGCCCAAGGCGCTGTTGGACGAGGTCGTCGCCCAAGCCAAGCGCTGCTGGACCGTCCCCGATGGCTGGAGCGATCCGAGCCAGGTCTCCGTCACGTTGCGCTTCCAACTCACGCCCGACGGCACGCTCGACGGCGATCCGGCAATCGTCGAGTTTCCCGCCACCGCCATCGGCGCCGCGGCGGCGAAGACGGCGCTGGCGGCCGTCAAGCAGTGCGGGCCGTACCGCCTGCCGGCAGACAAATTTGAGCAGTGGAGGGACATCCAGCTCACCCTGGCGCCGTGATCATTCGGGGGCTGCCTTCGGCAGCCGCCTCAGGATGAGGGCGTTCCACGCGATCCCTCATGGCGCAGCCGGCCCTCGAACCACGAGGCTCGCCTTTGGCGGGCACCTCAGGCTGAGGCCTCGCGGAAACGGGCCACCGGAACGCCGGCGACCGGGCTGCGGCCAACCAACGTCACGCCGGTCAGCGGGTACCTTTCCAGCGCTTCCGCGCTGCGTCCCCGCCTCAGGCTGGTGAGGAACAGCGTCTTCATGTCAGGCCCGCCGAAGCAGGGCATGGTGGGTGCCGCCACCGGCACGGGATAGTGGGCCACGAGCCGGCCGTCAGAATCGTAGTGGTTCAGCCGCGACGCCGAAATGCCGGCGCTCCAGTATCCACCCTCGATATCGGTGGCGCCGCCATCCGGCCGCCCGTCGGCGTCGGCGATGCCGGCAACGATGCGCTTGCGCTCGCCGATTTCGCCGGTCGCCGGATCGAAACGCCAGCGGTCGATCCAGGGGCCACTCGTGTCGGTGTGGAACATGAAGCGCCCATCGCCGCTCCAGGCGAGCCCGTTGCTGGTGATCAGCCCCTTGACCTTCTTTTCGACGCGACCGCCGCCGTCGATGCGGTAGAGGGAGCCGAGCGGCTTGCGTTCGCTCGCCGGCTTGCCGCGATCGTCCATCGAACCCACCCAGAAGGCCCCGTCGGGGCCGACCTTGCCGTCGTTGAGGCGGGTGTCGGGATTGTCGCCCTCGATGATGCACAGCGGCTGGAAGGCGCCGCTTGCGCGGTCGAACAGGCCGACCTGATGGCGGAGCGCCACTACCAGCCGGCCCGTTTCAGTGAGCCCGAACGAGCAGACGTCGCTGTCGAAGTGCCATTGCTTGGCGGCGCCACTCGTCAGGTCGATGCTGTGGATCGTGCGGTTGACGATATCCTCGAAGAGGATGGCGTGCTGGCGGTCGTCATAGACCGGGCATTCGCCGAGATCGCAGCGGATGGTTTCGTCGAGTGGCTTGAGATCAAGCACGGTCGGCCTCCCCGAACGATGTTGGAGAGGCATGCCTATCAGGCGTCGGCGGTCATGAATAGGCCGCCGCCCCAGGGCGGCGGCCGCTGACGAATACCTACGGCTTGGGTATCTGCGGGGTAATGATCATGTTTTGGCAAACCCCGGTGTTCGGGTTGCGCACCGCGCCGGGTGGGCACGGGTTCAGGCACTTGCCGTTCCACACCTCCTGCGGCGGCTTGCACACGGTCAGCTTCTGAATTGGAAGCTTGAGGTTCAGCTTCGCGCACACGCCGTTCGGCTGGGTGTGGATCTGGCCAAGCGGGCACGGCGGCAGGCACTTGCCGTTGAACATCTCGTTCGGCTTCATGCACAGCTTGACCGGCGGGATGACGATGCTCAGCTTGCAGTCGCCATTCGGTTGGGTGTGGACCTGGCCAGGCGGGCACGGCGGCAGGCACTTGCCGTTGAACATCTCGTTCGGCTTCATGCACAGCTTGACCGGCGGGATGACGATGCTCAGCTTGCAGTCGCCATTCGGTTGGGTGTGGACCTGGCCAGGCGGGCACGGCGGCAGGCACTTGCCGTTGAACATCTCGTTCGGCTTCATGCACAGCTTGACCGGCGGGATGACGATGCTCAGCTTGCAGTCGCCATTCGGTTGGGTGTGGACCTGGCCGGGCGGGCACGGCGGCAGGCACTTGCCGTTGAACATCTCGTTCGGCTTCATGCACAGGCCGCCCGGCGGGATGATGATGATCGGCTTGCAGAGGCCGTTCGGCGGGGTGTGGAACGTGCCCGGCGGGCACTTCGCAACGCACTTGCCGTTCCAGATGTCCTGACCGGGCAGGCACAGCTTGCCCGGCGGGATGACGATGATCGGCTTGCAGACGCCGTTAGGCGGCGTATGGACCTGGCCAGGCGGGCACGGCGGCACGCACTGGCCGTTCCACACCTCGTTCGGCTTGACGCAC
The DNA here is from genome assembly GCA_963830215.1 of uncultured Alphaproteobacteria bacterium. Classification (GTDB taxonomy): domain Bacteria; phylum Pseudomonadota; class Alphaproteobacteria; order Rhizobiales; family Kaistiaceae; genus CAVSRC01. Next base: position 263,899 of record CAWHLM010000008.1, read on the forward strand.
ATCACCACCGGCTTGCAGACCCCATTGGGTCCCTTGTGGATCATGCCGAAGGGGCATTTGGGCACGCACTGGCCGTTCCAGATCTCCTGACCCTGTGGGCAGCCCTTCGGCGGCGGCTGGCAGGCGCCGTTGCCGAAGATCAGACCGAGCGGGCACCAGCAGAGCCCGTTGGGCAACGTGACCATGGGCGGCGGGCAGGACTGCTGCGGCACGCAGTGGCCGTTGTAATAGACGTCACCCGGCGCGCACGTGCACTGCCCGTTCGGCTGTTTGAACATGCCCGGTGGGCAGCTGATCGGGAAACACTGGCCGTGGTAGTAGAAGGAACCGGGCGGGCAACTTACCGGCGGCGGCACGCACTGGCCGTTCTGCACATAGTAGCCCGGAGGACAGGTGGGATAGACGCACTGCCCCTGCTGGTAGGTCGTACCGGGCGGGCAACTCGGGATGATGATGCACTGGTTGCCGTTGAAATAGGTGCCTGGCGGGCACGCCGCGGCCGGCGGCGGGGCCGACGGACCGGCGCAGGGCAGCGTCGCGATCGCGCCCATGTAGCCGCGGAAATCGGGAAGACCAGCCTTGTCGTCATAGTCGACGAACCAGCTCGCTGTCGGCGGCATGTTCTGCGGCTGGACCAGGTTGGCCGCGTTGCCCTGCAGGCCGTCGACATAAGGGAAGGACCCTGGCGCGGCATTCGGATCGCCGGAGTCGAGCAGGCGCCCGCCGGTGGACCAGACGGTCGCATCGCAGGCATTGGTGTCGATGACGGAGCTGTCCGCCTGCTGCTCATAGCCGTAGCTGAGCGCAACGCCGCCATTGGCGTTGTTGTAGTTCGGCGCCATGCCGACGGAATACTGCTGAGGTGCCGGCTGCCATTGGCCGGGGCCGGCGGGCAGATAGCGCAGCACACGGCTTTGGCCGCCGTTGGCGAGCGCATACATCGTGTAGTCGCCGGTGGTCGCGCCGCGCTCGGCCAGATACATGCGGCCCTGGCTGTCGAAGGTGATCGAGGTGATCTCGACGCCGTCCTGGAGCGATGGAACCTCGACCTCCACGCGGGCGCCGCCCGAAACGGTCCCGTCCGAATTGATGTGCACGGACCACACCTGTGGCCCCTGCTCGATCGAATAGAACAGCCGGCCGTCATGCACTGCGAGCGCAAAGACGCGGCGTGCCGGCGGCGCGAAGCCCCAGGTCGCCGGGTTGGTGGAATCGAATGACGGGCTGGTGATGTCGACCGGCGCCGTCGGCGTCAACGGGAGCGGCGACAGGCCGGCATCCGGCCGGCCTTCGATGCCATGATCGTATGTTCCCTGCTGGGAACCGTCGAGGCCATAACGGTAGACGATGCCGGTGGACCGGTCGGCGGCGAAAATCTGCTTGGTCGCCGGGTCGTAGGCGAGACCGCCGAGCGATGCCGGGCTGCCGGCCGCCGTCTGGACCGTGGCGAACAGCGAGACTTCGCCGGTGGTGCCGTCGATGCGCCAGATGGAACCGGGGCCGCCGCCGAGCTCCGGCGGGCCGAACTGCCCGGGCACGAACTGGGCCCCGGCTTCGCCGTGCCGCACGCGCTTCATCTGTCCGCTGGAATCGGCAACGCCCAGCGAGAGGCCGTAGACCGAAGTTGCCGCCAGGTAGATATCGGGATCCTGGGCATCGTCGAGGGTGACGCCGAACACCTGTCCGACCTGGCTCGGTGTGACGGTGAAGGGCTTGGGCGCCGCGCTCTCGGCGCCCTGGGGGCCAAGCGCGCTCAAGTCGATGACGCGCGCCGAAGCGCCGCCCGGGTCAATGCCGACGTAGTCGAACGGGTCGGCGCCGTTCGGCGCCTGGCTAGCGGCGACGCCGGCAAAGCCGGTCACGGCGGCAAAGCCGGGCTGGACGATCGCCTCCTGTGCCGCCGCGGCAGCGATGGCGAGGCCGCTTGCCAGTGCAATGGCCCCCGCCCGTATCAGCGATAACCCTAGACGACGAATGATCGGCTGAGCCGAAAATGAATCGGTTGCCCCTTGCCCGTTCATTGGATCCTCCCGATCCGCTGAAGCCTTGCCGCATGACACGGCAAGGCGACAATCAAATGAAGCATGCCGCGCAAAATCCCGCGCGCGCTATGAACGCTGTCAGAACACGTTCTCCCCCGCGTCACCGCGCGGGTCAGTGACTTCATTCACATGCACAAACATTCAGAAAAATACATGTAATCTCGAAAAGATGAACTTGGCCGCTCTTGGTCGGGAGAAAACAAAACCGGCGGCAGGTCTAGACGTCAGATTCGCCGGCAATATTGGCAATAGTGTGGATCAGCGTCTCCACCGCCAGCCCCACATCGGCGACGGTGACGAATTCCAGCGGGTTGTGGCTGATGCCGGCTCGGCAGCGTACGAAAATCATTCCGATGTCGGTGAGATGGATCATCGCCTGGCCGTCGTGGCCGGCGCCCGACATCATCTCGCGCGGCTCGGCTCCGGTGACGCTCTCGACCGCCGCGGCGATCGCCTTTCTCAGGCGCGGCGCACAGACGGCGACGGGCTTGTCGTGGACCGTCTCAATGCCGACGACGACGCCCCGGCGAATGCCGATCTGGCGGACGGCGGCGCGGATTTCATTGGCGGCGGCGGCGCGGGCTGCGTCGTCGGCAGCGCGCAGGTCGAGGCTGAACGCGACGCTGCCGGGGATGACGTTGCTGGCACCCGGCGCCGCCCTGATCTCGCCGACAGTGGCCACCAATGATGACTTGACGCCCTTCTTCGCCACCTGCTCGATCGCCAGCATCATTTCGGCGGCGGCAGCCAGAGCATCGTGGCGCACGGCCATGGGCACGGTGCCGGCATGACCTGCCTCGCCGCGCACGTTGAAACGGTAGCGGCCCTGGCCGGCGATGGCGCTTACCACGCCCAGCGGCTCGCCCGCCTGCTCCAGCACCGGTCCCTGCTCGATGTGCAGCTCGAGATAGCCAACGACGTCGGCACGATGATAGGCCTCGGCGGTGATATGCTCGGCATCGCCACCGAATTCAGCCAGCGCGTTGCGCATGGTCATGCCGTCGGCGTCGGTGAGTTCCAGCACGTTATCGTCGACCGTGCCGGCAATGGCCGACGACGAGATCAGCGTCTTCGGATAGCGCACGCCCTCCTCGTCGCCGAAGGCAAGGATTTCCAGTGCAAACGGCAGCTTGATGCCGCGGGCGACGAGTTCCTCCGCCGCGACGATGCCGGCGACGACACCGAGATTGCCGTCGAAGCGGCCGCCATCGACGACGGTGTCGAGATGCGAGCCGACGAGCAGCCGCTTGGCCGCGCGCGGCCCGTCTTTTCCCGCCGGCAGCAGGCCGTGCATGGTGCCGACGGCGTCCATGCGCACAGTCAGCCCCACCCGGCGCATCCATTCGCCGATGAGCATGGCGGCGCGCTTGTGCTCCGGAGACAGGAAGAGACGGGTGAGCTTGTCCGGCTCGGCGCTGATCGTCGCCAGAGCGTCGATCATGGCTTGCGCCCGCTCGCCGAGTGCCAACGTGCGGGATGCTGTCACGATTGGACCCGGTCCTCGATGCGGAGGCCGATGATGCGGGTCACCTCGTTGACCGCCATCGCCTTCTCCGCCTCGGGGTCGCGCTCGATGCGCTCGGCAAAGGCGCCAAGGATCGTCTGCTTGTCGGCCCCGCGCACCGCCAGGATGAAGGGAAAGCCGAACTTGGCGCTGTAGGACTCGTTGAGTTCGGTGAAGCGGCTGAATTCCTCCGGTGTCAGCGCGTCGAGACCCGCCCCGGCCTGCTCGCGGCGCGAATCCTCGGCCATTTCGCCGGCAATCGCCGCCTTGCCGGCGAGATCGGGATGGGCGCGCAGCAATGCCAGCTTCTCGGCCGGTCCCGCCTCGCGCACTTCGTCGGCGAAGGCCTCGACCATGTCGCGCAGGCTCTCGAACGGGCGCCCACCGGCGGCGCGCTCGGCCACCCACGGCGAATGCTCGGCCACGTCGCCGAAGGCGGCGACGAAGGCCGGAACGTCCATGGCGTTGACCGTTGCAAGCGTGATCGGGAAATCGACCATGATCCCGCCCCCCGTTCGAGTGGGGCCCGTTCTAGCGGCTCATGAGGAAAGCGCCAAGCTTCTGGCGTTCTTCTTCGGTGATGTGGGTTTCGTTGCCGAGCGGCATGGTATTGCTGTTTACCGCCTGCGCCAGGATCTGGTCCTTGTGCAGCACGATGTCGGCGATCGAGGTGAGGATCACCCCCTTGGGCGGCGCGTCGAAGCCCTCGTGGCTGGGATGGGCCGAATGGCACATGATGCAGTGCTTACCGACGATGGCCAGCACCTCGCTCTCGGACACGGTCATGCCGGCGATGCCGGGCTTGACCTGCGGCACCGTCAGCCAGATGGCAAAGCCCAGCGCTACCGCCGCGATCGGCATGGCCCAGCCGTATTTCTCGAGCGGATCGTGGGCGTCGTGCCGGTTGAGGAAGTGGCGCACGGAGGCGCCACCGACCACGATCAGCGCCACCACCAGCCAGGTGTCCGGGTGGCCGGCGAGCATCGGATAATGGTTGGAGACCATCATCACCAGGACCGGCAGCGTCAGGTAGTTGTTGTGGACCGAACGCTGCTTGCCGATGGCACCCAGCGCCGGGTCGGGCTCTTCGCCGGCAATCAGCGAGGCGACGATCTTCTTCTGGTTGGGAATGATGATGCCGAAGACGTTGACCGCCATGATGGTGCCGATGAAGGCGCCGACATGGATGAGCGCGCCGCGCCCCGAAAAGACGTGGCTGTAGAACCAGGCGGCGGCGACGATGAGGGCGAAGACGATGAGGGCCAGGAGCGGCGTGTTCCTGCCGATGGGCGACTTGCAGATGCGGTCGTAGACGAGCCAGCCGCCGGCAAGGCTGAGCACCGAAATCCAGATCGCCTGGACCGGAAGCAGCGGTAGGACGTCGGGATTGATGAGGAAGACGTCGGCGCGCCAGTAATATTGCAGGATCATCAGGGCGAAGCCGGTGACCCAGGTGAGGTAAGCCTCCCACTGGTACCAGATGAGGTCGGGCGGCAGTTCCTTGGGCGCCACCAGGAACTTCTCGACGTGATAGAAGCCGCCGCCATGGACCTCCCAGGCGGTGCCGTAGACGCCCTCGCGCATCTTCTCGCGCCTGCGCAGGCTGAGGTCGAGGGCGATGAAATAGAACGACGTGCCGATCCAGCCGATGCCCACGATCATGTGGGCCCAGCGCACGAGAAGATTCATCCAGTCGACGACGAAGGGTGACATCGGCTCTTCGGTCAGGCGGCTTCGCTCATGGAACGGGCGCGCCTCACTGGGGGCGCGCCCGTAGATTGGCCGGGCAACGGACTCCTATTGCGGGAGTTTGTCGTCGATGCCCTTGACGTACCAGTTCAAGCCGAGGAGATCGGTGTCGGCGATAACCTGACCAGCGGGAACGCCGACGGAGCCGTCCTGCTTGGTTATCGGGCCAGTGAAGGGGCTCCAGCCGCCCTTGATCTTCTCGATCGTCGCCTCGGCCATCGCCTTGACGTCGTCGGGCATGTTGGTGAGCGGCGCCACCTCGACCAGATTGGTCTTGAAGCCCTCCCATGCCTGGTGCGTCTTCCAGGTGCCGTCGAGAGCGGCCTGAACCTCGCGCACGTAATACGGGCCCCAGTTGTCGATGAGCGAGGCTAGGTGCGCCTTGGGGCCGAAGCTCGACATGTCAGCTGACTGGCCAAAGGCGTGGATGCCGGCCTTCTCGGCGACCTGCATGGGAGCCGGCGAGTTGGTGTGCTGGACTAGGATGTCGACACCCTGGTTGACCAGTACGTTGGCTGCGTCGCCTTCCTTGGCGGGGTCAAACCACGAATTGACCCAGACGATCTTGAGCTTGAAATCGGGATTGATCGACTGGGCGCCGAGCATGAAGGCATCAATACCCATCACCACTTCCGGAATCGGGAACGAGACGATGTAGCCGGCGACGCCCTTTTTGGACATCTTGGCCGCGATCTGGCCCATGACGTAGCGACCTTCGTACCAACGGATGTTGTAGGTCGACACGTTCGGCGCCGTCTTGAAGCCGGTGGCGTGCTCGAACTTCACGTCGGGGAAGTCCTTGGCGACCTTGATGGTCGAGTCCATGAAGCCAAACGAGGTGGTGAAGATGATGTTGCAGCCCTTCTGGGCGAGCTCGCGGATGGGCCGCTCGGAGTCGGACTCCGAAACGTTCTCGATGTAGGTCGAGGCATCGACCTTGTCGCCGAGCGTCTTGGCGACGTCCTGGCGCCCGATATCGTGCTGCTCGCTGTAGCCGCCGTCGTTGTGCGGGCCGACATAGACCCAGCAGGCCTTGAACGGTGCGGCGCTGGCGGCGCTCGCCGCCAAGGCGATGACAAGCGCCGCGCCCGATGCGGCAATCAGTTTGTGCATGAGACTCTCCCTGTTCTGGTGCAGTGACGGGATGCGAAGCAATTCTTACGCCGGATACGCACACGGCCGTCCGCCTACCGGTCAGGCACGAACGCCTGTCCGAGACAGGCAGGCGTGTTGACCCGCAGCAGCGTACGATTTCGTGAGATGATGACCAAGACGACAACCGTCGTCAGGTAAGGCAGCGAATTGAGAAACTGAGGTGGCCAAGCCACGCCGTAGCCCTGAGCGTTGAGCTGCAGGATGCTGATCGCCCCGAAGAGCACGGCGCCGACGGCGACGCGCACCGGCCGCCAGGTGCCGAAGACCACCAGCGCCAGCGCGATCCAGCCGCGGCCGGCTGTCATGTTGGGGATCCACTGCGGCGAATAAACGATCGACAGGTAGCCGCCGGCGAGACCGGCGCAGGCGCCGCCGAACATCACCGCCAGGAAGCGCACGCGGATGACGTTGTAGCCGAGCGAGTGGGCCGACAGGTGATTGTCGCCGGTCGCCCGCACGATCAAGCCGGCGCGCGTACGAAAGAGAAACCAGCCGACGCCGATAATCAGCGCTACGCCAACGTAGACCAGCGGATCCTCGCCGAAGAGCAGTGGTCCGATCAGGGGAATGTCGGTCAGCCCCGGAAGGTGGATGCGGTCGAGCCCGAGGCCGGGGATGCTGACGAAACGATCGCCGATCAATGCGGAGAGGCCGAGGCCAAAGAGGGTCAGAGCCAGACCGGAGGCGACCTGGTTGGCGACGAAGATGAGCGTCAGCACCGCGAAGAGGGCCGCCATGGCGGCCCCCGCAAGGATCGCCGCAATCACGCCAAGCGCCGGAAAGCCGGTGGCGTAACCGGTGATGAAGCCGACGACGGCGCCCATCGCCATCATGCCCTCGACGCCCAGGTTAAGGACCCCGGAGCGCTCAGCAACCAGTTCACCGAGCGAGGCGAGAAGAAGCGGCATCGCCGCGGTGACGATGGTGAGCAGCAGGCCCTGAATCTCGGGAATGTTCATGGCGTCAAGCCTCGGCCGCCCGCGCCGCCGTCGGCAGGCGCCCAACGAAGCGGATGCGGTAGAAGATCAGTGTGTCGCAGGCGAGGACGTAGAAGAGCAGGACGCCCTGGAAGACGCGCGCAATCTGCTCGGACAGGTGGTAGGTGCTCTGGATGCCCTCGCCGCCGAGGAAGGACAGCGCCAAGACGAAGCCGGCGACGATGATGCCGAGCGGGTTCAGTCGGCCGAGGAAGGCGACGATGATGGCGGTGAAGCCATAGCCGGGCGAAACGCTGATGCGCAACTGGCCGAGTGGTCCGGCGACCTCGCAGATGCCGGCGAGGCCGGCAAGGCCGCCGGAGATCAGGAAAGTGACCAGGATCATCCGGTTGTGGCTGAAGCCGGCGAAGGCGCCGGCGCGCGGCGCCTGGCCGAGCACGCCGATTCTGAATCCGGCCAGCGTGTTGCGGAGCATGAACCAAGCTGCGACGGCGACAACCAGGGCAAAGACGATGGCGAGCGTGACGTGCTGCCCGGCAATCACCGGCAGCAACTGCCCGTCGCTGAACTGGCGGCTGTTGGGGAAGTTGAACCCGTGCGGATCACGCCAAGGGCCACGCGCCAGATAGTCGAGCAGGAAGCCGGCGGCGTAGACCAGCATCAGGCTGGTGAGGATCTCGTTGGCGCCGAAGCGGATCTTGAGCACTGCCGGGATCGCACCGTAGATCATGCCGCCGAGAATGCCCATGAGCAGCATGAGCGTGACCACGATCGGTCCCTGCCAGTCCGGAAAGAAGATGGGCAGGATCGAACCGGCGATCGCGCCGGCGGCGAATTGCCCCTCGGCGCCAATATTCCAGGTGTTGGACCGGTAGCAGATGGCCAGGCCGACGGCGATCAGGATGAGCGGCGTCATCTTGACGATCAGGTCCTGGATCGACCACCACGCCGTCAGCTTTTCTATGAAATAGACGTAGAGCGCGCCGAGCGGATCGACCTTCATCACCATGAAGATGACGAAGAAGGTGACGACCGACAGAGCGATGGCGATGATGGGCGACAACACCGCCATGACGCGGCTCTGCTGAGCCCGCCTCTCGAGCCTAAGCTGCATGGGTCGACTCCGCCTCTCCACCCTCGGCCGCCTTGCTTTCGCCGATGCCGCCCATCAGCAGGCCGACCGACTCACGTGTCACTTCTGCGGCGGGTTCCGCCCGCGACAAGTGGCCGCGTGAGATCACCGCGATGCGGTGGGCAATCTCGAAGATCTCGTCGAGGTCCTGGCTGATCACCAGCACCGCCGAGCCGGTGCGCGCCAGGTCGATCAGCGCCTGACGGATGAGCGCCGCGGCACCGGCATCGACGCCCCAGGTTGGCTGCGACACCACCAGCACACCCGGCCGGCGGTTGATCTCGCGGCCGACCACGAATTTCTGCAGGTTGCCGCCCGACAGCGAGCGCGCCTCGGGGTTGGCGGTGCCCTTGCGCACGTCGTAGTCGGTGGTCACCGTGTCGAGAATCTCGAGAGCCTTCTGCGGCCGCACGACGCCGGTCACCACCAGTTCGTCGCCGGTGCGGTGGCGGGTGAGGATGACGTTGTCGGTGAGCTTCAGCCCGGGCACGGCGGAATGGCCGAGGCGCTCCTCCGGCACGAAGGCGGCACCGAGATTGCGCCGCGCGGTGATGCCAAGATGCCCGCACGGCTTGGCGTCGATGGCGATCGCATCGGCGTTGTCGACGGACACCTCGCCGGAGAGCGCCGCGAACAGCTCGCTCTGGCCGTTGCCGGCAATGCCGGCGATGGCAACCACTTCGCCGGCATAGACGTCGAGGCTGATGTCCCTGAGCGACACGCCGAAGGGGTCGAGCGCTGGCAGGTCGAGCGCATCGAGCGAGAGGCGCACCTTGCCGATCTCGCCCGGCACGCGGGCGACCTCGAGAACCTCGGTGCCGACCATGAGGCGGGCGAGCGTGCCGGCTGTTTCCTTTGCCGGATCGGTCTCGGCAACCACCTTGCCGCGGCGCATGATGGTGGCGTGGTGACAGATGCGCTGCACCTCCTCCAGGCGGTGGCTGATGTAGAGCACCGCGTAGCCTTCGCCGGCCAGCCGCTTGAGGGTGACGAACAGGTGGTCGGCCTCCTGCGGCGTGAGCACCGAGGTGGGCTCGTCCAAGATCAACAGTTGCGGATTCTGCAGGAGGCAGCGGACGATCTCGATGCGCTGGCGCTCGCCCACCGAAAGGTCGGCGACAATGGCGTGGGGCCTGAGCGGCAGGCCGTAATCGCTGGAAATGCGCTGGACCGTTTCGGCAAGGCCGCGGCGCATTTCCTTGGGCAGGGCCAGCGCGATGTTCTCGGTTACTGTCAGCGCCTCGAACAGCGAGAAGTGCTGGAACACCATGCCGATGCCGAGCGCGCGGGCGGCGGCCGGGCTGGCGATGGTGACCGGCTTGCCCTTCCAGCGGATCTCGCCGGCGGTCGGCTGCAGGGCGCCGTAGATGATCTTGACCAGGGTCGACTTGCCGGCGCCGTTCTCGCCAAGGAGCGCATGGATTTCGCGGGGCCTGACGGCGAAATTGACGCTGTCGTTCGCCCTGAGAGAGCCGAAATCCTTGGTGATGCCGATGACCTCAAGGGTCGGCGTGCCGGCCGGCCTGCGAAAATTCGTCTTGGTCTCGACCACCCCTGCCCCCGTCTCCATCAAGCGTGCCGCTGCCCCCCTGCCTGGTCATGCTCGCGTTGCATCGGCCGTGCCATCGCCCGCAAAGCTTCGTCGCGCACGAGCAGTTCGGCCACCGTGGCCGCCGCAATCACGGCCGGCGCCTTGGAACGGATGCCGCCCACTCCGATCGGGCAGACAAGCTCGCCAATGCGCTCAGGCGCGACGCCGGCCTCGGCCAGCCGCTTCTCGAAGCGGGCGCGCTTGGTCTTGGAGCCGATCAGCCCGACATAGGCGAAGCGGTCGTCGACAAGCGCCGCATGGACCAGCCCGAGATCGAGGTGGTGGCTGTGGCTCATCACCATCGCGAAGCTGCCGGGGGGCATGTCGGCCAGTGCCTGAGCGGGCTCAGCGAGTTGGCGGAGCGTGACATTTGCCGGCACGTGGGCGGGAAAGGAGTCTGGGCGCGGATCGACCCAGGTGACCCTGAAAGGCAGCGGCGCCAGGGCCAGCACCAAAGCGCGGCCGACATGGCCGGCGCCGAAAAGGATGAACGGCCGGCGGTCGTCGCCGAAGGCCTCGGTCAATACGTTCGCCGTCAGCGCGGCGCTGCCCGGCATCATGTCGTCCTCGACGACGACATGGCGGTCGATGCCGTCGGCGCTGATCGTGCCGCGTGTGACGAGCCGGCCTGCGGCCTCGCGTTCCGCCAATGCGGCTACCACGGCCCGGCGGTCGGCGGCGATCACCTCGACGATCAGGTCGACATTGCCGCCGCAGCATTGGCCGAGCTCGGGCCCCAGAGCATAGCGGCGCACCTCCGCCTTGGGCGCGTGGGGATTGGCAAGCGCCGCCTGGGCAACGGCGATGGCGCGCCATTCCAGCGTGCCGCCGCCGATGGTGCCGGTGAAGCCGCCGTCGGGATGGACGATGAGCCGGGCGCCGGCCTCACGCGGCACCGAGCCGCGGGTCGCAGCCACGGTTACCATGGCGACCCGGCCATGGGCCTCGATCCCCTGGAGCACGCTCGGCCAGACCGGGCTCACCCTTCGGCTCCATTGGTGTTGGTGGCGCGCACGGCGCGCATGATCGCTTCCGGCGTCGCCGGGGCATCGAGGTGGGGGAAGATCGCCGGCTTGAGGCTGAGGATGGCGTCGGTGATCGCCGAGAACACCGAGATGGCCAGCATCAGCGGCGGTTCGCCGACCGCCTTGGAGCGGAAGATCGAGTTCTCGCGGTTTCCCCCAACTCGAACAGGGCGACGCGGAAGTCGGCGGGAACGTCCGAGGCGGTCGGGATCTTGTAGGTCGACGGCGCGTGGGTCGCCAGCCGCCCGGCCGAATCCCAGACCAGCTCCTCTGTGGTCAGCCAGCCCATGCCCTGGACGAAGCCGCCCTCGATCTGGCCGATGTCGATGGCCGGATTGAGCGACTTGCCGACGTCGTGGAGGATGTCGACGCGGTCGACGCGCATCTCGCCGGTCATGGTGTCGATGGTCACTTCCGAGCAGGCGGCGCCATAGGCGAAGTAGTAGAACGGCCGGCCGGTCGCCTTCTCGCGGTCCCAGTGGATCAGCGGCGTCTTGTAGAAGCCGGCTGACGACAGGTGGACGCGCTCGACATAGGCGGCGGTGGCCAGCTCCGAGAGGGGCATGGTGCGGTTCCCGATCAGCACCTCGCCGTTGCGGAACTCGACGCGGGAGCGCTCGACGCTCCACTTCTCCTCGATGAAGGCGTAGAGGCGGTCCTTGATCTCACGGGCCGCGGCGAGCGCCGCCTGGGCGTTGAGGTCGGTGCCGGCGGAGGCCGCGGTCGGCGAGGTGTTGGGCACCTTGGCGGTCGAGGTGGCGGTGATCTTCACCTTGTCGATGCCCACCCCGAACTCCTCGGCCACCACCTGCGCCACCTTAATGAACAGCCCCTGCCCCATCTCGGTGCCGCCGTGATTGAGGCTGATGGAGCCGTCGCGATAGAGGTGGACAAGCGCGCCGGCCTGGTTGAGGTGGATGAGGGTGAAGGAGATGCCGAACTTGATCGGGGTGAGCGCTATGCCCTTCTTGAGCACCGGGCTTACGGCGTTGAACTCGGTGATTGCCTCGCGGCGGGCGCGGTAGTCGCTGGTGCGTTCGATCTCGGCGATGAGCTCCGGCAGGATGTTGTCCTCGACGCGCATGCCGTAGGGCGTGCGGTCGCGCCCGACACCCTGGTAGAAGTTGGCCTTGCGTACGTCGAGCGGATCGTGCCCGATCGTATAGGCGATGTGGTCCATCATGCGCTCGGCGAAGAGCATGCCCTGCGGCCCGCCGAAGCCGCGGAAGGCGGTGTTGGACACCGTATTGGTGCGCATGCGCCGGGTGACGATCCGACACGCCGGGTAATAGTAGGCGTTGTCGGCGTGGAACATGGTGCGGTCGACGACGCCGAGCGACAGGTCCTCGGAATAGCCGCAGCGGGCCGACAGCGTGACGTCGACCGAACGCAGGCCGCCCTCGCGCGAGAAACCGGCGCTGTAGTCCACGCGGAAATCGTGGCGCTTGCCGGTCATGGTCATGTCGTCGTCGCGGTCGAGCCGAATTTTGCAAGGCCGGCCGGTCTTCCACGCCGCCAGCGCCGCCAGTGCCGCCCATTGGGTCGCCTGACTCTCCTTGCCGCCGAAGCCGCCGCCCATCCGCCGCACCTCGACCGTGACGGCGTTGTCGTGGAGGCCGAGGACGTGGGCGACGACGTGCTGCACCTCGGTCGGGTGCTGGGTCGAGGAATGCACGACCATGTCGCCGTCCTCGCCGGGAATGGCGTAGGCCACCTGGCCTTCGAGGTAGAAGTGTTCCTGACCGCCGAGGCGGAATTCTCCCGTCACCCGCTTGGGCGAACGCTCCAGTTCGTCGCCGGGCTCGCCGCGCTCGAACTTGTAGTCGTCGAGCACCGTGGTGCCGGCGACGATGGCATCGTCCACGTCGATCGCCGGCATGGTGGGCGCCGTGGCGATGCGCGCCAGCCGCGCCGCCCGGCGGGCCTGATCGCGGGTCTCGGCGACCACCACGAACAGCACCTGGCCGTAAAACATGATCTGGCTCTCGGCCAGCACCGCGTCGTCGCCGATCTCCTTGGGGCTGAGATCGTTGCGGCCGGGGATGTCGGCGGCGGTGAGCACGGCGACGACGCCGGCGGCAGCGCGTACCGGCTCGAGGTCGAGCGTGGTGACGCGGCCGGCGGCGATCGGCGCATAGCCCGGCGCCAGATGCAGCGTGCCGGCCGGCATGGGCTCGTCGTCGGTATAGAGAGCCTGGCCGGTGACGTGCTTGACCGCGCTGTCATGGGCGATCGGCTGGCGCACGACGGCCAGCGACTGCTCGCGCGCCGGTGCCGCCGTCGCGGTCGGGATCATGGGCTCGACGCCGCGCAGGATGTCGTCAGACGGCGCCATGGACTTCCTTCTCGCGATGCCCGATGACGCGGGTGCGTGTGCTGGCGGTTCCCGATGCCTCGATCAGCGCCTTGCCGAGCAGCGCATGGGCGGTCTCGATGCGATAGCGGGCGGAAGCGCGGTGATCGTCGATCGGCCTGAAATCCGTGCGCAGCGCCGCGAAGGCCCGGCTCCACACGCGCGCATCGCGGATCGGGAAACCGACGAGTTCGGCTTCGGCGTTGGTCGCCCGCTTGGGTGTTTCGGCCATGCCGCCATAGGCCAGCCGCGCCTCGGTGACCACGTCGTCCTCGTCGAGGGTGAAGCGGAAGGCCGCCATCACCGAGGAGATGTCCTGGTCGAAGCGCTTGGTCACCTTGTAGCAGCGGAAGATGTGGTCGCGGGTGAGGCGCGGGATGGCGATCGCCGAGACCAGCTCGCCGGGCTCGCGCGCCTGCTTGCCGTAGCTGATGAAGAAGTCGCCAACCGGCATGGTGCGGGCGCGCTGGCCCTTGCGCAGCGACAGCGTGGCGTCGAGCGCGATGAGCAGCGGCGGCATGTCGCCGATGGGCGAGCCGTTGGCGACGTTGCCGCCGACGGTGCCGCTGGCACGCACCTGCTTGGAGCCGAGCCGGCGCAGCAGTTCACCGATGTCGGGGTCGAGCGCGGCGAGATAGGGCTCGGCTTGGGCGTAGGTGGCGCCGGCGCCGATGACCAGTTCGGGGCCGGTGTCCTCGATGCGGTCGAAATCGGCGACCTTGCCGACATGGATGATGCGCTTGATGTCGCGGAGCTGCTTGGTGATCCACAGGCCGACATCGGTGCCGCCGGCGACGATGGTGGCGTCCGGATACTGCTCGTAGAGCGCGGCAAGGCCGTCGAGATTGGTCGGCGCGGCGAAGAAGTGTTTGTCGTTGCCGACGAAGACCTCCTCACCGTCGGCGAGGAAGGTGAGCACGCCGCTCATGTCGTCGCGGCCGGTGCGGAAGCGGTCGTGGCGGCCGCGCGCGCAGGCGGCAATGGCCGCATCGACGATCGGCCGGTAGCCGGTGCAGCGGCAGAGGTTGCCGGCGATCCAATCGTTGACCTCCTCGCGCGACAGCTCTCCGTCGGTCGACTGGTACATGGCAAAGAGCGCCATGACGAAGCCCGGCGTGCAGAAGCCGCATTGCGAGCCGTGGCGCTCGACCATCTCGCGCTGGATGGGATGCAGCGAGCCATCGGCGGCGGTCAGGTCCTCCACGGTCACCACCTCGCAGCCGTCGACCTGGCCGAGAAGCAAGATGCAGGCATTGACCGGCTCGTAGACCATGCGGCCGTTGCGCATGCGGCCGAGCGCCACCGTGCAGGCGCCGCAGTCGCCCTCGCCGCAGCCTTCCTTGGTGCCGGTCGAGCCTTCGGTCTCGCGTAGATGGTCAAGCAGCAGCGTGGTCGGGTCGACATCGGCGAGCTCGACCAGGCGGTTCTTGCGGATGAAGCGGATCGTCGGACGCATCAGCTTCCCCGATAGGTGGAATAGCCGTAGGGCGAGATGAGCAGCGGCACATGATAGTGCTTCTCCGGCGCGGCGATGCCGAAGCGGATCGGCACCACGTCGAGGAAGGCGGGGTCCGGCAGGTTGTGGCGTTGACGCAGATAGTCGCCGGCGTGGAAGCGCAGCTCGTAGACGCCGGCGGTCAGCGCGTCGCCTTCGAGCAGCGGCCGGTCGACGCGGCCATCGTCATTGGTGCGCATGGTGGCGACGCGTGTCTCGCCGCCGGTGAGCCGGTAGAGCTCGATCGTCAACCCCGCCGCCGGCCCGCCTGCCGTCGTGTCCAGCACATGAGTCGTAAGGCGCCCCATCGCGACACCTGATCCTTACGCAAAACGCACGCGATCGACCGGACCGCTTCGCCGCCCGCCCCCGACTCTGCCGGTTTTTCGGGAGAGTCCAAGCCTCAACAATGGATTATGCCCAACTCTTGTTCAAACCCCAAATTTCATCAGGGCTGCTCGGTTTGGCGGCACTATTCGCATTACGGAATAAGCACGGTGGCGGCCATCGTCCGGCGGCCCTGCAGCGCGCGATGCGCCTCGGCCGCATCCTTCAGCGGAAAGGTCTGACCGATCTCGATCTTCACCGTGCCGCCCACAACCGCCTTGAACACGTTGGTGGCGGCGCTTTCGAGATCTTCGCGCTTGGCGAGGTAGTGCGCGATGGTCGGCCGCGTCGCGAAAAGCGATCCCTTCTGCTGGAGCAGGCTGACCGGGAACGGCGGCACCATGCCCGAGGACTGGCCGAAGGAGACCCACATGCCCATCGGCTTCACGCAATCGAGCGAGCCCGGAAAGGTATCCTTGCCGACCGAGTCATAGACGACGTCGCACTTGCCGCCGCCGGTGATCTCCATCACCCGCTCGACGAAGTTCTCTTCAGCGTAGTTGATGACGTGGTCGTAGCCGAAGGCGCGGGCGCGCACCGCCTTCTCCTCCGACCCCACCGTGCCGATGGTGGTGGCGCCGAGCGCCTTCAGCCACGGACCGGCGAGTGAACCGACACCGCCGGCAGCGGCATGGAAGAGGACGGTGTGCTGCGATCCGACCTTGAAGGTGCGCAGCAACAGGCATTCGACGGTGAGGCCCTTGAGGAAGACGGCGGCAGCCGTCCTGTCGTCAATGCCGTCAGGAAGCTTGATCAGCCGGGCCGCCGGGATCAGGCAAAACTCGGCATAAGAGCCCGACCCTCCACCTTCATAGACAACGCGATCACCGACCTTGAGCGTGGTGACGCCGTCGCCGAGCTTGTCCACCACGCCCGCGGCTTCGGCGCCCGGGGTGAAGGGCAGCTGCGCCCCCTTGTAGACGCCGGCGCGGTTGTAGACATCGACGAAGTTGACGCCGATGGCGGTGTGGCGCACCCGGACGTGGCCCGCCGCAGGCTCGGGCATGGGTACCTCCACCCATTGCATCACTTCCGGGCCGCCCTGCTGTTCGATCCTGATTGCGTGGGGCATGACTAGCCTCCCTTTTCTGCCGTGTTCGGTTGCGGGGCCGTTTTCGGGCGCCCGAGTGCGCCGGCGAAGAGCGCGCTCAGGACCATGAGCGGCAAGAGCGACGCCAGACCGGCCCGCAGGCCCGCCCCGTCGGCTACGAAACCGACCAGCGGCGGCCCCACCAGCGATCCGCTGTAGGCGATCAGCGCCACCGACGCCACGTTGATGGCGGGGGGACGGTCGGTGTGCCCGGCGGCGGCGGTGACAGCGAGCGGAAAGCCGACCGAAACCCCGAAGCCGACGGCAGCAAATCCGGCGAGCGCCAGCGGCAGGCCGTTCGCAAATGCCAGCGCCGCCATGCCGGCGACGCCGGTGAAGGCGCAGAACCGCCCGAGCGCCACGGGTCCCAAAGCGTCGGTGAGCCGGTCACCGAAGAGCCGCCCCACGGCCATCGTCGCCGAGAAGGCGCCAAGCGCCCAGCCGGTGGCGGCCGCCGAGGTGCCGAGTACATCGCGCAGGAAGGCCGCGCCCCAGTTGCGCGCGCTGAGCTCGGCCAGAACCGCGCCGAAGACGTAGATGCACACGCCGGCAAGCGCCAGCGTCGGGAAGGCGATGACCGGCCGCTTTCCCGCCGGGACGCCGTGTGCCGCCGGAAGCACCGGCAGCGCCCACACCGCCGTCAGTCCGAACGGCAGCACAAGGATGCCGATCAGCGCCAGGTGCAGCCAGGTCGCGACGGAGGCTTCCGCGAATTGCGCGCCCATGACGGAACCAACGACCGCACCGACGCTCCAGAAGCCGTGGCAGGTGCTCATCATGCGCCGGCCGACGGCATCCTGGATGCGGGCAGCCTCGACGTTCATGGCCACGTCGACGATGACGTAGCTGGCGCCCATCACGAACAGGAAGACGAACAGGGTCGGGCCGTTCCACGCCAGCCCGGGCAGCATCAGCATCGCGCAAAAAGCAGACATGCCTATGGCCATCATGGTGCGCGCCGAGAAGCGCGCGATCAGCGGGCCGTTGAAAATGGTCATGACGAAAGTGCCGAGCGACATGCTGAGCAGGCAGATCGACAGCTCACCGGGGCTCAGCCCGAGACGCTGCTGCACGTCGGGAATTCGTGGCGCCCAGTTGGTCATCGCCACGGCCTGCACGAAGAAGACCGCCATGATCAGGCGCGGCGGCGTGAACCATGCGGCGTGCGGCGCGGCCGGCAGGCTCTGCGGCGTGCTCATGAACCGTTCTTTCGGCGGTTGCGCCGGGCGATGACGTTGAGCGCCTCGACCGCGGCCGAAAACGCCATGGCCGTATAGAGATAGGCGCGCGGGATGTGGAAGCCGAGGCCGTCGGCGACCAGCGCGAAGCCGATCATCAGCAGGAAGGCGAGTGCCAGCATGCGGGTGGTGGGATGGCGCGCGATGAAGCCGGCGACGGTGCCGGAGGCGGCGTACATGATGGCGACGGCAACCACGACCGCGGCGATCATGACGCCGATGTACTCGGCCATGCCGATGGCGGTGACGATCGAGTCGATCGAGAAGACCAGATCGATGACGATGATCTGCGAAACGATCATGGCAAAGCCGGTGCCGGCCGCGGCGTCGGGCTCCTCCCCCGCCGCCTCGACATCCTTGTGGATCTCGCGCGTCGCCTTGACCAGCAGGAAGAAGCCGCCGGCGAGCAGGACGAGGTCGCGCCACGAAAAGGCGTGACCGGCAACCGTGAACAGCGGTCTGGTCAGGTGGATCAGCCAGAACAGGATGGAGAGAAGCGCGATGCGGAAGACCAGCGCCAGCGTCAGACCGAGCTGGCGCGCGTGCTTCGACTGCTCCGGCGGCAGGCGCGCGACGATCACCGAAATGAAGATGATGTTGTCGATGCCGAGCACGATCTCCATGACGGTGAGCGTCACGAAGCTGGCAAGGATCGCGGGATCGGCGATCCACTCGAAGAAGGACATCGCTCTCCTCCTAGCCGGCCGCCGCCTTGGGACGCGTCACCTGAAGGAAGACGCCGACGAAGGCGAAGTACAGGTTGGCGATGGAGAAGAGGGTGAGCACCACCGGATCGGGATTGAGGTTCTCAAGGAGTGCGGCGAAGGCCAGCAGGCCCCAGACGACGGCCATGGAGGAGGTGACGGGCCTCAGGCGCTTCACCCGCATGGGATGGACGAACTCAACCGGCAGGAAGGTGAGCACCGCGAAGGCGGCGACGATGAGAAGCGTCACGATCTCGGGGAACTTGTAGACCATGAGCTGGAAGACGACTGCGTTCCACACCGCCGGGAAGCCACGGAACGACTGCTCCACGGTCTTCATGCGGGTGTCGGCGAAATAGAGCGCCCCGACCACGGCGATGACGATGCCGGCTCCAGTGGCGTAGGGCTGGCTGATGAGATCGCTGAGGGAAAGGACGAGGGCCGGAATCAGGACATAGGTGGTGAAATCGACAACCAGGTCGAGCGTCGCCCCGTCGAACCAGGGCAGGCGTTGCCTGACGCCGAGCCTGCGGGCGATGGGACCGTCGATGCCGTCGACGATCATGGCCAGGCCGAGGAGCAGGAAGACCAGCTGCCAGGCGCCGCCGGCTGCGGCCACCGCCGCGGTCAGGGCAAACGCCGCCCCGCTTGCGGTGAGCAGGTGGACCGCCCAGACGCCGAGATATTTCTTCATTCGTCGCCACGTCCTTCGGTCCGGCCAACCGGACACCCGACGCCATGCATGGCCGATCGCCGCTCGCGTGGCAAGGCTTGCTGCGGAGGGCCTGAAAATTGGGTTTGCATTTCTTGGGCGCACCTCGCGCAGCGCCTATTTTTGCGGAAATTCTTCAGAAGGTTCAGCCTGATGGACCATTTCGCTCCACTCACCGCCGCCATCGGCGGCGGCCTCATCGGCCTCGCCGCAACGATCCTGTGGGTCGTGAACGGCCGGCTCGCCGGCATTTCCACCATTGCCGGCGGCGCGCTCACGGCGAGCCGAGGTGACACGCTCTGGCGGGTCGTCTTCCTGGCCGGGCTGCCGCTTGGCGCTTGGCTCGGCTTCCTCTACGGACCGCGGCTGTTCAACGAGATTCCTGCCACCCTGCCGACAATCGGCCTCGGCCCGCTAGGGCTGGTCAGCGCCGGCCTCCTGGTCGGCATCGGCACGCGCCTGGCCAATGGCTGCACCTCCGGTCACGGCATCTGCGGCCTGTCGCGCCTTTCGCTGCGCTCTTTCGTCGCCGTCGGTACCTTCATGGCAAGCGCCATCGTCACCGTCTTCATCATGAGGCACGTAGTCGGATGAACCGCACACCGCTCGCACTCTCGGCCGCGCTCGTCAGCGGCGTCGTCTTCGGCGCCGGCCTGGCGGTCGCGCGCATGATCGACCCCGGGAAGGTCAAGGATTTTCTCGACATCGCCGCGCTTCCTTCCGGCGGCTGGGACCCAAGCCTCGCCTTCGTCATGGGCGGCGGCGCGCTGGTCTTCTTCCTGGGCTTCCGCCTGCACCGCCTGATCCGCAAGCCGCTGGCCGCGCCCGCCTTCTCCTTTCCGGACAAGGCCAGGCTCGACCTGCCGCTGGTCGCCGGCTCGGTGCTGTTCGGCATAGGCTGGGGTGCCGCGGGCCTCTGCCCCGGCCCGGCCATCGCCAATCTGGCGCTGTCCCCCGTCGGTGCGATCCTCTTCGTTGGCGCCATGCTCGCCGGCTCATGGCTGGTGGGGGCCCTGCGCAAGACGTCGTGGTCTCGACCTGTGGTGGCGTCGGCTGATACACCGGCTGCATGAGCGCAGCCGACAGGGATCGCCAAACAGCCATTGTCGTCGTCGGTGCGGGGCCGGTCGGCCTCGCGGCGGCGCTTGTTCTGAGCGATGTCGGCTACCCGGTCGCCCTGGTGGCCCCTGCCAGTCCGCCGGCCGACGAGCGCACATCGGCGCTGCTTGCGGGCTCGGTGGCGCTGCTCGATCGCATCGCCATCTGGCACGATATCGCCGGCGAGGCGGCGCCGCTCAAGACCATGCGCATCGTGGATGGCACAAGGCGCCTCATCCGTGCACCGGAGGTCGCCTTTTATGCACGGGAGATCGGCCTCGACGCCTTCGGCTACAACATCCCCAACGCCATCCTGGTCGCCGCCCTAGAGGCTGCAATCGCCACGCGTCCCATCGACCGGCGCGAGGCCTTCGTCGAGGCGGTAAGGCCCGGCGACAAATCCGTTGCGCTGACGCTGTCCACCGGCGAAACGCTTTCCGCCAAGCTCGCAGTAGCTGCCGACGGCCGCCGGTCGAAGGTGCGCGACGGGGTGGGCATCGCCATTGACAGCTGGCGCTACGATCAGGCGGCGCTGGTCTGCAATCTCAGGCACACATTGGCGCACGACGACACCTCGATCGAGTTCCACACCGAATGGGGACCGTTCACGCTGGTCCCCCTGCCCGGCCACAACCGTTCCAGCCTGGTCTGGGTGGACCGCCCGGCGGAGACGGAACGGCGGCTCGCCCTCGGAGCGGAGGAGCTTGCCGCCGAGATCGAAGCCCGCGCGCAATCGGTGCTGGGCGCCATGACCGTCGACGGCAAGCGCCAGATGTTCCCCCTTTCGGGCATGACCGCGCGGCACTTCGCAGCTGACCGCGTGGCGCTTGCCGGCGAGGCCGCCCACCTCTTCCCGCCGATCGGGGCCCAGGGCCTCAATCTCGGCTATCGCGACGTGACGGCGCTCGCCGATGTCCTGGCTGGCCGGCCCGAGGATCCCGGCGGTACTTCTGTGATCTCCTCCTATGATCGTGCCCGGCGCGGCGACGTCTTCAGCCGCACCGCGGCGGTCGATGCGCTGAACCGGACGCTGCTCTCAGACTTCCTGCCGGTGCAGGCGCTGCGCGGCGCCGGCCTGTTCCTGCTTGACCGTTTGCCGCCGCTGAGACGACTGGCCATGCGCCAGGGTGTTGCGATCAGTGAAAGGGATCGACCGGCAGGATATCCCTGACCAGCAGGATCAGCACCACGGTCACCGTGGCGATTGAGATGATCGTTCCGAGCAGCACGCCGACGGCCGCCCAATCGCCATAGGACTTGTATTCGCGGGCATAGGCGATGACGCCGGTTGCCGGCGGCAGCGCCGCCATCAGCACGGCGGCATGGACCCAGATCGGATCGAAATCGCCGACCCAGCTCAACAGCAGATAGACGATCAACGGGTGCACGACGAGCTTGATGCCGATCAGCACCGGCAATTCCGGCGGCACCTTGTCGATGGTGCGACCGGTCAGGCTGACGCCGACCGCAAACAGCGCCGCTGGCGCCGCGGCGCTGCCCAGCATGGACAGCACCGAGTTGGCGGCGGCCGGCATGGGAAGGTGCAGAAGCGCGAAGACCAGCCCGAGGATGGTGGCCAGTACCAGCGGGTTGAGCAGCGCCTGGCGCAGGATCCTCTCCCCCAGTTCCGCCGGATCGATGCGCATGGTGCCGCCCAGCGTCATCATCAGGGGGACGCTGGCGACCATCAGCGCATTGTCGAAGCTGAAGATCAGCGCCATCGGCAACGCGGCCGCGGCTCCAAAGGCGGTGAGAACCAATGCCGGCGCCAGCATGCCGATATTGGAGTAAGAGCCGACCAGACCCTGGATCGTGGCCTGGGTGATCTGGCCGCCATTGCTCAGCGCGCCCACCGAGAAGGCAAGCGCAAAGGCGCAATAGGTCGAAAACGTCGTGGTGAGCACGAACGACCAGCCGGCCGCGTGGGTGAGTGGCGCCTCGGCAACCAGTCGAAAGAACAGCGCCGGCATGGCCAGCTTGGTGACGAAGAAGGTCAATCCGGCGAGGCCGTCCTCGCTCACCCGGCGCAGCCGGCCGGCGCCATAGCCGAGGAACAGCACGCCGAAGAACGGGAGAATGAGCCGGAGGATGTCGCTCATGATCGCACCAGCGAGGGCGTACTCCCTGTGGCGATGCGTTTCCGGTGCGAGTCCGCCCCCACCGGTGCCACTCCCCGCTGCCTATCGGTTTCGGCGAATCCGGTCAATTGTGGCGAGGCCAGCCGGCGCCGGGATTTGACAAGATGCCCCGTGGCGTGTGTTTTGCGACTGGTGGGTCCAGTCGCCTGGAGTAGAGAACATGAACAGGATGCGCTCGGCCAAGTATGCCATCGGGCAAGTTGTGCGGCACCGCATCTTCCCGTTTCGCGGCGTCGTATTCGATATCGACCCGGTCTTCGACAATGCGGAGGAATGGTGGCTGGCGATTCCCGAGGACGTGCGGCCCTCCAAGGACCAGCCCTATTACCACCTGTTCGCGGAGAACTCGGACAGCGAATACATCGCCTACGTGTCCGAGCAGAACCTGCTGCCCGACGATTCCGACGAACCGCTGCGCCATCCGCAGATAAGCGAGTTTTTCAGCAAGCGCGACGGCGACGTCTACATCGCCCGCCAACGCGGCGATCTGCACTGAGTAAGCGAACGATGAGTGGCGAATAGCGAATAGCGGATGACGCCCAACTATTCGCTATTCCCTATTCGCCAATTGCCATTCCGTTAGCCGCCGCTCTTGCCCTGGCGCTGTGCGTCGATCAGCTGCTGGCCGCGCTGCTGGGCCTTCTGCTCGAAGTACTTGGCCGTCTCTTCGCGCTGCTTGGCAAGCGCCGCCTCGCCCATGTCCGGACCATCGAATACCTTCGTGAACCCGGAGAGCGCGAAGTCGATCGGCACCGTCTTGGCGTCTCCGGTCGTCAGTTGCAGTTCCACGGAGCCGCCCTTCTTCAAGGCGCTGACGAAATCGTCGGCTGCTTCCGCCTGGGCGATGCACATCACGTGCTGGCTCTTGGGCGCATCCGGCCAGCAGATCACGTACTGAGCGGTAGCCTTCTTGGTGCCGTCGATGCTGATCGGAATGCCTGGCGGAAACATGAATCCCGGCGGCACGGTGAGGTTGATGGCGAACTTCTTCGGATCGGCGGTCGTCTGAATGGAGAAGGTGGCAAGGGCCTGCGGGCCGGGCTCCACGACGTAGTCTTTGGTCACAATGCACGTATTGGGGTTCTTGGGATCGCACATCTTGACCCATTGCTGGATGTCGGCGGCCGTCGGCGCATCCTGCGCCAGCGCTCCAACCGAGGCGCCCAGCAGGAAGGCCGCGGCAGCCACAGCGGGCCGAGCGTGTTTGAGATTTTCGATCGTCCGATTGGCCATCAGGGGTTTCCCCGTTTCGAAAATTCGTGTCCCAGCGCGAGCGCGCATCAGCCCGCGCCAGCTTTTGGCTGGATGACCGCCAAATGAGGCAAGACGGTGTCCCGGCGGACCGCATCAATAGCTTGCCCGCACCCGGATTTCCAGCCGGATGCCGGCAGATCGTCGGTTGCCGAGGAGGCGCCGTCGGCGGCGGCCGGTATGCGCACAATATGGTACCCTCCGTGAATCAGCACAGAGCCCGAAGCCGCCTCGGCCGAGCACAAATTCAGGGCAACAGCTCATGACCGCGACCATTCTCTCCCTTTCACTCCGGCGCCCGATCGCCGCGGCGATCGCATTGACCCTCGGTTTCGGACTTGTGCCGCAGCTTGCCGCAGCTCAGCCCATGCACGGCATCGCCATGATCGGCGATCCGGCGCTGCCGGCCGGCTTCGACCATCTGCCCTATGCCAATCCGGATGCGCCCAAGGGCGGCAAGATCACCTACGGTGTGGTCGGCACTTTTGACAGCCTCAACCCGTTCATCGTGCAGGGCGGCTTCACCTCTGCCCGCGGCCTGTCCGATCCGATCTTCGGCCAGCTCGTCTTCGAATCCCTGCTGGGCCGCAGCGCCGACGAACCCTTCACTCTCTACGGCAACATCGCCGAGACGGTGGAGACGCCGCCGGACCGCTCCTGGGTCGAATTCACCCTCAACCCGCAGGCGAAATTCTCCGACGGCACCCCGGTGACCGTCGACGACGTGATTTTTTCAATGGAGATCCTGCGCGACAAGGGACGGCCCAACTACAAGGCCTACTACGGCAAGATTTCCGGCGTCGAGAAGGTTGGCGAGCGCGGTGTGCGCTTCGATCTGAAAGGCGCCGACGACCGCGAGCTGCCGCTCATCATCGGCCTGATGCCGGTCTTCCCCAAGCACGCGATCGACCCGGAGACCTTCGACAAGTCGACGCTCAAGCCGCCGATCGGCAGCGGTCCCTATCTGATCAGCGAGGTCAGCGCTCCCAATTACATCGTCTACAAGCGTAACCCCGACTATTGGGGCAAGGACCTGCCCATCCACCGCGGGCTGTTCAATTTCGACGAGGTCAGGGTCGAGTATTACCGCGACGCCAACACCATGTTCGAGGCATTCAAGAAGGGCCTCTTCGACATCAATCCGGAAGGCGACCCGTCGCAGTGGAACACCGCCTACGACTTCCCCGCCGTGAACGACGGCAGGGTCGTCAAGGAGACCTTCAAGACCGGCACGCCCAAGGGCATGTCCGGCTTCGTCTTCAACACGCGCCGGCCGGTGTTCGCGGACAAGCGCGTGCGCAAGGCGCTGGCGACGCTGTTCGATTTCGACTGGGTCAACAAGAACCTTTACTACGGCGCCTTCGTACGGGCGGCCGGATATTTCAACGATTCGGAGCTGTCTTCCGTCGGCAAGCCGGCGAACGACAAGGAAAAGGCGCTGCTGGCACCCTTCCCCGGCGTTGTCGACGACGACGTCATGAACGGCACCTACACGCCGGTCTCGGCCAGCGGCGCCGATGGCGGGCGCGCGGTCATGCGGGCAGCGCTGGAGCAGTTGCAGGCCGCCGGCTACGCCCTCAAAGGCAACCAGCTCATCAACACCAAGAGCGGCCAGCAGCTGGCTTTCGAGATCATGGTGGTCAACAACGAGGACGAGAAGCTGGCGCTCGCCTATCAGCGCACGCTCGAACGTATCGGCATCAAGGTGACCGTGCGCAACGTCGAGGACGCGCAGTTTCAGCCGCGCCTGCAGCAATTCGACTACGACATGGTGCGCCGCAGCTGGGGCGCGTCGTTGTCGCCCGGCAACGAGCAGCTCGGCCGCTGGAGCAGCGAGGCCGCCGACCGCCCGAGCTCGTTCAACTATGCCGGCGCCAAAGAGCCGGCGATCGACGCCATGATCGCCGCCATGCTCGCCGCGCGCACGCATGAGGACTTCGTTGCCGCGGTGCGGGCGCTCGACCGGGTGCTCATCTCCGGCTACTACGTCGTGCCGCTGTTCTACCTGCAGGACCAGTGGCTGGCCCGCTGGACCTATATCCAGCACCCCGAGACGACGGCGCTCACCGGTTACGTGCTGCCGACCTGGTGGCGGAAACCGGGGAACTGAGAAGGCCGCGGCCGCGGCGCCCGCATTTTGCATTCGCGCCCACGCGCCCTATGGTGAGCATCATGTCCGACGACCCCGTCACCATCGACGTCATTTCGGACGTCGTGTGCCCGTGGTGCTATCTCGGCAAGCGCCGACTGGCCCGGGCCATCGGTCTTTTGCCGGAGATCCAGGTCATCGTCCGCTGGCGGCCGTTCCGGCTCGACCCGACGATTCCGCCGGAGGGCGTCGCCCGTGTCGACTACCTGACCGCCAAGTTCGGCAGCCTGGAAGCGCTCGACGAGAGCCACCGCCAGCTCACCGAGCGCGGGCGCGAGGAAGGCATCGACTATCGCTTCGACCGCATCACCCGGTCGCCGAACACGTTGGACGCGCACCGCCTGGTGCGCTGGGCGGGCGCCGAGGGCGTCCAGGACGACATGGTCGAGCGCCTGTTCACCGCCTATTTCAGCGAGGGCCGCGATGTCGGCGATCCGACGATTCTTGCCGATCTGGCGGAGGATGTCGGATTCGACGCTGCAGCCGTCGCCGTGCGTCTGGCCGGCGATGAGGACCGCGAGATGATCGTTGCGGAGATCGAGAACGCCTATCGCATCGGCGTCTCGGGCGTTCCCTGCTTCATCATCGATCGCCGCCTGGCGGTGACCGGGGCACATGCCGCCGAGGTGCTTGTGCAGGCGATCGAGCAGGCCGTCGCCGAGCGCAGGGCGGCGGCAGCGGCAGCGGAGAGCTAGCTTCTAGGCGCTTTTCTGGAGTTGCGAGAGCCCGGTCCGGTCGCCGTCATAGACGGCAGTGCAGTTGCGGCCGCGAGCCTTGGCGACATAGCAGGCGGCGTCCGCCTGGCGCATCAGCTCGACCGGGTCGGTGGTGCGGCTGGTGATCGCGGTGATGCCGATGCTGGCGCCGATCCCCTTGCAGTCGTCGCACGCGTCCTGCCAGGGGAAGCGCAGCGCGGCGATCGTCTCGATGATCTTCTCGGCGACCCGTGTGGCGCTGGCGACCGTGCAGTCGGGCAGCAGCAAGGCGAATTCGTCGCCGCCGATGCGGGCGGCAAAATCGTTTGCCCGGCAGGCGCCGCGGATGGCCACACCAATATCGTGCAGCACCGCATCGCCGGCAGCGTGGCCGGCAGTGTCGTTGACGTCCTTGAAGTGATCGAGGTCGATGAAGCAGAGAGCGTGTTCGCGCGCCTCGCGCTGGGCCTGGCGCACGCCCTCCTGCAGGGCGCGCTGGAATGTGGCCCGGTTGGGCAATTCGGTGAGGCTGTCGTGCATGGCCGTGTGCGCAAGCTGGCGCTGTAGCGCGCGGCTGTCGGTCACGTCCTGGAACACCAGTACCGCGCCGATGACGGCGCCTTGGGGCGTGCGCACCGGTGCCGCCGAGGCGCGCACGTCGCGGCGCTCGCCGAAGCGCCCGAGAAGAACCGTTTCGCCATCGAGGAAGTGTAGCCGGCCCTTTGACAGGCATTCAGCCACCGGGTCGACCGTCAGCCTCTCGGTCGCCTGGTCGAGGATGGAGAAGATGTCCCCGACCTTGCGGCCGACGGCCTCGGTCGAGGGCCAGCCGGTCATTTCCTCGGCGACGTTGTTCATGAACACGACAAGCCCGGCTGCGTCGGTGGAGATGACGCCGTCGGCGATCAACTCGAGCGTGACCTTGAGGCGTTCCTTCTCGAGGGCGAGCTGCGATTCGACCTGCTTGATCTTGGTGATGTCGGTGTCGGTGCCCAGCGCGCGGGCCGGGCTGCCATCCGGGTTCCAGGCGACCGGTTTGCCGCGGCTGAGGATCCAGATGTAGTGGCCGTCGCGATGGCGTTCGCGATACTCGAATTCGTTGAAGGAAAGCTCGCCGGTGTCCTGCCGTGAGATGATTGCCCGGATGCGCTCGCGGTCGTCGGGATGGATGCGCTCCAGCCACAATTCGGCGGATGAGTCGACCTCCTCGTTGGGACCCATGCCGCGCATCAGCCGCCACATGCGCGAGTAGAACGCCGTCTTGGTGTTGAGGTTGTGGTCCCAGACGCCCTGCCCGGCGCTCTCCAAGGCGAAGTTCCAACGGTTCTCACTCTCGGCAAGCGCCGCTTCTGCGCGCTTCTGCCTGTCGATGTTGATCGCCTGGACGATAGCGTACTGGGCTGCGCCGCTCTGCTCGTCGCGAATGGCCGAAGCCTTGACCAGCACCCAGATCGGCTCGCCGTCCTTCTTCCGATAGCGGCGCTCGGTGTGATAGTTGTCGCAATTCCCGTTCAGCAGATCCCGGAACTGTGTCGACGTGGCGTCGGCATCGTCGGGATGGACCAAGGCGCCGATACCCACATTCACCGGCTCATCGGCGTCGTAGCCAAGCAGATCGTAGAAGGCGCGATTGGCATAGAGCAGGCGGCTGTCCGGACTGATGAGGAAGGTCGCGACCGCAGCGTTGTCCAGGACACTGCGAAGCAACTCCTCGCGGTGCTGGAACCGAAACGTGCTGTTTCCCGGGCCTGCCGGCATCGTCATCATCGCGCCACATGATGGCGCAACTTCCTTAAGACGACTTTGCTTCAACCCCCATAATTTATGCTTTCCCGTAGGTTAGCGGCCACTTTCGCCGCGGCTGCCGAGCGTTCAGGCCGCGGCGCGCTCGCCTTCGGCGGCAAGCCGGGAAAGCTCGGTCATCACCGCCATGGTGCCCTTGAGGCGGCCGCCCATGTCGGCCCAATCGCGGATCAGCACCACCCTCTGGTCGGGACGCACGCGCGCGATCGAGCCCTGCTCGCCGATCCAGCGGATGAGGCCGGCTGCGTTGGCGAAGGTGTTGTCGCGGAAGCCGATGACCGCGCCCTTTGGCCCGACATCGACCTTGTCGACATTGGCGCGGCGGCAAAGCGCCTTGATGGCAACGATCTCGAGCAGGTGTTCGACCTCCTCGGGCAGCGGGCCGAAGCGGTCGATCAACTCGGCGGCGAAGGCCTCGATCGCCGGCTGATCCTCGAGATCGGCGAGGCGCTTGTAGAGGCTCAAGCGGAGCTGCAAATCTCCGACGTAAGTCTCTGGAATCATGACGGCCATACCGATTGTGATCTGCGGCGCCCAGTGCCCGTCCGCGGCCGCCTCGCCGCCCGACTTGAGGGACGCCACGGCCTCCTCCAGCATCTGCTGATAGAGCTCGTAGCCGACCTCGCGGATATGCCCGGATTGCTCCTCGCCGAGCAGGTTGCCGGCGCCGCGGATATCGAGATCGTGGCTGGCGAGCTGGAAGCCGGCGCCGAGCGTGTCGAGCGACTGCAGCACCTTGAGGCGCCGGTCGGCCTGCGCGGTGAGGGTGCGGTCGGGCGGCACGGTGAACAGTGCATAGGCGCGCTGCTTGGAGCGCCCTACCCGGCCACGCAACTGATAGAGCTGGGCAAGGCCGAACATGTCGGCGCGGTGGACGATGAGCGTGTTGGCGGTCGGAATGTCGAGGCCCGATTCCACGATGGAGGTGGACAACAGCACGTCGTAGGCGCCGTCGTAGAAGGCGGTCATGACGTCTTCCAGCTCGCCCGCCCCCATCTGGCCATTGGCCACGGCCACCTTCACCTCGGGCACGGCTTCGCTGAGGAAGGCGTGGCGCTCGGCGAGATCGCTGATGCGTGGGCAGACATAGAAGCTCTGGCCGCCGCGATAGCGCTCGCGCAGCAGTGCCTCGCGCACCACCAGCGGATCGAAGGGCGAGATGAAGGTGCGGACCGCCAGCCGGTCGATCGGCGGCGTGGTGATGAGGGTGAGCTCGCGCACGCCGGTGAGCGCCAGTTGCAGCGTGCGCGGGATCGGCGTCGCCGACAGCGTCAGAACATGGACGTCGGCCTTCAGCTCCTTCAGCCGTTCCTTGTGCTTGACGCCGAAATGCTGCTCCTCGTCGACGATGAGCAGGCCGAGATCGCGGAAGCTGATGCCCTTGCCGAGCAGTGCATGGGTGCCGATGACGATATCGATGCCGCCGTCGGCGATGCCGGATTTGACGGCCGCTAGCTCCTTGGCGCCGACCAGCCGTGAGGCCTGGGCGACGCGCACCGGCAGGCCGGCAAACCGGTCCCTGAACGTTTTGAAATGCTGGCGGGCAAGCAGCGTGGTCGGCACTACGACGGCAACCTGGCGGCCAGCGAGCGCGGTGATGAAGGCGGCGCGCAGTGCCACCTCGGTCTTGCCGAAGCCGACATCCCCGCAGATCAGCCGGTCCATCGGCGTGCCCACCGCGAGGTCGCCGATCACTGCATCGATGGCCGCCTGCTGGTCTTCGGTCTCCTCATAGGAAAAGCGGGCGGCGAACTCGTCGTAGATGCCCTCCGGCGGGGTCAGCGCCGGCGCCTTCCGGGTGGCGCGCGCTGCCGCCACCTTGATCAGCGCCTCGGCCATGTCGCGGATGCGTTTCTTCATCCGCGCCTTGCGCGCCTGCCAGGCGACGCCGCCGAGCTTGTCGAGTTGCACGTCGGCTTCCTCGGAGCCGTAGCGCGACAGCAGCTCGATGTTCTCGACCGGCAGATAGACGCGGTCGTTGCCGGCGTAGAGGATTTCCAGGCAGTCGTGCGGGGCGCCCGCCGCTTCGATGGTCTTGAGGCCGACGAAGCGGCCGATGCCGTGGTCGATGTGGACGACGAGGTCGCCCTCGGACAGCGCGGTGACGTCGGAGAGATAGTCGGCGGCACGGCGCTTGGCGTGCGGGCGCACCAGGCGGTCGCCGAGGATGTCCTGCTCGCCGATGAGGGCCAGCATCGTGGTGTCGAAGCCGGCTTCGAGGCCGAGCACCGCCAGCGCTGTCATGTCGGGTTCCAGCGCCTGCGCCTCGGGCCAGTCGGCCACGGCCTTCAGCCGCGTCAGGCCGTGATCGACCAGGACCTGGCCCATGCGGTCGCGGGCGCCGTCGCTCCAGCAAGCGATGACGACGCGCTTCTTCGCCTTGATGGCTGCCGCGACGTGCGTCACCACCGCGTCGAAGACGTTGACGTCGCCGGCCGTGCGTTCAGCCGCAAAGCTGCGCGCGGCACGCCCGCCCATATCGACGATGGCCGCGGTCTCCGGCCGGGCGAAGGGCGACAGATGAGTAGCCGCGCGCCCGCGCAGGCGCTCCGACCACTCCTGGCGATCGAGGTAGAGCTGCGCTGGCGGCAGCGGCTTGTAGGGCGCGCCGCCGCCGAGATCGCCCGCCTCCATTGCCTGGCGCCGCGCCGAATAGTGGTCGGCGATCTGGTCGAGCCGCTCGCCGACCGCCTCGTCAACCAGATGGTCGAGGGCGACCGGGACGTCGGGAAGATGGTCGAACAGCGTCTCCAACCCGTCGGCGAAAAGCGGCAGCCAGTGCTCCATGCCGACGTAACGGCGGCCCTCGCTGACCGAATGATAGAGCAGATCGTCCGGCGCGGCGGCGCCGAACTCGGCGACGTAGCTCTGGCGGAAGCGCGCGATGCTGTCCCCCGTCAGCCCCATCTCGCTCACCGGAACCAGGTCGATGTGATCGCGCCGCTCGGTGGTGCGCTGGTTTTCGGCATCGAAGGCGCGGATCGACTCCAGCGTGTCGCCGAAGAAATCGAGCCGAAGCGGCGCCGGCGCGCCCGCCGCATAGAGGTCGAGGATGCCGCCGCGCACCGCATACTCGCCGGGCTCGCGCACGGTCGAGGTGCGCAGGAAACCGTTGTCCTCCAGCCAGTGGATGAGGTCGGCCATGGGCATACGGCTGCCGGCAGCCGCCGAGAGCAACCCGCGCTCCACCATGGCGCGGAGCGGCACGCGCTGGAGAACGGCGTTGACCGTGGTCAACACGATCTGCGGCTTGCCCGGCGCCTGGCCGAGACGGGCAAGCGCCGCCATGCGCCGCGCGACGATGGCCGCATGCGGCGAAACGCGGTCGTAAGGCAGGCAGTCCCAGGCTGGGAACTCGATCGCCTCAATGGCGGGAGCGAAGAAGGTCAGGCCCCGCTCGATCTCGGCCAGCCGCTGTCCGTCACGCGCCACGAAGAGCAGCCGCCGGGCTCCGGTGGCGGCAACCAGATCGGCGAGCGTCTTTCCGGCCATGCCGTCGGGCACGGAAGCGAGCGTGGTCTCGCTGGGCCGCGAAAGGAGCGTCGTCAGGCGGCGGTTGATGTCGATGAGGGCGGAGGTCTTCTGGTCCATGGGCGGTCTGAGATTAGGCGGCATAGTAGGCGATGAGACGGTCGAGCAGAGGCGTCCGGGCGGAATCGGGCACCGGCTCGCCGCCCATGATCCAGCCAAGGATGTCCTGGTCCGGCGTCTCCATCAGTGCCTCGAAGGCGGCGATACCGGCTTCGTCCAGGCCGTCCACATGGGCGTCCGCGAAGCGGCCGAGCAGCAGGTCGACCTCCTTCATGCCCCTGTGCCAGCAGCGGAATTTCAGCCGGCGCCGACGTATGGCGAGGTCTTCGCTGGTGCCTGCCCCGTCTCCCATGAATCTCGTTTTCCCATAGCCGCTCGGCGCCGGGCCGGAAACGCGGCACGTCGCTGGAGGCAAGAGATATAGCGGCTGGGCGTGGGTTTGTCAGGGCTTTGAGGACGCCCCGTGTCAGCAAGATGGCGGGTTGTGCTACATGGCATTGCATGCGCCCGGACATCCTCAACCCCCTCTTCCGCCCGGTCACCAGCCTCGCCGGCATCGGGCCGAAGCTGGGCGTCGCCCTCGCCCGGCTGGTCGGCGGGCCGGACGAGGAGGAGGCGCCGCGCGTCGTCGATCTCCTGTTCCACTTTCCCGTCGGCGTCATCGACCGTCGCAACCAGCCGGGCATCGCGCTTGCGCCGGAAGGCGCCATCGTCACGCTCAAGGTCCGGATCGATCGCCACCTGAAGCCGCCGCGCGGCAACCACCGCATCCCGTGGCGGGTCTTCGCCCATGACGATACCGGTGAGATCGGCCTCACCTTCTTCCACGCCCACGGCGACTATCTCGAAAGGACGCTGCCGCTCGGAGCGGTGCTCTATGTCAGCGGCAAGGTCGAGTGGTTCAACGGCCGCCCGACCATGGTCCACCCCGACCACATCGTCGAGGAGAAGGATTTCGCCAGCCTGCCGCTGATCGAGCCGGTCTATCCGATGACCGCGGGCATTGCGCGCAAGACTCTGGCGCGCGCGGAGAGCGAGGCGGTCGCCAGCCTGCCGGACCTACCGGAATGGCTGGAGCCGTCGCTCGTCGCCAAGCGCAGTTGGCAGAGCTTCGCCGCCGCGCTCGCCAAGGTCCATCACCCGGAGACGGCAGCCGATCTCGACTCGTCTTCACCGCATGTCGCCCGCCTCGCCTATGACGAACTCATCGCCAGCCAACTTGCGCTTGCCCTCATGCGCGAGCACCAGCGCAAGAGCACCGGCCGTGCCCGCAAGGGCGACGGCAGCCTGCGCGCCAAGCTGATGGCCGCCCTGCCCTTCACCCTCACCGCCAGCCAACAGGCGGCGCTTGCCGACATCGAAAAGGATCTCGCCGCACCGGAGCGCATGCTCCGCTTGCTGCAGGGCGATGTCGGCTCGGGCAAGACGGTGGTGGCACTGATGGCTGCTGCAGGCGTGATCGAGGCCGGCGGACAGGCGGCCATCATGGCGCCAACCGAGCTTCTGGTGCGCCAGCACGCCCGCACCATCGCGCCGCTGGCCGAGGCCGCCGGCATCCGCATCGCCGTGCTCACCGGCCGCGAAAAAGGGCGCGAGCGCGAGGCGATCCTTTCCGGCCTCGCCGACGGCTCCATCCATTTGCTCATCGGCACGCACGCCCTCTTCCAGGCCGGCGTCGCCTTCCACGACCTTGCCCTGGTGGTCGTCGACGAGCAGCACCGCTTCGGCGTCCACCAGCGCCTGGCGCTGACCGCCAAGGGCGGCGCCACCGACGTTCTGGTGATGACCGCAACGCCCATCCCACGCACGCTGGTGCTTACCTATTACGGCGACATGGACGTTTCGCGGCTGACCGAGAAGCCGGCGGGGCGCAGGCCGATCGACACCCGCGTGGTGCCGCTCGACCGGCTGGACGAGGTCGTGGCGCGCATCCGTCGCGCCATCGCCGAGGGTGCCAAGGCCTATTGGGTGTGTCCGCTGGTCGAGGAATCCGAGATGCTCGACGATGTCGCCGCGGCCGAGCAGCGCCACGCGGCGTTGAGCGAGGTGCTGGGGTCCATCGTCGGCCTCGTCCACGGCCGCATGAAGGCGGCCGAGCGCGACGCGGTCATGGCCCGCTTCCTTGCCGGCGAGGTCAAGGTGCTGGTCGCCACCACCGTGGTGGAGGTCGGCGTCGACGTTCCGGACGCCACCATCATGGTGATCGAGCACGCCGAACGCTTCGGCCTCGCCCAGCTTCACCAGCTGCGCGGTCGCGTCGGGCGCGGCGACAAGTCGTCCACCTGCCTGCTGCTCTATCGACTCCCGCTCGGTGCCATCGCGCGCGAGCGCCTTTCCATCATGCGCGAGACCGAGGACGGCTTCCGCATCGCCGAGGAGGATCTGAGACTGCGCGGCGGCGGCGAAATCCTCGGCACGCGCCAGTCCGGTATGCCGGGCTTCCGCATCGCCAGCGCCGAGCACCATGCGGAGCTGATGCAGATGGCCAACGACGAGGCGCGGCTCATCGTCGCCACCGATGCCAATCTGACGACGGCGCGTGGACAGGCGCTGCGCGTGGCGCTCTATCTGTTCGGACGCGACGACGCGATCAGGCTGCTGAGGGCGGGTTGAAGCGCCGCTTGATCTCCTCGCGCGGTAGATCGCGCGCATTCTCTGCCGCGAATTCCGGCGTCACCAGGCCGGCCGAGATGACCATCTTGGCCGCGTCCTCGACCGTCATGTCGAGGACGATCATATCGGAGCGCTTGACGAAGAGCAGGAAGCCAGAGGTTGGGTTGGGCGTCGTCGGCAGGAACACGGCCACCGTCTCGTCGAGGCGATGGCTGATCTCGCCGCGCGCTTCCGCCGCCACGAAGACCAGCGACCAGATGCCTTGGCGCGGATACTCGATCAGCGCCACCGTCTTGAAGGCGCCCGCCTGCCGCGACAGCACCGTCTCGAAAATCTGCTTCAGCCCGCGATAGAGGTTGCGCACGATCGGCATGCGGCCGACCAGAGACTCGCCGAGCAGGATTGTCTGCCGGCCGATGAAGTTAGCGGTCAGGAAGCCGAGCAGCGTCAGGAAGACGAGGGCGACCACCAGCCCGAAACCCGGCACCGAGAACGGCAGGTAGTGGTCCGGCCGGTAGATCGGCGGGATGAACGGCGTCACCCAGCTGTCGACCCACTGCACGAAGGTCCAGGTGATGTAGATGGTCAGGAACAGCGGCGCGGCGATGATCGTGCCGGTCAGGAAATAGTTCCGCAGCCGGTGCATCGCCGTCGCGCGTCGCGACGGGTCGTGATGATGCGGGTCAAGACCTTCCGTCGTCGGATCCATGCCTGCGTCCTCGCCAAGGCCGATTCCGCCCTGTCGATATCATGGCAGAGAACGCGCGGGCGTGCGACCGTTTCACTCCACCGTGACCGACTTGGCGAGATTCCTAGGCTGGTCAACATCGGTGCCCAAAATGACAGCCGTGTGATAGGCGAGAAGCTGCACCGGCAGGGCATAGACCAGCGGCGTCACGCTCGCCGGCATCTCTGGCAGGATCAACGTCTCCACGGCGTCGATGGCGGCGGCTTCCCGCCCCTTGCGGTCAGTCACCAGGATGATGCGGCCGCCGCGCGCGGCGACCTCCTGCATGTTGGAGACGGTCTTCTCGAAAATGTGGTCGTAGGGCGCGATGACCACAACCGGCATCTCCTCGTCGATGAGGGCGATGGGGCCGTGCTTGAGTTCGCCGGCGGCGTAGCCTTCGGCATGGATGTAGGAGATTTCCTTGAGCTTGAGCGCGCCTTCGAGCGCGATCGGGAAGCTGGTGCCGCGGCCGAGATAGAGTACGTGGTGGACGTGCGAAATCTCGCGGGCAAGCTGTTCGATCTGCGGCTCCAGCCTCAGTGCCTCGTTCATCAGGCGCGGCACTTCGCTCAAGCCGGCAATCAGCTTTTCCTCGTCGGTGACGGCAAGATTGCCGCGTGCCCGGCCGGCGGCGATCGCCAGGACCGCAAGCACCGCGAGCTGGCAGGTGAAGGCCTTGGTTGACGCGACGCCGATCTCCGGCCCGGCCAGAGTCGGCAAAACGTAGTCGGCCTCGCGGGCAATGGTCGATTCGGCGACGTTGACGATGGCCGCCACCTTCTGCCCCTCGCCCTTGGCGTAGCGCAGCGAGGCAAGCGTGTCGGCGGTCTCGCCGGATTGCGAGATGACGATCGAGAGGCCCTTCGGGGTCAGCGGCTGCTCGCGATAGCGGAACTCTGAAGCGATATCGATATCGACCGGCAAACGGGCGAGGCGCTCGAACCAGTACTTGGCGACGATGCCGGCATAGGAGGCGGTGCCGCAGGCGGTGATCGACAGACGATCCAGCTTGGCGAAGTCGATGTCGAAATCGGCCGGCAGCGCACTGCGGCCGGTGGCAAGGTCGACATAGTGGGCCAGCGTGTGGCCGACCACTTCCGGCTGCTCGTGGATCTCCTTGGCCATGAAATGGCGATGGTTGCCACGATCGACCAGGAGGCTCGAGGCCGCGGTGCGCACGATCGGCCGCTCTACCTTGGCGCCGAACTCGTCATAGATGGTGGCGCCGGCGCGGCTGAGCACCGCCCAGTCGCCGTCGTCGAGATAGGCGACGCGGTCGGTGAACGGCGCCAGCGCGATGGCGTCGGAGCCGAAATACATCTCACCGTTGCCGTAGCCGACGGCCAGCGGGCTGCCGCGGCGGGCGCCGATCATGAGGTCGTTCTCGCCCTCGAAGATAATGGCGAAGGCAAAGGCGCCGCGCAGTCTCTTCAGCGCTTCGCGCACGGCCTCAGTCGGCGCCATGCCGCCGTCGAGATTAGCGGTGATGAGGTGGGCGACCACTTCGGTGTCGGTCTCGGTCCGGAACCTGGCGCCAGCCGCCGTCAGTTCCTCCCGCAACTCGCGGAAGTTCTCGATGATGCCGTTGTGGACCAGCGCCACCCGTTCAGTGGCGTGCGGGTGGGCGTTGCCCTCGGTCGGCGCGCCGTGGGTTGCCCAGCGGGTGTGGCCGATGCCGGTGTGGCCGGAAGGCGGGTCCTTGGCGAGCTTGGTCTCCAGGTTGCGCAGCTTGCCCTCGGCGCGCCGGCGGGTCAGGTGGCCGTCTTCCAACGTTGCCACACCAGCCGAGTCATAGCCGCGATATTCCAGCCGCTTCAGCGCATCGACCAAGAGCGGCGCCACCGGTTCCCTACCGAGGATACCAACGATCCCGCACATGTCCGCAAACTCCTCGAATCCTGCCTGTTGTCGACTATCTAGCGGCGCCGGCCGAAGAGCAGGAAATCAAAAGCTGTGTCGCCGCTGATATACGCGATTGGCGAGCGCGGCGGTGGGGCGTCTTGGTGTTGTCGTTAATCGGCACGGTCAAGCGCTACGAACCGGATTTCTTTCTTGCGGCGCGCTCGGCCAGCTTCCTTTCGCGGAACTTTCGCGCCCAGCCGGGCTTCTCCACCTGCTGGCCGCGGGCAATCGCCAGTGCGTCCGCCGGCACGTCGCGGGAAATCACGCTGCCCGCCGCCACGCTGGCGCCGTCGCCAATGGTCACTGGCGCCCGTAGCACGACGTTGGAGCCGATCGAGACGTTGGCGCCGATCTCGGTGCGGAACTTGTCGAAGCCGTCATAATTGGCGGTGATGGTGCCGGCGCCGACGTTGGTCTTTGCGCCGACATGGGCGTCGCCGATATAGGCGAGATGGTTGGCCTTGGCTCCGGCATCGAGGCGGGCGCTCTTCACTTCGACGAAATCGCCGATATGCACGTTCTCGCCGATATCGGCGCCCGTCCTCAGCCGGGCGAACGGCCCGATGGTGGCGCCGCCGGCAATGGTCGCCCCTTCGATGTGGCAGTTGGCGCGGATGACGACGTTGTCGGCGACCGTCACGCCGGGGCCGAAGAAGACATTGGGTTCGAGAGTCACGTCGCGGCCGAGCTTCGTGTCGTGGCTGAACCACACCGTCGCCGGCGCCACCATCGTGACGCCCGCCGTCATGGCGGTCTCGCGGGCGCGGCGCTGCCACAGCCCCTCGACGTGGGCAAGTTGCCCGCGCGAATTGATGCCGGCGACCTCGTCGGCGTCGGCCTCCATGACGGCGACCTTCCTGCCCGACTTGGCGGCGATCGCCACCGCGTCAGTCAGGTAGTATTCGCCCTTGGCATTGGCGTTGCCGATCCGGCCGAGGAGCCGGGTCAACCCGGCCCCGCGGAAGGCCATGACGCCGGCATTGCACAGGCCGATCGCCTTCTCTTGCGCGCTCGCGTCCCTCTCCTCGCGGATCGCAACGAGCTGCCGGCCCTCGACGATCAGCCGGCCATAGCCGAAAGGATCGGGCGGGCGGAAGCCCAGCACCGCGATGTCGGCGCCACGGGCGAGCGCAGCGCAGAGCCGCTTCAAGGTCCTGCCGGTCACCAGCGGCGTGTCGCCGAAAAGCACCAGCACGTCGTCGGGGCCTCGCGAAATCGCCTTCTTGGCCGCCAGTGCCGCATGGCCGGTGCCGAGCCGCTCTGCCTGGACGAAGGTCTGGGCAGCCGGCGCTTCCCTCGCCAGGAAGGCTGCGACCGCCTCCATGCCCGGCCCGATGACGACCGCGATCTCGCCCGCGCCGCCGGCCTCGGCGGCCTTCAGCACATGGCCGAGCATGGGCAGCCCGGCCACCTTGTGCAGCACCTTGGGCGTCAAGGATTTCATCCGCGTCCCCTCGCCCGCGGCGAGGATGATGGCGAGGCAGGAGCGTTTCGGCATGTCTCCCCCGAATGGCCGTTTGCAGCGACACAACGCCCGCCGCCTGTGGCGACAAGAAGGCGCGGCCGGCGACCGGCATTATCGCCGATTCGGTTCAGCCGATGTTGGAGAGCGCCGGAAAGGTCTCCAGCAGCCAGTAGGAGACGGTGGCCATGCCGCCGGTGATGAACAGCACACCGGTGACGACCAGGAGCCCGCCCATCACCTTCTCGACCGTGCCGAGATGGGCGCGGAAGCGGCGCATGAAGCCGAGGAACGGTCCGGAAAACAGGCCGGCGACGATGAAGGGAATGCCGAGGCCCAGCGAATAAGCGGCAAGCAGCAGCGCGCCGCGGGTCACTGTCTGTTCGCTCCCCGCCACCGCCAGGATCGCCGCCAGGACCGGGCCGATGCAGGGTGTCCAGCCGAAGGCGAAGGCGAGCCCCATGACATAGGCGCCGACCGGCCCGGCCGCCTGATTGCCGACCTGCACCCGCGCCTCACGGCTCAGGAAGGCGATGCGGAAGACGCCTAGGAAGTGCAGCCCCATGATGATGATAACCACACCGCCGACCACCGACAGAACGTCGATGTGGCTGCGCACAAGCTGGCCGATGGCAGAGGCGGCGGCGCCAAGCGCGATGAATATGGTCGCAAATCCCAGAACGAAGCTCACCGAGGCGGCGAGCACGGTGCGTTTGGCGACCTGCGTGTCGCCGGTGCCGGTCAGTTGGTCAAGGCTGACGCCGGCCATGTAGCAGAGATAGGGCGGCACCAGCGGCAGCACGCAGGGCGAGAGGAACGAGACCAGCCCGGCCAATGCCGCGCCCGAAACTGTGACATCGATGGCCATGCCGTAAGAACGGGTCCTGCTGTTTCTGTCGCCGGCCGGGTTATAGGCGCTGCCGCGCCGTGTCCACAGTCACCTTTGCGCGAGTGCGACGCTAAGGTTCATCGACCCCCGCCATGCGCGCCAATACGCGCTGGAAGGACTCGGGTTGTACGCCCGACTCGCCGACGAATGGCCGATTCATTGCAATGATGAGGACAAACACCAGGGCAATCGACAGCGCCAGCATGTTTGCCAGGAGGAGATGCCCGCGCCAGCTTGGCAGGCCGAAGAACAACGCCAGGCTGACCGTCACCACCGCGCCGGAGATCAATATCGACCAGACCAGAGGCGTGATCCCGGATCCGGTCGTGAAAAGCCGTTCGCGCCGAGCATCGGCAATGTCGTCGAACTGCTGGAGCGCCGCCGCAATCACGCTCTTCTGGCTTTCCGTGGTGGGCTCAAACGACGTAAGGAGATTGTCGATCGAATCCGTCAGGTTCCAGCCCTTGTCCTGCCATCCGCCGTGGAACGGCGAGCTGTCGGCCATTTTCGGCCACTCCTCGTCCAGAACCGTGGTGGCGTAGTCCGTCATCAAGCTGCGGAGTTTCTCCGCCACCGCGGTCGGCAATCCGTTGACCGTGACGAACAGGTCGGAGAGCTGACCTGCCTCGGTCTCGACGGCCATTTCAGCCCGCTGATGCCTTTCAAGGACGAGGATCGCGATCGAGGCCAGCAGCACGGCATAGATGACGCCGACGACGGCGATCAGGAAGCCCGCCACCTCGTTAAGCCGGGTGCGCGACTCTGACTGCCAGCGGCGGTGCAGGATGGTCTGAGCCAGCGTCGTGAACATGACCGCTGCCGTGCAAACCAACACGGCCATAGCCCAGGTCGGCAGGCTGATGAGAAATTTGACCAGCATTGCAGATGAACGTTCCCCGGCGTGGGCACGTGCTGCCTGAGTTCAGGACGTGCAGGATACGGCGACCGCAGTTACCGTTCTATTATGCGCCGAGCAGCCGCCTCAGCCCCCCGTCATGCTCATATGGCGGGCAACCGCTGGTTTCCGGTGCTGGCGGTCGATGACGAAGTCGTGGCCCTTGGGTTTGCGCCCGATGGCTTCGTCGATCGCCGCGTGCAGCACCTCGTCGCCCTCTGAGGCCCTGAGCGGCGCGCGCAGGTCGGCGGCGTCCTCCTGGCCGAGGCACATGTAGAGCGTGCCGGTGCAAGTCACCCGGACGCGGTTGCAGCCCTCGCAGAAATTGTGGGTGAGCGGCGTGATGAAGCCGAGCCGCCCGCCGGTCTCGGCGATGCGCACATAGCGCGCCGGCCCTCCGGTGCTGTCGGGGATATCCTCAAGCGTCCAGTGCTGCGCCAGCCGCGCCCTGACCGCGCTCAGCGGCAGGTATTGGTCGGTGCGGTCGGCGTCGATCTCGCCCAGCGGCATGGTCTCGATCAGGGTGAGATCCATGCCCGAACCATGGGTCCAGCGGATGAGCTCGTCGATCTCGTCCTCGTTGACGCCCTTGAGCGCCACCGTGTTGATCTTGACGTGTAGTCCGGCGGCCTGCGCGGCCCTGATGCCATCCATCACCTTGTCGAGATCGCCCCAGCGGGTGATCGCCTTGAACTTCGCCGGGTCGAGGGTGTCGACCGAGACGTTGATGCGCTTGACGCCCGCCTCCTCCAGTTCGCCGGCAAAGCGGGCAAGCTGCGAGCCGTTGGTGGTCAGCGTCAGCTCGTCGAGGTCGCCGGTGTGTACGTGCCGGCCGAGCGAACGCACCAGGCTCGTGACATTGCGGCGGACCAGCGGCTCGCCGCCGGTGAGGCGCAGCTTGCGCACGCCGCGCGCCACGAAGGCCGAGCACAGGCGGTCGAGCTCCTCCAGGCTGAGAACGTCCTTCTTGGGCAGGAAGGTCATGTCCTCGGCCATGCAATAGACGCAGCGGAAGTCGCAGCGGTCGGTCACCGAGACGCGCAGATAGGTGATCGCCCGGCCAAACCGGTCGATGAGCGGTGCGTGTCCCGTGGCCGTGTCGAGTTCCATCCCGTTGCCGTCGCGTCTGGCCCGTCGAGCGCGAGTATGTAGCGTTTCCGGCCTATCGATCAATCCGGCCGTACATATCGCTTGGCAGCTTCAACTGAAATATGCAGATTTTCAAATATCTTTCACGAAAACTTTGGATAACGGTTCCAGGTGGAATTGTTCCATCTCCGCTCCGCCCTGTGTGGTGCACCTAGCGTGATCGTGGATCGGGGCCGCGGGCATTCGCCCGGCTGCGGGTGAGCGCCAGCACGGTGTCGATCACCGGCGTCGCCACGCCGGTCAGTCGCCCGCTCTCCTGAACCGCCGTCACCAGCGCGTCGATCTCTAGCGTCCGGCCGCGCTCCAGGTCCTGCAGCATCGAGGTCTTGTGTGCGCCGACCTGACGCGCTCCCTCGATCCGCCGGTCGACGTCGATCGGGAAGCTCACGCCGAGCCTCTCCGCGATCGCTTGCGCCTCGATCATCATGGCACGGACGACGCCGCGCGAGTCCGGGTCGGCGACGATCTGCTCCAGCGTTCCCCCGGTGAGCGTCGAGACCGGGTTGAAGGAGAGGTTGCCCCAGAGCTTCACCCAGATCTCGGTGCGGATGTCGGGGCGCACCGGCGCTTGCAGGCCGGCGGCGACCAATTCGGCAGCAAGCGCCACCACCCGCTCAGTCTTTTCGCCGGATGGCTCGCCGAGGGAGAGCCGCGAGTGGCTGACGTGGTGGATAACGCCGGGCGCCGTCACCTCCGTCGCGGCATAGACGACGCCGCCGATCGCCCGTTCCGGCCCGATGCGATCCCAGATCGCGCCGTCGGGATCGACCGCGGCGAGCCGCGTGCCCTCCAGCGCCCCGCCGTGCCGGTAGAAGTACCACCAGGGCAAGCCGTTCTGCAGGGTGACCACAGCCGTCTCGGGGCCGAGCAGCGGGGCGATGGCATCGAGCGCCGGCGCTACCGAATGGGCCTTCAGCGCCAGCAGCACATAGTCCTGCTCGCCGAAATCGGCGCCCTCGGAGCTGGCATTTACCGGCACCGTCGTCTCGTCGCCGCCCTCAATCAGCGTGATGCCCTTGGTGATGAGTGCGTCGAGATGAGCGCCGCGGGCGATGACTGCCGGCTTCACCCGGCCCGCCATCGCCAGCCGGGCGGCGACATAGCCCCCGATCGCTCCGGCACCGAAGACGCAGATGCGCATCAGCCTAAGCCCAGCTTGGCGGCCAGCCCGATGCGCTGCAGTTTGCCGGTCGCACCCTTTGGGATCTCGTCGAGGATCAGCACCTTGCGCGGCACCTTGAAGTCCGCCAGGCGCGTCGCCGCAAAGCCGCGGATGTCGGCCTCGCTTGCCGCCAGCCCTTCGCGCAGCACGACCGCGGCAGCCACCTCCTCGCCAAGCTTGTCGTGCGGCATGGCAAAGGTCACCACCTGGGCGATGGCGGGATGGTCCATGAGCACCTCGTCCACCTCCAGCGGCGATATCTTCTCGCCGCCGCGATTGATGATCTCCTTCAGCCGCCCGGTGACGCGGACATAGCCGTCGCCGTCCATGATGCCCTGATCGCCGGTGTGGAACCAGCCATGGGCGAATGCGCTTCGGTTGGCCTCCGGATTCTTTTCGTAGCCGGCGGTGACGTTCTCACCGCGGATGACGATCTCGCCCTCGACTGCGGCCGGCAGTTGCGTGCCGTCGGTCGCCATCACGGTGACCTCGGGGCCGGCGGCAAGGCCGACGCTGCCCGGCTTGCGTGCCGCCGGCGGCAGCGGGTTGGAGGTCATCTGGTGGGTGGCCTCGGTCATGCCGTAGGCCTCGATGACCGGGCAGCGGAAGGTCGCCTCCAGTTCGGCCATGACCTGGGCGGGGAGAGACGCCGAGGACGAGCGGACGAAGCGCAGGTGGCTCGCCGCCACGGCCTCTGCATTGCGCGGGGCGCGGGCGAGGATCGCCTGATGCATGGTCGGTACGGCCGTGTACCAGGTGGGCTTGGCCTCGCCGAGCCAGGCGAAGAATTTCAGCGCGTTGAAGCCCGGCGTGCAGAAGATGCTGGCACCCACAGAGAGCGAGGCGGCGACCGCCGCGACCAGGCCGTGGATGTGGAAGAGCGGCATGACGTTGAGGCAGCGATCGCCCGGCGTAAGCGCCAGCACGGCGGCGACATTGCGGGCCGAGGCCGCGAGATTGGCGTGCG
This sequence comes from uncultured Alphaproteobacteria bacterium, assembly GCA_963830215.1. Classification (GTDB taxonomy): domain Bacteria; phylum Pseudomonadota; class Alphaproteobacteria; order Rhizobiales; family Kaistiaceae; genus CAVSRC01. The sequence goes on from CAWHLM010000008.1 coordinate 307,448, forward strand.
ACAACGGCACCAACTTGGGCCGCGACGTGGTGCCCGACGTGTGGAGCAGAAGCGCGATGTCGCCGTCTCTAGCCGGTCCCGTCGCCACCGCCGGTCCGACGGCCGGGCCGTCGATGGTGAATTTGCCTGCCGGGTCGCCAGGGTCGAAGGAGAGGCGGAGCACGGCGATGCCGAGTTTCTGCGCCACACCGATGGCCGGCCCCGCCTCGTGTTTGCCGACGAGGATCGCTTTGGCGCCGATATCGGAGAGGTAGAAGTCGAGCTCCTCGGCCCGGTAGGCAGGATTGAGCGGCGCGGTGGTGGCCGCGGCGGCGACCGAGACGAAGGCAGATGCCATTTCCGGCCCGTTGGGCAGGATAATGGCGATGCGGTCGTTGCGGCCGAGACCGAGGCCGTTGAGCGTCGCCGCCGTGGCGCGCATCTGCGCGCGCAAGCCGGCAAAGGTCAGGTCCGGCCGCTCCGGCGCCCCAATCGCCGGCGCATCCTCGATGCCGGCCGCGATCCGTTCGATGATGGTCTCAGACAACGCGCACCTCGATGTCGCCGATCGTGTCGACGTGGCCGGTCATGACATCGCCGCGTTCGACCGGGCCGACGCCCGACGGCGTGCCGGTGAAGACCAGGTCGCCGGGACTGAGCGTGAACAGCTGAGAGAGCTGGCTGACGATCTCCGGCACCTTCCAGATCATCTGGGCAAGGTCGCCGGTCTGCTTCCGCGTGCCGTTGACGTCGAGGCTGATCCTGCCCGCCGACGGGTGGCCGATGGCGGTAGCCGGCTGCAACGGCCCGCAAGGTGCCGAGCCTTCGAAGGCCTTTGCCGCTTCCCACGGCCGGCGCATCTCCTTGGCCGTGTCCTGGAGGTCGCGCCGGGTCATGTCGATGCCCACCGCATAGCCGAAGACGCAATCCAGCGCCTTGTCGACCGCGATGCCCTGCCCGCCCTTGGCCAGTGCCACCACCAGTTCGATCTCGTGATGAACGTTGCGGGTTTGCGGCGGATGGCGGAAGGCGCCGTCCTTGACGAGATTGTCCGGGTTCTTCTGGAAGAAGAAGGGTGGCTCACGGTTGGGGTCGTGGCCCATCTCGATCGCGTGGTCGGCATAGTTGCGCCCGACGCAATAGATGCGGTGGACGGGGAAAACGAGCGCGCTGCCGGCGACCGGCAGCACGGCCTGAGGTGCCGGCTCCACGGCATAGCCCGGACGGCCGGGTTCATTCACCATCGGATGCTCCCCCCAGGAGTCCAATCAACAGATGCGCGGCAACTGCTCGCCGCTCAGCATATCGATCACGCGCGTTCCGCCAAGCGCGCCCTTGGCCGTCACCCGGCCGGCTGGCCCGTCCCTCACAGTGCCGATGACCACGGCGCCTTCGCTCACCGGGTGGGCATGGAGGACGGCGAGTGCCCTGTCGGCGTCCGCCGCCGGGACGAAGGCGACGAAGCGGCCCTCATTGGCGACATGGAATGGGTCGAGCCCGAGGATCTCGCAGGCCGAGGCGACGTCGTCGCGCACGGGGACGGCCAGCTCCTCGGTGTGGATGGCGAGCTTCGCCGTCTCGGCGATCTCGACCAAGCCGCTGGCAAGCCCGCCGCGCGTCAGATCGCGCAAGCAATGGACGGCGACACCCGCCTCGAACAGCGCCAGAACCGGTGCGGCGAGCGGTGCGCAGTCGCTGGCGATCTCGGATTCGAAGCCGAGTTGCTCGCGCGCCGCCATCACCGCCATGCCGTGGCGGGCGATGTCGCCGGAGAGAATCACCACGTCGCCGGGCTTCACCGCCTCCGGCCCGATGACATTGGGCGCCACGATGCGGCCGACGCCGGCGGTATTGATGAAGATGCCGTCCGCCTTGCCGCGGTCGACCACCTTGGTGTCACCGGTGACCAGCCGCACGCCGGCCGCCTTGGCGGCCCTCGCCATCGAGGTGACGATGCGGGCAAGCGTCTCGGTCGCCAGTCCCTCCTCCAGAATGAAGCCGGCGGAGATGTATTCCGGTCGCGCGCCGCACATGGCGAGATCGTTGACGGTACCGTTCACCGCCAGCGTGCCGATGTCGCCGCCGGGAAATTCCAGCGGCTTGACCACATAGCTGTCGGTGGTGAAGGCGACCGGGCCGGAAAGTTCCAGCCGCGCGCCGTCGTGGCGGCGGGCAAGCTCCGGATCGTCGAAGACGGGCCGGAAGATGGAGTTGATCAGCCGCTCCGACTTGCGTCCGCCGCCGCCGTGCGCCACCTGGATGGTCTCGTCGCCGGGAAACGGCACCGGACAGGCCAGTGCGAAATCTTGTTCTGCCATAAGGGCTTACTCGGCCGCGTCGGCGGTGACGCCGCGATAGCGGTAATAGGCGGCGCAGGCGCCCTCGGAGGACACCATGGTGACACCCAACGGATGTTCCGGTGTGCAGCGTGTGCCGAAGGCCGGGCAGTCTGGCGGCTTCTTCTCGCCCTGCAGCACCAGGCCGGCGATGCACTCGGTCGATTCCTCGGTGCGCGTGCCAACCAGGCCGAAACGCAGCTCGGCATCGAAATCCTTGTAGGCGTCCGCAAGCCCCAGCCCGCTCTCGGCGATCTCGCCGATGCCGCGCCAGCGGCGGCGGATGACCTGGAAGACCTCGGTCATGATCTTTTGCGCCGGCACATTGCCGGCCCGGCTCACCGCGCGGGCATAGGGGTTCTCGACTTCGTGGCGGCCCTCCTCGAGCTGCTTCACGGTGAGGTAGACGCCTTCGAGGATGTCGAGCGGCTCGAAGCCGGTGACCACGATCGGCACCTTGTACTCTTCGGCGATCGGGAAATATTCCTCGTAGCCCATGACGGCGCAGACGTGGCCTGCGGCCAGGAAGCCCTGTACCCTGTTGGTCGGGCCGGAGAGGATGGCGCGCATCGCCGGCGGCACCAGGACGTGGCTGACCAGCATGGAGAAATTGGCCAGCCCCTCGCGCTTGGCCATGTAGGCGGCCATGGCGTTGGCCGGTGCCGTGGTCTCGAAGCCGACGGCGAAGAACACGACCTCGCGGTCCGGGTTGGCGCGGGCGATCTGCACGGCATCGAGCGGCGAATAGACGGGCCTGACGTCGCCGCCCTTCGCCTTGGCCGAAAGCAGGTCAGTCTCCGAGCCCGGCACGCGCAGCATGTCGCCGAACGAGGTGAGGATCGCGCCCGGTCGGCCGGCGATCTCGATCGCCTTGTCGATATAGTCGACCGGGGTCACGCAGACCGGGCAGCCCGGCCCGTGGATCAGCGTCACCTCATTGGGGAGAAGCTGGTCGATGCCGTAGCGCACGATGGCGTGGGTCTGGCCGCCGCACACCTCCATGATCTTCCACGGCCGCGTGACCGTCCGCCGGATCGCCTCGGCGAGGCGCTGGGCGGCGACCGGATCGCGGTACTCCTCGCGGTGCTTCATTGGATCGCCGACCCGGCGGCAGCAGCCGCGTCCAGCTCAGCCTGAAGCTCGCCGAGGCTTTCGAAGTGGGCGAGCACCTTCAGCGCCTCCTCTTCGTCGATAACGCTGATGGCGAAGCCGACATGAACGAGCGCATAGTCGCCGACTTGCGCCTCTGGCGTGTAGGCGAGGTTGATCTCCTTGATCACGCCGCCGAAGTCGACGCGGCCAACGCGCATGATGTCGTCGCCTTCAGTCGAGACGATCTTTCCAGGTATCGCCAGACACATCTCACCGTTCTCCTGCATATCGTCCCGCCCACCAGGCTTGGCCGAGCGCCAGCCCGCCATCGTTCGGCGGCACGCGCTCATGTCTGACCGGGACAAGGCCGGCCGCATTGAGCGCAGTCAAAGTCGTCTCCGTCAGCCGGGCGTTCTGGAAGCAGCCACCGGAGAGGACAACTGTCGTCTCCCCAATTCTGGCCCCAATGGCGGCAATAGCAAGGGCGAGGCTGTCATGAAATTGCGCCGCCATCACGCTTGGCGCCTCGCCGGCGCGGACATCGGCAATCAGCGCCTCAATCAGCGGCAGCCAGTCGAGGACCAGAATGCCGGTTTCATCTTTGATTGCAATATCATATTCGCGTTTCTTATGACCCGGCGCCATGCCTGCACCGGCCGCCCATTCCAGGTCCATCGCCGCCTGGCCCTCGTGGCTGGTCGTCTGGCGGAGGCCGATGAGCGCGGCGACGGCATCGAACAGTCGCCCGGCGCTGGTGGTGATAGGCGCGTTGAGGCCGCGCTCGAGCATGGATGCCAGCGCCCTGCGCTCTGCCGGCGTGAAGGCCGCAACCGGTGCGAGATCGGTCATGGAAAAGGCGTCCGCCCCGAAAGCAGCATGAAGCAGCCCTAGCGCCGAGCGGCGTGGCTCGCGCACGGCCGCTTCACCGCCGGGCAGGCGGAAGGGCTTGAGATGCGCCACGCGCGTCCAACCGTCCCGCGTGATGCGCAGGAATTCCCCGCCCCACACCGTCCCGTCGGTGCCATAGCCGGTGCCGTCCCAGGAGACTCCCAGCACCGGCGGCTCCAGTCCTTGCTCGGCCATGCAGGCGGCGACATGGGCGACGTGATGCTGGACTGCGAGTTTGGGCGCGGCCAGCCCTTCGGCCACGCGGGTCGAGTGATAGTCGGGGTGCAGGTCGCGGGCGATCAGCGTCGGCTGGGCGTCATGCAGGCGCTGGATGTCGGCAATGGCGCGGTCGTAGGCGTCGCGCGCCTCTGGCGTATCGAGGTCGCCGAGATGCTGGCCGAGGACGACGCCGGCATCGGTGCTGAGCGCCACGGTCGTCTTGAGATGGCCGCCGACGGCGAGGATGCCCGGCTTGACACCGCGCGCGGCGACGGCCGGCGCCAGCCCCCTCGCCCGCCGGAAGACGGTTGGTTTGCCGGCAATGACGCGCACGACCGAATCGTCCACCGGCCGTTCGATCGGCCGGTCGTGGACCAGGAACAGATCGGCGATGTCCTTGAGGCGGGAGAGTGCCTCGTGCTCGTCGGTGCAGATCGGCTCGTCGGAGCGGTTGCCGCTGGTCGCCACCACCGGCAAGCCGAGTTCCGCCAGCAACATGTGGTGCAGCGGCGTATAGGGCAGCATGGCGCCGGTGAGCGGATTGCCGGGGGCGACAGATTCGGCCAGCATCCCTGCCCGCTTGCGGATGAGAACGATCGGCCGCTCGCGCGATGTCAGCGCCTCGATTTCGATGTCGGTCGGCGCGGCCGCTTCGCTCAACGCGTCGAGTGAGGCGAACATGACCGCGAACGGCTTTTCCTCGCGCTGCTTGCGCCGGCGAAGCGTGCGCACCGCGTCCTCGTTGCGGGCATCCGCCATCAGGTGGAACCCGCCCAAACCCTTCACCGCGACAATCCTGCCCTCGCGGAGTGCCGCGGCTGCCGCCTTCAGGGCGTCGTCGCGCACCGCCAGTTCCGCCCCCTCCCCGTCCCACAGCTTGAGTTGCGGGCCGCAGACCGGGCAGGCATTGGGTTCGGCATGGAAGCGGCGGTCGGCCGGGTTCTCGTATTCGGCCTGGCATTCCGGGCACATGACGAAGCGGCGCATCGTGGTGCGGGCGCGGTCGTAAGGCAGGTCGGTGATGATCGAATAGCGCGGGCCGCAACGGGTGCAGTTGGTGAAGGGATAGCGGTAGCGCCGGTTCGAGGGATCGTTCACCTCCGCCAAGCACTCCTCGCAGGTGGCGAGGTCGGGCAGCACCGCGGCGCTGCGCGTTCCGGCCGTGGCGCTGTCGCGGATGGCAAAGCCCGTCTCGCCGGTCGGCGCCAGCGACACGCGCGCCACCGTGATCACCGCTGCTGGCGGCGGCGGCGTACGCAAGGCCGCGACCAGTCCGTCGATGGCGTCCGCCGTGCCTTCCGCCTCTACGGTCACGCCTTCGGGGGTGTTGACGACATGGCCGGCAAGCTCCCGCGCCGAGGCCTCGCGCCAGACGAAGGGGCGGAAGCCGACGCCCTGCACGTTGCCGGTGACCGCGATCCGTACGCGGATCGGCGGCGCATCGGCACGCACCTCGCGACCTCTGCTCTTATTCGGCTGCGACCCCGAGCGGATGACCGGCCAGCACCATGGTGCGGGCGCCCATCAGCCAGGCGATCCAGTTGTCGAGCCCCTCGCCGGTGCGGGCCGAGACCGGCAGCACCTTGATGCCGGGCCTGATCCGCCGGGCATTCGCCGTGGCTTTCTCCATGTCGAAATCGACGTAGGGGAGAAGGTCGGTCTTGTTGATCAGGACGAGATCGGAGGCGGCGAAAATATCGGGATATTTCAGCGGCTTGTCGTCGCCTTCGGTCACCGACAGGATGACCACCTTGTGCGCTTCTCCGAGGTCGAACCCCGCCGGGCAGACGAGGTTGCCGACGTTCTCGATAAAGACGACGGAGCCCTCGGTCGGTTCGAGATGCTCCAGCGCATGCCCGACCATATGGGCGTCGAGATGGCAACCCTTGCCGGTGTTGATCTGGATGGCGGTGGCGCCGGTGGCGCGGATGCGCGTTGCATCGTTGGTCGTCTGCTGGTCGCCTTCGACGACGAAAGGCACCAGCTTGCCGGCGAGCTTCTCAATGGTCCTGACCAAGAGCTCGGTCTTGCCCGAGCCGGGGCTCGAAACCAGATTCAGCGCCAGAATACCGCGCTGCCCGAAATAGTCGCGGTTCTCGGCGGCCAGCGCATTGTTCTTTTCCAGCAGATCGCGTTCGACCGCCACCACCCGGCTTTCGGGATCATGGTCGTGATCGTGGTGATGACTATGGCTATCACCATGATCGTGATGATGATGGTGTCCGTGGGCGTGGTCGTGACCTTCGATGGTCACCTCACCCTTGCCGCAGCCGCAGGTCGCACACATCAGCTGACCTCCAATTCCTTGATACGCAGGGCGTCGCCGCCGCTGATCTGTAGTTCTGTGCCCCCGCACTTGGGACACGGGGAAAGCCGGTCGCTGACGGTGACCAGCTCGAAACAACTCAGACAGCGCGCCTCGGCCGGCTCGGTGACGATATCGAGCTTTGCCCCTTCGGCGAGACTGCCGCGCATGACGACATCGAAACCGAAGCGCAGAGCCTCCGGCTCAACCGTGGACAGCGGTCCGACTTCAAGCGTGATCCGCCTCACCTTCCTGAACTTGGCCGTCTCGGCTTCGGACTTGAGGATGTCGAGCAGGCTTTCGCACAGCGACATCTCATGCATCGGCTAACCGTTCCGTCCTTTGCGTTGCCCCGTTCGATGGGGCGTAATCGGCCGAAACCCTTGCATACCAGTCGAGAAAGAAGGCCTCGGCTTCGTCGAGATGCGCCTTTGCCTCGGTGCTCAGCCCTTCCTTGACCTCGCCATAGTCCCAGCCGGCGATACCGAGCACGAAAGCCGTCGGCTCCCGTCCATATAGGGTCTTGGCAAGGGTCAGCACAGCCTGCGGGCTCAGTTCGTGACTGCCCATGCCGGTCGCTCCGGTTGCCGTGACCGGCGCAAAGGAAAACGAGCCTTCCGCTCCGATCTCGGC
>CAWHLM010000009.1:0-35749 GCA_963830215.1 uncultured Alphaproteobacteria bacterium
CCACAAAGGGAGACAGCGCCGTGCTCAGCCGCGTAGGCAAGCCGGACGTTACCTGCCAGGCGACCGGCTCTCAGTGATTGTCCGGCTATGCGGTGCCGGCCTGGCGCTCCAAGCCGGCCGCACCACTTTCTCTCTCGCGGGCGAGTTGAACTACCGCGCGGCGAGCGCCGGGCCGATGCGGTCGACGCGGTTGGTCCACAGCATTCCGTCGAAGCGGGCCGGCACGGCGTCGAGTTCGGCGACCGTGTCGATGCCGCTGGAGAAGCCGCTGCCGTCATAGGCGCCGAGGAGGACCACCCGCGTGCCGTAGGCGGCAAGGCGCGCGGTCAGCCGGTCGGGAAAGCCCCAGGCGAAGCGGGCATAGTTCACCGGCAGCATGAAGAGCGTGTTGCGACACTCGGCCGGCACGACCCCGAGCCAGCCCATGATCTCGTAACGGATCAGGCAGCGCTTCGCTGCATCCGTGCCGAGGACCGTCAGGCCCGGCGCGTCGGCGGTGAAAGCATCGATGGCCTTGCCACCGCCATACACCCAGATGCGTGTGCGGCGCTCTGCCGGTAGAGGCGCCAGCCTGGCCGCGAGCCGGCGACCCTCATCAGGATCGTCGCTCTTGATGTTGATAAGAAAGCGCTTGTCCGGAAACGCGGCGAGCACCTCGTCGAGCGACGGCATCAGGCCGATACCGAGCCCACGAAACGGGAAGCTCTCGCCACCGTCGGCAGTATAGCCATAGCCGATGTCGAGTGCTTTCAGCTCCGCCAGCGGGTGGTCGCGGGTGACGCCGTGCCCGTCGGTACGGCAATCGAGCGTCCAGTCGTGGAAGACGACGAAATGGCCATCCGAGGTCGGGTGGACGTCGAACTCGACCATGTCCGCGCCGGCGGAGAAGGCTGCCGCAAATCCGGCGATGGTGTTCTCGAGATAGGGATGCTCGGGCGGGAAGATACGCGCTGCCGTGCAGGTGTCGCCGCTCAGCCCCTCGCGGTGGAAGGTCTGGCCGAGGCCGCGATGGGCGATGATCAGCGGCTTGCCCACGGGTGCGGGCGCCAGCAGATTGGTGTTGAGCACAAAGATGACGATCGCCAGCGCCAGGGAGAACAGGGCGATCAGACGGGCGATGTGGACGAAACGGCGCAAGGGAAGGCTCCGGTGAGGAACCATCCCGTGGCGGGAAATGCCGCCGAAAGAAAGGCGGCCTCAGCCCCGCGGGCGGCCGTCGTTCTGCCGTTCGATCATCCAGCCGGGATATTCGGGGGGCAGCGCGCTGACCTTGTCGAGGGTCGCCAGTTCCTCGGCCGAGAGCGTGACCTCGGTGGCCGCGATGTTGTCGTCGAGCTGCGCGGCGTCGCGGGCGCCGACGATGACCGTGGTGACGAAGGGCTGATGCAGCAGCCAGGCGATGGCGATGCGTGCCACCGAAACGCCGCGCGCCTCGGCGATCGGTCGCATGGCGTCGACGCAGGCGAAGGCGCGCGCCTTGTCCACCGGCGGGAAGTCGAAGGTGGTGCGGCGGGCGCCGTCCGGTCCCTTGCCGTCACGGTCGTATTTGCCCGAGAGCAGGCCGCCGGCGAGCGGGCTCCACACCATAAGCCCGACGCCCTGGTCCTGGAGGAGGGGCGCGATCTCGCGCTCCAGATCGCGGCTGGCGATTGTGTAGAAGGCCTGCAGAGAGGCGAAGCGCGCCCAGTCGTGGCCGTCGGCGATCCCCAGCGCCTGCATGATCTTCCAGGCCGCCCAGTTGGAGCAGCCGACATAGCGCACATGGCCCTGGCGCACGAGATCGTCGAGCGCGCGCACCGTCTCCTCGACCGGCGCCAGCAGGTCCTGGCCGTGGATCTGGTAGAGGTCGATATGGTCGGTGCCGAGCCGCTTCAGGCTCGCCTTGACCGCATCCATGATGTGGCCGCGCGAGGCGCCGCGATCATTGGGTCCCTTGCCGGTGCCGCCGAAAACTTTGGTGGCGAGCACGAAATCGGTGCGCGGGCGGCCGGAATTGACCATGGCCCGGCCGGTGATCTCCTCCGACCAGCCTTCCGAATAGACGTCGGCCGTGTCGATGAAATTGACGCCGGCATCGGCGGCGCGGGCGACGATGCGGTCGGCGGCCGCCTGGTCGACATCGCCGATATGGGTCCAGATGCCGCCGCGACCGCCGAAGGTCATGGTGCCGAGGCAGATTTCGGATACGAGAAGGCCCGTGCGGCCGAGAGGCTGGTAACGCATGGTGGGTGTCCGTCGTGAGGGGGCGAGAGGAGGCGCGATGAGAAAGGGCCTGCGTTCAGTGTAGCGCATCGCGGCCGCACGACAAGATGACGGCGCGCCGATGGCGCGCCGCGCAATGCCCAAACGACGATCAGCTGCGATGCGGCTCAGCCCATCGCCTTCTGCAGGTTCTCGTCGACCTTGTCGAGGAAGCCCTCGGTGGTAAGCCACTTCTGGTCGGGGCCGACCAGGAGCGCCAGGTCCTTGGTCATGAAGCCTCACTCGACGGTGGCTACGCAGACCTTCTCCAGCGTCTCGGCGAAGCGGGCGAGGGCCGCGTTGTCGTCGAGCTTGGCGCGATGGGCGAGCCCCCGCGTCCAGGCGAAGATCGAGGCGATCGAGTTGGTCGAGGTCGCGTGGCCCTTCTGGTGCTCGCGATAGTGGCGGGTGACGGTGCCGTGGGCGGCCTCCGCCTCCACCGTCTTGCCGTCGGGCGAGAGCAGCACGGAGGTCATCAGGCCGAGCGAGCCGAACCCTTGCGCGACCGTGTCGGACTGGACGTCGCCGTCGTAGTTCTTGCAGGCCCAGACATAGCCGCCCGACCATTTCAGCGAGGCGGCGACCATGTCATCGATCAGGCGGTGCTCGTAGGTGATGCCGGCCGCCTTGAACTGGCCGGCGAACTCGGCTTCGAAGACCTCCTGGAAGAGGTCCTTGAAACGGCCGTCATAGGCCTTGAGGATGGTGTTCTTGGTCGACAGATAGACCGGATAATGCCGCGCCAGGCCGTAGTTCAACGAGGCGCGGGCGAAATCGCGGATCGACTCGTCGAGATTGTACATGGCCATGGCGACGCCGGAGCCGGGGGCATTGAAGACCTCGTGCTCGATGACCTTGCCGTCATCGCCGACGAACTTGATGGTCAGCTTGCCCTTGCCGGGAAAACGGAAGTCGGTGGCGCGGTACTGGTCGCCGAAGGCATGGCGGCCGACGACGATGGGTTGGGTCCAGCCGGGCACCAGGCGCGGCACGTTCCGGCAGATGATCGGCTCGCGGAAGATGACGCCACCGAGGATGTTGCGGATGGTGCCGTTCGGCGACTTCCACATCTTCTTGAGCTTGAATTCCTTCACCCGCGCCTCGTCCGGGGTGATGGTGGCGCACTTGACGCCCACTCCATGCTTTTTGGTCGCCTCCGCCGCATCGACCGTGACCTGATCGTTGGTGGCGTCGCGGTTCTCGATCGAGAGGTCGTAGTAGAGCAGCTCGACGTCGAGGTGCGGGCGGATCAGCTTGTCCTTGATCAGCTGCCAGATGATGCGGGTCATCTCGTCGCCGTCCATTTCGACGACGGGGTTGGCAACCTTGATTTTGGCCATGGGCGAGGAACCTTTGGTCTTGATCGGGAGGCGGGGGGAAAGTGGCGGTCTCCATATCAGCCGCCGGGGCGCCAGCCAAGACGCGGGTCGAGGGGATTTCCCGCAGCCCATTCGACGCGCGACAAACACCTTTCGTCTCCGGTCGGCTCACGGGCAACCGGAAATGACAGTCAACTTGAGCAAACGGCTGGAAGCCGTTACTACACTTCGAAGACGGCTTCGCCGGATACCGGGTCGGTGACGCCCAGCCCGCCGCCGAGGTCCTCGAGCATGCCGCGCATCTTGTCGAGGCTGGCGATCATCTGCGGGCGGGCCTTGACGATATCGTTCATCGAGCCCCACTCGCCGATGAGGCAGTAGCTGCGCTCGCCGGTCTTGACCATGGCGAGCTTGCGCAGGCCCTTCATTTCGGCACGGGGCAAAGCGCGCTGCAGGTCGAGGAATTCCTTCTCGCGGCCGGGCTTCACCCGGAACCGCACGGCATTGTAGGCGGTCATGGCTGGTCTTCCCCCACTGCCGTGGGGACCGCCGACGGCGGCCCCGACGGAACCACAATCTTAGCAGACGGCCGGGCTCACATGGAGGCCAGTCGCCGCCCGGTCATGGCGATCATCACATAGCTCCAGCCACTGAAGATGAGCGAGATGCCGGCCAGCGTGCCGAGAGCCCAAAGGCTTGAGAACGGCCAGTTCGACACGATCATCAGGCCGACCAGCAGCGCCAGGGCGCCGGCGAAGGCGATCCAGCCCCAGCCGGCATGTGGCCGGTAGCGGAGGCCGAAGACGATCTGGATAATCCCCTTGGCCAGGAAGACCGCGCCGAGAAACAGCGTCAGCGTCGCGGTTGCCGCCACCGGGTTGACCAGCGCGGCGATGCCGCCGACGACGAAGATGATGCCGATGATCAGTTGCCAGATGAAGCCGCCCCAGGAGCGTACGCTCCACGCCTGGAAGACCTGCACGGCGCCAACGACGATCAGGATCCATCCGATGACGATGGCAATGGTGATGCTGGACAGGAACGGCATGGCGATGGCGAAGGCGCCGCCGACGATGAACACGATACCGAGTGCGAGAAACCATCCCCAGTGCTCGCGCACCTGGGTGATGGCAGGCAGTGTCATGGACGTATTGGTCACGATTGGCCTCCTCTGCCCGGGACTCGTAATCCGTCATTGTACAACGGATGGGCCGGCGCAGCGTTCCGGCGGCAGAAACGGCCCAATTCCGCTTGGCGACAGAATGCGCTAGTTAGCGGGCATCATGCCTGAACACCCCAAGGATCCTCTGCAATCCGCTGGGCCTGCCATCGTCCTGGTCGAGCCGCAACTCGGCGAGAACATCGGCACGGCGGCCCGCGCCATGGCGAATTTCGGCCTCACCGACCTCAGAATTGTCAATCCGCGCGAGGGCTGGCCGAACGAGAAGGCGGTGGCCGCGTCGAGCCGCGCGCCGGTGATCGAGACCGCAACTGTCTTTGCCACGGTCGAGGAGGCGGTCGCCGATCTTGGCTATCTGCTGGCCACCACCGCGCGGCCGCGCGAGGTGGCCAAGGAGGTGTTCGGTCCGCGCGCGGCGGCGGCCACCATGCGAGCGCACGTCGGCGGTGGTGTGCGGGTGGGCGTGCTCTTCGGGCGCGAGCGCAGCGGCCTCACCAATGAGGAGGTGTCGCGCGCCGACGCCATCCTGACCTTGCCGGTTGAACCCACCTTCTCCTCGCTCAACATCGCCCAGGCGGTGGTCGTGGTCGCTTATGAGTGGCGGCTGTCGGGCTTCATCGACGAGGCGGCAGGCGTGCCGTTCACCGGCGAGGTGGCACCGCCGGCCGTCAAGGCAGACTTGGTGCGCATGTTTGAGCACCTGGAAGGTGCGCTCGACCGGGCCGGCTTCTTCCGCCCGCCGGAGAAGCGCGGCCACATGGTGCTGGCGCTGAGGGCCATGCTGCAGCGGGCGGGCTTGAGCGAGCAGGAGGTGCGCACGCTGCGCGGCATGATCGCGGCGCTCGACCGGCGCCCGACGCGGCCGCATGTACTCTCCGACGGCACGATCACCACGGTGCGCACGCCGGATGACGAGGGCGGCGCGTGAAGCTGCTGGTCTTCGATTCCGGCATCGGCGGCCTGTCGGTTGCTCGCGAGATCCGGCGCGTTCTGCCCGGCGCCACGATCGACTATGTCGCTGACGATGCCGGCTTTCCCTATGGCGACTGGGAGGAAGCGGCGCTCGGCGAGCATGTGGTCGATCTGGTGGGCGATCTGATCGCACGCCATGCGCCGGATGCAGTGGTGATCGCCTGCAACACGGCCTCGACGCTGGTCCTGCCGCCACTGCGTGCTGGCCATAGCCTGCCGATCGTCGGCACGGTGCCGGCGATCAAGCCCGGCGGCGAGCAAACGCAATCCGGTCTTGTCAGTGTGCTCGCCACCGCCGGTACCATCCAGCGCGACTATACCCGCGACCTCATCCGCGCATTCGCCGGCCATTGCGACGTGCAATTGGTCGGTTCGGCGCGGCTGGCGCCTCTGGCGGAAGCGCATATGCGCGGAGAGCCGGTGGACGACGCGGAAATCCTTGCCGAAATCGCGCCGGCCTTCGTCGCGCATGGTGGTGCGCGCAGCGATGTCATCGTGCTCGCCTGCACCCATTACCCGTTTCTTCTCCGATCACTTCGCGCGGCTGGCGCCCTGGCCGGTCGCCTGGATCGACCCGGCTCCGGCGATCGCCCGGCGCGCCGCGGTGGTGCTCGGTGCCGAAGCCCACGAGGGACCGGGCGGTGGCGAGGCCCGGCTGACCTCGGGCAGGGCTTGGCCGGCCGCGCTGGCGCCGCTCCTGGCGGAGATCGGCCTGGAGCCGGTTTGACAGGAGCGGAGTGGCCCGGTAAGACCCACGCGCCGCGTCTTGGCCTCCGGCCGGGCGCGGTATTTACATGCGACCCGTGGGGTCAAAGGGACGCTTACCCCTTTGCCCCTGTCGGCGGGCCCCGAAAGGGCCGGCAGAGGAGGGCGCCTAACCCCGACTGCGAAGGGATTACGCGATGACAAAGCGCGCACCGGCGAAGTACAAGATCGACCGCCGCCACGGCCAGAACATCTGGGGCCGTACCAAGAGCCCGGTCAACCGTCGCGAATATGGCCCCGGCCAGCACGGCCAGCGGCGCAAGGGCAAGGTCTCCGACTTCGGCACGCAGCTGCGCGCCAAGCAGAAGCTCAAGGGCTATTACGGCAACATCTCCGAGAAGCAGTTCAAGAACGTCTACTACGAGGCCATCCGCCGCTCCGGCGATACCTCGGAGCATCTGGTTGGCCTGCTCGAAAGCCGGCTCGACGCGATCGTCTATCGCGCCAAGTTCGTGCCGACCGTGTTCGCCGCCCGCCAGTTCGTCAACCACGGCCATATCAAGGTGAACGGCAAGCGCGTGAACATTCCGAGCTACCGCTGCAAACCCGGTGATGTGATCGAGGTGAAGGACGCCTCCAAGCAGATGGCGCTGGTTCTGGAAGCGATCCAGTCGCCCGAGCGCGACGTGCCGGAATATGTCGACGCCAACCACAACAAGATGACGGCGACCTTCGTGCGCGTGCCCTCGCTCTCCGATGTGCCCTATGCGGTGCACATGGAGCCGCACCTGGTGGTCGAGTTCTACTCGCGCTAAGCCGCGACAGACTTCCCCGGTATTCGAAAGGCCGCCCACCGGGCGGCCTTTGCTTTTGCGCCCGCCACGGAGCTGGGTCGCCAACCGCGCCCGACTAAAGTTCGTTCTGGGGTAGATGTGACGGGCGCGTGGCGATCAGCGCGGTGAGCACCCGGTCGATCATTGTTGCGATAACGAGGATCGCGACCACGAAAGGCCTCCCGCGCCTGCATCATTGAGAATAGTGCCAAGTAATCCTATTGTCGCTTCACACTCTTCCGTTCCGGCGTCCTGTCCAACGAGATTGAAACCTGCAATGCCACAGCCGCGGTCCGCTGTCGGGATGGAGTTTGTTGCGCGCTGCACAAGCGAGGCGGCGGTTACCGGGCTGATCGACGAGTTCCAGCGCCTCATTTGCGTTTTCGGCTTCGATTGCTGCGCCGGCGGCTGCTGGGCGGGCGTCGGCAAGGAGCGGCAGTACCGCTTCTTCTTCAACAACTGGCCGGCTGACTGGCGCGCGTTCTATGCGGCGCAGAACTATTTCCCGCGCGATTTCATCGTCGCCGAGTTGCGTCAGCGCTTGCGGCCGTTTCTGTGGAACGAGATGGACCCGGCGATCTTCTCGGTGCCTGGGGCCCGAGAGTTCTTTGAGGCCACCCACGCGCATGGCTGGATCGACGGGTTCGTGATCCCGATCCGCGGCCCCGGCGGCTTTGAGGGAATTGTCAGCCTTGCCGCCAAGCAACGCATCGAACTCGATCCGTCCGATCGTGCCGTGCTGGAGATGATGGGGCGGAGCCTGCACGAGCGCTGCCGGCTTGCCGTCGGCTTCGGCGCCGAACGGGCTGCCGTTCCCGCGTTGAGCGCTCGCGAAATCGAATGCGTGCAGTGGGCAGCCGCCGGCAAGACCGATTGGGAGATTGGCCAGCTTCTTGGGATCACCGAAGCCACGGCCCATTTCCACATAGAGCAGGTCAAGAAGAAGCTGAAGGTCCGATCCCGCGTGCAGGCCGTGGCAATCCTCACGCTCCACGGCGTCATTTGACCCACTCATCCCCGCTGCCCGCCTATCTGATCGGATAGGTGCGGCCCCGTCACCCCGCCGATACGGTTGTCCGCGGTGGGTAAAGGGGTACTGGGCGTGGCGTACGAGGTCAGACCGTTAACGGGCGTAGCTGAGGTCGCGGTTGCGCTTATGATGCGAGCTGTTTCGCGGGCTTTCGCGGGGTGGCGCTTCCTCCCGTCCTTGATACCGATCGCTGCGATTGGCCTTCTGATCGGCTTGCTGACGGGCAGTCCGCAGACAGCGGAGGCTGCATGCACGAGCTTCGCCCCCGCGAGCGGCACGACCGACAATTGCGATGGTGCCAACACCACCGGGGTCCTCGCCTCGGGCAGCACGACCGTCACGCTCAACGTGCTAACCGGAGGCTCGATTACGCCCTCGAGCGGTCCGTCGATCTGGCTCGGCGCTGACGCAGATATCCAACTTCAGGGCGGTTCGATCGTTGGCAACGACGCGATCGACGATACCTATGCCATCCTGATGGGCGACAGTTCGGTCGTCACCCTCAACGGCACGATCCAGAGCCAGGGCGGCATTGCCGGTCTGGACTCGCCGACATGGTCAGGCTTTTCCAACGCCATGATCACCGTCGGAAGCACAGGAAGGATCCTGACCTCGGGGGCGGGATTTAACGCCGCGCTTTACGGGCGCGGCGGCAACAATGTCTATCAGATCGATGGCGAGCTGACGGCCAGCGGCACGAGCGGCGCCGGCATCGCAGTTGGCGATGGCGACGAGATCACGCTGGGCGCCACCGGCAAGATCACCCTGAACGGCGAAGGATATGATGCCATCGCAGGGTTCGGCCAGACCGGCGTCACCGTGGTTATGGACGCGGGCAGCGCCATCGACATCACCGATACCGATACCGATTTCGGCGGCGGCGGCGGCATCGTGCTCGGCGACAATGCCAACGTGACGGTGGCTGGCACGATCAACACGGCCACCGCGTTCGATGGCGGTGTCGGCATCGCGGTGGGCAAGGACTCGACCGTCTGGCTCAAGCAGGGTGGGCAGATCTTCACCGACAACCTCGGCGCACCTGGCATCGATACCTGGCAATACGGGCCGTCGAACTCCACCGTGATCGTCGATGGGCTGGTTGACGCGCAGCTCGATGATGGGGTGCATGGCGGCATCGGCGACCACATAACCGTCGGCAGCACCGGCAAGATCACGGCGCATGATTCCGGTCGCGGTATCGACGTCCTTGGCATCACGTCCCCGGGCAACGACACCGTAACGATCGATGTCGCGGGGCGGGTCGAGGCGCTTGGGACGGGCTCCGCCATCTATCTGCTCGGCGACAAACCCGGTCCCGACATCACCCAGATGCACGCCAACGTCACCATCGAACAGGGCGGATCGCTCTTTGCCCAGAGCGCGCCAGCCTACGCCGAGCTCGACGGGTGCTGCTCCTATCCCGTGGTGATGGCCAATCTGGTCGTCGCTGGCACTGTCGCGCGCGGCGACTCCGGCGTGGCCATCGCTCTCAACGACGGAGCGGACACGATCACGCTGCTGCCGACCTATTCCATCACCGGCGGCATCGACGGCGGTACGAATACCTACCTCCCGCAGGAGAACGATACATTCGCGCTCGACGGACCCAGCGGAACCACAGGTGCGTTCGACTTCGACGCCAACACGGTCACCAACTTCGAGGCCGGCGTGAAGAAGGGCGCTGGCACATGGATGCTCTCGGGCACCGCTGGGTCCGGCATCAACGGCACGTTCGACGTGCAGGCCGGCAAGCTTTCCGTCAACGGCACGATGACAAGCACCGATTTCGCCGTCGAGACGGGAGCGACGCTTGGCGGCGGCGGCACGATCAAGTCGTTCACGACGAGCGGCACCATCGCGCCCGGCAACTCCATCGGCACGCTTCATGTCGGCACCGCCGCTTTCGATGCCGGTTCAATCTACGAGGTCGAGATCAACCCGACGACGTCGGACCTCGTCGACGCGACTGGGGCAGTCACTATCGACTCGACCGCCCAGGTGAGGGTGCTGCCCGCGGCCGGCGTTTACACGAGCGCATCGCCCTACACCATTATTCAGTCGGCAACGCTGGTGAAAGGCACCTTCGGCGGCATCATCGACAATTCTGCCTTCCTCGATTTCACCCTCGATTACGGCACGGCAAATCAGGTCTTGCTCCACGTCACGACAGTCGCCGATTTCGCGTCGGTCGCGCAGACGCCGAACCAGAAGGCTGCGGCCGGTGGCGCGCAGGCGCTGGGGGCGGGCAACGGCGTCTATGACGCCATCGTGCCGCTGGACGCAACGACGGCGCAGGCCGCGTTCGACCTCCTCTCCGGCGAGATCGATGCCAGCACCAAGGGGGCGTTGCTCGACCAGTCGCGCTTCATCCGCGAGGCGACGCTCGGCCGGCTGGGTGACCGGCTCGATCCGGCGCTCTTCCAGTCGGCGCCGCTGGCCTATGCCGAACCGACGGCCCGCCCGGCGATGCCGCCCTGGCCCAGTGCGACTGGCGCGGGCGGTGGCTTCTCGGCCTGGGGGCAGGTCTTCGGCAGCAACGCCACGCTCTCCGGCGACGGCAACGCGGCCGGCCTCGACCGGCAGATCGGTGGCTTCTTCGCCGGCGGCGACTGGACCGGTGACACCGGCTGGCGCTTCGGCGTCGCGACCGGCGTTGACGGGGCAACGATTGACGAGCCCGCGCGGGCTTCCACCGCGTCGGTCAATGGCACCCACCTGGCGGCCTATGCCGGCTTCGACGGTGGCGCATTCACCGTGCGCGCCGGCGCCGCGGTCGCCTGGCAGGACATCGCGACCCGCCGTGACGTGGCCTTCCCGGGATTCACGGACACGCTGACGGCGGCCTATGGCGCACGCACGGCACAAGTCTTTGGCGAGGTCGCAAGGCCCGTTCGCCTCGGCGACGCGAAGCTGGAACCATTTGCCGGGGCGGCCTGGGTGGGCGTCGACGTCGACGGCTTCAGCGAGCAGGGCGGGGCCGCGGCGCTGAGTGCGCCCGCCAGCCACGCGTCAACGACCCTCACCACACTCGGCCTGCGCTACGTCCGGCCGCTCAACCTCGGCGGCACGTCGGCGCGGCTCACCGGGGCCATCGCCTGGCAACACGCCTTCGGCGGACTCGCGCCGACCTCGGACCTCGCTTTCGCGGGCGGCACGCCGTTCACCATTGCCGGCACGCCGCGGGCGGCGGACGTGCTGAAGCTCGACCTCGGCCTCGACGCGGCGCTCGGGCCGCGGACCGTTGGCCGGCTCAGCTATTCCGGGGCGATCGGCAGCGGCCTTCAGGATCACGCGTTGACGGGGCGCGTGACGGTCGGCTTCTAGGGATCAGGCGAAATAGGGCTCGGCAAGCAGGACCAGGGCGGCAATCGCCGGTGGCGCGTAGGCCAGGCCTATAAGTGGTGCGGGGCGCCAATTTCGGCTGCGCCCCCACCATGCCGCGATCGGCGCTGCGACGCACAGAATGATGAAACCGACCAGCAGTGCCGCTGCCGGCATCTCCGGCCCGGTATTGTTGACGCCTTCGAGGATGAAGCCGGACACGCCGACAAGAAGCGCGGCAAGCGCGACGTCGATCAGGGTGGCAATGGCGAGGACAGCGACCAAGGGCGGGCCGCCGCCAGCTCAGGCGGTCTGGCCCTCAGGCGCGGCGGAGGCGATGCCCTTCTCGGTGAGCAGCGGCTGCAGCTCGCCCGCCTGGAACATCTCGCGGACGATGTCGCAGCCGCCGACGAACTCGCCCTTGACGTAGAGCTGGGGAATCGTCGGCCAGTTGGAATACTCCTTGATGCCCTGGCGGATGTCGGCGTTCTCCAGAACGTTGACGCCTTTGTAGTCGACGCCGAGATAGTCGAGGATCTGCACCACTTGGCTGGAAAAGCCGCATTGCGGGAAGGTCGGCGTCCCCTTCATGAACAGGACGACATCGTTGGTCTTCACCTCGTTGTCGATCCAGGCGTTGACGTCGCTCATGCGGAAATCTCCGATTGGCTGACGGCCCCCAATGGCCGTGTTTGGAACAAGGATAGGGAGCGCGCAGGATTTTGCAATGCAGCACAGGAGAAGGCGATTGCCCGCAGCCGGCCCAAAAGGGAATTCCTTCCTCCGGCCGCGGTTTGGCCGCCCTAGTCGGGCGCGCTGGTCTGCAGCGCGAGTGCGTGCAGCACTCCCCCCATTTTGCCCTTCAGCGCGTCATAGACAAGCTGGTGCTGCTGCACGCGACTCTTTCCCCGGAAAACCTCGGAAACCACCTCCGCGGCATAATGGTCGCCGTCGCCGGCGAGGTCGCGGATGACGACCCGCGCGTCGGGCAACGCGGCCTTGATCAGGGCCTCGATGTCGTTGGCGTTCATCGCCATGGTCGGCCTCCTTGCCGGCCGCCGCCGGATTACGCGGCGCCGCCGGCCATGTAGTCCGGGAACCAAGTCTCATAGGCTTGGCTGAGCTTTGCAATAGCAATGCCAGCCGCTTCGCCGAGCTTCAGTTCGGTGCCGCCGGTGTTGCCGATCCACGGGGCGAAGATCGCCTTGCCGGTGCGCTCCCGGACGCGCTCCAGATCCTCGGCACGGACGGTGACGACATAGCGGCCCTGATCCTCGCCGAAGAAGGTCGCGACCGGCGAACCGTCGCCCGGCTGGTTGATGGTGGCGCCGATGCCCGACGCCATGGCCATCTCGGCGAGCGCCACGGCCAGGCCGCCGTCCGAGCAGTCATGGACGGCAGTGGCGATTCGGTCGCGGATCAGGCCGCGGACGAGATCGCCCACCCGTCTTTCGTGGTCGAGGTCGACCGCGGGCGGCGGCCCATCCTCGCGCCCGGCGATCTCGCTGAGCCACACCGAGCGGCCGAGATGGGTGCCCCAGCACTCCGGCGCACCGATGAGCAGGATCGCGTCACCCTCACGGGCGAAGGCAATGCGGGCGACGCACGCGACGTCCGTCACCAGTCCGACGCCGCCGATGCAGGGGGTGGGCGGAATCGCCACCCCGCTGGTCTCGTTGTAGAGCGACACGTTGCCGGAGACGACCGGGAAGGCCAGCGCCTCGCACGCCTCGGCGATGCCTTTGATGGCGGCGACCAGCTCGCCCATGATCTCCGGCTTCTCCGGATTACCGAAATTGAGGTTGTCGGTGATCGCCAGCGGCTCGGCGCCGACGGCGGTGAGGTTGCGCCAGCACTCCGCCACCGCCTGCTTGCCGCCTTGGAACGGGTCGGCGGCGCAATAGCGCGGCGTCACATCGACCGAGAAGGCGAGACCCTTGCCGCTATTCCCCACACGCACGACGCCGGCGTCGCCGCCGGGGCGAACCACCGTATCGCCGCCGATGAGCGTGTCGTACTGCTCCCACACCCAGCGGCGCGAACTCATGTTCGACGATCTCAGAATTCGAATCAGGTCTTCGCCGCAGTCCCTTGGCGCGGGAATCGATTTCGGGTCGAGCGGCGGCGGCGCAGGCCGCGCAACATGCGGCCGCTCATAGCGCGGGGCCTGGTCGCCGAGATCCTTGATCGGCAGGTCGGCCTCGACCTTGCCCTTGTGGAGCACGCGGAAGCGGAGATCGTCCGTGGTGCGGCCAACGATGGCGAAGTCGAGGCCCCATTTGCGGAAGATCGCCTCGGCCTCCGGCTCCTTCTCCGGCCGGAGCACCATCAGCATGCGCTCCTGGCTCTCCGACAGCATCATCTCGTAGGCGCTCATGCCGGTCTCGCGGCAGGGCACATGATCGAGATCGAGTTCGATGCCGAGATCGCCCTTGGCGCCCATCTCGACGGCCGAGGAGGTGAGGCCGGCGGCGCCCATGTCCTGGATCGCCACGACGGCGCCGGATGCCATCAGCTCGAGGCAGGCCTCGAGCAGAAGCTTCTCGGAGAAGGGATCGCCGACCTGCACGGTCGGGCGCTTCTCGTGGCTGTCGTCGTCGAAGACGGCCGAGGCCATCGAGGCGCCGTGGATGCCGTCGCGCCCGGTCTTGGAGCCGAGATAGACGACGGGCAGGCCGACGCCGGAGGCGCGCGAATAGAAGATGGCATCGGTCCTGGCGATCCCCGCCGCAAAGGCGTTGACCAGGATGTTGCCGTTGTAGCCGCGATCGAAACCGACCTCGCCGCCCACCGTGGGTACGCCGAAGGAGTTGCCGTAGCCGCCGATGCCGGCGACGACGCCGGCAACCAGATGGCGGGTCTTGGGATGCTCTGGCGCACCGAAGCGGAGCGCGTTCATCGAGGCGACCGGCCGGGCGCCCATGGTGAAGACGTCGCGCAGGATGCCGCCGACCCCGGTCGCCGCGCCCTGATAGGGCTCGATATAGGAGGGGTGGTTGTGGCTCTCCATCTTGAAGATGACCGCCTCGCCGTCGCCGATATCGACGACGCCGGCGTTCTCGCCGGGGCCACAGATAACGTGGGGGCCGCTGGTCGGCAGCAGCCTCAGCCAGGTCTTCGAAGACTTGTAGGAGCAGTGCTCGTTCCACATGGCCGAGAAGATGCCGAGCTCGGTGATGCTCGGCTCGCGACCGATGAGCTTGAGGATGCGCTCGTATTCGTCCGGCTTCAGCCCGTGGGCGGCGACGAGGTCGGGAGTGATCTTCACGGGGGCGTTCATGTGCACCCCGTGCCGCCCTTGGCCCAACGCTCGATATCGGCGCGGATTCGCGGTCCTGCCGCCGAGTCAGCCAGTGGCCCATAGACGGAGGCGCTGGAGCCGTTCACCGCCTGCACGACGAGGGCCGGCAGGCCGGTGGGATTGTCCTTCTTGACGATCAAGATGCGCGAGACGGCGGCGTTGCGCTCCGGCGTGTAGACGTAGCCGGCAAAGGTGGCATCACCCGGCGCGAACCAGCAGCGGCCGATGGTGTCTGCCAGCTTGACCGACAGGTTGTAGGCTTCGTTGGAGAAGTCGGCGGTGGCTGGGCCGCCGCCGCCAGTCTGGCAGCCAGAAAGGGCCGTCAGCGCAGCGAGGCCAAGGCCGGCAAGGAGCGTGCGGGCGGTGTTCATGCGGCAGCTGCCAGTGCGCCGACGACGCTCTCGAACAAGCCGCGGCCGTCGGTGCCGCCCTGCAAGTCTTCGATCAGGTCTTCCGGATGGGGCATCATGCCCAGCACGTTGCGGCGCTCATTGAGGATTCCGGCGATGTCGTCGATTGAGCCGTTGGGATTGGACGTGGCGCTGCGCTCGCCCGCTGCATCGACATAGCGGAAGGCGACCCGGTCCTCGCCGGCGAGGCGCGTCAGCGTCTCCTCGTCGCAGCGGTAGTTACCGTCACCGTGGGCGACCGGGCAGCGCAGCACTTGGCCCTTGCGATAGCGGCTGGTGAACAGCGTCTCGGTCGTTTCCACCCGAAGATGCACCTCGCGGCAGATGAAGCGCAGGCTGGCATTGCGCATCAGGACACCGGGCAAGAGCCCGGCCTCGCACAGGATCTGGAAGCCGTTGCAGATGCCGAGCACCGGCACGCCGGCCTCGGCCCGCTCGGCGACGGCGCGCATCACCGGGGCACGCGCGGCGATGGCGCCGGAGCGAAGATAGTCGCCATAGGAGAAGCCGCCGGGGAGCACGATCAGGTCGGCCGGCGGCATGTCGCTGTCGGCATGCCAGACGATCGCCGGCCGGCTGCCGGTGACCTTCTCCAGGGCCGCAATCATGTCGCGGTCGCGATTGGAGCCGGGAAAGATGACAAGAGCGGATTTCACGGGCGTCGGTCCGCTGTTCTGGGGCCGCGCTGAAGGGAGCGCCTCAACGGCCAACGCTTAGCCAATTCTGCGTCATTGGGAAGGGGCAGGGTGACGCTGAGCCCGGATATTTTTCCCGGGCCCGGGCCCCGCGGCTCATGCCGGTGGTCGGCGGCGGCGCGCCTCACCGTGGTCTGAGACCCTGCAGGATCTCGTCGACGCGGTGGCTGGCGTCGGGGGCGGTGGTGCAACCCTGGCCCGGCGCATCGAACAGGTAGGTCTTGCCGCCGTAGGCGGTGCAGGCGCGCACCGGCCCGCCGGCAAGATTGCGGCAGCCGAAGTCGCCCTCGGCAGTGAGGAAGCTCAGGCCGCCGTGGCTGAACTTGTCGATGCGCCCGGGAAACGTCGGACGCGCGTCCGCAAATGTCAGCGCCTCGGGCGTGCAGGCGTCGGCCTCCGGCGCGATGGTGACGGCGATCGTCGTGTGGGCGCAATCGGGCGTCTTGCAATAGACGTCGTATGCGGTCTCGGCGCCGTTTACGTCCCAGCGGCTGGCATCAAAACTGAGTTCCAGGCCGCCGATCCAGGCGAGGCCGTTCACGCGCGGCGGCTTGGCGTAGGCGGCAGGGGCGATGAGGAGAAACGCGATGAGAAAGGCGAGCGGGCGCATCGTTCTGAGGCGTGGTTGCAGTCGCTTGGCGCCGCTTCCTGGCTGAGAATTGCGGCGAAAGCCGGGGCAGGGCGGCCGCCTTCGCCCGATACTTAGCTGGTTGCAGGTTCTGCCAGTTGCAGGCACCGCTCTATCCGGTCGAGCCGCGAATCGTGCCGCTCGAGGATCGTGTAGATGTTATGGACGTCCTGCTGGAGCGAAATCAGGTGCCCCCGAAACGCCTGCATTTCCGACTTCAGCTCCGTGACCTTGGAATCGACGGTCGTCAGCCGATCCTGAACCTCGTTCAGGACCTCGTAGATCAGTTCGTTCGAGACGTCGGCCATCTTCGGCTCCGGTCATGCCACGTCGATATGGTAGTCCTCGATCACGGTATTGGCGAGGAGCTTCTCGCCCATCGCCTTCAACGTCGCTTCGGCCTTGGCCGGGTTGCTCTCGGCGAGGTCGATGTCGAAGACCTTGCCCTGGCGCACGCCGTTGACGCCGGTGAAGCCGAGCGCGGCGAGAGCCCCCTCGATCGCCTTGCCCTGCGGGTCGAGGACGCCGGCCTTCAGCGTAACGGTCAGACGAGCCTTCACGGCTAGCGGTCGCCTATTGCACCAGTACCGGGCCGCTGCCCTTGGGCCGGTCCTGCTCGATCAGGATGCCGAGACGCCGCGCCACCTCCTGGTAGGCCTCGACCAGCCCGCCCATGTCGCGGCGGAAGCGGTCCTTGTCGAGCTTGTTCTTGGTCTGCACGTCCCACAGGCGGCACGAGTCGGGTGAAATCTCGTCGGCTACGACGATCCGCATCATCTCGTTTTCCCACAGGCGGCCGCACTCGATCTTGAAATCGACGAGCTGGATGCCGGCGCCGAGGAAGAGGCCGGAGAGGAAGTCGTTGACGCGGATGGCCAGCGCCATCATGTCGTCGATCTCCTGCGGGCTCGCCCAACCGAAGGCGGTGACGTGCTCCTCGGAGACCATTGGATCGTCGAGCTCGTCGTTCTTGTAATAGAACTCGATGATCGAGCGCGGCAGCACCGTGCCTTCCTCGATGCCGAGGCGCTTGGACAGCGAGCCGGCGGCAATGTTCCTGACCACCACCTCGAGCGGGATGATCTCGACCTCGCGGATCAGTTGCTCGCGCATGTTCAGCCGCCGCACGAAGTGGGTCGGGATGCCCATGCGGTTCAAGTGGGTGAAGATGTGCTCGGAGATCCGGTTGTTGAGGACGCCCTTGCCGTCGACGACCTCGTGCTTCTTCTTGTTGAAGGCGGTGGCGTCGTCCTTGAAGAATTGCACGAGCGTGCCGGGCTCGGGACCTTCGAAGAGAATCTTGCTCTTGCCTTCGTAGACGCGCCGACGCCGGTTCATGGGTACATACCGCGGTTTGTGGAAATCCATCAGACGGGTCCCAGGCGAAAAAAGTGTTCTACGACAACAGCCTGCGCCCAACTCAAGCGGCCGAACGATGCCGCGTGGCGGACCTTATGCGATCGGCCCGGAATGCACAATGAGCCAGGCCGATCCACAGATTAGGTGCGGCAACGGTTGGGTCGCCGACGACGTTGATTTAGGCTATGTCAGACGATATGCAAGTCCGCCCTTACCGGTAGCCGGAGCCGCGAAATGACGACTTTCGACAAGCGTGAGGATGCCTTCGAGAGCAAGTTTGCGCATGACGCCGAGCTCCAGTTCAGAGCGTACGCGCGGCGCAACAAGCTGCTCGGTCTATGGGCTGCGGCGCTGCTCGGCAAGATCGGCGACGAGGCCCAGAATTACGCCAAATTGGTGATCGCCGCGGACCTCGATCACGCGGGTCATGAGGACGTGTTCCAGAAGATCCGCGCCGATTTCGACGAGGCCGGCGTGGCTCAGTCCGATCACCAAATTCGACGGACCATGGAAGAGTTGTTGGCGCAGGCGATCCAGCAGGTCCGTACGGAGAAGATCTAGAAAAGATCCAGGGAACCAAGCTGAATGTCTATGCCTGCCCTCGCCGGGCGGTTGCGCAACGGCGAGACGCTCTATTGCGGCTGGGTGGCGATGCCCGAGCCGCTGGTCGCAGAAACCGTCGCGCGCGCAGGATTCGATTGCGTCTTGCTGGATATGCAGCACGGCATGATCGACGCCGGCTCGGTGATCACCGGCATCGGTGCCGTCGCTCTGGCCGGCAAGCCGGCGGTCGTGCGCGTTGCGCTGGGCGATGACGCCGCCGCAGCCCGTGCGCTCGACATGGGGGCAGAGGCGGTCGTCGCGCCGATGGTCAACTCGGTGGAGGAGGCGCGGCGGTTGGCGGCGGCCACCAAATACCCGCCGGTTGGGGAACGCAGCTGGGGGCCGACGCGAGCGATGGCCCTGGAAGGCATCGCGCAGCCGTCCCAGTATTTGGCGAGCGCCAACCAGACTTGCTTCACCTTCGCCATGATCGAGACGGAGCGGGCGGTGGGCGTGCTCGATAACATCTTGGGTGTCGACGGCATCGACGGTGTCTTTGTCGGCCCGTTCGACCTGTCAGTGTCGCTGTCGGCGGGCCGGCAGGTTGCCGCGGTCGACGATTCGGTCGACGCCGCGATCAAGCACATCGGCGCGCGCGCCGCGGCAGCGGGCAAGATCGCCGGCATCTATGCTGCGACGTCGGAGCGGGCGCGCACATTCCGCGAATTCGGCTACCGGTTCATCGCCGTGGGCGCCGATCAGACTTATCTGACCCTCGGTGCGGCCGAACTGCTCCGGGCTGCGCGCGAGCCGCAGACAGCCGTCAGTCTCGCCGGGCCTCCGCAAGCCGCTACCACACACCATCCCTCCGGCTTCGTTTCGCTCGCCGGAGGATGACGGCCATTCAGTCCGACCTATCCTGCTGCCTCGCCGAACACGCGGTGGAAGATCGTGTCGACGTGCTTGAGGTGGTAGCCGATGTCGAAGAGCGCCGCGAGTTCCGATTGCGGAATCGCGCGGACGACTTCCGGGTCGTTCTTCAACAAACTCAGGAAGTCGCTGCCCTCCTGCCAGGCGCGCATGGCGTTGCGTTGGACCATGGCGTAGGCGTCCTCGCGGCTCACCCCCTTCTGGGTCAGAGCCAGCATGACGCGTTGCGAATGGACGAGGCCGCCGAGGCTGTCGAGATTGGCCTTCATGCGTTGCGGATAGACGACGAGCTTGTCGATCATTCCGGCAAGGCGGGCGAGAGCGAAATCGAGCGCTGTCGTGGCGTCGGGGCCGATCACTCGCTCCACCGAGGAATGGGAAATGTCGCGCTCGTGCCAGAGCGCAACGTTTTCCATCGCCGGGAGCGCCATCGAGCGCACCAGGCGCGCGAGCCCGGAGAGGTTCTCCGACAGAACCGGGTTGCGCTTGTGCGGCATCGCCGAAGAGCCCTTCTGGCCGGGCGAGAAATATTCCTCCGCCTCGCGCACCTCGGTGCGCTGCAGGTGGCGGATTTCGGTGGCCAGATGCTCGACGGAGGAGGCGACCACGCCCAGCGTGGCGAAATACATGGCGTGGCGGTCGCGCGGGATCACCTGGGTGGAGACCGGCTCGGGCCTCAGCCCCATGGCGCGGGCGACGTAGTCCTCGACGCGCGGATCAACATTGGCGAACGTGCCGACGGCGCCGGACAAGGCGGCCGTGGCGACCTCCTCGCGGGCGGCGGAGAGACGGCGGCGGGCGCGGGCGAACTCGGCGTAGAAGGTGGCGAGCTTGACGCCGAAGGTCGTCGGCTCGGCGTGGATGCCGTGGCTGCGACCGATGGTGACGGTGTCCTTGTGCTCGAAGGCGCGGCGGCGGAGCGCGCCAAGAAGCTGGTCGATGTCGGCGGTGAGCAGGTCGGCGGCGCGCATCAGTTGCACGTTGAAGCAGGTGTCGAGGATGTCCGACGAGGTCAGGCCCTGGTGGATGAAGCGCGCATCCGGCCCGACGATCTCGGCAAGATGGGTCAGGAAGGCGATGACGTCGTGCCGGGTCTCGGCCTCGATGGCGTCGATGCGGGCGACATCGAAGGTGGCGTCGCGGCCCTTCGCCCACACGGTCTCGGCGGCCGATTTCGGCACTACGCCGATTTCGGCCATGGCGTCGAGGGCATGCGCCTCGATCTCGAACCAGATGCGGTACTTGGTCTCAGGCGACCAGATCGCCGTCATGGCGGGGCGCGAATAGCGCGGGATCATGGGACCGGCCTGCTGCGATTATCGGGGTTACGGCGCGGTCTAGCAGAGGGCGGGGGGCTTCACAATCGGCGTGGGCGGCGTGCGAGGTGCCGGGCCTACACCGCGATGCTCTCGGCAGCACGCCGCAGCGTGGCGATGTTGTCCCCGTAGGCGGCCGCGCCGCCTTCAAAGACCGCGGTGCCGGTGACCAGAATGTCGGCGCCGGCCTCGGCGATCGAGCGTGCATTCTCGCGCGTGATGCCGCCGTCGACCTCGATGACGATGTCGCGACCGCCGATCATCGACCGGATCTCGGCGATCTTGGTCAGCAATTCGGGGATGAACGACTGACCGCCGAAGCCCGGATTGACGCTCATCACCAGAACAAGGTCGGCGAGGTCGAGGACATAGGCGAGCGCGCTCGCCGGGGTGCCAGGATTGAGCGTCACGCCCGCCTTCTTGCCGAGCGCGCGGATCGTCTGCAGCGAGCGGTGGAGGTGCGGCCCCGCTTCGACATGGACGGTCATGCGGTCGGCGCCGGCCTCGGCGAAGGCGGCCAGGTAGGGATCGGCGGGGGCGATCATCAGGTGGACGTCGAGCGGCTTGCGGGTGTGAGGCCGGATCGCCCGCACAACTCCCGGCCCGATGGTGATGTTGGGCACGAAATGGCCGTCCATCACATCGACGTGAATCCAGTCGGCTCCGGCCGCGTCGACCGCATGCACTTCCTCGCCCAGGCGGGCGAAGTCGGCCGACAGAATCGAGGGTGCGATCAGAACTCGGCGGTCCATGGGATCGGCGGTATCATGCAAGTCCGCCGGGCGCAATCACTGGGCGGCCGAGTCGCCTCACAATGGCTGGATGCGGACGACGCCCGGGACCGCCGGCGCCTACGGGCGTCGGGGGCAGGCGCGTGCCGCCGCAAATCGGGAAGGGACGTCGATGAGTCAGGAATTCTTCTGGTTGGCGCTGACGGTCGCAATGACCGGACTGATCTGGGTGCCGTACATTCTCGATCGAATCGCCAAACGCGGGTTGATGGACACCTTCGCCAATCCGGCACCCGAACTGCCGCGGCAGTCGGACTGGGCCGAACGCATGAAGGCCGCGCACTACAACGCGGTCGAGAATCTGGTGGTGTTCGCGCCGCTCATCCTGATGCTGCATGCGCTCAACATCTCGACGGCGGCGACGGTGGCGGCGGCGGCAACCTACTTCTGGGCGCGGCTGGTGCATCTCGTGGTCTACACGATGGGCATTCCCGTCGTGCGCACGCTGGCCTTCGCGGTGGGTTTCTTCGCCCAGGCTGTGCTGCTGCTGGCAGTGTTCGGGGTGATGTGAAGAATTTCCGCGGGGGCATTAATCGTCCGCTAACTATGTGGCGGCATAGTCATCCTCGCGGATAGGTACTGCGTACCGCACCAGTTTCACCGCCCCGGTCGGCGACGTCCGGGGCGGTATCATTTTGGGACGCAGAGCGGCTGGCGATCAGCCGAATTTCTGGCGCCAGGTTGGCAGCAGGTCGCCCGGCGCCGGCATCGCCTCGTAGACCGCGCGGGCGATGGCGCGGGCCATGCATGCCGCGCCGGCAGCGCCGATGGGGATCAGATCGGTCGGCTTGTGTTCGTGACGGCCGGTGGCAATCGCGAAGATGAAGTCGCCGTCATAGGGCGTGTGTGACGGCCACAGGGCGCGGGCAAAGCCGTCATGGGCCATCGTGGCGAAGCGCTTGGCCTGTGGCTTGTCGAGTCGCGCGTCGGTTGCGACAACGGCGATGGTCGTGCTCGCCCGCTCGGTTTGCCCCTTGTAGTTGAGTACCGTGGCCGCGGCGGGGAAGGGCACCGGTGGCCCGAGGCCGCCGAACTCGCCATCGCGCTCAAAGGGGGCCGCCCAGAAATGACGGGTGTCTCCGACAGTCGCTTGGCCGACGGCGTTGACGGCGACCAGTGCGCCGACGGTGACGCCGTTGTCGAGACGCATGGAGGCCGAGCCGAGGCCGCCCTTGAGGTTAACGGTGGTGGCCCCTGCGCCGGCACCGGCGGTGCCGAGGGCGAATTCGGCGGCAGCGGCATCGAAGGCGGCGCGGCCGAGCGCCGCATAAGGCGTGACGCCGCCCCAGTCCTTGTCGCCGCCGTTGAGCAGATCGAAGAGGATGGCGGCCGGCACGATCGGCACCCGGGCCGTGCCGATGGCATAGCCCCGGCCCGCTTCGGCGAGCGCCGGCATGACGCCCGTGGCGGCGTCGAGGCCGAAGGCCGACCCGCCGGAAAGCACCACGGCGTCGATGCTGCCGACCGTGTCTTCCGGCACCAGTAGGTCGGTTTCGCGCGTTCCCGGATAGCCGCCCATGACGTGGCCCGAGGCCACCGCCGGCTCTTCACAGACGACGACGGTGGTCCCCGACTTCAGCCGGGCGTCGGCGGCATTGCCGACGAGGAGGCCGGGAACATCAGTGATCAGATTCTTCATGGCGGAGCCTCCAGGGCGCGCCGTCAACTGCCGGCATATCCAAGCCGGCCGTCGTGCCACTCATAGAGGACGAAGCCGGGCAGCGACATGTCGCCCTTGGCGTCGAAGCTAAGCTTGCCGATCACGGTCGTGAACTCACCGCCATCCATCGCCTTGACGACGGCGTCGTAGCTGTTCGAGCCCGCGGCCTTGGCCGCCTCGGCCCAGACCTGCACGGCCGCGTAGCTCGGCAGCACATAGCCCTCGGGCTCGACGCCACGGGCTCGGAACGCCGCCACCACATCCGCCGCGCCGGGGTTTTGGCGCGCATCGGGCGCGAAGGTGACCAGCGTGCCTTCGGCTGCGTCGCCGGCGGCGTCGCGGTAGTCATTGGTCACCAGCGTATCGGGGCCCATGATCACCGTGTCGAGCCCAATGGCGCGGATCTGGTGCGCGATCAGGCCAGCCTCGGCCGGGTAGCCGCCGATATAGACGACGCCGATATTGGCCGCCTGCAGGCGCTCCACCAGGGCAGTGAAGTCACGCTGGCCCTGATCGTATTCCTCGGTGAAGGCTTCGCGTTTTCCCGCCGCGTTCATGGCGACGCGCGTGGCATCGGCCACGGCCTTGCCGTAGGGGCTGCGGTCGTCGATCACGGCGATGGCCTTGTCGGCGAAGCGATGGGCGATGGCCTCGCCGGCGACGACGCCCTGCTGATCGTCACGGCCGGTCAGCCGGTAGATGCCGGCGCCGGGGCGCTTGTCGGTGTAGTCCGGCCAGGTGGTGCCGGGCGAGATCTCGACGATGCGGTTGGCGACATAGACCGAGGCGGCGGCAAGCGAGGCGGAGAGACAGAGATGGCCGACGACCATGGCCGCGCCCTTGCCGGCGAGCTGGTTGGCGACGGCGTCGGCGGTCTTGGCGTCGCACTTGTCGTCCATCGTCTGGAGCGCCAGCGGCACTCCATTGACGCCGCCGGCGGCGTTGATGTCGTCAATCGCCTGCGCGGCACCGTCGCGCATCTCGCCGCCGAAGGCGGCGAAGCTGCCCGACATCGGGCCGGCGACGCCGATGACGGTGTCGGCCTCGGCGAGCCCCGCGGCAAGCAGGCCGGCGGCGGCAACCAGGCAGGCGGCGATGCGGGACAAGGCAGGCACTGGCAGCGGCTCCATGGCGCAAATCCGTGCCAGCCAAAGTGCAACCGCGACACCCGGAAGGCAAACAAAAACCCCGGCGTTGCCGCCGGGGTTCGTGCACCGCCTCGAGGAGGCGATCAATGCCAAGCGACTACATCTGCAGGTAGTCGTACTTGCCGTCCTTCCACTCATAGACAACGTAACCGGGCAGGGTGACGTCGCCTTTCTTGTCGAAGTTCAGCTTGCCAAGGACGGTGTTGAAGGTCGTCTTGTACATTTCCGCCGTGACCTTGTCGAAGTCCGTCGAGCCGGCGGCGGTGACGGCGTCAACCCAGATCTTCACGGCGGCATAGGTGTAGAGCGAATAGCCCTCGGCCGTGCGGCCGGCGGCCTGCAACTCGTCGACGATCGGCTTGGCTTCCGGGTTCTTGCGCGGATCCGGCGAGAAGGTCATGTAGGTGCCGTTACCGGCGGCGCCGGTGATCTGCCAGTACTCGTCGGTCACCAGTGCATCGCCGGACACGAGGATGGTCTTCATGCCCTGGTCGACCATCTGGCGCTTGATCAGGCCGGCTTCGGGGTGATAGCCGCCGACGTAGAGAACGTCGATGTTGTTGGCCTTCAGCTTAGAGACGAGCGCCGTGTAGTCCTTTTCACCGGCGTTGTAGGACTCGTCGAGGACTTCCTTCTTGCCCGCCGCGTTCATGAACTTGCGGGTCTCGTCGGCAAGGCCCTTACCATAGGTGCTCTTGTCGTCGATGATGGCGATGTTCTTGTCCTTGAAATGGTCGGCCAGGAACTTGCCGGCGACCTGGCCCTGCTGGTCGTCACGGCCGCAGACGCGGAACGTGCCGGGGCCGGGGCGCTGGTCGGTATAGTTCGGGTTGGTCGAAGCCGGCGAGATCTGAACGACGTTGGCGTCGGAATAGACCGACGAAGCCGGGATCGACGAGCCGGAGCAGAAGTGACCGGCGACAAACAGCGCGCCCTTGGCGACGAGCTGGTTGGCAACGGCCACCGCCTGCTTCGGATCGCAAGCATCGTCACCCACTTCGAGAACGAGCTTCTGACCGAGAACGCCACCGGCGGCGTTGATGTCGGCGACCGCCTGTTCGGCGCCGGCCTTGAGCTGTGCGCCAAAGGCGGCGTACTGGCCGGTCATCGGGCCGGCAGTCGCAATGAGAATGTCAGCGTGCGCGAAACCGGCCATTGCCAAGGAGAATGACAGGGCAATGCCGGCCTTCAAGATTTTCCTCATGCTTTGGTCCCTTCTGTACTTGGTGCCTGGAAGCACCGTGCCTTTAGCGGGTTCCATCCCCCACTAAATTCAAAATATCCTAATTCTAATTGTCCCGCCACCGCCGAAACGGCGCGGATTTCAATGACTTCCGGCGTCAGGCGCCTTCCGGTGCGCGGTCTTCTGCGGGAGACCGGCGGCGCCATGCCAGTGGGCCAACGCGCTGATAGAGCCAGCCATACTGGCTGGCCATCTGGCCGGCGCGGGTGATGCGATAGCCGAGTGCCGCCAGCACGCCAAGGATAACCACGTCGACGGCGAAGTAGTGCAGGGACAGAAGGGTGCCGTGGAACAGGGCGTAATGGATGAAACGCACAGCGGCAGTCAGCAGAAAGGTGTAGACGACCAGCAACGTCCTCGGCGCCCAGGTGAAGGCCATCGCCCGCCCGACCAGATAGGCGGCGCCGCCGCCGAGAAACGCAGTGACAAGCAGAAAATCGATGACGTTCGTCTGGTAGAGGATACCCATATCGGTTTCTTCAACCCCTAGTGATGGCCGCCTTCGAGATAGGCCCGGCGCACTTCCTCGCGGGCGAGCAGCTCCTTGCCGGTGCCGGTCAGCGAGATGGTGCCGTTGACCATGACGTAGCCGCGATGGGCGAGGCGCAATGCGTGATAGGCGTTCTGCTCGACCAGGAAGACGGTGAGCCCGTCGCGTTCGTTGAGCTCGCGCAGGATGCCGAATATCTGGCGCACGATCAGCGGCGCCAGACCGAGCGACGGCTCGTCGAGCAGCAGCAGGCGCGGCCGGCTCATGAGCGCGCGCGCGATCGCCAGCATCTGCTGTTCGCCGCCCGACAGGGTGCCGCCGCGCTGTCCGGCGCGCTGCTTGAGCACCGGGAAAATCTCGTAAACGCGCGCCAGGTCCTCGTCGAAATGCTCCAGGCCGGTGGCCACAGCGCCCATCTGCAGATTCTCCAGCACAGTCATGCGCGGGAAGATGTGGCGGCCTTCGGGCGCCTGCGAGATGGCCATGCGCATGATCTCGTGGGTCGGCCGCCGAGTGATGTCGACGCCGTCGAAGACGATCTCGCCGGAGCGTGCCCGCGGACTGCCGCAGATGGTCATCATCAGTGTCGACTTGCCGGCGCCGTTGGCGCCGATGAGGGTGACGATCTCGCCTTCGTTGACCTCAACGTCGACGCCGCGCAGCGCGACAATGTTGCCGTAGTAGGTCGATACGCCGCGGACGGTGAGCAGGGGCCCGCTCATTGCAGGACCTCGGCTTCGATCGTGTCGACTTCCTCATCGTCGACGCCGAGATAGGCGGCGATGACCTTGGGATCATTGCGGACGAAATCGGCCGAGCCGTCGGAAATCTTCACCCCGTAGTCGAGCACGACGATGTGGTCGGAGATCTCCATGACGACGCCCATGTCGTGCTCGATGAGCAGGATTGAGATGCCGTGCTTGTCGCGGATGAAGCGCAGGATCTGGTTGAGCTCGGCGGATTCGCGCGGGTTGAGGCCGGCGGCCGGCTCGTCGAGACAGAGAAGCAGGGGATCGGTGCACATGGCGCGGACGATCTCCAGCCGGCGCTGGGCGCCATAGGGCAGGCTGGAGGCCGGATCGTCGGCACGATCGAGGAGGTTGACCTGCTCCAGCCAGTAGCTCGCCAGATCCAACGCCGCTTGGTGGCCGACGCGATACGATGCCAGGCCGAGAATGCCGGCGATCGAGTATCCGGAGGCCAGCATCAGCTTGTTGTGCTGGGCAACCATGAGGTTCTCCAGAACCGTCATGCCGCCGAACAGGCGGATGTTCTGGAAGGTGCGGGCGACGCGCGCATGCTTGGCGATCTCGTTCTCGGGCATGCGCTCGAGCAGGAAGAGACCTTTGCCGTTGTCGGCCCATGTCCCATGTTCGGTTGCCGCGGCGAGGCTGGCGAACGCGCCGGCTTTCTGGCCCAGCGCGATGCGGCCCTCGGTCGGCTTGTAGAAGCCGGTGATGCAGTTGAAGACGGTCGTCTTGCCGGCGCCGTTGGGGCCGATCAGCGCGGTGATGTCGCCGCGGCCGGCGGCAAAGGTGAGGTCGTTCACTGCGACCAGGCCGCCGAAGCGCATCGACAGATGCTCGACCGTCAGGATGGGATCGTCCAGCCAGCGGCTCATTGCTGACCCTCTCCCACCAACGCCCCCGACACGGCCTTGTTACGCTTGAGCAGCACCGATGGCTTTCTGGTCGAGACAAGGCCGCGTGGCCGCCACACCATGATCGCCACCATGAGCACGCCAAAGATCAGCATCCGGTACTGGCTGGGGTCGAAGTCGGGACCGAAGACCGCCTTGAGGAAGGTGAGATTGCGCAACATCTCGATGCCGCCGATCATCACCACGGCGGCCACCGCGACGCCGATCTGGCTGCCGAGGCCGCCGAGCACGACGATGGCCAGGATCGTCGCCGACTCCATGAAGTTGAAGCTCTCCGGCGAGATGAAGCCCTGCCGGGTGGCGAAGAAGGAGCCGGCGAAGCCGCCGAACATCGCGCCCATGGCGAAGGCGGTGAGCTTGGTGTTGGTGGTGTTGATGCCGAGCGAGCGACAGGCGATCTCGTCCTCGCGCAGCGCCTCCCAGGCGCGACCGACCGGAAGCCGGCGGATGCGGAGGACCACGAAATTGGTGATGAGGGCGAGCACGAGGATCAGGTAGTAGAGGAAGATGATCCTGTGGTTGGGCGAGTATTTGAGCCCGAAGAAGGCCGCGAAACCGCCGTCGCCGCGGGTGAAATCGAGTCCGAAGAAGCTCGGACGCGGCACGTGGTTGATGCCGTCGGGGCCGTGGGTGAAGGAGTACCAGTTGATCAGGATCAGGCGGATCATCTCGCCGAAGGCAAGCGTCACGATGGCGAGGTAGTCGCCGCGCAACCTGAGCACCGGGAAACCGAGGATCAAGCCCCAGCAGGCGGCAAGGATGCCGGCCAGCGGCAGGCAGATCCAGAACGACCAGCCGAAATGCTCGGCAAGCAGGGCGTAGGAATAGGCGCCCACGGCATAGAAGGCGACGTAGCCAAGGTCGAGGAGGCCGGCCAGGCCGACGACGATGTTGAGGCCCCAGCCGAGCATCACATAGGTCAGGATCAGCGTGCCGAGGTCGAGGATGTAGCGGCTCTGCAGCGGATAGTAGACCAGCGTGAAGATCGGAATGGCTATTGCCGCGAGCAGGAACAGTCCGGCGGCCATCGGGCCGACATTGGGGATGGTCGGCATGGCAGCCGCCAGACCCGAGCCGAGGCCCTGGAAAAGCGGGCGCTCTGCCTTCCAGACGAACACATTGAGCAGCAAACGGGCGAAGAAGACGATGCCGACAACCACGGCAACCGTATCCCAATGCTGGGCGAGGCCGAGGTTGCTGCTGGCACCGACGGCCACCGTCTGCAGGCCGATCGTCGGGGCGGCGAGGGCGAAGGTGATGATCGCTGCCAGGAACGAGTTCCTTCAGCGAGCGGGCGATGAGATGATTCCGCCTCGGGGTATCGGACGCAGGAGGCTCGCCGGCATAGGCCTGTCGGCGAGCCTCTTCCTGGATTTCCGCGCCCTCGGGCGTGAAGTCGGCAGTCGGCTCGCGGGATATGCTTGCCGCCATGTCAGACCTTCTCCACTTCCGGTCGGCCCAGCAGTCCCGAGGGCAGGAAAATCAGTGTGATGGCGAGGATCGAGAAGGCGGCGACGTCCTTGTATTCGACCGAGAAATAGGCCGACCAGAACGTCTCGATGAAACCGATGAGCAGGCCGCCGAGCATGGCGCCGGGCAGCGAGCCGATGCCGCCGAGCACGGCAGCGGTGAACGCTTTGATGCCGGCGTTGAAGCCGATGTAGAAGTCGATCACGCCGTAATAGAGCAGGAACATCATGCCGGCGACGGCGGCAAGCGCGGCGCCGAGCACGAAGGTGATCGAGATGGTGCGGTCGACATTGACGCCGAGAAGCGCCGCCATGCGGGCGTCCTGCTCGCAGGCGCGCTGGGCGCGACCGAGCGCGGTGCGCGCGATCAACAGCGAGAAGACCGCCATCAGGATCACCGTGGTGACGATGATGATGATCTGGATGTTGGAGAGCTGAACGACAAAGTCGCCGGTCTTCATGATCGCGTAGCCGCCGGTGATCAGCGGCGGCAGCGGCTTCACGCGCGCGCCTTGCGAGACCTGAACGAAGTTCTCCAGCACGATCGACATGCCGATGGCGGTGATCAGCGGGGCCAGCCGGAACGAGCCGCGCAGCGGACGATAGGCGACACGCTCCACCGCCCAGCCCCACACCGCGGTCAGCGCCATCGCTATCACGAGCACGGCGATCAGTGTCGCCAGCAGCACGATCACCGGCATGCCTGCCGTGGCGCCGAGGATGATGAGAGCGATCAACGCGATGAATGCCCCGACCATGAAGATGTCGCCGTGGGCAAAATTGATCATGCCGATGATGCCGTAGACCATCGTGTAGCCGATGGCGATGAGGCCGTAGATCGACCCGAGCGTGAGCCCATTGATCAATTGCTGGACAAAATACTCCATGAAGCCCCTGGTCCCCTGCGGCTACGCCCAGACGGTCGTGCCGGATACTCTTTAGCAGTTATCATCTTGGCTTAGCTGTCCTGCCAAGACAACAGGCCCCGATGGCCGTGCAATCCCATGCAGGATTCGCGCCTTTTTTTGACCGGCACGCACGCGCCGGAGCAAGGCGGTCGGCACGCAACCGACAATATGACGCAGTTCCTGCCGCCGAACACTGGTTGCCGCTGGCGTCGGCGGTTCCGGCATCGCGCCGGGTGCCCGCAGTCGGCGCGCCAGCGACGCTCTGTCGCTCCCCAGGCCCGGGCTGTCACTCCGGCGGCAAAATCAGTAATGTCACGCCGATGGGGCGCTGCACCGGCGTTCCGATAACTGCCGGGAATCCTCAGATCTCACAGGCAAGACCGGGGTAACCGGGGGACCGGATGGGAGAAAAACATGCGTAAGCTCGGAATTGCGTTGGCCTCGGCTGTTGCCGTGGTCGCGCTGGGGACTGCGTCGGCATCCGCCGACGACATCAATATCGGCGTTCTGCTGGGGTTCAGCGGCCCTCTGGAGGCCCTTGCGCCGCCGATTGCGGCGGGCGCCGAACTGGCCATTCAGAATGTCGACGACCAGGGCGGGACAAAGGACGGAAAGCTGGTGGCGGTGCGTGACGACAGCACCTGCGCCGACGCAACCGCTGCGGCCAACGCCGCCGACCGCCTGATCAATACCAAGCATGTGCTCGCCATCATGGGGGCGATGTGCAGCGGCGCCACGATATCGGCGGCCAACACGGCGGCCATTCCGACCAACACCGTGATGATCTCGCCGTCGTCGACGGCTCCGTCACTGACCACACTGGACGACAAGGACCTCGTCTTCCGCACGGCTCCGTCGGATGCCTATCAGGGCGAGGTGCTGGCACGGCTGCTGATGTCCAAGGGCCTCAAGAACGTTGCCGTCGCCTATGTCAACAATGACTACGGCAAGGGGCTTGCCGATACCTTCACGGCAGCGTTCAAGGCTGACGGCGGCACCGTCGCGGCCGTGGCGCCGCACGAGGAAGGCAAGGCGGACTATCGCGCCGAGCTCGGCACTCTGGCTTCGTCCGGCGCGCAGACCCTCGTGCTGCTCGCGTATGCTCAGGGCTCGGGCCAGACCATGCTCCGCCAGGCGATCGAGAGCGGCGACTTCACGCACTATGTGGGCGCCGACGGCATGATCTCGGACGACCTGTTCAAGGGCATGGACGCCGCTGCGCTGGAAGGCATGATCGGCACCAAGCCGGGCACGGCGGACGTTCCCGGTGCGAAGGTGTTCAACGACATGGCGACGAAAGCCGGTCTTGACCCGACGAAGATCTACGGGCCGGAAGCCTATGACGCCGCCTTCGTGCTCGCGCTGGCCATCGAGAAGAACGGCGCCAAGCGCGAGGGCCTGTCGGCGGCGGTGCGCGAAGTGGCGAACCCCCCGGGCGAGGTGATCCTGCCCGGCGAATGGAAGAAGGCCAAGGACATCATCGATGCCGGCGGCGACGTGAACTATGAAGGGGCCACCGGCCCGGTCGATTTCGACGCTCACGGCGACGTTGCCGGCTTCATCCTTGAAGAGACGGTAAAGGACGGCCATTGGATCGCGGTGGGGCCGGCGAAGTAACGGCTCGACCGAAGTCAGAAGACATGAAGAGCCCGGGAGCGATCTCGGGCTCTTTTTTGTGCTCGTGGCCCGCGCCTACGAGGCTTCGTGGCGGCGGATGCGTTCCGGGATCAGGCCCCTCGGCGCGTAGCGCAGCGACAGAACGATCACCAGGCCAAGAATGAACACGCGCATTTGCAGGGCGCGCGATTCGACATCGGGAATGCCGGACAGTCCCAGCGCCTGCAGACCGGCGTCGAACCAACGGAAGGCGATCAGCGAGAGCGGCGCCGACATGTTCCATGCGATGATGATCAAGACGCCGCCGAAAAGCGCGCCGATATTGTTGCCGGCGCCGCCGACGATGACCATCACCCACACGATGAAGGTGTAGTTGATCGGCTGGTAGCCGCCGGGATCGTAGATCTGCACATAGGTGGTCATGAGGGCGCCGCCGATGCCGATCAGTACGGCGCCGAGCACGAACAGTTCGACCTGCCGCGCCTTGACGTTCTTGCCCATGGATTCGGCGGCGACATAGTTGTCGCGGATGGCGCGCATCATGCGGCCCCAGGCGCCGCCATAGGCGCGCTGCAGCAGGATGAAAAGGATGGCGGTGACTGCGATGACGACGCAGAGGAACAGCGAGCGCGAGGTGATCAGAGCGAGGGACTTGTCGCTGATGCCGGTCTCGAGCGCGGTGGGAACCGGCCAGGGCAGGGGCGACACGGTCAGCGTCCCGCGCGTCAACCAGTCCATGTTCTTGAGGAAGGCGCGGATGATCTCGGCGATGCCGATGGTGGCGATGGCGAGATAGTCCGACCGCAGCCCGAGGCAGACATTGCCGATCAGCCAGGCGACGGCGCCGGCGATTGCGCCGCCAACGAGCCAGGAGAGCTCGACCGGCAGGCCAAGCCCGCCGACGAATCCGGCCTTGGCTTCGATGAACGTGGTGGCGGGATCGATCTGCGACCGGTAGCCGATATAGGCGATGAACCA
The DNA here is from genome assembly GCA_963830215.1 of uncultured Alphaproteobacteria bacterium. Classification (GTDB taxonomy): domain Bacteria; phylum Pseudomonadota; class Alphaproteobacteria; order Rhizobiales; family Kaistiaceae; genus CAVSRC01. Next base: position 32,748 of record CAWHLM010000009.1, read on the forward strand.
GGCGAGGACCACCACGACCGTCTTGACCTTGCCCCTGATGCCGATCCGGTGGGCATTCGACGCGGCGATGATGACAAGGGCGCCGATGGCCGCGGCGAGCACGGCGCGGCCGAGCAGCATTGGCCCGTCCGAGTGCCAGAACTCCATGTTGAGCGGATAGGAGGTCAGCACCACGGCATAGCCGCCGAGCATGATGAAGCCCATGACGGCGAAATTGAACTGGCCGCCATAGCCCCAGTGGACGTTGAGGCCGAGCGCGACCAGCGCATAGGTGACGGCGCTGACCAGGAGCTGGATGGTGGTGGCGGTTCCCTGGGTGAGGAACACCAGAATGATGACGACGCCGAGAGCCGCATAGAGCAGCCCGTCGCGTAGGTTGGCCGAGGCAGTCATGTCACGGCCCCCTTGAAGATGCCGGTCGGGCGGACCAGCAGGACGACCACCAGGATCACGAAGGCCACGGTCAGCTTGTAGTCGGTAGACACCAGCGACAGGTCGGCGGGCAACTCCCATCCCTTGGGCAGGAGACCCGCGAACGGGCGCAGCACGGTCGACCAGTTGAAGACGGCCAGCGTTTCGGCGAAGCCGACCAGGAAGCCGCCGGCGATGGCGCCATAGGCCTGCCCGAGGCCGCCGACGACGGCGGCGGCGAAGATCGGCAGAACGATGTTGAAGGCGAGGTCGGGCTTGAGGCTGACGTCGAGCGCCAGCATGGTGCCGGCGAGGCAGGCAAGCCCGCCGGCGATGATCCAGGTGGCGCGGATGACCTCGCGGGTGTTGATGCCGGTGACCTGCGCCAAGCTCGGATTGTCGGCCATGGCGCGCATGCCCTTGCCGAGGCGCGAGCGGGTCAGGAACAGGTGCAGGGCGACGACCACGAGGATCGTCACGGCGAACAGCAACACCTGCGCCTCCGACATGGTGATCGGCCGGGTGGCGCCGGCGAACGGCAGGTCGAAGCGCAGGATCGTCTTGGGCTCGGTCGCGAAGAAGCTGCGGTTCTCGACGCCGAAGAACAGGCGGATCAGGCCCTGCAGCATCAGGGTCACGCCGATCGAGGCGATGAGCAGGGTTACCGGCTTGGCGCCGCGTGCTCTCAGCGGTCGATAGAACAGCCAGTCGATGCCGAGCGCGACGAGGGCGGTGATCGGCATCGCCAGCGGCAGGACGATGAAACCCAGCGGCCAGAAGAGGTGGATGCCAAGGGCGGCGGCGATGGTGGCGAGCGCGAAGGAGACGAAGGCGCCCGCGGTCATCATGTCGCCATGGGCGAAATGGGCGAAGCGCAGGATGCCGAAGATCAGCGTCACGCCGATGGCGCCCAGCGCATAGACGCTGCCGAGCACCGCGCCGTTCACCAGCACCTTGTTGACGAAGAAGATGAGTTCGTTCACCGCCGCCCTTTCATCCGCCGAGAAAGCTCTTGGCGACCTCGGGATCGTCGAGCAGCGCCTGGCCGGTGCCGCTGAACCGGTTGCGCCCGTTGGCGATGACAAATCCCTTGGTGGCGAAAGCGAGAGCATGGCGCGCGTTCTGCTCGACCATCAGGATCGCGACGCCGTTGGCGTTGATCTTGCGCACGTGCTCGAAAACCTGGGTGGTGTGGATCGGGCTCAGCCCCGCCGAGGGCTCGTCGAGCAGCAGAAGCTTCGGCTGGCTCATCAGCGCCCGGCCCATCGCCACCATCTGGCGCTGTCCGCCGGACAATTCGCCCGCGCGCTGGCGCCGCTTTTCCTTCAGCACCGGAAACATGGCGTAGATCGACTGCATGGTCGGGTCGAAATCGTCGCGACGGATATAGGCGCCCATCTCCAGGTTCTCCTCGACCGTCATCGAGGCGAAGACGTTGAACTCCTGCGGCACGAAACCCAGGCCCATCGGCACCAGTCGGTCGGGATCGGCGTTGGTGATAGTCTTGCCGGCGAAAGTGATGGCGCCGTTGCTGACGCTGACCAGGCCGAAGATCGCCTTGAGGATGGTGGATTTGCCGGCGCCGTTGGGGCCGACGATCACGGCGATGTCGCTCTGATCGATGGCAATGTCGACGCCGTTGAGGATGGGCGCCCCGCCATAGCCGGCTTCGAGACCGCTGATCTCGATCAGGTTCACGCCGTGGCCTCCACCGGTGTGCCGAAATAGGCGTCGATGATCTCCGGCATCGCCCGGATGGCCTCCATCGGGCCCTCGGCGATCACCGCGCCCTCGGCCATGACAATGACCGGGTCGCAGAGCTGGCTGATCAGGTCCATGTCGTGCTCGATGACGAAGAAGGTATAGCCAAGCTCGCGGTTCATGCGCAGCACATTGGCCGCGAGGTCCTTCAGCAGGGTGCGGTTGACGCCGGCGGCGACCTCGTCGAGCAGCACCGCCTTGGCGTCGACCATCATGGTGCGCCCGAGTTCGAGCAGCTTCTTCTGGCCGCCGGAGAGGTTGCCGGCGAGTTCGTGGCGCACCGCCTGGAGGCCGAGGAAGTCGATGACCTCGGCGGCCTTGGTGCGCACGTCCGCCTCGACGCGCTTGACCGCGCCCGGCTTGAGCCAGACGTCGAGAGGGTCTCGCCGGGCTGGCCGGCGGGAACCATCATCAGGTTCTCGGTGGTGGTCAGGTTGGAGAATTCGCGCGCGATCTGGAAGGTGCGCAGCAGGCCCCGCGAAAACAGCTCGTGCGGCTTGAGGCCGGTGACGTCGGCGCCATCGAAGACGATCCGCCCGCTGTCGGGCACCAGCGTGCCGGCGATGGTGTCGAAGAGGGTGGTCTTGCCGGCGCCGTTGGGGCCGATGAGCCCGGTCACCGATCCACGGGCGACACTCAGCGAACAATCCGTCACCGCCTGAACGCCGCCAAACCACTTGCTGACGGCCACGGCCTCGATGATCACATCCGGTGCCATATCTTAGCCCACTGTCGCCGGCCCAACCGCTGGCGCCTGAGACATACGCTGGGCTTGAACTCCCCGTTTGCCCCCTGACTTGGCTTAGCAAGGCACCGCCAGCATGACAACT
>CAWHLM010000010.1:0-6004 GCA_963830215.1 uncultured Alphaproteobacteria bacterium
GCAAGTGATGGCGGCGGCGAAGCAGGTCTACGACACCCGCATCGCGCAGCACGTCGATCAGCTGTGGTAGGGGCTGCGGACGGCGGCTACCGCTGACCGGCGAAGGCCGCCGGGATGAGCGCGAGCCAGCCGAGGATCATGGCGGTGCCGCCGATCGGCGCCAGGATCGGCAGCGGGCTCGCGCCCATGAAATGATGCACGACCAGATCGGCCGAGAAGACCAGCGCGCCGAGGGCGATCAGCAGAGTCGCCAGGCGCGTCGACCAGTGGCGCCCGGCAAGCAGCGCCAATACCAGCACCGCCGGTGCCTGGGTGAGCGCGATCAGCGCCAGCGGGCCGAGGATTTGCGTATCGCCAAGATGGGTGGTGCCGGCTGCCGCGGTGACGCCGACGGCGCCGAGTATGCCGGCTGCGGCGATGGTGGTGCGGGAGAACCAGGCGGCTTCGGACGTCATCGCAAGCTCCGGATCGTGAGGGTTGTCATGGCGGACCCTAGGCGCCGGCAGGCGTCGCGAACAGGGGACGAGAGGCCGCGCCTCTTTTCGGGTGTTGGAGAAGGCCTCGGCGCCCTCTAGGCTGGGACCGGGCGACGCCGGACAAGAGCAATCGGGGGACCCTGACCATGCGGGCGATGATCTTTCTTTTCATGATGGCGCTGGCCTGGGCGACGCCAGCCCTGGCCGACGCGCCGCCACCGGTCGGCTATTGGACGACCCAGGACGGCGGCGAGGAGTTGTACGTTTCGGCGAGCGGCTGCCGCTTCGCCGCGCGGGGAGGCACGCAAGTCGCCGGCGACTGCGGCTGGAACGCGTCCTCCGCCGGCGGCATCCTGACCATCACCTATCCCGGCTATGTCGGGCCGCAGCACGTTTACTTCAACATCGTCTACGTGGACCAGAATACCATCTCGGTGTTCGGCGACATCTTCTATCGCCGCGCCTGAGCCGGCATTCGGCAGTCGGCACGACTGGAGATCTTCCATGCGCATTCCGTTTCTGGCGCCGCGCGCTCGCGCGGCCGATCCCGTGCGCCCCGCTGAGCATCATGAGACCAAGGCCTCCGCCGCAGGGCCGCTGATCGCCTTCGACGGCCTGGCCGTCCCGCCTGGACGCCGCGCAACTATGCGGCGCTGGCCAGGGAGGGCTATGCCGGCAACGCCATCGCCTATCGCTGCATTTCGCTGATCGCGGAAGCCTCGGCGAGCGTGCCCTGGCTGCTCTATGACGGCGCGGCCGAGGTGGACGAGCACCCGCTGCTCTCCCTGCTGGCGCGGCCGAACCGCGGCCAGGCCGGCGCCGACTTCCGCGAGGCGCTCGCCGGCTACCTGCTGACGGCGGGCAATGCCTATGTCGAGGTCGTCAGCGTCGACGGGACCCCACGCGAACTGCACACGCTGAGACCAGACCGCATGAAGGTGGTGCCCGGCGGCGACGGCTGGCCGGAGGCCTACGAGTACACGGTCGGTGGGCGCTCGGTGCGCTTTCCCGTGCCGGCGGACGGGCCCTCGCCGATTCTGCATCTGAAGCTCTTCCATCCGCTCGACGATCACTATGGCTTCGCGCCGATCGAGGCGGCGGCGGTGGCGCTCGACATCCACAATGCGGCCGGCGCCTGGAACAAGGCGCTGCTCGACAATTCGGCACGGCCCTCGGGCGCGCTGGTCTATCAGGCCAAGGACGGCGGCAACCTGACGACCGAGCAATATGAGCGGCTGAAGGCGGAAGTCGAAGCGGGCTTCACCGGCGCGCGCAAGGCCGGTCGGCCGTTGCTGCTCGAAGGCGGGCTCGAGTGGAAGGCGATGAGCCTCAGCCCCAAGGACATGGACTTTCTCGAGCCCAAGAACGGCGCGGCGCGCGAGATCGCGCTCGCCTTCGGCGTGCCGCCGATGCTGCTCGGCATTCCCGGCGACAACACCTACGCCAACTTCAAGGAGGCCAACGCCGCCTTCTGGCGCGGCACCGTTTTGCCGCTCACCGCCAAGATCGCCGGGGCGCTCGGCGCTTGGCTGGCGCCGTCCTTCGCGGATGCTGCGCCCGCCGGATCAGGTCTGCGCTTGTGGTTCGACGCCGACCAGGTGGATGCGCTCTCTGCCGACCGCGCGGGGCTGTGGGAGCGCGTCGCCAAGGCCGACTTCCTGACCGTCAACGAGAAGCGCGCGGCGGTCGGATATCAGCCGGTGGAGGAGGGGGAGGGCTGAGCGTGGACTTTGTAACCGGCTGCCCGTCACCAACCTCAACGAGGTTTCGAGGTCCGCTTTCGTAGCGAGCGCAGACATCGCGGTCCGTGCACAAAGGTCCGCTTCTGACCCATTAGCAGAAATAGACGAGGCGCCCTTGGTGCTCGTCATCAGGGGATGCCCGCCTGAGGTGGTCACCCGTCGATCAGCATCCGTTTGACGGGAGGAGCAGCGAAGGTGCTCGGGGTCCGGGCCGCTGAGGACGTCAATGACTCGCCCGTACACGCGATTTAGGCAATGCGCAATACGTTCGGAAGCCGGCGCTGTGTCTCCTGTTGATCGGCCCGCTCGACACGGTTCCGACCAGCCGCCTTGGCTCGGTAGAGAGCAATGTCTGCGTATTCAAGCATTGCTGATAATGAATGGTCGGCGGTCTCGCTGGTCGACACGCCCCCACTCACTGTGGCAGCCACTTCGCGATCGCCAATGCAGCGGCATTGGTCCACAAAGGTTGCGCGTATGCGCTCCGCAAGCGCGTGAGCCGCTTCAGCACCTGAGCCTGGCATCGCTACTGCAAACTCTTCACCGCCCATGCGGCCTATCAGGTCGTGCGGACGCATAGTTTTGGCGGCGACTTCGCAGAACTTGCGGATAACGCCATCACCAATGGCGTGGCCGTGCGTGTCGTTGATGCCCTTGAAGAAATCCAGGTCAAACATGACGACCGAAACCGGCGCTTCGTCGCGACGGCAACGTTCGACGGCTCTCGTCGCACTTTCCATGAAGGCGGCCCGATTGAAGATGCCGGTCAACCCGTCGATCTTGGCGGCCGCTTGGCTGGCTACCTCCTTTCGCTCGTTGATCAAGGCGAGAACGAACACAGCCGTGCCGATGGCAAATATATTGGCTTCGAAATGAATCAGCCCGAAAGGACTCAAAACGGGCGGCGCAGCGCCCGATGGTACGCCGCCGCCTAGCGTGCCGACGGCACCGACCAGCAGGACGGCTCCGTGAAGAGCCATGAGGGCAACAAGCGGCCAGCGCGCGGGCAACCGCTCCCGTCGCCCCGACCAAAGCGAGACCGCGCCGGCCAGCGCATATGCCGCGCCGACTGTCTCCGACAGCAACGGCGCAACGGCGCGAGAGTATGGAATTGCGCCCCCGCCCACGACGATGACGACACCCGCCAACACGAGCAATATCGGCGCCGGCTTTGCATCAAGCGCTCTCGCCGCTTTCCACATCAGCCCCGGTGCGACTGCGACAAAGCCCCCACCGAGGAGGAACCAGATCGCCTGTTGAGAGATGAACGCCAATGCAAAACAGAGAATGCCCGCTCCCATAATGATGTCGCTGGCAGCCCATACAGCCAACGCCGGTATGGTCCGGTTCTGCCACCATGCCGCCAGCAACACCAATCCAGCGCACGCGGAGATGAAACTCCCCATCGTCATCAGCGTGGGTACGTCGAGGTGCATTGTCCGGCTTTCGTTGCCCTTGGGCGCAAGAGCGTCGCCAGCGGCTTATCACCCGCTCAACATCAACAGTCGTGACTGTTGGCGGTTAAGATAGACTTTGCGTAGATCATTAAGTTTTACTTGAGGCCAGCTCGTAAAAAGAGGGGTTGTCGCGGGGCGCCGCCATGGCGGTCAGCCCCATGATGAGGATCTGAAAGGGCGCGCTGCCGGGGCGCTCGGCGCCTGGCAGGCGCCGTCCTTCGCGGATGCTGCGCCCGCCGGATCAGGTCTGCGCTTGTGGTTCGACGCCGACCAGGTGGACGCGCTCTCCGCCGACCGCGCGGGGCTGTGGGAGCGCGTCGCCAAAGCCGACTTTTTGACCGTCAACGAGAAGCGCGCGGCGGTCGGCTATCAGCCGATCGAGGAGGGCGAGGGCGCCGACGCGTGCTGAGCTGAGCCCCGCGGCGACGCGGGATGCGGCGAGCACGACCAGGGTGTTGATGAACGCGATGAATGCGGCGATTCGTCCAACTGGGGTTCGTGACCGCCGCACGCATATACAGCCTGACAGTGGAAACCAGGCGCGACCTCCACTGCGGGGTTCTTCGTTTTGGAACAACTCAAGACATCGCTATCTCCTGCAGCAGTGTAGGCGGCGCCTCACCGGATTTGGTTGAGGACACGGAGATGAAGAACGTCGACGTATTGGTGATTGGTGGAGGACCCGGCGGCACACCGGCGGCGATGGCGCTGGCAAGTGCAGGCCGTCACGTGTTGCTGGTCGAGAAAGGCAGAGGCCTGGGCGGAACCTGCCTGTTCGAGGGCTGTATCCCGTCCAAGATCCTGCGCGAGAGCGCTCAACACCTGAGCGCCATCAAGCATTCCGAGGAGTTCGGTCTGCGCGTGCCGGCCGGCGAGATCGAAATCGACTGGCACGCGATCATGGGGCGCAAGGCGACGATCCTGAACCGGCGCTCCGAGGGCGCCCTGCAGCACGCGCATCAGCTTCCGACCCTGTCGGTTCAGTTCGGCAGTGCCGTGCTCACCGGGCCGCGCCACGCACGGATTGTTGCGAACGACGGCGAGCCCGAGGACATCGAATTCGCCAGTGCGATCATCGCCACCGGATCGGTGCCGCAGCTGCTGCCGATCGAAGGCATCGACCTGCCGCAGGTGATCACCAGCGAACAGTTGCTCGAGGTCCAGCGTCCGCCTGAGCGCCTCGTCGTCATCGGTGCCGGTCCCATCGGTGTCGAGATGGCGCAGGTCTTTGCCGCGTTCGGCAGCCAGGTGACGTTGATCGAGGCTGGCCCGCGCATTCTTGCGCCGGTCGAGGAGGAGGTTGCCACCGCCCTGCAGGCGCACATCCAGCGCCAGGGCATCACGCTGGAACTCGGTGTGCAGGTTCTGGCGATCTCCAGCCACGGCAATGGCGTCCGCGTGAAATATCGCGACGCCACCGGCGCCGAGCACCAGGCTGATGCCGATTCCATTCTCGACTCGACCGGACGCAGCCCGAATGTCGACGGCCTTGGACTGGAGCATACGGCCGTGCGCTTCGATCATCACGGCATCAAGGTCGACGGCAAGCTGGAGACGGACGAACCTGGCATCTACGCCGTCGGTGACGTCATCGGGCACCCGATGTTCGCCCATTGGGCAACCGCCCAGGGCCTGGCGCTTGCAGGCCATCTGCTCGGCCGGCCGGTGCGCTTCCCGACGCCGGAGAACAATTCCGCGGTGGTCTTCAGCACGCCCGAAGTCGGCATGGCCGGCCTGACCGAGAGCGAAGCCCGCGCCGCCGGCCACAAGGTCGGCATCGCGCGCTACGACTATCGCACGGACGCCCGGGCCCAGGTTGCGGGTCATCCCGAGGGCATGCTGAAGATCGTCTATGACGACGCGACGCGCGCCGTGCTCGGCGTTCACATCCTGGTCGAGGACGCCGCGCCGCTTCTCGGCGAGGGCACATTGGCAGTCAGTTCGCATATGCCCGTGGAAGCCCTCGCCATGGCGATCCACGCGCATCCGACGCTGAGCGAATCGATGGGGGTCGCGGCCCGCGAGGCCTTGGCTCCGCACCACTAGTCTGGCGGCGAGCGGCCACCAGCCTGTGGGGCGCCGTCGTTCGGCGACGGCACCGGCGCGGGATATGGCGGGTATCGTTCCGCTCTACCCACGCTGCGCCCATGGCTCGATGCCGACCAGGCGGATGCGCCGTGGACTATCAGCCAATGGAAGAGGGGGAGGGGACGGGCGCGGATTCATGAAACGACCATGCCAATCACCAGGCTCAAGGAGATGTTGATCTCCGCTTCCGAAGCCGGTGCAGACTTTGGAGCTTCGAAGGCCAAATATCTTGCATTTGATT
>CAWHLM010000011.1:0-29913 GCA_963830215.1 uncultured Alphaproteobacteria bacterium
CAGCGGGCGGCCAAGATGCTCTTCGCTAAGCGCTATCGCCCTCCGCAAGGCGGCCTCGTGACGCTCGGCGATTTCGGCAAGTGTCATCGGGGGGAATCCTTTCCGCGTTTCACGGCCAGGGTCCATGCGGTCGGCGACGTGCCGGGCTTGTCATGGTTCGCGACGTTGCAGTGCCACAGGCTGCCACCACTAGTGACGAAATCGCCCGGCATGTACTTTTGCGGAGCCCACACGCCCAAATATCGAAGCGTCGGCCGCGCTCTCGAGTTCGGCGATCCGGCGATGCAAAGGCTGTATCACTTCGGCAATGTATTGCCGGGGGTTCGATCCGCGATGACCTTCGCGAGTTCCTGCATATCACTCTGCTTCGTCGCCATGGGCCACCTCACGCGATGTCGGTGAGCACGCCGACGGCACAGGAGCGGATCTCCGGGCCGCGAAATATGTTTTTGCCAGGATCGCCGTGGAATTTGTCTGCCAGAGCGAAACGAGATTTTTTGCGGTCGGCGCCGGCGGCGATCCATCGACCGAGGAATTCGACGGATCGTCATCGAATTCCAACGCGGCGGCGGAACTGGCGTCTAGCTCGATCCGATCAACGTCACCGACGATGCCGCTCGCGTCGATCAGGGCCAGCGAGCCAGCGGTCATTTGATCGTGGCAAGGAAGGGCAGTGTTCAGCAGCGTGCCGCCGTTCGGTGACATGCCCGAGTAGACCAGCGCGGTCTCCGTCGTCGCGACGCTGAGCAAGTTGGCGACGCTGACCGAACCGATCCAGAAAAGACGGCCCGCGGCCGTTCCGTTGACCGCGGTCAACATGTTCTTCAGGTAGGTCGAAAAGATCTCGGGTGGCGAACCGCCGTAGACTTCAGAGGCAGCCCCAGCGAGCACCACAGCGAGAAATTCGTTGTCGACAACGGCCGTCACGGCGCCGCGCAATTCGCGGCCGAGGAGCGAGTCCCAAGATGAGGAAGTCGCCCGCAACACCTCGTCGCTGAGCACGACAATCCCGGCGCCGCAAACAGGCGTCAGATCGGCACCAGACATAGCCAAGCGAGTGAGCGGCTTCGGTTTGCCTTGACCGACAATGTAGCCGGTGGCCGCAAGCGAGGACGCGATAACGCGCGTTTGGACGGCATGCGCGAGATTCCATCCGGGGCCGAGAAGCCGGAAGAAGACAGATTGGCTGCGGAGCAATTCGAAGAAACCACCGCTCAGAATTTTGTAGTCGCCCGACGTCGGCAGGTCGGCGGTTGAACCGGCAGCGACGGCGCTTTTCATGATACTTCCAACGCGGTCGCTCACATTGCCGTCAGCATGTGCCGCCATCGCGGGCAGCACGCCCTTGCTAAGTGCCAGGTATTTCGCAAATGCGACGAAATCGTGGCTCGGGTGCATGGGTGTGGTCGTGACGATCTTCATGGGCGATTCCTCGATCCAATCCTCCGCGATGAAGCACTCCCCGCGGAGTCGGTGACGTGACGCGTCCCGCGGCCGTCGGTGATCGTCATCCAAGCGGCCTTGAAGGCGGCATCGACCTTGCGGCGATCATCAGCATCGTCGCGGCGCAACCCCCCGTTCGACGTCAACGCCTCGCTCATCACCAAGGCGTCGATCGTCAGCGAGTCGACGGCCAAGCCGGCATTGCGCCTGTCGCGGTATCGTTTGTTCCGCTTGGCCGATGGGCCGGTGGCGGCGGGTGGTGGCGAAGTGCAGGTCATAGGCACAACAACTTGATTGCGAGGTCGATAATCCTGTCGTTTCAATGGGTTACGCCCGTCATACGCGATTGGAAATTGAATGCGAATTCAAAACCCGTGTTATTTCAATGGGTTACGAGCATAAAAAGGAAAGACGCGATCCTAGATTTCTACTCGCAGTGCAAACGAAACCTCGCCGCGGTCCCGCGGGTACCGGCTGGAATGTGCTGCGGCCCCCCCGGGGTTCCGGGGCCTCTATGCGGCCCGCGCCGATGACTACGGCGAGCCGAAGGTGCTCACCCGTTCCCTATTTGAGCACTTGAGCGCCTTCGGGTTTTCTGCGGTTTTGGTGAGCATCTTCGAAGGCGCTCACCGAAATGGCGGAATCGTCGAAGAGTTGGAAGGTGCTCACGTTCTGGGAGTTGGGCATCTTCGGTTACCCTGAGCATCTTCGGCGAGGGTCCACACCCAGCCGCCGTCGAGGGCGGTCTTGGCAGCGGTGACGCCGAGTTGGTCCTTTGCCCGGCGCACGGTCGCCCAGGACAGGCCCGCGGCCATGGCCTCGGATTTGACGTTCGTTGGTGGGCACCGGCCCGCTGCCAGCATGATCCTAAGGAAGTCCTCCGCCTCGCCACGGGCCGGGGCGCTGCCGTCATGCCTGGACGAGGGCCAGCGCCTCGTCGCGGACACGTGACTGGCATGGTGTCCCAGAAGATTGCCGGCGCCACGATGCCCACGGCGTCACCACGGTCCCGACGCGGAAGCCGAGGCCGGCGCCCTCGGGGCCAAGATTGTTTTTGGTCGGCAGGAACAGCCGCCGTTCGGCGTCGTCAGGATCACGGCAGACGATGAAGGCCGCACGGGCCGCCGCGACGAAGGCGATGCTGCCGATAAACCGATTGTTCGCGCCGCCGGTCCCGCCCTTGTTCAGGTGCGTCACGGCAAGCACCGCGACGCCCAGACGCGCGGCCATTTCGCCGATGGGTTCCAGGACGGCCCGCAATTCAGCGTTCCGGTGTGAGTTCACCTTGCCGAGATAGCTGCTCACCGGATCGATCACGACAAGGCGCACGTCGCCGATGCGATCAATCTCCGTCTTCGAGGAGTGCGAGGTCGGCCTGCAGATTGAAGCCGCGACGGCCCTTGCCGTCTCCGTCCTGACGGCGCGACGATGTAGACCGGCTCACTCCGCGCCGGCGGCGTCCAGCCGAGGTCGGATAGTATCGGCAGCATCATCTTCCGCCGAAAGGATGATGGCGCTGCCGACCGGCGCAGATCCTTCGTCGCCCGGCCATCGCCCTGCCGTCGTGACGTACGCGGCGGCAACAACCAAGCTGCGACTTGCCGAGTCCAGGCTCGCCGGCGATGATGGTCAACTTGCCGATCGCAATCCGGTTCGGCCACAGCCAGAAGACCGGCTCGGGCACGATCTCGGAGGCGCATCGAATGACGAGCTCGGCTGCGGCGGCGACGCGTTTTGCGGCCGCCCGGCGGCTTCCAAGTCCCTTGCCGGTTCCTCGTACGCCGCCTCGACCGCGCTGGCCATTGCGGCGGTCGCCGCGTCGGTGTCGATCTGCGCCACCGCGGCGATGGCGGCCAGCCTATCGCCGACGTCAATCTTCACCGCCAGCCCTTCATCCACCTTTCGATAGGCCCAGACGGCCGCTTCGGCGAAGGCGGCGAGGCGCCCTTCCGGGCCCTGCCGCGGCGATGGCGAGGATCGCCTGGCGAAAGCCGGCTTCGAAATCTCCTAACGAGAAGACGATCTCGGGCTCGTCCGGCGAAAGCGCGTTCATGCCGCCACCTCCCGCAGGGCCCGGACGGCCTCAGCAACGGCCAGACGATCGGCAAAGGTGCCAAGGCGAACGCCGCTCGGAAGGATCACCTAGAGGCTCTGCGCTGGCGCGCTTGATCGGATAGGAAAATATACCTGCTGGGCTCTTTTTGCCCCGACCCCAGATCAATGCCGCCGGTCCTGCTCTGCCCCGAGCGCCGGCGGCGATTTTTTGCGCCGCCATCGCTTCACGCGGCCTCCGGCGAGGCGCGACGGGAAGGAGCTGCCTTCCGGTCCGTCGGACGCGAGTTGAGATAGGCGTTGATTTCTTATCGGTCCATGCGCGGGCGTTCGGGCCGATCAGGTGACCGGGCGAAAGTCGGCCTTGTCGATCCGGTTCTTAAGGGTGACGCGGTTATTGACGATGCCGCGATCCCTGAGGTCGCGGAATCGCAACATGTGCGGAACGTTCATGGGGTTGCTCCGGTTGGCCATTTCTCGGCAGTGACATGCGCCGGTTTCATCAAAACCGGCTTCCACTTATGCGAACTTGATCGGAGCAAAAAGAACGGGAATTAGCAGCCTATTCGGCGCCCTGCTTCCGGGCGCGCATGATCTCTGGTAACTATCCTCAATCGCCCGAGGCGATCCCCTCGCTGGCGTGCCCCGCAAATACTTCGATACGAACTCAAACACATCTTCGCGGGTCACGACGCGAAAGGGATTGTCCGGGCGTTGGCCTGCGCCGTAGTCGTACAGCCGTGCCATTTCGGAGACGAAGATCCGTCCTCTTCGCTCCCGCGCCATAGGTGAAGTGCCACCATGTTCGCCCGATGGTCATCCACCTGTTTGGCATGAAGGGCAGCGCGCCAGTTGCCTTGCCGGCCGTGGCCAGTCGCGTTCTTGGCGAACGTGGCTTCCGATTGCTCGATGACAACGGTTGCCAACCACTCGGGAAGGGCGCGCTGATTCCAGCAACAGAGCAGGAGCGCCTCCATGAACGCGGAATAGTCGCCTTGCCTGAACTCGCCGTGCAGACGCGCGAGCTCGCCCACGAACCACTCTTCGCGAAACTCGTCAGCCGCACCGATTTCGCTGCCTTAAGCGGAAGAACGTTGCCGACTGGTGCTCGACGACGGCGCCGATCAGCCCCGCCAGCCGCGCCAGCGCGTCGGCCTTCTCCTCCCGATAGCTGTGTCGGTCGTAGACGCCCTCGACGCCGGCAATGGCGTGACCGAGCACCCGCTCGGCAATGTCCGGCCGGACACCAGCACGCGACATGAGCGAGCGCGCTGTGCGGCGTAGATCGTGGATCGTCCACGGAGCAACGCCGGCGAGCTTCTGGTCGAAGCGCCGCTTGGACTGCGAAAAGGCGTTGAAGGCGGTCCCGCCGCGACCGGCAAAGACGAACGAATTGGAGGTGAGGCGCGGCTGCGCTTGAATAATGGCGAGTGCCACCTCGGGCAGCACCAGCGAGCCGGCGGTGCCCTTCTCCCGGTCGTCGGCAGGGATATGCCACTCGCCGCCAATGTCGATGTCTTCCCAGCGCATCTTGACCAGCTTGGCCTTGCGCTGTGCCGTCAACATCGCCAGCCGGATAAAGGCGCCGAACGTTCCATTGGTCTCGGCCGCGCGCCAGACGGCCCGCAATTCGTTGTCGTCGAGGATGCGCGCCCTCGCCCGCGTCTTGGGGTCGGAGCGGCGCATTCCGCGCGCCAGTGGCGGGGTGTAGGCGTCGGCCCTCGCCGCGTGCCAATTCATCGCGCCCCGGATCACCGCCAGCACCGCGTCGGCCTGTGTGGCGCCGTTCTCGTCCTGCACCTTGTCGAGCAGCGCCGCTACGTCGCTGCGTCGAATGCTAGCAAACTCGCGGCGGCCCCATGCCGGCAGGATGTACTTGCCGAGGATCCGCTCGAGCTCGCCGCGCGACCGCAGTCCATTGGCGATGACGTGTCGCTTGAGATAGTTCGCCACGACCGCCTCGAACGTCTCGCCGGCTTGTTCCACCGCAGGAAGGCCCGCCCGAATGCGCTGTATGGCCGTGCGCGCCTTTCCCCGTGCTTCCCCTATGCGGAGAACGTCAGCCCCGCCGATGGTCGCCCAGACCTGCTTTCCGGCCGGATTACGGGCGACCACAACGAAGCTCTTGGCACCGCCCGGCTGCACCCGGACATAGTGCCCGCGCATCTCCGGGTCAGGCTCGGCGTAGCGCGCCGCGCGTGGCTTCAGGGCGGCAACGCCCAGGTCCGAAAGTGTCTTGCGTCGAGCCATCGGCAACCCCCTTGGGCTAACGCTCGGCTAACGAAACCCGAATGTAAAATCAGATAACATCGGGCTAACACGACGCAAGGAATATCGGAATTCGGCCCTTTCGCGCAACAAGATTTTACGCCACTTTCACCGGGCTAACAGTTTTCCACCTGATTTGTAATCAGGGGGTCGCGGGTTCGAATCCTGCTGCCGGCACCAAATAAATCAACAATTTAGCTGAAAACTCAGGCGGCAACCGGCCGCGAAAGTCGCGCCGGGGTAACACTGGGGGTAACACACGCCCAGTTCACTGAGGGCACCTTTCAAGGACCTCAGCGCCGTAGGGGCGGACGATCAGGAGCCTCTCTTGGTCGTTCTGGTCGCGAATGAAGACTTGGCGCGTTGTCCTTGAGCCTCAGTCGCCTTTTCATGTCATTGGGGATCGCGACAAGTAAAGGCTAGACACGCCTGCTGGTTGATTTAGCCTGAATTCGTGAGGCCACCGAAAACCAGGGAGGCGCACCGCGGCGGACGCGCTTCGATAATGTCGCCTGCCGCCCGTTGTCGAGTGCCCTCCTCAGGCTGTGGCAACGGGCGGCTCTTTGCGCAGCAATGATTGGATTATCTGACGCTGGCACAGAACCAGTGTCCATCGCCTCAAATGGGGGGATACGAGCCGCAAAGGCGCAACCTCAGGCGCAGCGGTCATTTGCCCTGAATTAATTCCTATCGCAGCATCATCGGTCCATGTGTCGGCCGATTTCCCCTTTCCCACCACTGCACTTGACTTGGCAGCATACCTGGCCGGACGGCGGCGCTGATTTCACGGCACGGCCGGACGCCTGCTCGATCAAGCGGCGGTGCACGCCCACAACGTCAAGTCGCGGGCTGGGTTCATGAACATCTGATCGAGGACGTCCAGCAGAGGCTCGATGTCAACCCCAATCTGATGCGCGTCAGGCGCGAGACGGTCGAACACCCCTTCGGGACCATCAAGGCGAGGACGGGCGCGACTCACTTTCGGTTCGACCTATGAGAATGTGCGACCAACTAGTGTGCGACCATCTCTGATCATCGCCAATCTAGAGCCGGACGACCTCGCCGGTGCGCACCGAGCGATCGGCGGCAAGAACGATGCGCAAGCTCTTGACTGCATCCCCCATGTGGTCCCCGAGGTCTAGATCCTCGTCGATCGCCTTCAAGAGGAAGCGCTGCTCGCGCTCGCAGAGATCATCGTGGCTGGGTTCGTCGGCGGTCGTGATGCGCTCGTCGGGCTTAGCCAGGGACCCGTCGGCGGCGAGCTCGGCCAGGTGGAACAGGATCTGGTTGGTCTTGGTGTGGGTCGCCATGTCGGCCGATCCGGCGCCTTCCGCCATGACGATCGACACCGAGCCCTTGGGCCCGATGACGTCCTTCACGAAGAAGGCCGTCTCGCTCATCATCGGACCCCATCCGGCCTCATACCAGCCGACCGAGCCATCGGCGAATGTCACCTCGAAGTGCCCGTAATTGTATTGGTTGGCCGGCATGTCCTCGGTCAGCCGCGCGCCGACGGCATGCACGGTCAAGGGCGCCGCGCGCGTGATCTGGCACCAGACGTCGACATAGTGGACGCCGCAATCGACGATCGGCGACAGCGCCTGCAGCAGGCGCTTGTGCGTCGCCCATTGCTCGCCACTCGATTGCTGATTGAGGTTCATGCGGAAGACCAGTGGCGTGCCGAGCGTGCGGGCAAGCTCGATGAATTTCGTCCAGCTCGGATGGTGGCGGAGGATATAGCCGATGACGAGCTTGCGGCCGGTCCGCCGCGCCGTGGCGACGACGCGCTCGGCTTCGGCGACGCTCTCGGCCAAGGGCTTTTCGACGAACACGTGGGCGCCGGCCTCCATGGCCGCGACGGCGTAGTCGGCGTGGGTATCCGCCCAGGTGCAGATGGAAACGACGTCCGGCTTGAGGGCCGCCAGCGCCTCGGCGTAGTCCGTGAAGCGCCTGGCGCCGGCCAATGCCGCCGGCAGCGTGCGCTCCGTGTTGCGCTCGCAGGTCCCGACCACATCGAAGCCGTCGATGCGCGTATAGGCGAGCGCGTGGCTCAAGCCCATATTGCCGAGCCCGACGACCAGCACCCTCTTCTTCGCCATCGCGTCCTCCTATTCTTTGCTGCCGAGGCCATCGATCCACGTCTCGACGACGCCAAGATCGTCGTCGAACAGCACGAGGTTGGCGCGGTATCCCGGTGCGATGCGGCCCAGTTCGGAGCCGAGACGCAGGTATTCGGCCGGCGCCCGCGACGCCATGTGCAGGGCCGCCTCCAGCGGCAGGCCGAGCGCCTTGACGCAATTGCGCACCGCCGTCGCCATGTCGAGGTCGGAGCCGGCGATGGTGCCGTCGCCGCGCAGCAATTTGCCGTCCTTGCGGGTGATGACATTGCCGTCGATGAGGAATTCGGTGAGGTCGGTGCCCACCGACGGCATGGCGTCGGTGACCAGCACTATGCGCTGCCAGCCATGGGCGGCGATGGCGACGCGCAGGCTGACAGCCGACACATGAAACAGATCGGCGATGATGCCGACGAAGCTCTCCGGATCGTCGAGCGCGGCGCCGACCGGCCCCGGCGCGCGGCCGGCCAACGGCGGCATGGCGTTGAAGAGATGGGTGAAGCCGGTGAGGCCCGCGGCGCGCGCCTTGGCGATCGTCTCGTAGCTCGCCGCGGTGTGTCCGGCAGAGACGACGACGCCGGCGGCTGTGAGCCGCGCGATCGTCTCCGGCGGCACGCGCTCGGGCGCCAGCGTCATAAGCGTGCGGCCGGCCCCGAGCGAGGTGACCAGGGCGAAATCGGCCTCATCCATCACGCGGAAGAGATTGGCGTCGTGCACGCCCTTGCGCTCGGCACTGAGGAACGGACCTTCGATGTGAATGCCGAGCAGGCCGGGGACGCCGGCCTCCAGCGCATCGCGTGCGGCCGCGATGGCCTCCTGCATATGCGCGCGTGTGTCGGTGATGAAGGTCGGCAGGAAACCCGTCGTGCCGGTGGGCCGATGGGCCGCGCCGATGGCGGCGATGCCATCGGCCGTGCGCTGGTCGTTGAAGAGTACGCCGCCGCCGCCATTGACCTGGACATCGATGAAGCCCGGCGCCAGCAGCCCTTGCACACGCCGCCTGGCGGCATCGGCGGGAACGTCGCCATCGGGCACCAAGGCGACGATCGTCTTGTCGGCGATCACTACGCTGCGGCCCTCGACGATGTGCGTACCGTCGAAAACCCGGGCGCCGGTCAGGGCAATGGTCATCAGCGCGTCTCCGTCACCTTCATCAGATGCGGCGGGTGGTCGGGATCGCGCCCGCGGGCGCGGGCGAGCGCCTCGGCAAGCGGATAGAAGCTCTGCACGAGCGCAATCGGCTGGGCAAAGGGATGCAGCCCCTCCGCCGTCGGCAGACGGGTAAGCCCGCCAGCCGCGGCCGGACCGGCGGCAAGCACGGTCACGCCCCGCGCCGTCAGAGCGGAGGCAAGCGCCGACAAGGAGTCCAGCGCCTCGTCGCGCTGGCTGAACAGGACAACGGGGAAATCCGCGCCGGCGAGCGTCAGGGGTCCGTGCATGATCTCGGCGGCACTCATCGCTTCGGCGTGAAGGCCGCAGGTTTCCTTGAGCTTCAGGGCCGCCTCCTGGGCCACTGCATAGCCGGCGCCGCGGCCAACCACATAAAGGCTCTGCGTCTCAGCAAGGACCGGCACCGCTGGCCGCCAGTCCCGCTTGAGCGCGTCGGCAAGATCGTCCGGCAGGCGCTCGACAGCGCGATTGAGCGCGGCGTCATCGCTCCATACGGCCAGCAACTGCAGCAGCGCCGCCAGCGAGGCGATGTAGGACTTGGTCGCCGCGACACTCTTCTCGGGTCCGGCATGCAGCGGCAGCACGACCTCGCAAGCCGCCGCCAACGGCGAAGCCGGGTCGTTGACCAGCGCCACCGTCAGCGCTCCCCCTTCGCGCGCCGCTTCCGCCAGCTTGATAAGGTCAGGGCTCTGCCCCGACTGCGAGATCGCCAGGAACAGCGCGTCGGCGACCTGTGGCCGGCCGCCATAGATCGAGCGCACCGAGGGACCGACCGAGGCGACCACGAGCCCCAGGCGGATTTCAAAGAGGTACTTGGCGAACAAGGCCGCACTGTCGGAGCTGCCGCGGGCACAGGTGACCGCGAAGCGTGGCGGTGCGGCCCGCAGCCGCCGCACCAGATCGCGGCAGATTCCGGCATTGGCCGAAATCTGGCGCGCCACGACCTCCGGTGCCTCGGTGGTTTCGCGCAGCATGAGGCTTTGGACGTCGGCGTTCATTCATTTGACCCGATGGAAAGCTCGGCGACAAAGTCATAGGCGTCGCCGCGGTAATAGGAGGCGGTGAACTCAATCGGGGTGCTGTCCTCGAGGAAGGACCGCCGCTCGATGTAGAGCGCGGCACTGGCCGGCGGCACATCGAGCAGCCTGGCCTGGTCGCCGGTGAGGAGAACGGCATGGAGCCGTTGCAGGGCACGGCTCGGCGCACAACCGTGCTCGGCCAGCGCCGCATAGAGCGAATGGCCGACGGTTGCCGGATCGGGCAGGAAGCGGGCCGGGACCACCGCGAACTCGATGGCCATGGGCATGCTGTCGGCCAGACGAAGGCGCTGCAGGCGGCTCACCTTGTCGCCGGGCGACAGCCCGAGCGCCATCGATTCCTTCGGCGCAGCCGGTCCGCACGACCGTTCGATCACCCGCGTGCCGGGTGTCAGCCCGCGGATCATCATGTCGTCGGTGAAGCTCGACAGGCGCGACAGGGCCTGCTCGACCCGGGTGGGCGGGGCGATGAAGGTGCCCGAGCCCCAATGCTGAACAAGGATGCTCTTCTCGACCAGGCCGGCGATGGCCTTCCTGACGGTGACGCGCGAGATGCCGAACTGCTGGGCGAGATCGCGCTCACTGGGCAGGGCATCGCCGGCCTGCAACTTGCCTTTGTGCACCTGATTCTGGATCAGGCGTTGAAGCTGGAGGTAGAGCGGCGTCGGGTTCGTCTCATCGAGCGTCCCATCCACGTTGCCTTCACCGGCAAGGTCCACCATCAGCCCTCAACCTCCGCGCCACGGCAGGCCGCATCGCCACCATCGCACCCGGTGAAGAGAGGCTGTGCCATTGGCTCCTTCGGCTTCTTCCCAGTCGGGCCGTCGCGTGTTTTGCCCAAGGAATAGGATAATGCCACTTCAAAGCCAACTGAAAAAGCGCCTTTGTGGGCGTTTTGGCGATTTACGCATCAGCTTGCCCAAATTCGTGACAAGCTGCAGCGATAGCGAGCATGGATGAGCAACCAAGATGCTCTTGTCGGATGCTCGCGACATATGATACCAATCTAATACGTGTCGCAACGAGAGGGGTCGTAGCGCTCGCCGGGATGTCCACAACCGAAACCATCAGCCAGCGTTATCGCGGCCTTGATGTGTGGGACGATGACGCGATTCTTGCGGCCTTCGTCGATGGACAGGAGCGCGCGGTCGCCGCCGTTGATCGGGCGCGCGGGCAACTCGCCGCGGCGGCAGGGGCAATCGTCGCCCGACTGGGCGAGGATGGCCGGCTGATCTATGTCGGCGCCGGCACCTCGGGGCTGCTGGCAGCCCTCGACGGCATGGAGCTCGCCGGAACGTTCGACTGGCCCGAGGAACGCACCGTTTTCGTGCTGGCCCAGGGCACCGAACTGAAGCCGGGCATGACCGGCGGCAGCGAGGACGACGCCACGCTGGCCGCGGCCAGGATCGCGGCACTTTCGCCCCAGCCGGCCGACGCCGTCATTGCCGTCGCCGCCAGCGGGTCTACGCCCTTCACGCTCGCCGCCGTCGAGTTTGCGCGAAAGGCCGGCGCCTTGACGGTTGGTCTGGCCAACAACCCACAAGCCCCACTTCTCAAGGCGGTTGACCAGCCGGTCCTGCTCGATTCCGGAGTGGAGGTGATCCGCGGCTCGACCCGCATGGGCGCCGGCACCGCACAGAAAGCCGCGCTCAGCCTGCTGTCCAGCCTGGTCATGCTCCGTCTCGGCCGAATCCACGACGGCCATATGGTCGACCTCAGGGTCGACAACGCCAAGCTCCACAAGCGCGCCGTGACGATGCTTGTCGACATCGCCCATGTCGACGAGCGCGAAGCGTCGCATGCGCTCGATGCCTGCGGCGGCCACATCAAGCAGGCAGCTCTCGTCGCCAAGGGCCTCAAGCCCGAGGAGGCGGCAAGGGTTCTGGCCGAAACACAAGGGAATCTGCGCGCCGCGATGGCTCGACTGACATGAGCACTCGCGGTCACGGAGAGGCCGGCGGCATGCCGCCGGCAGAGCACAGTCTCAACAGGGAGAGTGACGGATGACAGGACGCGCACTGAAACGGATCATCGCGACGGCTGCGGCGACCCTGCTGCTTTCAAGCGGCATCGCTTTGGCCGAGACGACACTGACGATCGAAAGCTGGCGGAACGACGACGCCGATCTGTGGAACAAGCAGATCATCCCGGCCTTCGAGAAGGACCACCCGGACATCAAGGTGGTGTTCAACCCGACGGCGCCGACCGAATACAACGCCGCGCTCAACTCGCGGCTGGAAGGCGGCTCCGCCGGCGACCTGATCACCTGCCGGCCGTTCGACGCCTCGCTCGACCTCTTCAAGAAGGGCTTCCTGACCTCGGTCAACGACCTGCCCGGAATGGAGAACTTCTCGGACGTGGCGCGCGTCGCCTGGACGACCGATGACGGCAAGTCCACCTTCTGCGTGCCGATGGCGTCGGTCATTCACGGCTTCATCTATAACAAGGACATCTTCAGCGAGCTGAAGCTGGAGATTCCGAAGACCGTCGACGAATTCTTCGCGGTCCTCGACAAGATCAAGGCCGATGGCAAGTACGTGCCGCTCGACATCGGCACCGCCGACCAGTGGGAAGCCGCCACCATGGGCTTCCAGAACATTGGCCCGAACTACTGGAAGGGCGAAGAAGGCCGCAAGGCGCTGATCGCGGGCAAAGAGAAGTTCACCGACAAGCCGTACATCGACACCTGGGCACAGATGGCCAAGTGGTCGCCGTACCTCGCCGACGGCTATCAGGCGCAGAAGTATCCTGACAGCCAGAACCTGTTCTCGCTCGGCAAGGCCGCGATCTATCCCGCCGGTTCGTGGGACATCACGACCTTCGAGACGCAGGGCGGCAAGGACCTCAAGTTCGACGCCTTCCCGCCGCCACTGCCGGTTCCGGGGCAGGATTGCTACATCAGCGATCACGTCGACATCGGCATGGGCATCAACGCCAAGACGCCCAACATGGACGCCGCCAAGACCTTCATGTCGTGGGTGGCCTCGCCGGCGTTTGCGGGCATCTACGCCAACGCTCTGCCGGGTTTCTTCCCGCTGTCCTCCGCCAAGGTCGACATCAAGGACCCGGTCGCCAAGACCTTCGTGAGCTGGCGTGACAGCTGCAAGTCGACGATCCGCAACTCGTACCAGATCCTTTCGCGCGGCACGCCGAACCTGGAAAACGATCTGTGGAACGTCAGCGCGCAGGTGCTCAATCACACCATGACGCCTGAAGAAGCCGGCAAGAAGGTCCAGGACGGCCTCGACTCCTGGTACCACCCGGCGCAGTAGCGCCTATCGAACAGCCGGGCCGCGGAGCCCCAAGCTTCGCGACCCGGCGCGCCCTGTGGGCACGAATTGATTCTTCCGGCCTAGGAACCCTACAGTTCCGCCTCACAGCGCTGCCGCGCCATGAGGGCCGCCGCATGGGTGACGCGGAACAGCGCAGGGGAAAGGGGCAATGGCGGAAACCGGCGGTGAAACCGCTCTGGCACGCATCGACACCAGGGACGCGACGCCCTGGACGACCTATGTCGTCGTCTTTCTCGCCCCCGCCGCCATCGTCTACACGGTCTTTTCGATCTATCCGCTCATCGACACCATCCGGCTGAGCCTCTACACGGCCGACAGCCATGGCGCCGTTCACTTCACCGGTTTCACCAATTTCGTCACACTGCTGACCGACACGCGCTGGGCGGGGCCGTTCTGGAACGCCTTCCGCAACAACCTCGTCTTCTTCGCGGTCCACATGATCGTGCAGAACTCGATCGGCTTGGCGCTCGCCGTTCTCCTGAGCCTGCCGGCGCTGACCGGGCGCAGCGTTTACCGCACGCTCATCTTCCTGCCGACGATGCTGTCTTTCGTCATCATCGGCTTCATCTGGCAGCTGATCCTGTCGCCGCTGTGGGGCATCGCCAGGGGGGCGCTCAACGTCTTCGGGCTGGGCGGCCTGTTCTCGCCGTGGCTGGGGCTGGAGGGGACAGCGCTGGTGACCATCGCGCTCATCTCAGTGTGGCAGTTCGTCGGCATCCCGATGATGCTGATCTACGCGGCGCTGCTGAACATCCCCGACGATCTGGTCGACGCAGCCACGGTCGACGGCGCCAATCAGTGGCACGTCTTCTGGTCGATCAAGCTGCCGCTGATCCTGCCAACGCTGGGCGTGATCGCCATTCTCACATTCGTCGGCAATTTCAACGCCTTCGACCTTATCTACACGATCAAGGGGGCGCTGGCCGGGCCGAACTTCGCCTCCGACATTCTCGGCACCTTCTTCTACCGCACCTTCTTCGGCAACCAACTGCAGCCCGGCAGCCCGACCATGGGCGCGGCGGTGGCGACCATGATGCTGCTGATCATCCTGGTCGGCGTACTCGTCTACCTGTTCGGCGTGCAGCGCCGCATGCACCACTATCTTTCGTGAGGGAGCGGGCGGCATGAACAAGCAGCGCGCATCCCGGATGGCCGTCCATGCGGCGCTGATCCTCTACACGCTGCTCGCGATCGGGCCGGTGCTGCTGATCCTCGTCAACTCGTTCAAGACGCGCCGGGCGATCTTCTCGACACCGCTCTCGCTCCCGTTGGGCAAGTCCTTCTCGCTGGTCGGCTATGATTCGGTATTGGCCAAGGCCGACTTCGGCCTCTACTTCGTCAACAGCCTAACGGTGACCGTCGTGTCGCTGGCGCTGGTGCTGGCCTTTGGCGCCATGAGCGCCTGGGCGATCACCGAATACCGCTTTCGCGGCAATGCGCTGGTCGGCCTCTACATGGCGATCGGCATCATGGTGCCGATCCGGCTGGGCAGTGTCTCCATCCTCAAGATGATGGTTGGCCTCGGCCTGGTGAACACGCTGACCGCGCTCATCCTCGTCTACACGGCGATGGGGCTGCCGCTCGCCATCTTCATCCTGGCCGAATTCATCCAGCAGGTGCCACGCGACCTGCGCGATGCGGCGCGCTGCGACGGGGTCAGCGAATACCGCATCTTCTATGCCGTGATCCTGCCGCTGATCCGTCCGGCGCTGGCGACGGTCGCCATCTTCACAATGGTGCCGATCTGGAACGACCTGTGGTTTCCGCTGATCCTGGCGCCGGGCCGCGAGACCCAGACGGTGACGCTGGGCGTGCAGCAGTTCATCGGCCAGTACGTCACCGATTGGAACGCGGTGCTCGCCTCGCTGTCTCTGGCGATCGCGCCGGTCCTCGTCCTCTACCTGTTGTTCTCGCGCTCTCTTGTGCGGGGCCTGACCGCGGGAGCCGTGAAATAATGGCCGATGTGTCGCTCAACGGCGTCAACAAGTCCTTCGGGCCGACGCAGGTTCTCTACGACATCAACCTCGACGTGAAGGACGGCGAGTTCGTGGTCTTCGTCGGGCCGTCGGGCTGTGGAAAATCGACCCTGCTGCGCCTGATCGCGGGGCTGGAAAAGGTCTCTTCGGGCGAGATTTCCATCGGCGGACGCAAGGTCAACAACATGCCGCCGGCCGAGCGCAAGATCGCCATGGTCTTCCAGTCCTACGCGCTCTATCCGCATATGAGCGTCTACAAGAACATGGCTTTCGGCCTGCGCTTCACCAAGGCGGACAAGGCGGAAGTGGATCGGCGGGTGCGTGGCGCGGCGGAGACGCTGCAGCTCACCCCCTATCTCAGTCGCCGGCCGCGCGACCTCTCCGGCGGGCAGCGCCAGCGCGTCGCCATCGGCCGCGCCATCGTGCGCGAACCAGCGGTGTTCCTGTTCGACGAGCCGCTGTCCAATCTCGATGCGGCGCTCAGGATCAACACGCGCATCGAGATCGCCAAGCTGCATCGTGCGCTCAAGGCAACGACCGTCTACGTGACCCACGACCAGGTCGAGGCGATGACGCTGGCCTCGAAGATCGTGGTGATCAACCGCGGGCGGATCGAACAGATCGGGGAGCCGCTTGACGTCTATCACCGGCCGGCGAACTTGTTCGTCGCGGGCTTCATCGGCAGCCCGAAGATGAACTTTGTGTCGGGCAAGGTGACTGGTCGCGACGGGGGCTTTGGGGTCGCCTTCGATGTCGGCGGCGGCGTCACCCTGCCGCTCGACACGGTGGAGGCGGCGGTGGGCAGCAAGGTGACGCTGGGGGTGCGGCCGGAGCACCTCGTCGAGGGTGAGGGCCCGACCGGCGGGTTCATGCTGTCGGCGGAGGTCGACGCCGTGGAGCATCTCGGCAAATCGAGCCTAATCCACACGCATCTCGATGATGGCACGGTCGTGGTCGCACGCACGCCGGGCGATAGCCCGACGGTCCCCGGCTCGCGCGTGACGATGACGGCGCCCGTCTCGGCGCTCCATGTATTTTCCGAGTCCGGCGAAGCGCTCGGGCGCGGCTAGTGGCGACGATCGCCGGCGGCGTCGGTTTGTGCAGGCGACAGCGTCGCAACTCGAGCGTCCTCGCTCAGGACCGGATGGACAACAGCTAGGCCGACCGCGGGTTCGCAAACCGCCGCTTGTCGTGCCAACCGCTCACCAGCGTACGGCCAGCCACAAGCGACCCGGCTTGCAAAGCCGGACGCCGGCCCCTTCCCCGTTTTCGTCGATCGAGCCCCGGATCGCACGGGAGAGCGTGCCTGATCGCGCGCCCTTGAATTCAATGTATATGTTGGTAATATACGGCTATGGTCGATTGGGAGCTGATCACCGGTTTTGACTGGGATGCAGGGAATGCCCGCAAGAGCGCCGCAAAGCACGCGGTCAGCCAGTCCGAAGCAGAGCAGATCTTCTTCAACGAGCCATTGCTGGTGGTTCCCGACGAAAAGCACAGCGTCATGGAACAACGCATCCATGCGCTCGGACACACCGACGACGGAAGGCTACTTCACATCACCTTCACGCTTCGGGAGAAAGAAACGAAGATACGGGTGATCTCGGCCCGCGACACCAGCCGCAATGAGCGGAGATACTATGAGCAGCACACGTAAGCCACTGCCGCAGTTCCAGACGGAGGCCGAGGAGCGGGCCTACTGGGAAAGTCACAACTCGGCCGATCGCGTCGACTGGAGCAAAGCTGCCAGGGTGAGGCTTCCCAATTTGAAACCGTCATCCACATCGATCTCGCTACGGCTTCCCAATGCTTTGCTGGATCGGATCAAGATCGCCGCCGGCAAGCGGGACGTGCCCTATCAGTCGCTCATCAAGATCTGGCTCTCCGAGAAGCTCGATGCCTCCGGAAAGCAACGATAGCCACTCGCTTGCTCAGTATCGGCGCCGGCGAGAACGCGTTGCCACTGCCCGCCTCCTCCACCGACGGCTGGGCCTTACCTCACGGCGGCAACAGCCTCGTTCAACGAGATTGCCGAGCCACGATGGTCATGGGCGGCGTGGCTTTGTTCGAGCATGTGCACGAACCTTTCGTCCGCTGTCACGAACCGACAGCCGTTGTCGATTGCCAAGGCCAAGTAGAGACAGTCATAGGCCGGATGATCCAGATCGATTGCGATTTGTGTGGCCCGCTGCAGCACGGACCTTGTCGGGAGCAACTCAAGATCAGACCCTTCGAGGAGGCGCGCCGCGAGAATTGCCTCGTCCCTTGTGAGTTCCTTCCGACGAACCTTTTTCCAGAGGATGTTGGCGCACTCTGCCACAAGTAGATCCGGCGCCATCAGCCGCGCCCGCTTACGCAGCAATAGCGCTTCGGCCGTGCCGCGCTCCTCAACTACCCACTTGGCGGCAATGCTGGCGTCAATAACGAACCGGTTCACCGCTCCTTGCGCCCTTCGCGCAACAGGATCTCGGAAGGCGTTTGCTTGCGCTTGCGCGTCAGCTCCCTGAGTTCGGCAGCAAGAGCATCGAACGAGGGCTCGGACTCATTCGTGAGCGCCTGGCTCAGAATCTCCCGGTGTTCAGCCTCCGTCGACCGACCATGACGGGCCGCGCGGCGCTTCAGCTTCTTGATCAATTCATCGTCCAGATTTCTGACGTGCAGACTGCCGGGCATAGCGACGTTCCTTTGATATCAATGAGCCCATTGATATCAATCATATCATGTCGTGTTCTTGTCAACCGATCTCGGAGGCACGTAGCGGCAAGGGTGCGAATGGCGGTTACGAGCAACGGCTCGGAGGCTACGAAGAAGTCAGCGGCAGGGCCTCGGTCGGCCGTCGCAAGGCCGCACCGTTGCCCCAAGCGAAAGGGATTGATGACACGAAGCGGCCGTCTGGGAAACCCGTCGCTGTCAGCGTCCCGGCTTGGGAAGCCGGACGCCGGCCCCTCCCCGTCTTCGTCGAATGGGCCGTTTGCCAGCCTACAGCCGGGAACGAGGCCGCAGCGCATATTTGCCGAGGTTATCAGAACGGGGCTAACACGATGTCCGTCTGCGCGAAATCGTTGCCCTTGGCCAGCAATGGCTCGGCGGCGTCTTTCGCAAGCGCATAGGCAAGGCAATCGCCAAGGTTGAGTGCTGCCGGGTGCCGTCCGCGGCCGTAGGAGCGGAACGCTTTCCGGGCGATATCAGCCTGATGCGCCGTGAATGGCGCAACCACCATGCCGAGCTTGAGCATCAGGAGGTCGAGGTCTCTCGAACCCTCATCGCCCCTGCGCGCTTGTACAACAATGCCCGCTTCGACCATGCTTGCCGCCGATACGGAGGAACCGGGCGCACGACCGATTGCGCGAGCCATGCGCTCTGCTTCAGCCTCTTGTTCGAGGATGGCCAGAAGCGCCGAGGTATCGACGATCACCGCGGTATTCCGTGCTGGTCGTAGCCGATGATGTCGTCGGCGGTTCTCTTGTCGAGGAGCGACTGCGTGACGTAGTGGCGACCGATCTCCATTGCGTCGGCTACCAGGCTTTCGACGTCCCTGCTCTTCCGCCGCTCGTTCTCCAGCCGGTCACGGAGGGCCTTTACCACCGCCTGGGTCAGCGATTCCCCCGTCTCCGCTGCGACAGCACGGGCAAGACGGTCGGCTTCGGGATCTTTGATGCTGAGGACCATGTCTTCTACCTAGGAAGAATAATCAGATACCTATATATACAGACCGATCCCGTTGGCTTCAAGAGGTCCGGCGTTGAGCTCGCCCGACGGCAAGTGTCGCGCCACGGCGCGCGAACCGCGGAAGGCCATCAACGCCCTGGTTTCCGCAGCCGGACGCCGGGCCCTCCCCGTTTTCGTCGATGAAGTCGATGCCTGCAGGTGACTGCGCTGACCGCAACCTTGGCCGGTGTCGACGCGACTGCAGCGCCACATTCCGGACAATTGGGGTTGCAGCCAAGCAGCCCCCCTCGTCTTCTTCGAGCCGCCGCCAGGCTCAAAAGTCCCAAGGAGAAATCAGCTCAAGACCGGTTGTGCGGAAATCCGCCAGGTTACGGGTGGCAAGGCGCCCGTCATGGACCTTGGCGATGGCGGCAATCATGCCGTCAGGCGTGGACATGCCAACTCCCTGGCGGGATGCTGAGCCCATGATTTTGCCATAGGCAAGCGCCGCCTCTTCGGTCAGCCCGAAGATCCGGTCGGCGAAACGATGGCGCCAGTCGGCAAGCCCTTGCTCCAGTCGCACCGCCCGCTGATCGGGTTGGATCTTGGCAATGCCAAAGGCAATCTCGGCAATGGTCACGGTGGACAAAGCCAGTTCGGCGTCATAGCGGACGAGCCAAGCAATAACCCCCGGTTCGGGAGACTTGCGCAGTGTCTCCGACACCACGTTGGTATCGAGAAAGATCACAGGTCAGGACCGGAATGGGGACGACGCGTCTCCCGGATAACCGCCTCGAGGTCGACATCAGTCCCATGGTTTGCCGACAACCGCGCATAGAAAGAGGATGCCGGCTCGCGTCCTACTTCTCGGATCTCATAGGCTTCCAAAGCGCGCTCGACGACATCGGCGATCGAACGCTTCTGGCGCCGGGCCAGACGATGGGCGAGTTCGCGCGCCTTGGCGCTGCGAACGGAAAGCTGGGGTTCGGCCATGCGAACCTCCTTTCTGCAGCACGAAGATAGCTTCTCAGCATCTTGCCATCAAGATGGCACATGGTGCCTTGGTGGCTGATAGATTACAGGTAGTCGGCGCTGGCGGCCCTCGTGCAATGCGGCACGCGTGCGCCGACGCGTCAAATCCGGTTATTACGCGCTCCCGTCAACCGGCGTTACCGCTTGATCCCCCGGATGCGCCCCAGGCCGACCGCGGGTTCACAAACCGCCGCTTGTCGCGCCAACCGCTCGCCAGCGTACGGCCAGCCACTAGCGACCCGGCTTGCAAAGCCGGACGCCGACCTCTCCCCCGTTTTCGTCGATGAACGCGATGCCGGCTTTCATCAGAGGCGTGGCTGCCGTAACCAATTCTCGCAACGAAGACCATCGACACGGGCGAACTCTCCTTCGTTGTCGGTCACGATTGTCTGGTCGAGTGCCAAGGCCTGAGCAGCGATGATCAGATCGTTGCCGCCGATCGGGGTGCCGGCCTGTTCAAGCCGGCTGCGAATGAGTCCGTAAACTGCATCCGCCGGGGCCTCAAAGGGGAGGACTTCAAGGCTGCCGAGAACGGCTTCGAGCTGAGCCGCAAGACGTGGCGATCCCCTCTTCGCCGCTCCGTAACGCAACTCGGCCGCGACGATGATGCTGGTACAGACCTGATCCTCGCCGACCCTGCGGATGTGCTCGGCAATGCGGCCGTGCGGGTTGCGGATCAGGTCGGAGACGATATTTGTATCGAGGAGGTAGCGCATCAAAGCTCGATCGGATCGGGAAGCTGGTCAGCGATCGCCGGAAAATCTTCGTCGAGCGGCTCAAGGGTCTCCAGAAGCGCCAGCAGGGACTTCGGCGAGGCGGGTTCGATGACCAGCCTGGTGCCCTCCTTTCGCATGATTGCGTCCTCACCGGGGAGTTCGAACTCCCGCGGAATTCGGACTGCCTGGTTGCGGCCGTTCTTGAAAAGCTTGACGTGTCGTTCGGAACTCACCATCGCGGCCTCCGTGGCATATGCCTTAGCATAGGCCATATGGCATCGGTGGTCCAGCAGGAAGAACTGTCTGCAACCACACGCTCTTGACTTGGACCATTTAATGGACCATTTACGGCGTGGCAAGATGACTGGATGTTCGATGAAGATATCTGTCAGCGAGGCCAAAGGCCAATTGACCGATCTGGTACGCCGGGCCGAAGCCGGGGAAGAGATTGTCTTGACGCGTCATGGACACGTGGCTGCCCGGCTGGTTGCGGCTAGAATTGCGGTGACCGATCGCCAAGCCCGGCGCCAGATTCTTGAGGCTGCTCGTAAAGCTGGGGTTGCGAAGGCGGCCCCGGGTACTGATGCCGCTAGAAGCCAGGATTTCCTGTACGAGGATGGCGTGCCCGGATGATCGCCGTCGACACGTCCGCTCTGATGGCGATCCTTCTGGGCGAACCCGAATCCGACGCCTGTATAGCTGCCATCGAAGTTGAAACCGACATCGTCATTTCAGCGGTCAACGTGGCGGAGGCTCTCATCGTCGCGCGACGGCGCAATGTTGCCGACGAGATGGCAACGCTGATCGACGGCCTTTCCCTCGACATTACAAGCGCAACGCCCGCCACCGCTCGCCGTGTCGCGCGAGTTTATGAGCGATGGGGCAAAGGTCATCATGCAGCTGCCCTGAATTTTGGCGATTGCTTCGCGTACGATGTCGCCAAGGAACACGGATGCGGCCTGCTCTACGTCGGAGATGATTTTTCGCGTACCGACGTGCAAGCGGTGCTCGCGGACTAGCCACCCGGCTTGCGAAGCCGGACGCCGGCCCCTCCCCCGTTTTCGTCGATGAAAACGATGTCGACGGCCTCGAGAGCCGGTCGGACTGCTTCGCGCCTGCAGGTCACGCCAAATTGACACCAGCCGGCAAAATCATATATACGGTATACGTATTACGGCCATAGGAGGGTGCCGTGCACCGGAAGATGACCATTACTGTCGACGAAGAGGTCTACGACGGCCTGTATCGAACCGTTGGGAAAAGGCGCATCAGCCAGTTTATCGAAGATCTTGTACGACCGCATGTGCTGAATACATCGCTGGACGAGGGGTACAAGGCCATGGCCGCCGACAAGGCACGCGAGGCCGAGGCACAGGAGTGGTGCAACGGTCTTGCCGGAGACATGGCGCATGAAGCGAGGTGAGGTCTGGTGGGTCGAGTTTGACCCGGCCATTGGCAGCGAAATTCGCAAGACCCGCCCCGCCGTGATCATCAGCAACGATTCTGCCAACCGCCATCTGACCCGCGTCGTCGTCATTCCCTTCAGCAGCAACACGAGCCGGATTTTTCCAGGGGAAGCGCCTGTGGAGGTCGCAGGCCAAAAGAGCAAAGCCATGGCCGATCAAATTATGGCCGCCGACAAGTCTCGCCTCAAGAGCCGGCTTGGCACGCTCTCCAAAGAACACATGCTGGCCGTCGAAGAAGCCGTGAAAGTCCACCTGGCGTTGCCGCTCTGATGCTCAGCTTCGGCTTCTTGACGTTCGAACTGGCCGCCAGACGCGCTTGACGGCGTTCGGCCATTAGCGGCTCGGCTTGCGGAGCCGGACGCCGGGCCCTCCCCCGTTTTCGTCGATGAATTCAAGCCCGGCCGCTTGAAGCGCGGCAGACAATCGGATCGCTGAAGGCGGCTTACGCAATCGCCAAGGCATCCAGAGCCCGCACCGCGAACTTGCGGCGCGACAGCGCCCTGCGCTCGTAGCGGTCGAGGCGCAGGAGCCTTGCAACGAGCCCCGGCACGTCTGCCCTGGCCGCTGGAGCGACGCTCCACGCGCGTGACGAGGCAGCGGATGAACCGGCAAGTGGGGCTGTATATGGGTCCCAGATTGCCCGACAGCGCCCCCTCGAACAGGCGGCTCGCCGACACCTCGACCGTCTGCCCGTCAAGGATGGCCCGCACGACCGAAGCGGCTCGCACGTCCCCACTATGCAGCAAACCGGATCGTGGAGGCGATCTCGTCGACGGCTGTGAACAAGCGCCCTGTCTCCGGATCTCGAGCAATCAACCCCAACTCCGCAAGTGCGCTCACATCCTCATGCACGCGTTTGACGTCACGGCCTAACGCTCGGGCGAGTGGCCGGATTCCATCTGCCGGCGTGCCCCGCAGGTGCCGCAGCAACTCGTAGCGCTTTGGGGTGAGTACGGCGCACAGCGCCGCCCAGTCCTCGAAATAGATCCGGTCGGTCGCCTCCACCACCTCGCCCGCAGCGGCGGCCTTCCAGGCGGCAATCACCTCGGCGCCTGCTCGGGCCAACGCGTCCGTGGTCACCTGGATCTCAAGCTTTGCCATGGTCTGACCTCCACTGTGTGACGGCCTCAATGAAGTCGGCCACGAGCTGTTCGACGCCTGTGAACTGGTACGGCGTCTCGTGATCGCCCTCGTGTCGGTGGTCGCCCTTGCCGCGCTCGTTGTCGAAGCCCAGCACCCGCTTTCCGTCCACCACGTATACCAGTCGGTATTTGAAGCCGTGATCCGACGGAGGCACTGGCGTTGGCACTCGCCAAACCACCATCTCGACAAAATCCCGGTTGCCGTACGCGATGCGGCGGCGAACGACGAGCTCGGCGCTCATGTTGGCATGATACGCCAACAGATTTGTTGGCGTCAAGTGCCAACACGACGCCAGAGCTTGACGGTCCCTGAAGCGTAGTTTGCCCGCCGGCTACCGACCCTGGCGCGAGTAAAGCCGCCGAGCGCCATTGGCGGTTAGGGTCCCGGTTTGCGCAGCCGGACGCCGGCCCCTCCCCCGTTTTCGTCGACGAACGCGATGCCGGCGATCATCAGAGGCGTGGCTGCCGTAACCAATTCTCGCAACGAAGACCATCGACACGGGCGAACTCTCCTTCGTTGTCGGTCACGATTGTCTGGTCGAGTGCCAAGGCCTGAGCAGCGATGATCAGATCGTTGCCGCCGATCGGGGTGCCGGCCTGTTCAAGCCGGCTGCGAATGAGTCCGTAAACTGCGTCCGCTGGGGCCTCAAAGGGGAGGACTTCAAGGCTGCCGAGAACGGCTTCGAGCTGAGCCGCAAGACGTGGCGATCCCCTCTTCACCGCCCCGTAACGCAACTCGGCCGCGACGATGATGCTGGTACAGACCTGATCCTCGCCGACCCTGCGGATGTGCTCGGCAATGCGGCCGTGCGGGTTGCGGATCAGGTCGGAGACGATATTTGTATCGAGGAGGTAGCGCATCAAAGCTCGATCGGATCGGGAAGCTGGTCAGCGATCGCCGGAAAATCTTCGTCGAGCGGCTCAAGGGTCTCCAGAAGCGCCAGCAGGGACTTCGGCGAGGCGGGTTCGATGACCAGCCTGGTGCCCTCCTTTCGCATGATTGCGTCCTCACCGGGGAGTTCGAACTCCCGTGGAATCCGAACTGCTTGGTTTCGTCCGTTCTTGAATAGCTTGACGTGTCGTTCGGAACTCACCATCGCGGCCTCCGTGGCATATGCCTTAGCATAGGCCACATGGCATCGGTGGTCCAGCAGGAAGAACTGTCTGCAACCACACGCTCTTGACTTGGACCATTTAATGGACCATTTACGGCGTGGCAAGATGACTGGATGTTCGATGAAGATATCTGTCAGCGAGGCCAAAGGCCAATTGACCGATCTGGTACGCCGGGCCGAAGCCGGGGAAGAGATTGTCTTGACGCGTCATGGACACGTGGCTGCCCGGCTGGTTGCGGCTAAAATTGCAGTGACCGATCGCCAAGCCCGGCGCCAAATTCTTGAGGCTGCTCGTAAAGCTGGGGTTGCGAAGGCGGCCCCGGGTACTGATGCCGCTAGAAGCCAGGATTTCCTGTACGAGGATGGCGTGCCCGGATGATCGCCGTCGACACGTCCGCTCTGATGGCGATCCTTCTGGGCGAACCCAAATCCGACGCCTGTATGGCTGCGCTCGAAGTTGAAACCGACATCGTACGGCCATAGGAGGGTGCCGTGCACCAGAAAATGACCATTACTGTCGACGAAGAGGTCTACGACGGCCTGTATCGAACCGTTGGGAAGAGGCACATCAGCCAGTTTATCGAAGATCTTGTACGACCGCATGTGCTGAATACATCGCTGGACGAGGGGTACAAGGCCATGGCCGCCGACAAGGCACGCGAGGCCGAGGCACAGGAGTGGTGCAACGGTCTTGCCGGAGACATGGCGCGTGAAGCGCGGTGAAGTCTGGTGGGTCGAGTTTGACCCGGCCATTGGCAGCGAAATTCGCAAGACCCGCCCCGCCGTGATCATCAGCAACGATTCTGCCAACCGCCATCTGACCCGCGTCGTCGTCATTCCCTTCAGCAGCAACACCAGCCGGATTTTTCCCGGGGAAGCGCCGGTGGAGGTTGAAGGCCAAAAGAGCAAAGCCATGGCCGATCAAATCATGGCCGCCGACAAGTCTCGCCTCAAGGGCCAACTTGGAACGCTCTCCAAAGAACACATGCTGGCTGTCGAGGAAGCCGTGAAGGTCCACCTCGCGTTGCCGCTCTGATGCTCAGCTTCGGCTTCTTGACGTTCGAACTGGCCGCCAGAAGCGCTTGACGGCGTACGGCCACTATCAACCCGGCTTGCGAAGCCGGACGCCGGCCCCTCCCCCGTTGGCGGCGCGCCGCACGGCTACAGCAACGCCCGCAAGCACG
Organism: uncultured Alphaproteobacteria bacterium; assembly: GCA_963830215.1. Lineage (GTDB taxonomy): Bacteria > Pseudomonadota > Alphaproteobacteria > Rhizobiales > Kaistiaceae > CAVSRC01. Next base: position 25,660 of record CAWHLM010000011.1, read on the forward strand.
CGCTCTACGCGGCAGAGGCTATCAGCGACCGGCAAGCTGTCGCCGAGTTGATCCGGCAGAGTCGGGAACTGGCTGAGTTGGCATGACCGGAATGCACACCGCACGGGCCGGATGCCTCGAACGCAAACAGAAAGGCCACTTGGCGGCGGCCCTTCCGAAACCCAAATTGGGTACCCTCGATCAGGCTGCGATTCCAGTCGCCTTCCGCTTCGCGCCATCCAAGCAGTGCCGTCACGCCCAGGCCCGTTGCAAATAGCGGAAGAGCAGCAGGAATAGGCGTCGTCGCAAGAGCGACGCCACCGCTTAAGACAGTCAGGGTATTATTGCCAGGGGTAGGCTGAGGATTATAGCCGAATGCGTTTGTAAGTAGTGTTATCCCGGGTGTCCCATTAAGATTTGACGCGAAATACAACAATAACATATGAGTATCAATTGAGTTACTGTTAAAATCAACCATCAATCCCAAAATCGTTGGGTTAGATGTATTCCAAGGATCATAGCTATAGCTGTATGTTCCTGAGTAAGGCGTTCCGGATAAAACAACATCTATGTTAGTCAAAGTTGTAGTCGATATATCATAAGTGAAAGTGCCAGATAACGCTCCAGTGCCTCCATATGAGACCTGAGTATTAGGAACAAACACATAGTCTATTGGTAATGCCTTACTCACCTCTGGAGAGGTCAATAAAAATATCGCCCCACCAATCAGTACCGTAATACGTGCAAACGTGATGCACGACGCGACAAGCATGGATAGATCCTTGATTTGCATGTCACCCCCACCTTCGGGGCCTCTAGTTCCAAGCGTCGCAGCTCTGACGCTATCTCAAAGCAAAGAACGTGCAACAGGATTCATTATTGCTATGCAAGGCGTGCAGTGGTTCTTCTTGAGTTATTCCAACTTTGCTGGGCAACCAAGTCGGTTGGGCGGCTCTGTCGGCGGCGCAGAGCGGCGACAACCCATCGACGGCGCCATTGCCTTCAACAACGTGCGTCGGGTGGTCCGGTGTTAGGCCCGCCGGACGCCGGCCCCTCCCCCGTTTGCGTCGATGAACGCGCCCCCCTGCCGCGCGCCGGCAAGTTCAAGCAGCCCAATCCGCAACCATCAGACCTGGTACCCGGTCGAATTCGCGCCGATTGAACGTGACCAGTGCCGCTCCACGGCGACGCGCCTGTGCCGAAATCAACACATCATAAGGCCCGATAGGGGTCCCGGTCGTCGCCAGAGCTGCGCGGATTTCGCCAGCGTCGGCGGCATCCTCGGCATCGAATGCGATGATCGAAACCGGAAGCGCAAGAAAGTCATCCAGCACAATTCGGTTGCGGTCGGGTCGCGCGCTCCGCGCCACGCCGTAGCGTAATTCGTAAATCACGATCGTCGATATCAGGATCGAAGTCTGTCGCTGGACTTCCGCGTCGAAACGCGCCGCCACACCCGGTGTCGTCCGACGAGAATGTGCCGCCGGCTGCCCGACTGAAGGCAGCCAAGGCCATCCTACGATGCGCGTATGGTAACCCGCTCGGTCCGCGTGAAATGGCCGAGGACGAGCCCAAGGCGAGGATCGTCTTCCTCGACAATCCCAACTGGCCGCCGAAAGTGCGCTCTGACCTCTTCGAGGGACTTGAGGCACCGGCGTGCGGTGGCCCCGGGCGGGAATCCAAGCCCCCAGCGTGACATAATCCGACTTTCCCAAATTTTGGATCGGCAGATGTTTTCGGCCGGACAGCTGCGGGACGAGACGCGGCGCCGTTAGGCACGACCCAGCTTGCAAAGCCGGGGGCCGGCCCTCGCCGCGGCGTCGGCGCTAGTCTGCAAACGGATCGAAGATCGAGACGCCGATCGCGGCAACATCACCGACATTGCGCGTGACAAGCGTCAACTGGTGAACCTTGGCGGTCGCGGCGAGGAGGCCATCGATCAACGGCAGCGGATCGGGCACACTGATCATCGCCCACGTCTCCGCAATCGGTTCATCGACCGGCAATACGCGTTCGCCAAGCCGCGTGCGCATCTGTGCGAACCAGCGATCAAGGGCGTCGGCCTGCTTTGGATCGGTCCGCCGCTTCAGTTCGATGCCGCGACGGATTTCAGCCAGACCCCATAACGCTCATCCCATTTCCCTGGGGGGCGTTTGCTCGACCCAGCGCGCCACGTTCGGATGAGCGCGCTCGCGCTTGCGGATTTCAGAAATGACGTTGGTATCGAGCAGGAACTTCACAAATCCAGCTCCCTGCCATTTCCGCGGGCGCGGTTGGTCGAACACGCCGGCAAAGGCGTCATCCGGAAGGTCGGATCCGAACACGTCGAACGCCGTCCTGACCTCGGGACGTGGACGAGCGCTTCTTCCAAGGTCGAGCGCAGGACCCTCGCCCTCATCGGGCTCGCTTCTCAGCCTCTCGGCCAATGCCCGGATCAGCCCTGCATCACCCCTTGCGGCCTGGACTTCGACACGCACAAGCCCGCGCGCCGCCGCGCGGGTGGCCGGGGGTGCCGGTCGCCCCCATCCGGGACTTGCTGGCCATGGTCACTCTCCGACGCCTCTTTCCGGTTATATAACCGGAATACTCCGGTCGTTCAATCGCGACTGGCGGGTTTCAACTAACGGCTCGGCTTGCGAAGCCGGACGCCGGCCCCACCCCCGTTTTCGTCGAATGGGCCGTTTACCAGCCTGCAGCCGGTGAACGAGGCCGCAGTGCATATTTGCTCGAGGTTGTCAGAACGGGGCTAACACGATGTCCGTCTGCGCGAAATCGTTGCCCTTGGCCAGCAATGGCTCGGCGGCGTCTTTCGCAAGCGCATACGCAAGGCAATCGCCAAGGTTGAGTGCTGCTGGGTGCCGTCGCGGCCGTAGGAGCGGAACGCTTTCCGGGCGATATCCGCCTGACGCGCCGTGAATGGCGCAACGACCATGCCGAGCTTGTACACCAGGAGATCGAGGTCTCTCGAACCCTCATCGCCCCTGCGCGCTTGTACAACGATGCCCGCTTCGACCATGCTTGCCGCCGATACGGAGGAACCAGGCGCACGACCGATTGCGCGAGCCATGCGCTCTGCTTCAGCCTCTTGTTCGAGGATGGCCCAGAAGCGCCGAGGTATCAACGATCACCGCGGTATTCGGATTGCCGGTCGTAGCCGATGATGTCGTCCGCGGTTCTCTTGTCGAGGAGCGGCTGCGTGACGTAGTGGCGACCGATCTCCATTGCGTCGGCTACCAGGCTTTCGAAGTCCCTGCTCTTCCGCCGCTCGTTACCCAGCCGGTCACGGAGGGCCTTGACCACCACCTGGGTCAGGGATTCCCCCGTCTCCGTGTCAATTCGCTTCCAATCGCGACCCCCTTTTCGCTTCCAATCAAGCCGGATTTTTCCAGGGGAAGCGCCTGTGGAGGTCGGAGGCCAAAAAGGGCAAAGCCGCCGCCAGGTTCAAAAGTCCCAAGGGGAAATCAGCTCAAGACCGGTGGTGCGAAAATCCGTCAGGTTACGGGTGGCAAGGCGCCCATCGTTGACCTTGGCGATGGCGGCAATCATGCCGTCAGGCGTGGACATGCCAACTCCCTGCCGGGATGCCGAGCCCATGATCTCGCCATAGGCGATGGCCGCCTCTTCCGTCAGCCCGAAAATCCGGTCGGCGAAGCGATGGCGCCAGTCAGCAAGCCCCTGCTCAAGTCGCGCCGCTCGTTGATCGGGTTGGATCTTGGCAATGCCAAAGGCGATCTCGGCAATGGTCACGGTCGACAAAGCCAGTTCGGCGTCGTAGCGGACGAGCCAAGCGATCACCCCCGGTTCGGGAGACTTGCGCAGAGTCTCCGACACCACATTGGTATCGAGAAAGATCACAGGTCGGGACCCGAATGGGGACGCCGCGTCTCCCGGATAACCGCCTCAAGATCGACATCCGTCCCGTAGTTTGCTGACAACCGCGCATAGAAAGAGGATGCCGGCTCACGTCCTGCCTCGCGGATCTCATAGGCTTCCAAAGCGCGCTCGACGACATCAGCGATCGAACGCTTCTGGCGCCGGGCGAGGCGGTGGGCGAGATCGCGTGCCTTGGCGCTGCGAACGGAAAGCTGGGGTTCGGCCATGTTATTCTCCCTTCTCCAGCACAAAAATAGGCTCTCAGTCTCACGCCATCAAGATGGCATATGGTGTCTTGGTGGCTGAATGGAATTGCAGGTGTTCACAAACCGCAGCTTGGCGTGCCAACCGCTCGCCAGCGTCCGGCCGGCCACTAGCGACCCGTCTTGCAAAGCCGGACGC
>CAWHLM010000012.1:0-125076 GCA_963830215.1 uncultured Alphaproteobacteria bacterium
AGTGTGAAAGGGGATGTCGTCGGTCGCTGACGGCATGGATGATGCACGGGCGCCAGGAGCGTCCGCGTGCCGCTGGGACGGTCTGGACTGGACAAGATGGATCTGAGCGACCTCATCAAACCCGATGCCGTCGTGCCTTCGCTCAAGGCCAACAGCAAGAAGCAGGCGATCCAGGCGCTGGCCGAGAAGGCGGCCGCGATCACCGGCCGGGAGGAACGCGAGATCTTCGAGACGCTGGTTCAGCGGGAGAAGCTGGGCTCGACCGGAGTGGGCGGCGGCATCGCCATTCCACACGGCAAGCTCGCCGGGCTCGATCGCATCGTCGGCCTGTTCGCGCGCCTGTCCAAGCCGATCGATTTCGAGGCCGTCGACGATCAGCCGGTCGACCTCATTTTCCTGCTGCTGGCGCCGGAAGGGGCCGGCGCCGATCATCTCAAGGCGCTGGCGCGCGTCGCCCGCCTGCTGCGCGAACCGGCGATGGCCGGCAAGCTGCGCGCCTCGACCGACAAGTCGGCGCTCTATTCGGTGCTGACGGAAGGTGCGACACCGGACGCCGCCTGAGCGCAAACCGGGCGCCTCCAGACAGAAAGCCTCTTCCTTTTCCGGGTCATCCTCCGACGGGGCGAAGCCGAGATCGGAGGATCGTTGTCAGCATACACACTGAGCGCCGTCTGTGTCGCGAGACGATCCTCCGCTTTCGCGGATGACGGCGGAAGGGGTGTCGCGGCACGGGGCCGGCAACGATCCGCAATACGGGGGGGAGAGCTAAGCGAAGTTGCCTAGTGCAGGCTCACCGTCTCCAGATCGTTTTCGTGGGCATTCATCTCGACGGCCTCGCGGCTGTCGGCCAGCATGATCGGCGTGCCGTCGGCGCCGAGCAGCGCCCACAGCTCGAGATCCGGCACCACCGAGGGCATCTGCGGGAACAGGTCCTTGGCTTCGTCGGGGTGAAGCGGGCGCACATAGGCGATCCGTCCGCCGCCGAGCGCCGCGAAGGATTCCGGAGACATGACCTGCTTCAGGAATGTGGTCGTGGTTTCATTGGTCATGACGCATTCACCTCCTCGGGCCGGCGCTCAGCCGCGCCCCTTGATCTCGATCCGCCGAACGACCCGCTCCGCCCGCGGGCGGATGAGATCGACCGACAAGAGCCCGTCGCGGAGATCGGCACTGACCACCTCGATCCCCTCGGCGAGCACGAAGGCCCGCTGGAACTGGCGTGCCGCGATGCCGCGATAGAGGAATTCGCGCGCCGGCTCTTCCCTTTGCTTGCCGCGGATCACCAGCTCGTTCTCCTCGATGCCGACGTCCAGTTCGTCACGCGAGAAGCCGGCGACGGCGAGCGTGATGCGCAGCGTTTCCGCCCGCTCGGTGGTCGGCGGCAGCCGTTCGATGTTGTAGGGGGGATAGCCGTCTCCGGTCGCCTTGGACAGCCGGTCCAGGGCGCGCTCGATCTCCTCGAACCCGAGGAGCAGGGGGCTGGAGAGCGCGGCAATTCGCGTCATGCGATGGTCCTTTCCGTAAAGCGACCCTTTGAACCGGACCCCGACACGGGCATCCGATCTGCCCGCAATATGGTCACGGCGTCATAACGGTTCAAGCGTCGCTGCGGCTTGCCGGCCGACTGCGGCCTTGCCATCTTCACGCAAACCCTTAGTTACCCGCACTTCACCGGAAACGCTTTGATGTTGCGCAAGCTGCTCCTCCTGGCGCTGGTCCTGATCGCGGCCGGCACCGGCGCCTTCTGGGTCCTAACGGCGCCGCGCACGCTCAGCCCCGGCGACCTGCCGGCGCACAAGCCCGACCTTGCCAATGGCGAAGAGATGTTCTGGGCGGGCGGCTGCGAATCCTGTCACGCGGCGGAAGGCGCCACCGGCGACGATCAGCTCAAGCTCGGCGGCGGCCAGGCGCTGAAGACCGCCTTCGGCACCTTCCATGTGCCCAACATCTCGCCCGATCCCCGATATGGCATCGGCCGCTGGTCGGACCTCGATTTCGTCAATGCCATGAAGTTCGGCGTGGCACCCGGCGGCCGTCACCTCTATCCGGCCTTCCCTTACACCTCTTACCAGCGCATGCGCCTCGAGGACCTGCTCGACCTCAAGGCGTTTCTCGACACCTTGCCGCCGGTGGCCAAGCCCTCTCTGCCGCACGAGCTGCCCTTCCCCCTCACCATCCGGCGGGGCATCGGCCTGTGGCAGCTGCTCTATGTCGACGGCAAGACCTTCGTGCCCGATCCGGCAAGAAACGCCGAGGAGAACCGCGGTGCCTATCTGGTCGAGGGCCCGGCCCATTGCGGCGAATGCCATACGCCGCGCAACTGGATCGGCGGCCCGGACCTCGCGCGCGCCTATGGCGGCGGGCCGGCACCGGAGGGCAAGGGCAAGATCCCCAACATCACGACCGACGCCACCGGGCTGGCCGACTGGTCCGCGGACGACATCGACAATCTGCTCACCACCGGCTTCAAGCCCAATTTCGATTCGGTCGGCAGCACCATGGCGGCCGTCGTTCGCAATACGGCCAAGCTCACCGACGCCGACCGCAAGGCGATCGCCGCCTATGTTGCCAACCTGCCGGCGGTGGATTCGACCGCGCAATAGGCCGCCTGTTCCAAGGGGCCTTAGCGGAACCCGCCACAGCAATGGCTACAGGGAACTGCGTTGCCGTGGGGTCCTCTCCCCCCTTGCGGGGGAGAGATAGAGAGGGGGGTGAGGGCACCAATCCGGCTTCGTCTCGGCATGGGCTTTGCCATCACCCCTCTCCCTCTTTCCCTAAGCTCGCCATCGTTCAATCCCAGTCGGGGCTTAGCTCCTCCTCGCCTCTTGATGGCTCGCCAAGGTCGAAAGCCCTCTCCCACAAGGGGATAAGGGACGAAACCGAGGCGCTCCGGACTATCCGAATGCCGATGGTGCCCTACACCTTCTCCCAGCCGCCAGATTTCTCCGAGCGGAAGACGGCGTCGATCACGCGCATCTGCAGAACCGCGTCGTCGGGGCCGAACTCCAGCGGCTCCTTGCCCTCGACGGCGCGGGTGAACGCCTCCGCCTCGAGCTGGTACTGGTCGGCCTTGGGAAGCTTGATCGTCTTGGCACTGGCGTCGCCGAGATCCTTGCCGTTGTCGAGATAGATGCGCATGGCGCCGCCCTGCGGCGCATTGAAGGGGATCTCGATCTCGATGCGCCCCTTGGTGCCCACCACGGTGACGCGCTGATGGGGCACCGCCTGGGTGGCGACGGTGAAGGTCAGGTGGCGGCCTTCGCCGAAGTCGACCAGCGCGCTGGTGGTGCGGTCGGTATGGAATACCGGGTCGCGATCGATCAACGAGACGACCGCCACCGGCTCGCAGCCGAAGAAGTAGCGCCCGGAGACGATCGCGTAGCAGCCGATGTCGTAGAGGGCGCCGCCGCCGATGTCGGCCATGTTGCGCACATTGGCGGGGTCGTCGTTGTAATAGCTGAAGAACACCTGCACGGCCTTCAGCGTCCCCAGCTTGCCCTTCTGCACGATCTCCCGCGCCTTGATCCATTGTGGGTGGTGGCGGACCATGAAGGCCTCGGCGACGATCACGCCCTTGGGCACCGATTGCAGCTTCTCAGCCTCGGCGGCCGTGAGCGCGATCGGCTTCTCGCACAAGACGTGCTTGTGCTTTCTCGCCGCCTTCAGCGTCAGCGGGACGTGCAGGTGATTGGGTAGCGGGTTGTAGACGACGTCGATCTCGGGGTCGTCGAGCATCTCCTCATAGGAGCCGTAGGCGACCGGAATGCCGAGCTTCTTGGCCCATTTCTTCGCCGTCGCCAGCTCGCGCGAGGCGATCGCGCGCACCTCGAACTTGCGGCTCTTCAGCATGCCGGGAATGACCTTTTCGGTGCCGATGGCGGCGGTCGAAATGATCCCCCAGCGGATCTTGCCGGCCTTCTTCTTCTTGGTGTCCTTGGCCATGAACTCAGCCCTCTCCTGAAACGGTTCTACCGGTCGTTAGGCAAATCCGTTTGCCTGGCGTTTGGCAAGATGAAATCGCCATCAGGGTTTTCGCCCGCGTCGGCCATCCCGTGCTATTGACGCCGGATGAGGCCTGAGGTCCGCTGCGGCGGACCAATGCCCGCAGCATCGAGGGAACCCGCTCTGCAAATGATCGTCGTTGCGCTCGACGGAGGCATCGGCAACCAGCTCTTCCAGTACGCGGCCGCCCGCGCGCTGGCCTTGCGCCTGGGCGTGCCGGTCGGCCTCGACAAGCGCTGGTACGAGGGCCGCGAGGGGCGGCACTACGCGCTCGACCGTTTCGCGATTTCGCCCGAGCCGGTCGATCCCGGCATGCTGCCCTTCCGCGACGGCAAGATCCTCGGGCGTCTTCTCTCCGGCTTCGGCGGGCGCATGAGCGTCTTCCGTGAGCGGGGGCTCGCCTTCGATCCCGGCGTGCTGGCGCTGCCGGACGGCACCTATCTCCGCGGCGTCTTCCAGTCGGAGCGCTATTTCGCCGATCAGGCGGAGACCATCCGCCGCGACCTCGCCTTCGCCGACCCGCCCGATGCCGGCAACCGCGCCCTGCTCGAGGAAATCGGCGAGAGCCTTTCCGTGTCGCTGCATGTCCGCCGCGGCGACTATGTCGCGAACCCGAAGATCGCCGGCGTGCATGGCACCGTCTCGCTCGATTACTACGCCCGCGCCGCCGAGCTGGTCGCGTCGCGTTGCGGCGGCGATCCGCTCGTCTTCGTCTTCTCCGACGATCCCGCCTGGGCGGCCGAGAATCTCCGCCTTGGCTTCCCCACGCGCATCGTCGACCAGAATGGCGAGACCCAGGCGACCGAGGATCTCCGCTTGATGGCGGCCTGCCGCCATCACATCCTCGCCAACTCGTCTTTCAGCTGGTGGGGGGCCTGGCTCAACCCGTCCGCCGCCAAGATCGTGGTGGCGCCACAGCCCTGGTTCCGCGATCCCGCGCTCGACGACAGCACCCTGGTCCCCGACCGCTGGATCAGGCTCCCGGCATAGGGGACGGCCGTTTTTAACGCTGTCCGTTCACGAGGCAGGCTGCCAGCGTGCAATTCCGGCCATGTCTGCTAAATAGCCGGAGCGCGCCCGGCGCCCGGCCGGCCGCAAGGCAGGATATGCGATGGCAAAGACCGCATTGATCACCGGCGTCACCGGACAGGATGGCGCCTATCTCGCCGAATTGCTGATCGGCAAGGGCTATCAGGTTCACGGCATCAAGCGGCGCACGTCGCTGTTCAATACCGACCGGGTGGATCACCTTTTCCACGAAGCGCATGAGACCGGCCTGCCCTTCACGCTCCATCATGGCGACATGACCAATTCGTCGAGCCTTCTGCGCGTTGTCGGCGAGGTGCGCCCGGACGAGGTCTATAACCTCGCCGCCCAGAGCCACGTCCAGGTGTCGTTCGAGGAGCCGGAATACACCGCCAACGCCGACGCCATCGGCACGCTCCGCCTGCTGGAGGCGATCCGCATTCTGGGGCTCGGCGAGACGACGCGCTTCTATCAGGCCTCGACCTCGGAGCTTTACGGCAAGGTGGTCGAGACCCCGCAATCCGAATTGACGCCGTTCTATCCGCGCTCGCCCTATGGCGTCGCCAAGCTCTACGCCCACTGGATCACGGTCAACTACCGCGAGGCCTATGGCTTCTTCGCCTGCAACGGCATCCTGTTCAATCACGAGAGCCCGATCCGCGGCGAGACCTTCGTCACCCGCAAGATCACCCGCGCGCTCGCCCACATCGCGCTCGGCAGCCAGGCGTGCCTCTTCCTCGGCAACCTCAACGCCAAGCGCGACTGGGGCCACAGTCGCGATTATGTCGAGGCGCAGTGGCTGATGCTCCAGCAGCCTCAGCCGCGCGACTACGTCATCGCCACCGGCGAGCAGCACAGCGTCCGCGAGTTCGTCGGGCTCGCCGCCGAGAGCCTCGGCATCGGCATCGAATGGTCGGGGGAGGGGGTCGACGAGGTCGGCGCGGTGGCCAGCCTCGACCAACGGGCGACGGACAGTCGGCTGGCGATCGGCCAGGTGATCGTCCGGGTCGATCCGGTCTATTTCCGCCCGGCCGAGGTGGAGACCCTGCTCGGCGATGCGGCGCGCGCCAGGCATGAGCTCGGCTGGAAGCCCAGGATCAGCTTCCCCGAACTGGTGGACGAGATGATCAGGGCAGATCTGGTGCTGGCCGAGCGCGAGAAGGCATCGCTCGGCCGCGGCCTCAAGGTCTACCGGCCGGATCTGGAAGGAGGCTGATCGCCGTGCCGGCACCGATCTTCGTCACCGGCGGCACCGGCATGGTCGGGCACAATGTCTGCGACCTTGCCGAAACCCGCGGCCTCGACGTGGTGGCGCCCGGCCACAGCGAGCTCGATCTGCTCGATGCCGGGGCGGTCATTACGTTCCTGCGCAAGGTCAAGCCGTCGGTCGTGGTCCATGCTGCCGGACGTGTCGGCGGCATCGAGGCCAACATGCGCGAGCCTGTGCGCTTCCTCACCGAGAACTACGAGATGGGCAAGAACGTCGTCCTCGGCGCCCGCGAGGCCGGCGTGACCCGCCTCATCAATCTCGGCTCATCGTGCATGTATCCCAAGGACAGCCCACGGCCCCTGCGCGAGGAGGACATTCTCGCCGGGCCGCTGGAGCCGACCAACGAAGCCTATGCCATCGCCAAGAGCGCCGTTCAGCGGCTCTCGGCCTACATCAGCCGCGAGACCCCGGCCTTCCAGTACAAGACGCTGATCCCCTGCAATCTCTACGGCCGCTACGACACCTTCGACCCCAAGCGCTCGCATCTGGCCCCCGCGGTCATCCACAAGCTGCACCGGGCCAAGGTCGAAGGCCGCGACACCGTCGACATCTGGGGTGACGGCAGCGCCCGGCGCGAGTTCCTCTATGCCGGCGACCTTGCCGACGCGATCCTTGCCGTCGTCGACCGTTTCGATAGCGTGCCGGTCGTCATGAACATCGGCGCCGGAATCGACCACACAGTCAACGAGTATTACGAAGTCGCGGCGGACGTCGTCGGCTACACCGGCACCTTCGTCCACGACCTGTCCAAACCGGTCGGCATGATGCGCAAGCTGATGGATGTCAGCCGCGCCAAGGCCTGGGGCTGGACCGCCGACACGTCCCTCAAGGACGGGCTGGCGCAGGCCTATGAATTCTATCTTGCGGACGTCGCCGACAAGGAATTCGCCTGATCGTCTGACGGTTCAGCGCCCGCCGATGGATCGCACGAAGGGGACGAAGCGGTAGCTGCGGCCACGCCGGCAGCGGTCGGCAAGCCGCTTGGCGCGCTCGACCAGCTTCATAGCCAGGCGACGCGTATCAGTCGCCAGGCCGTGCCGGGTGGCGAGCCCGCCGCCCGCCCGCATGCGGCCGCTGGTCGAGGCGGCCGCGGCACCGGCCGTCGCCTTGTCGATGAGCGCCGCCTGCACCGCCGCGCCGGGTACGACCTGGCCGATGGTGAGCGTGTCGAAGACCGGCGACAGCGGATTGAACAGCCACTGGTCGACCGGATCGGAGAATCGCTGCGAACGCGCAAGCAGATCCTGGGCGCAATTGTGATGGATAGCGTAGGCCGCCATGCCGCCATGCCACGAGCGCATGCGATGAAGCGACCGGCCCGGCGCCAACGCCACGGCGTCGGTGTCGAGCACGACGCGGCGCAGCGTCGTCTCCAGGCGGACGATGCCGGCATCCGGGTCGATCTCCTCGATCGCCGAAAGCAGCGCTGCAACGTCGTCGGAGAGCCGCACATCGTCTTCCATGATCGCCGTCCAGCGGTCCGGCCCCCCGGCGGCGATGCGCCAGGCCTGGCGATGGCTGAGGAAGATGCCGATCTCGCCGCGCCCCACCGGCTGGAAGCGGAAATCGGGATCGACCAGTGACGCGATATCGCTGTCCGCCAGCGCTCGCCCGTCGACCGCCGGCAGGCGCTCGAAAGCGAGCCCGCAGCGGGCCGCCTCCTCAGTAAATTCGTCCAGCCGTTCCGGCGAGCGGTCGAGATTGATGACGAGCACGCGCATCTAGACGATCCCTGCCAGGAATTCGGCGGCAACCGTGCGCCTGAGGGCCGCCTCCAGGCTGTCGTCGGGGAAGTCGCGGGCAAGCGCCCGCGCGCGGTCGCGCACGATGCGCGTCTTCTCGTTCGCGAACGCTGCCGCCTGCATCGCCATGCCCGGCCGCTGGCTCTGGCGGAGTTCCGCCAGGCTCAGTACCTCGAGCCGCGTCTCCAGCCGTTCCTTGCGGCGGGCGAAGCGGCTGTCCTTGTTGTCTTCGAGGTCGTAATTGGCGAAGCCGAGCCCGGCCTTCAGATATTTGAGATGCCAGTAGAGGAAGCCCGAGAAGCGCCGCTTGCCCGCCGGGCGCGGCACCCGCTCGAAGCGGCGGTCGTGGGTGAAGACCGTCTTCTCGGTGACGTCGAAGAAGCCGATGTCGCCGCTGCCCGACAGCGGGTCCTGCTTGGGGATGGCGAGCTCGCCTCCCGGCCGCGCGATCAGATTGATACCCGAGAAGCTCAGCATGTCGTCGCCGGCGCCGCCCGTCTGGCGCAGCCTCGCCACGACACGGCCGAGCGCATCGCCGATCGCCAGATGGTCGTCATCGAGCTTGGTGACGGTGCATGTCGTCGTCATGGCGAGGGCGAAGTTGGAGTAGTTCACCATGCTTGTCGGCGACGAGGCCGGCGTTGCCGCGTGGCCCGCGCTGCCCGGCGGGAAGACCTTGTCGACATAGTGGAAGACGCGCAGCTTCTCGCCGTGGACCTGTTGCAGGCGCGCCAGGATGTCGGGCGTCGCATCCGTGCATTGGCTGTAGACGGCGACGATCTCGTCGAAGAAGCCGATATGGCTGAGGATCGTGCGCTCGAGGAAATCGGCGCCGTTGCGGATGCGCATGAAGGCGCCGATGCCCGGCCGGCGCTGGCCGGCCTTGAGGTCGGCGGGCCTGAATGTATAGCCCGAGACGGTTTCGCTCACACCAATCCAACGACGGCGGTTTCGGTGCCTCCTGTCTAGACTAGATGACGGCCCAGCCCAACAGCAGGATCGCTGAAAGGATTGAGAACACGGTGACATTCAGATCCCAGCGCCAGTGCGCCGCGCCGATCGGCGGCTTGAAGGGCAGGTAGCCGTTCTGGTCGTAGAGTGTGCCGCCGAAGCGCGGCCGTGCCAGTGCCGAGAGGAAGAAGGCCGCCAGCACGACGCCGCCAAGCGCAGCCGCCAGATGGAGCCGTTCGACCGCCACCGGGCCTGGCCACCAGATCAGCCCGAGAGCGATGATGGCGATGCCGCAATAGCTCAGCATCTGCCAGACGACATGGAAGCGTGCATGCGGCGTCCAGGTCGGATTGGTTGCATGGGTGGCGTTGAAGTCCGCCTTCAGCGTGACGAAGCCGTAGCCGATGGATGCCAGGCTCAGAAGACTACGCGCCGCCAGGTGATCGAGTTCCATCTCAGCATCCTTCCCCGTTGCAGAGAGTGTCGGTGCATGTCGGTCACGGCCGCGGCGGCGCGGTCGATGCGCGCACCTTGAGCTCCGCCGGCATCTCGATCTGTTGCGGCGGGCCGCCGTCGAAGAGCAGGCGCGCCGCCGCCCTGCCGCGGGCGGTGCCCATGCTGTCGACCGTGGTCAGTTGCGGCTGGGCGAGCCTCGCCTCGGGAATGTCGTTGAAGCCGACCACCGAAAGATCGCTGGGCACCGAGCGCCCGCGCGACCGGGCCTCCTCCATCACCGCGATCGCCTGCATGTCGGCCATCGCCAGGATCGCCGTCGCCTCGGGCGCCGCGTCGAGGATCAAGGCCGCCGCGGCGCGATCTGCCGGCTGGGCCTGGACGATCGGCACATCATCGAGGGAAATGCCGGCGGCCGCGAGCGCCTCGCCGTAACCGGCGAGCTTCTTGCGGTCGAGCGGCATCCCGGCGAGCTCGGACCCGCGATCGGGCGCTGGGCGATGCACGATCGGTGGACCGTTGCCGCGCAGGAACGAGACGATACCGAAGCGGCGGTGACCGAGCGCGATCAGGTGCTCGGCGGCGGTGCGACAGCCGCCACGAGCATCAATGCTGACCGAACTCACGTCCGGCCCGGCGTCGAAGTCGAGGACCACGAACGGCAGCCGGCGCAGCCGTGCCGCCTCGATCTCGGTCACATCTTCCGGGCGGGCGAGGATGAAGCCGTCGACCAGCGCATTGGCGGTGCCGGCGCCCGTCTCGCCGGGAAGGCGCGACACGATCATCAAATTGGCGCCCACCTCGTCGCAGACCTCGGCGACGCCGAGCAGGAACATCCTGAGCAGCGGATTGCCGACCGCCATGGCCACCCCGAAATCGCCGAAGGGGACGACGCCGATGGCGTTCATCTTGCCGGCGCGGAGCGCCCGCGCCGCGGGGTCCGGTCCGCCATAGCCAAGAGCGCGCGCTGCGGCCTCGACGCGCGCGCGAATCGCCGGCCGCACGCGATCCGGGGCGTTGAAGACGTTGGAGACGGTGCTGCGCGAGACCCCTGCCGCCTGCGCCACGTCGATCAACCGGGTCATACCGCACCGCTCCTCTCCTGCATCGATCCAATCCTAGCGCAATTCGTTCGATGGATCGATCCAAATTTGTGCTTGACAATATCGCGGCTGCTTGTCAATGCCAAGAATGGATCGATCCAAATAAATATGGATCGTACCAATATTTGATTAGATCGACACAAGGAGGCAAGGATGGACCCGTGGCTCGTAACGCTGAACTGCTTTCTCGACCCGTCCGCCGGCCCTGTCGCCAGGCGTGAGCCGGAAGAGGCCTATTACAGGCGCTACGGTCGGAGCGCGTCGCGCCTTTCCCCGGTCGCCCCCCTGGCTGCGCTGATCGGCCTCGTGGTGGTGGCGGCGCTCGGGTCCATTCCGCACTAGCCGGCGCTATTCCGCCGCCACCGTCCCGTTCAGCGGGTTGGCCGGGTTCCAGCGATAGCTGAGCGTGTCGAAGCGCGGGGCGCGCGCGTCGTAGAGCAGCAGCTTGCCGACAAGCCCGCCCTCCATGCCGACGATCTCGCGGATGACTTCGAGCGCCTGCATGGAGCCGATGACGCCGGTGAGCGCACCGAGCACACCGGCCTCGGCGCAGGTTGGCAGCAGGCCCGCCGGCGGCGGCTCGGGAAAGATGCAGCGATAGGTCGGGTTGGGATTGCCTTCGGCATCGCGCGCGTGCGGCTTCAGCGTGGTCAGCGATCCGTCGAAGCGGCCGACCGCCGCCGTCACGAGCGTCTTGCCGGCGCGGAAACAGGCATCGGAGACCGCATAGCGCGTGTCGAAGTTGTCAGAGCCGTCGGCAACGATATCGTAAGCGCCGACCAGCTCGCGCGCGTTCTCCGGCGTCAGCCGCAGCGCGTGCATCTCCACCGCCACATGCGGGTTGACGCGGGCGACGAACGCGTGCGCGCTTTCCACCTTCGGCCGGCCGACCGCCGCGGTGTCGTGGATCACCTGGCGCTGCAGGTTCGACAGGCTGACCACATCGTCGTCGACCACGCCGATCGTGCCGACGCCTGCGGCGGCGAGATACTGGATGACCGGCGCGCCGAGGCCGCCGGCGCCGATCACCAGCACGCGCGCGGCCTTCAGCTTCTGCTGGCCCGGTCCGCCGACCTCGGCCAGCACCAGATGGCGGGCGTAGCGCTCGATTTCCTCGTCGGAGAAGGTCATGGGCGGCAGACTAGCCGCCGCCATGACGCTTGACGAGGCCGCCGACCCTCAGTGCCACACGGCCAGGATGGCGCCCATCACCACGATGCCGACGAGCTGATAGCCGGCGCCGATGGCGATGAGTTCCGGCTTCTTCTTCTCGTAGAAGATCTGGCCGACCAAGATCGTGGCGACGAAGCCGAGCCAGGCCATGAAGCCGATCAGGATGCCGTCCCACAGCGTGGTCGCGCCGTAATGGCCGAGAAAGCGCGCCAGGATGTAGGCCATGATCAGGTCGCCGATGATCTGCACGATCATCGCCGGCGCGATGCCGTCCATCGCGGCGCCTTCCGGCACGCCCATCAGGGCGCGCCAGCGCTTGCCGAACAACGCCGTGAACCACACCGCGCCGATGGCGAATTTGACGACCGCCGCGACGATGACGGCAAGCCAGTTGATCGCAACAACGCTCATGGTGTCCTCCCCGTCTGTTGCGCGCCCGAGTCTTGGCGGTGCCCCGTCGCCCCGCAATCGGCTCACGCAAACGTGATGGGAGAGGCGCCGGCGGCGCGGACTCAGTCGAGCCCGTCGAAGAGCGCGGTCGACAGGTAGCGCTCGGCGAAGGAGGGGACGATGAGCACGATGGTCTTGCCCTTCATCTCTACCCGCTGGCCCACCGCCACCGCTGCGGTGATGGCGGCACCCGACGAGATGCCCACCGGAATCCCTTCCACCCGCGCGCACAGCCGCGCCATGGCCAGCGCCTCCTCGCTGGTCACGGTCACCACCTCGTCATAGATCTTGGTGTCGAGGATGCCGGGGATGAAGCCGGCGCCGATGCCCTGGATCTTGTGCGGGCCGGATTTGCCGCCGGAAAGCACCGGGCTCTCGGCCGGCTCGACGGCGATGATCTTCACGCTTGGCTTCTTCTGCTTCAGCACCTGGCCGACGCCGGTGATCGTGCCGCCGGTGCCTACCCCGGCGATGAAGGCGTCGATCTCGCCATTGGTGTCGTTCCAGATCTCCTCGGCCGTGGTCACCCGGTGGATCTCGGGATTGGCCGGGTTCTCGAACTGCTGCGGGATCACCGCGTCGGGGATTTCCTTGAGGAGCTCCTCGGCTCGTTGCACGGCGCCGCGCATGCCCTTGGCGCCTTCGGTGAGCACCAGCTCGGCCCCCATGAGCCTGAGCATCTTGCGCCGCTCGACCGACATGGTCTCGGGCATGGTCAGGATCATGCGATAGCCGCGTGCCGCCGCCACGAAGGCCAGCGCGATGCCGGTATTGCCGGAGGTCGGCTCGATCAACGTGTTGACGCCGGGGGTGATGCGCCCGGCCGCCTCCAGCGCGTCGACCATGGCGACGCCGATGCGGTCCTTGACGCTGGCGATCGGGTTGAAGAATTCGAGCTTGGCGACCAGATGCGCCGGCACGTCCTTCATCGCCGCGATGCGGTCGAGGCGCACCAGCGGCGTATCGCCGATCGTGTCGGTGATCGAATCGTAGATCTTGCCGCGTCCGCGGCGGGTCTCGGTATTTGCCATGGCAGAGGTCTCCTTCCCGGTCCGCAGTCTAGCCCGAAAAGCCCGTCGAACCGAAGCCGCCGCTGCCGCGTTCCGTCGCGTCCAGTTCGGAGACCTCGGTGAGCACGACAGCCGTAACCGGCGCCACGATGAGTTGCGCAATGCGCATGCCGCGGGTGACGGCAAACGGCCTGTCGCCGTGATTGATCAGCGCCACCTTCACCTCGCCGCGATAGTCGGCATCGATGGTGCCTGGCGCATTGAGCACGGTGACGCCATGCTCGACGGCGAGGCCTGAGCGTGGCCGCACCTGTCCTTCATGGCCGGGCGGCAGCGCGATGGCGAAACCGGTCGGCACCAGCGCCCGTCCTCCGGGTGCAATGACCAGCGGCATCTCGACGGCGGCCGAGAGGTCGAGGCCGGCGGCACCGGTGCTCTGCGCGCCCGGCAGCGGCAACCCCGAACCATGGACGAGCCGTTTGATCTGCACGTCGACCGTCATCCTGTCTTCTTGCCCTTCTCGGCGAGTTCCGCCGCGATGCGCTCCACCAGTCGCCGGGCCACCTCGCGCTTGTCCATGCGCGGCCAGTCATCGACATGATCGCGGCTGATGAGATGCACCGCGTTCTCCGCCCCGCCCATGATGCCGGAGGCCGGCGACACGTCGTTGGCCAGGATCCAGTCGGCGCCCTTGGCCGCGCGCTTCTTCCCGGCATTTGCCAGAAGGTCGTCGGTCTCCGCGGCAAAGCCCACCACCAGCGCCGGCCTCAGCGTGTGGTGACGGCCGATGGTGGCCAGAATGTCCGGATTCTCGGTGAGCGCCAGTGCCGGCGGCCTGCCGGAGCCGTCCTTCTTGATCTTGCCGCCAGATTCGGCGGCCACCCGCCAGTCGGCAACCGCCGCCGCCATCACGGCGACATCGGCGGGGAGCGCCGCCTCCACCGCCTCCAGCATCTGCCGCGCCGTCTCCACGTGGACGGTCGTGACGCCTGCGGGGTCGGAGATGGCCACGGGGCCCGAAACCAGCGTCACCCGCGCGCCGGCCACAGCCGCGGCCTCGGCGATGGCATGGCCCTGGCGGCCGGAGGAGCGGTTGGCGAGATAGCGCACCGGGTCGATCGGCTCATGGGTCGGGCCGGAGGTGACGAGCACGTGGCGGCCGGCGAGGATCGGCTCCACCGGCGTCAGAATCCGTTCGGCCGCGGCAAGGATCTCCAGCGGCTCGGCCATGCGCCCCGTCCCGGCCTCTCCGGCTTCGGCCATCTCGCCGGAAGCCGGGCCGACGAAGTGAATGCCGTCGCGCTTGAGAGTTTCGACGTTCCGCTGCGTGGCGGCATGCGCCCACATGGCGGAATTCATCGCCGGCGCCAGGAGAATGGGAACGCGCGCTGCGAGCAGAACGGCACTGGCAAGATCGTTCGCCTGCCCGCTCGCCATCTTCGCCATCAGGTCGGCGGTTGCCGGCGCCACCACGATCAGTCTGGCTTCGCGCGCCAGACGGATATGGCCGACGTCCTGCTCGTCGGTGCGGTCGAAGAGTTCTGTGTAGACGCGTCCGCCGGTGAGCGCGCCAACCGAGAGCGGCGTCACGAATTCCTGCGCCGCGCGCGTCATCACCGCGCGCACCCCGTGGCCGTGCTCGCCGAGGCGGCGAATCAGGTCGAGTGCCTTGTAGGCGGCGATGCCGCCGCTGATGATGAGCAGGATGGGGGCGGCCGAAGGCGCCGCGGTCTCGCGTCTTGCTGGCGATGCAGTCGCGTGCGGCGGTGCGGGCAGGGGCCCACCGGCTGCGAGCGCCGCGCGCAGGATCGCGCGCATCTCCTCTTCCATGGAGACATTGTGGCCGGCCGCCGCCAGACGCAGCCGCTGACGCGTTACCTCGTCGAGGCCGCGGATGGTCAGGGTCGGGACGGTCTTCGCCATGACGACACTCTAGCGTTTGCCAGCAATGCCAGCAATGCTTGCAATCCTCGTTCTGCTGAGCAGCCCACCGAAGGCGGCCCTCGAAGGGTCAGCCGATTTCGACAATCTCCGCCTCGCCGTCCGCGATCGGCACCGTGTCGCCCACCGTCTTGCCGATGAGCGCCCGCGCCAGCGGCGAGACATGGGACAGCGTGCCTTCCTTCGGGTCGGCCTCGTCCTCGCCGACGATGCGCCAGACCTGCCGGCGGCCGTCGTCCCGTTCAATGGTCACGGTCGACCCAAAGCGGACGGCGGACGAATCCGCGGGTCGCGGGATCACTTGCGCCGTGGCCCGGCGCGCCCGCCAGTAGCGCAGCTCGCGCTCGATCGCCGCACGGACGGCGCGATCCTCGCCCGCCTCAATCGCGGCCGCCTGCAGCCGGTCACGCGCGGCGTCGATCTTTGCGAGTCCCTCGGGCGTCACATAGTTCGGATGCGGCGACACCGGGCGGTCAGGCAACCCTTCCTCGCCGCCGGCATCTTCCTTGACGAAAGCGCGGCTCATGGCGGGAGCGTCCCGCCACCACGGCCTGCCGTCAAGGCGTGCGCTAGAACAACAGCTTCAGCCCGGCCACCACCGCCACGACGGCGATCACCACCAGCGCGATCCGCCCCCAACGCCCGCCGCGCGCCTCCGACTGGCCGATTTCCGAGATCGTTTCGGGGTCGAGACGTATCCCGCTCTCCGCCATGCGATCCATTTCAGCGGACAGCCGCTCGGCTCGTTCGGCCAGCTTCGGCAGTTCAGCGGCCAGCCGCCCGAGAGCCCCGATGCCCTCCGCCGCCAGCTCCATCTGGCCGGTGGGTCCGAGGAAGCGCTCGATCCAGTCGGCAACCACCGGCTCTGCGGTCGACCACATGTCGAAATCGGGGTCGAGCGTGCGGCAGACGCCCTCGACCACCACCATGGTCTTCTGCACCATCAGGAGTTCCGGCCGAGTCTGCATGTCGAAGATCTCGGTCACCTCGAAGAGCAGCGCCAACAGCCGCGCCATCGAGATGGTGGCGGCACTCTGGCCGTGGATCGGCTCGCCGACGGCCCTGAGGGCCTGCGCGAAATCCTCGACCGCATGGGTGTCCGGCACGTAGCCGGCGGTGAAGTGCACCTCGGCGATGCGGGCGTAGTCGCGGCGGATGAAGCCATAGAGGATTTCGGCGAGGTAGCGGCGCTCCGGCTTGCCGAGCCGCCCCATGATGCCGAAGTCGATGGCGACGATGTCGCCGGCGGGATCGACGAAGAAATTGCCCTGGTGCATGTCGGCGTGGAAGAAGCCGTCGCGCAGCGCCTGGCGGAGGAACGCCTGCATCAGCCGGCGGGCGATGAGCGGCAGATCGTGGCCGGCGGCCTTGAGCGCCGCCGTGTCGGAGAGCTTGATACCCTCCACCCAATCGAGGGTGAGCACGTCGCGCGCCGTCAGCTGCCACTCCACGGTCGGCACGCGGAAGCCCTGGTCGCCGGCGGTGAGTTCCGCCATCTCCGAGAGCGCGGCGGCCTCCAGCCGCAGGTCCATTTCGACGGACACCGACCGCGCCAGCGTATCGACCACCGCCACTGGCCTCAGCCGCCGCGAGCGCGGGTCGATCCGCTCGATCAGCCGCGCCGCCACATAGTAAGTGTCGAGGTCGTCGCGGAAGCGGCGACGGATGCCGGGCCTCAGCACTTTGACGGCGACCGTGCGGCTGCGGCCTTCCTGCGTCCCCAGCTCCGCCTTGTGCACCTGGGCGATCGAGGCGGCGGCGATCGGCGGTGAGAAGGATTGGAACAGCGCCTCCACCGGCTGGCCCAGCGCCCGGGCCACGCTGGCGCGGGCCTCGTCGTCCGAAAATGGCGCGATCTCGTCGCGGAGTTTCCCCAGCGCCTCGGCGCCCTCTTGGCCGATCAGGTCGGGGCGGGTAGCGAGAAACTGGCCAAGCTTGACGTAGGATGGCCCCAACCGGTTCAGCGCTATCGTCAGCCGTTCGCCCCTGTCCGCTGCCGAGATGCCGCGCCGTTCGATAATGCGGGCGATGCGGATCGCCGTGCGCGCCCCTGCCGGCAGGTCGCGCGGATCGACCAGGCCGAAGGCGCCCTCGCGTGCCAGCACGATACCGGCGCCGGCCAGCTTGAAGAGCGCGGCGATCGTCCCCATCGGGACCTCAGATCTTCCAGCCGGAATGCATGGCGGCGATTCCGCCGGTGAGGTTGCGGACGCTCACGCGGGCAAAGCCGGCATCCTCGATCATGGCGGCGAAGCGCGCCTGGTTGGGGAAGCGGCGGATCGATTCGACCAGATAGCGATAGGGTTCGCCGTCGCCGACGACCATGTCGCCGATCGCCGGGATCACCTTGAATGAGAAGAGGTCGTAGAGCCGGTCGAGCCCGGCGACGTCGCAGGCTGAGAACTCCAGGCACATGAAGCGGCCGCCGGGCTTCAGCACACGGTAGGCCTGCTCCAGGGCGCGCTGGATGCGCGGCACGTTGCGGATGCCGAAGGCGATGGTCACCGCGTCGTAGCTGTCGTCCTCGAAAGGCGTCAGCTCTTCGGCATTGGCCTCGACGAACTCCAGCCGGTCGGCATAGGGGCGCCCCGCTGCGCGCTTCTGCCCCACCGCCAGCATCTCCTTGTTGATGTCTGACACTGTCACCAGCGCCGATTCAGAGCGACTGGCGATGCGGAAGGCGATGTCGCCGGTGCCGCCGGCCATGTCGAGCACGCGGAAGGGGACTGACGAGCGCCTGGGCGGCGACAGCCAGGTGACGAGGGCGTCTTTCCACAGGCGGTGGACGCCGCCCGACATGAGGTCGTTCATCAAGTCGTAGCGGCCGGCGACCGCGTCGAAGACGTCGTCGACCAGCCTTTGCTTGTCGGCGGTCTTGACCTGGCGGAAGCCGAACGAGGTCCGCTCGCCGTCGCTCTCGTGCTGTTGTTCTGTCTGCATGAAGCCTCCAATAGCCCAAGCCGCGGCGAAGGGCTATCGTCGCTACCCTTTCAGCTAGGTGAACCTGTGCCCGAACTGCCTGAAGTCGAGACGGTCCGCCGTGGCCTTTTGCCCGTCATGGAGGGCGCCAGCTTCGTGAAGGTCGAGCAGCGCCGGCCGGATCTGCGCATTCCCTTTCCCCCCCGCTTCGCCCGCCGCCTCACCGGCCGGCGGGTCGTCTCCCTCGGCCGGCGGGCGAAATATCTTCTCGCCGATCTCGAGGACGGCATGGTGCTGGTCATCCATCTCGGCATGTCCGGCTCTATCCGCATCGAGGCGGACGGCACCTCGGCAACCCCCGGCGCCTACTACCATGCGGCCACCAAGCTCCGCGCCCACGATCATGTCGTCTTCCACATGTCGTCCGGTGTGCGCGTCGTCTTCAACGACCCACGGCGCTTCGGCCTGATGGACCTGGTGCCGCGTGCCGGGCTCGACCAATCGAAGCATTTCAAGGCGGTCGGCATCGAGCCGCTCGGCAACGAGATGAGCGGCGCCACGCTCGCCCGCCTCATGGCCGGCCGACACGCGCCGCTCAAGGCGGCGCTGATGGACCAGCGCCTGATCGCCGGTCTCGGCAACATCTATGTCTGCGAGGCACTTTGGCGGGCGCGCCTGTCGCCGGACCGCAAGGCCGGAACGCTGGCGACCAAAATCGGCAAACCAACGGCAGCGGCCGAGCGTCTGGCGATCGCGATCCGCGAGGTGCTGGAGGATGCGATTGCCGCCGGCGGCTCGTCGCTGCGCGACCATATCCGCGCCACTGGCGAACTTGGCGAGTTCCAGCACGCCTTCGCGGTCTATGATCGCGAGGGCGAGCCCTGTCCGCGTGGCAGGGGCGTCATCCGCCGGAAGATCCATTCCGGCCGGTCGACGTTCTATTGTCCCGTGTGCCAACGTTGAGGCGACGACCATGGCCTATGAATGCATCACCACCGAGATCCGTGACGGTGCCGCCACCATACGGCTCAACCGGCCGCAGTCCTTGAACGCGCTCAACACGCGCCTGATCGAGGAGTTGGGTCGGGCGCTCGACGTCTTCGAGGCCGACGCCAAGGTTGGCGCCATCGTCATCGCCGGCTCTGAGAAGGCCTTTGCCGCCGGTGCCGACATCAAGGAGATGGCGGAGCTCGGCTATGTCGACGCCTATCTGAAGAATCACGCCGCGGCGCTCGAGCGCGTGTCGCGTTGCCGCAAGCCGCTGATCGCCGCGGTCTCCGGCTATTGCCTCGGCGGCGGCTGCGAGCTTGCCATGATGTGCGACATTCTGATTGCCGCCGACACCGCCAAATTCGGCCAGCCGGAGATCACGCTCGGCATCATGCCCGGCATGGGCGGTACCCAGCGCCTGCCGCGGGCGGTCGGCAAGGCCAAGGCCATGGACCTCATCCTCACCGGGCGCATGATGGACGCGGCGGAGGCCGAGCGCGCCGGGCTGGTGGCGCGCATCGTGCCGGCCGGCGACCTCATGGAAGAGGCGCTGGCGATCGCACGCAAGATCGCCGGCTATTCCCGGCCGATCGTCATGATGGCCAAGGAGGCGGTTTCGCGAGCCTTCGAGGCGCCGCTGTCGGAAGGGCTCCTGTTCGAGCGGCGGACCTTCCACGCCATGTTCGGCACCGAGGACCAGAAGGAGGGCATGGCCGCCTTCATCGAGAAGCGCACGCCGCAGTTCCGGAACCGCTGATCGGGGCAATATCCAGGGGCATTGACCACCCGGAAGCCGCCGATTATAAGCCAGCCAACCCACGTGCGGCGGGCCTCCCGCCGCCGCTTTTCGTTTTCGACAAGGCTTGTAGAGATGGCCAATACACGGTCGGCCAAAAAGGCCACCCGCAAGATCGCCCGGCGCACTGAGATCAACACGGCCCGCATCAGCCGCGTGCGCACCTTCGTGCGCAAGGTTGACGAGGCTGTTGCCGCCGGCGACAAGACTGCTGCAACCGCCGCGTTCAAGGCTGCCGAGCCGGAACTGATGCGCGCCGCCTCCAAGGGTGTGCTCCATCGCCACACCGCTTCGCGCAAAGTGGCGCGTCTGGCCAAGAAGGTGAAGGCGATCGCCGGCTGAATCGACGACGGCAGGTGCTTGCGAAAGCCCGGCGATGAGCCGGGCTTTTCATTTGGCGGCTAACGCTTTGGGCTTCGTGGAATCGATTGTCGCAGCAAGATCCGCCGTTTGCACTCTGTTAGCCATTTCCCTTGCGATTCAACATCATGCGGGTAAGTAGCCACAATCTTCGGGCGAGTGCCGCAAAAACCTTGGCAGGCCAGGGCGTTCAGCGAAAAAATCTGAGGCTGCTACGCTTCCCTGCGACCTTCTGACTCATAAAATAAGAATCAACGGCTTATGGGGGGAGGCAGAGGCGGTCATCACCTTCTGCCGGCGAGAAATGGCCGAAGATGCCGGTTTTCCCCGTTGCGGTGGGCGGTCAGGTTGGTATACGTTCCTGCAGCAACTGGAACACATGGGCAGTGTTACAGAGTGCAAGTCAAGCAGGCGGCGGGGCTGGATAAATGTTACAAAGTATTGGTGCGGTGGGTGGCAGAGGCTATCTGCTATCTGTTCTTGTAACCTGCTTTTTTAAGTAAGCGTTATAAGAGTATTTGTAGCGGGACCTCGTTCCGAGGTGCCGCGCTGTAACCTCACAATTTAACACAACGACGACGCGCCGTGGGTCAGAGGCGCGCGTGAGGGATGGCGCATGCCCGAGGCGAACACCTATGCCGGAGACGTCAGCGCGGCCGACGCCTGGCGGGATCTCGTGGCGACCCCGGATGCGACTCTGATCGACGTCCGCACGGCTGCCGAATGGGCCTTTGTCGGCCTTCCCACGCTTGCCGCGATCGGCAAGGCGCCGCTGCTGGTTGCCTGGAACGAGTTTCCGTCCGGCGCCCAGCTTCCCGATTTTGCCGGCCGGTTGGAGACGGCGCTGGCGGAAGCCGAGATCGGCCCCGATGCGCCGCTCTATTTCCTGTGCCGCTCGGGAGCCCGCAGCCGCAGTGCGGCGATTGTCGCTACTGCCGCGGGCCATCGGCATGCTTACAACATCGAACAGGGCTTCGAAGGCGCGCTCGACGCGAACCGGCATCGCGCGACGTCCGGAAGCTGGAAGGCGGAGGGGCTGCCGTGGGTGCAAGCATGAGTGAATGGGGTCAAGCGGCGGATGCGGCGCGCGCTGCCAGCCAACCGACGGTGACAGGATCATTGGACCAGCCGGAAGCGGTCGGCCCGAGAGGGGAGGGCGCTCGCATGACTGCAACGCTGCCGAATGCCGACCAGTGGTCGCGTGTCAAGCAGCGGCTGCGTGCCGAGCTCGGAGAGGACATCTTCAGCAGCTGGTTCGCCAGGGCGACCTTCGAGGAGGCCGACGCCAGCACCGTCTATCTGTCGCTGCCGACGCGCTTCCTCAAGGCGTGGATCATGTCGCACTATGAGGACCGTCTGCTTGCACTGTGGCAGGCGGAACAGCCGAGCGTGGCGCGCGTCGAGATTCTCGTGCGCACCGCCGCACGGCCCAAGGTCGTCGCCAAGACGGAGTCGCCAGAGATGCCGGCCGAGGTCCGACCCGCGCCGGCCGTGACCGCCCCGCCGGCGCGCCTGCCGGCAGCGCCGGCCGCCGCCCAGCCGCGGCGTGCCTCGGCCACCGACAACATCCTCGCCGGCTCGCCGGTCGAGCCGCGCTATACCTTCGAGACCTTCTGCGAGGGGGCCGCCAATCGCGTCGCCTTTGCCGCCGCCAAGTCGGTGGTTGAGGCCGAATCCGGCAAGCCGGCCCAGTTCAATCCGCTCTACATCCATGCCGGCGTCGGCCGCGGCAAGACGCACATCCTGCAAGCGATGACGCGCGCCGCCCGCCTCGCCCAGCCGGGCGGGAAGGTGCTCTATCTGACAGCCGAGCACTTCATGTTCCGCTTCGTTGCGGCGCTGAAGAGCCAGTCGGCGATCTCCTTCAAGGAGGCGCTGCGCGACATCGACCTGTTGCTCATCGACGACATGCAGTTCCTGCAGGGCAAGACCATCCAGCAGGAATTCTGCCACATGCTCAACACCCTGATCGACGGCGCGCGCCAGGTGGTGGTCGCCGCCGACCGGCCGCCGGCGGACCTGGAGAGCCTCGACGACCGCGTGCGGTCACGGCTGGGTGGCGGCATCGCCTTCGAGATCGGCGCCCCCGACACCCAATTGCGTCGCGACATCGTCCATTCGCGCTATATCGCCGCACAAGCGCAGAACCCCGGGCTCGATATCCCCGAGATCGTGCTGGAATACGTCGCCCAGTCGGTCACCTCCAACGGCCGCGACCTCGAGGGTGCGCTCAATCGCCTGGTCGCCCAGTGGCAGTTCACCCGCCAGCCGGTGACCATCGCCTCGGCCGAGATCACGCTGCGCGACCTGATCGGCCAGCGCGAGCCGCGCCGGGTCAAGATCGAGGACATCCAGCGGGTCGTTGCCCGCCATTACAACGTCTCCAAGGCGGACCTGCTGTCGAGCCGGCGCACGCGTACCATCGTGCGCCCCCGGCAGATCGCCATGTATCTGGCCAAGGTGCTCACCCCCCGCTCTCTGCCCGAGATCGGACGGCGTTTCGGCGGCCGCGACCACACCACGGTCCTCCACGCCGTGCGCAAGATCGAGGGGCTGATCGAAGGCGACATGACGCTTGCCGACGAGATCGAGCTGCTCAAGCGGATGATCGACGAGTAAAGCCGGTGGTGCGGCGCCTGACCCCTTGCGAATCCGCCCTCGCCGGGCCACCCTTGCCGGGCCCGGCAGCGTTTTCCGCCGGCTGAACGCAAAAGGCCTGATCTCATGCGCGCGACCGTCGAGCGATCGCATCTCCTCCGTTCCCTGAGCCACGTCCATCGCGTGGTCGAGCGGCGCAACACCATCCCCATCCTGTCCAACGTCCTGGTCAGCGCCGAGGGTGGCCAGTTGACCCTCAAGGCGACCGACCTCGATCTCGAGGTCACCGAGACGGTGCCGGCCGAGATCGGCCAGGCGGGTGCCACCACCGTGCCGGCGCACATCCTGCACGACATCGTGCGCAAGCTTCCCGACGGCGCCGAGGTGTCGCTCAACTCGGGCGATGGCTCGCAGCTCGCGCTGAAATCCGGTCGCTCGCGCTTCGCCCTCCAGGTGCTGCCCGAATCGGACTTTCCCGACCTCACCACCGGCGAGTTCCCGACGCGCTTTGCGCTGCCCGCTTCGGCGGTGAAGAAGCTGATCGACCGCACCCAGTTCGCCATCTCCACGGAGGAGACGCGCTACTATCTGAACGGCATCTACCTGCACGCGGTCACGGTTGCCGGCAAGCCGATGCTGCGGGCGGTCGCCACCGACGGCCATCGTCTGGCGCAATCGCAGCTGGAAGCTCCGGCGGGCTCCGAGAAAATGGCTGGGGTCATCGTGCCGCGCAAGGCGGTTGGCGAGATCCAGAAGCTGGTCGAGGCGCCGGATGCCGCGGTCGACATCGAACTCTCCGACACCAAGATCCGCGTCACCATCGGCGATGTGGTGCTCACCTCCAAGCTGATCGACGGCACCTTCCCGGACTACGCCAGGGTCATCCCGCAGGCCAACGACAAGGTGCTCAAGGTCGACCGCAACGAGTTCAAGGACGCGGTCGACCGTGTCTCGACCATCTCCTCGGAGCGCGGCCGCGCGGTCAAGCTCGGCCTCTCCGACGGCAAGATGGTGCTCTCGGTCAACAATCCCGATTCGGGCAGCGCCGTGGAGGAGCTGGGCGTCGACTTTTCCGGAGAGGCGATGGAGATCGGCTTCAACTCGCGCTACCTGCTCGACGTCACCGACCAGCTCGAATCGGGTACCGCCGAGTTCCGCTTCGCTGACGCCGGTTCGCCCACTCTCATCCTCGACGACGGCGCCTCCGACGCGCTCTACGTGCTCATGCCCATGCGGGTGTAAGGGCCCGGAAGGAGCGTGAGTGCAATCCGGGAATGGTAATCCCCGCATTTCGCGGAGTTTATCCTCGGGCGCACCGAAGGTGCGACCCGGGGGCCTCATGCGGGCCACAGGGCCAACACGCGCGAAAAGAAAGTTATCCCCGGCCCCCCAACCGCCCCCATATTGATCGACATCCCCGCCCGCGAAGGGGCGCGCTCATGAGGCGTTCTGTGCGTGGGGCGGGGAGCGGTGCCCCCGCGCTCCGGATTCGCTTATCCGGCCCTCGGGGCGTTCCCGGCGGGACCGTCGGCACTACGACCGGCCGCCCTCAGGGCCTGAACCCTGCGACCAAGAGACCGTGGAGGGCCGCAAGAGACCGAGGAGGGCTGTAAGCCCGACCGGGATCGCGCAAAGAGGCCCGACGGGGATCGAGGAAAGCGGGGCGTAGAGCTCGCCGGGAGACGGAAAAATCGCCGCGGCGGGCGCTCGGTGAGCGCCCCCATGTTCTTGCGGAGTAACCGCACGGCATTCGCCGGGCGCCCGCCACCCCCTCGCCACAAGAGGCGAGGAGCGCCGCAAGGCGCGACAGGGAAGCAGAAAATGTTCATGCCCCGGTGCTGATCGCTCGCGGGAACGAGAAGCCGTACCACGCACTCTTGAACCCTCCCCTTGAGTGACGCCCAAAACGGCGAAGCCGTTTTGGGGAGGGGCCTGAGGGCCTCGGCGAGTTCACCCCCTCCCGAAATGGCACGTCCGACCTGGATGCGCGCGGCCTCGCCGGTGTTCGGGGTTCATGTCGGCATGCCGGCACCGCCGATGTGATAGGAATGGCGGTCGCCTTATTCACGCGGCACTCCCACGATTCGCGCCAACGAGTTCGCCATGCCCAAGGTCACCAATCCCATCCTTCCCGGCTTCAATCCCGACCCTTCGATCCTGCGCGTCGGGGACACCTACTACATCGCCACCTCGACCTTCGAATGGTTCCCCGGCGTGCAGATCCACGCCTCGAAGGACCTCGCGAACTGGGATCTTGTCGTGCGCCCGCTCGATCGCAGGACGCAGCTCGACATGCGCGGCGAGCCCGACAGTTGCGGCATCTGGGCGCCGTGCCTCAGCCATGACGGCGACAAGTTCTGGCTGGTCTATACCGACATGAAGCGCCGCGAAGGCGCCTACAAAGACGCCCACAACTACATCGTCACGGCGGACAGCATCGAGGGCCCCTGGTCGGACCCGGTCTATGCCAATTCCTCGGGCTTCGACCCGTCGCTGTTCCACGACGACGACGGCCGCAAATGGTTCGTCAATCAGCTCTGGGACTATCGCGCCCGTCCGCGTCGCTTCGCTGGCATCGTGCTGCAGGAATTCGATCCCAAGGCCGGCAGGCTGGTCGGGGAACGCAAGAACATCTTCGGCGGCACCGACCTCGATCTCACAGAGGGGCCGCACCTCTACAAGCGCGCCGGCAAGCACGGCACCTGGTACTACCTGATCACCGCCGAAGGCGGCACCGGCTACAAGCACGCCGTCACCATGGCGCGCTCTCGGCAGATCGACGGCCCCTATGAGGTCCACCCGATCAAGCACATCATCACGTCCAAGGACGCGCCGGACAATCCGTTGCAGCGCGCCGGTCACGCCGACTTCGTCGAGACGCCCAACGGGCGCGTCTACCTGGTCCATCTGATGAGCCGCCCCAATGCCGATCGGCGCTCGGTGATGGGCCGCGAAACCTCGATCGAGGAGATGGAATGGCGCGACGACGACTGGTTGTGGCTCAAGGCGGGCGGATGCGAACCGCAGCTTCAGGTCGAGGTGCCGGGCACCTTCGACGCGGACGGCTTCTGGGCAGAAAAGCGCTACAGCTTCGCTGCCGGGCTGCCCAAGGACTTCCAGTGGCTGCGCACGCCGGTGCCAGGGCGCATCTTCGCCATCGCCGGCGACAGGCTGCGCCTCTTCGGCCGGGAAAGCATGGGCTCCTATTTCGAGCAGGCGCTGGTCGCCCGTCGTCAGACGACGGTCGACTACTACGCCGAGACCGAGGTCGCCTTCGCGCCCTATGACGAGCGCTGCCTGGCCGGGTTGACCGCCTATTACGGGCGCTTCAACAACTACTATCTGGCGGTCACGGCCGATGCCGAGGGGAAACGCGAACTCGCCATCCTCGCCGTCGAAAAAGGCTGGCCGGACGGCAACACCGCGCTGCCGCTCGATCCGCCGGTGAAGCTGCCGCAGGCCGGCAAGGTGCGGCTGGCGGTCGAGGTCAGGAACGGCGGGCTGCAATTCTCCTACGCGCTTTCCGGGGGCGACTGGCAGAAGGCCGGCCCCGTTCTCGATGCCACGCAGCTCTCGGACGAGGTTGCCGGCCCCGGCCTGCACGGCAGCTTCACCGGCGCCTTCGTCGGCATGGCGGCCAACGACCTCAACGGCACGGCGACGCCGGCGGACTTTTCCTATTTCGTCTACCGGCCGCTGA
The DNA here is from genome assembly GCA_963830215.1 of uncultured Alphaproteobacteria bacterium. Taxonomy (GTDB): domain Bacteria; phylum Pseudomonadota; class Alphaproteobacteria; order Rhizobiales; family Kaistiaceae; genus CAVSRC01. The sequence continues at coordinate 26,485 of CAWHLM010000012.1, forward strand.
AGCGCTGAGGTTTGGGGAGGCGCCTGATCGGCGGCGAACCGCCGATCAAGCCGGGAGGCGTCAGCGGGCGAGCCAGCCGCCGTCGACGTTGAAGATGGCGCCGTGCACGTAGCGGGCGGCTGGCGAAGCGAGAAACACGGCCGCGCCGGCGATGTCCTCTGGCTCGCCCCAGCGCCCGGCGGGGATGCGGTCGAGGATCGCCTTGCTGCGCTCCGCATCGGCTCTCAGCGGCGCCGTGTTGTTGGTGGCGATGTAGCCGGGGGCGATGGCGTTGACGTTGATCCCCTTGGCTGCCCATTCATTGGCCAAGAGCTTGGTCAGGCCGGCCACGCCGCTCTTGGAGGCGGTGTAGGAAGGCACGCGGATGCCGCCCTGGAAGGAGAGCAGGGAGGCGATGTTGACGATGGCGCCGGTGCCGCCGCGCCCGAGCAGGGCGCGGGCGAAGGCCTGGGACAGGAAGAAGACGACCTTGAGGTTGATCTCCATCACCTGATCCCAATCCTCCTCGGTGAAATCGAGGGCGTCGGCGCGCCGGATGATGCCGGCGCAGTTGACCAGGATGTCGACGGCGCCGGCCTTGGTCATCAGCTCGGCGATGGCGCCGCGCCGGGTCAGGTCGACTGCGACTTGGGCCGCCCGTCCGCCATTCGCGGCGATCCGGGCCAGCGTCTCGTCGGAGGGCACGCGGTCGACGCAGACGACGTCGGCGCCGGCCTCTGCCATGGCGATGGCGATGGCCTGGCCGATGCCGGTGGAGGCGCCGGTGACCAGCGCGCGGCGCCGGGCAAGCGTGAAATCGATGCTCATCTGAGATCCTCCATGGCCACCGGATCCATGTCGGTGAAGCCGACATTGTCGCCGGCCATGGCCCAGATGAAGCTGTAGGCGGCGGTGCCGGAACCGCAATGGATCGACCACGACGGCGAGACCACGGCTTCCTCGTTGGCCATGACCAGGTGGCGGGTCTCGCCGGGCTCGCCCATCATGTGGAAGACGCGCTGCTTCGTCGCCCATGCCGAAATAGAGATAGATCTCGGAGCGGCGGTCGTGGAGATGGGCGGGCATGGTGTTCCACGTCGACCCGGGTGCCAGCGTCGTCATCCCCATGACGATCTGGCAGGTCGGCAGGACGCCCGGATGGATGTACTGGCGCAGGATCCGCTTGTTGGCGTCTTCGGCGCTGCCGAGATCGAGGCGGGTCGCCTCGTCCGGACGGACGATGCGGCTGGGATGGGCCTGGTGGGCTGGCGCCGAGATCAGAAAGAAGCGGCCCTTGCCCGTGAACGTCACCGGGCCCGAGCCCATCGACAGATAGAGCATGTCGCCGTTGTCGAGCGCGTAGTCGACGCCGGCGGCAGACACCGCTCCGGTCTCGCCGATATTGGCGACGACCATCTCGCGGCGGGCGAGCAGGCTCGGCGTGCCGGTGTTCTCCACTTCGTCCAGCACCAGTTCGCCGCCGTCGGGCACGGCGCCGCCGGCGATCATGCGGTCGTAGTGGGTGTAGACGAGCTTGACGGCACCGGGCTGAAACAGGCCGGGCATGTGGAAATGGGCGCGCAAGGCCGCTGGTATCGAGAGCGCGCGCGCTCTCAGGATCCACGGCATGGCGGATTTCAACGGGAGTCATGGCGAAGCCTTAGCCGGTTAAACGAGGAAATCGTCTCGCCGCGGCGTGAAGCTGTCGATCAGGCGGCCGGCCTCGAGGACACTCGCAGCCGTGTTCGGCATTGGGCGGGACGATGAAACAGTCGCCGGGGCCGACCGCGAAGGTCTCGCCGGCAACGGTGAAGGAGAAGCGGCCGGACTGAACGAAGGTCGCCTGGATATGCGGATGATGGTGCGTGGCGCCGCGCGCGCCGGCGACAAAGTCGTTCGCCACGATCATGAGCTCGGGGCTGTCGGCGAGGACCTGGCGGATGACGCCAGCAGCGGCGGCAACTGGAGGAAGGGGGCGGTGCAGGCAGTGCCATGATCGTATCACCTCAGCGAGCGAACAGCGATGGCAGCCACAGCGAGGCGGCCGGGATGTAGGTCACGATCATCAGGGCGACGAAGGCGGCGAAATAGAACGGCCAGATCGAGCGCACCGCGTCCTGGATGGGGATCTTGCCGACAGCGCAGCCGACGAACAGCACGGTGCCGACCGGCGGCGTGCACAGGCCGATACCGAGGTTGAGGATCAGGATCACGCCAAACTGCACCGGGTCGATGCCGAAGGCCTGCGCCACCGGCAGGAAGATCGGCGTGGTGATGACGATCAGCGGCGCCATGTCCATGAACGTGCCGAGGACCAGCAGCACCAGGTTGATCAGCATCAGGATGACGATCGGATTGTTCGAGAACGTCTGCAGCATGCCGATCAGCGCCGCCGGCACGTGAAGGTAGGCCAGTAGCCAACCGAAGGCGTTGGCGCTGCCGATGACCAGAAGCACCATGGCGGTGGTGCGCACCGCACCGAGGGTCGCATCGACAAAGGCTTTGAAGCTCAGCGTGCGATAGACGAGCGTCGTCACCAGGATGGCGTAAACGACGGCGATGTTGGAGCTCTCGGTTGCGGTGAAGACGCCGGAGCGGACGCCGCCGAAGATGATGCCGATCAGCAACAGGCCGGGCAGCGCATTGACGAAGATGCGGCCGAGGGGCCGAAGACCAGGGAAATCCTCGGTCGGGTAGCCACGACGCACCGCGACGAAGTAGGCGGCGACCATCAGCGAAACGGCGAGGATGAATCCCGGGATGATGCCGGCGGTGAACAGGTCGGCGATGGAGATTTTGCCGCCGCCCGCGATCGAATAGATGATCATGTTCTGCGACGGCGGGATGAGCAGGGCGATGAGCGCGGCCGTGACGGTGATGTTGACCGAATAGTCGGCGCCGTAGCCGCGGGCCCGCATCTGCGGAATCATGATGCCACCAACGGCCGAAGCATCGGCGGCTGCCGATCCGGAGACGCCGCCGAACATCACGCTGGTCAGGATGTTCACCTGGCCGAGGCCGCCCTTGAAGTGGCCGACCAGAGCGCCGGCAAGGGCAACCAGGCGGCGGGCGATGTCGCCGCGCACCATCAGATCACCCGAATAGATGAAGAACGGGATGGCCATCAAGGAGAAGATCTCGACGCCGGAATTGATGCGCTGGAAGACGATGACCGGCGGCAGGCCGAGATAGAGCACGGTGGCGAAGCTGGCGATGCCGAGGCAGAAGGCAACCGGCGTGCCGATGATGAGCAGGAAGGCGAAAGTTCCGAAGAGGACCCAGAGGACCATGGCTCAGTGCTCCGGGGGTGGCGCGACTTCGGCGAAGCGCGCCGTGTGAAGGCCGGCGAAGCGCCGCAGGATGCGCTCGATCGAAAACAGCATGGCGAACAGACCGCCGGCGACGATCGGCGCGTATTCGAAGGCGCCGGAGATGCCCAGCGACGGCATCGTATTCTGCGCCGTCTTCTCCGCCAGTTGCGCGCCGAACCAGATCATGCCGAAGCCGAATGCGGTGACGGCAATGTCGGACATGGTGTGCAAATAGGGCTTCACCCGATCGGGAATGATCAGAAGAAAGATGTCGAAAGACAGGTGGTTGCCTTCGCGGATGCCGACGGCGGCGCCGAGGAAGATGAACCAGCCCATGATCATGATCGAAATCGGCTCGGAGCCGACGAAGCCGGAATTGAACACGTAACGCAAGAAGACCTGGACGGCGATCGTCGCGGTCATGGCGACGAGGCAGATGCCCGATATCCAGAGCAGGAGATTCGCCAGTAGGCCGGTGAAACCGGCCGCTCTCTTCATGAAGTTCCGCAAGTCGTCCTCCCCGGCCGAAGATCGAGTGGCGCGCGGGGGAACGGGCGTTCCCCCGCGCGCCGATGGTGAGGACTACTCGGTGGCCTGGATGCGGGCAACCAGGTCCTTGAGCGTGTCGTCGGTCACGTACTTGTCGTAGACCGGCTTCATCGCCGCGATGAACGGGCGCCTTGTCGATGTTGGTGACGATCTCGTTGCCTGCGGCGCGGATCTTGTCCTCGGAGACCTTCTCCTGGGCGAACCAGAGCTTGCGCATGACCGGCACGCTGTCCTTGGCGGCCTGGCGGATGAGCGCCTGGTCGTCAGCCGACAGCTTTTCCCAGGACTTCTTCGACATCACCAGCACTTCCGGGACGATCAGGTGCTCGTCGAGGGTGTAGTACTTGGCGACCTCGTAGTGGCCCGAGGTGTCGTAGGACGGCCAGTTGTTCTCGGCGCCGTCGATGACGCCGGTCTGGATGGCCGAATAGACCTCGCCATAGGGCATCGGCACGGCATTGGCGCCGAGCGCCTGCACCATCGACACGAAGATGTCGGACTGCATGACGCGGAACTTCAGGCCGGCGAGGTCGGCCATCGAGTTGATCGGACGCTTGGAATTGTAGAAGGAGCGCGAGCCGCCGTCATAGAAGGCCAGGCCGACGAGGTCGTGCGACGTGAAGGCGTCGAGGATCTGCTGGCCGATCGGGCCGTCCATGACGTGATGCATGTGCTCGACCGAGCGGAAGATGTAGGGCAGCGACGGGACCTGGGTCTCGGGGATGATGTCGTTGAACGGCCCGAGGCTGACGCGGTTCATGTCGATGACGCCGAACTGCGTCTGCTCGATGGTGTCCTTCTCTTCGCCGAGCTGCGAGCCGAAGTAGACGTCGAGGCACAGGCGGCCGCCGGTCTTGTCCTTGATGACCTGGCCGATGTACTTGACGGCCTCGACGGTCGGATAGCCGTCCGGATGGGTATCGGACGACCGCAGGGTGACATCGCACGCCATGCTGGCGCCGGTCAGGGCAACGCTGATAGCCAGCGCGCCGAGAGCAGTTTTAATCAGGCTCATGTCTCTTTCCTCCGTAGTTGGCTCTCTCAGAGCCTGTAGGCTTGTTTCACAAGCCGATAGGCGAGGTCTTGAGCGACCTCAAAGGCCTCGTCCTCAGCAAGCCGCCCCGTGGCGACGAGTTCGGCGAGGAAGGCGGCGTCGACCCGGCGCGACACGTCATGGCGCGCCGGGATCGACATGAAGGCGCGGGTGTCGTCGTTGAAGCCGACGGTGTTGTAGAAGCCGGCGGTCTCGGTGGTCAGTTCGCGATAGCGCCGCATGCCCTCGGCGCTGTCGAAGAACCACCAGGCCGGGACCCAGGCGCAGGATGGGATAGACGCCGGCGAGCGGCGCCAGCTCGCGGCCATAGGCCGTCTCGTCGAGGGTGAACAGGATGACGCGGAGGTCGGGCTCCTCGCCCAGCGCCTCGAGCAGCGGGCGGAGCGCGCGCACATAATCGGTCCGCTGCGGAATGTCGTAGCCCTTGTCGCGCCCGAAACGGGCGAGGATCTGGCCGGAATGGTTGCGCAGCGAGCCGGCGTGAATCTGGATCACCAGATGATCGTCCAGGCTCATCCTGGCCATCTCGGTGATCATCTGGCCGCGGAAGGCATCGGCCTCGTCGGCGGTGATGCGGCCGGAGAGCGCCTTGTCGAACAGGGCGGCCGCCTCCGCCTGCGGCAGATTCTCGGTGCGGGCGGTGGGGTGGCCGTGGTCGGTCGAGGTGGCGCCATAGGACTTGAAGAACGCGCGCCGGATGCGATGAGCCTCCAGATAGCCGGTCCAGCTGGTGGCATCGGTGCCGGCAATCTCGCCAAACCGCTCGACGTTCTTGCTGAACCCATCCATCTCCGGGTCGACGACCGCGTCGGGCCGATAGGCGGTGATCACCCGGCCCGACCAGCCGGACTGGCGAATCATTTCATGCCAGCGGAGATCGTCCAGGGGGCTGTCGGTGGTGGCGATGGCCTCGATGCCGAAGCGCTCGAACAAGGCGCGCGGCCTGAAGGCCGGTTCGGCCAGGCGCGCGGCGATGACGTCGTAGATCTCGTCGGCGGTCTCGGCGGACAGGCGCTTGTCGATGCCCAGCACCTCGGAGAAGGAATGGTCCAGCCACATGCGGCTCGGTGTCGCGCGGAAGAGATGATAGTTCTCGGCGAAACGACGCCAGATCTTGCGCGGGTCGGTTTCCACCGGTTCGCCGTCGACACGGGGCACGCCGAGGTCGGCGAGCGGGATGCCCTGGGAATGGAGCATCCGGAAGACGTAGTGGTCGGGGATGACGAACAGCTGGGCGGGATCGGCAAATGGTTGGTCCTCGGCGAACCAGCGCGGATCGGTATGGCCATGAGGACTGACGATCGGCAGGTCGGCGACCGATCGATGGAGGTCACGTGCCAGTGCGCGCGTGGTCGGGTCCGGCGGAAACAGTCGGTCCGGATTGAGCAGCCCCACGACCAAGCCTCCCCTTCCCGCCCCCAGGAGGGTTTTCCCCACTCTCACCAAGGGGCTTTATCATAATACGAAAAACTAATATGCTAGTCTACAATGCGAGTCAAGGAAACGGCATGTCGATGCTCCAGCTCCAGGCGATCGAGACCAAGCGCGCGCCATCGGTGACCGAACAGGTGTTCGAGGAGCTCTACCAGCGGGTCATCAGCCTGGAACTGCCGCCGGGCGCCAAGCTGTCGGAGGTGGAGGTGGCGCGGCACATGGGCGTCTCGCGCCAACCGGTGCGCGACGCCTTCTACCGGCTGTCGCGCCTGGGCCTTCTGACGATCAGGCCGCAGCGGGCCACGATCGTGGCACCCATCTCCGAGCGCGATGTGCTGCAGGCACGCTTCATCCGCACCGCGATTGAGCAGGAGACGGTGCAGGTTGCGGCGCGCCAGTCTCGGCGCGCGGCAACTCCAGCGCCTGCAAACGCTCGTCCAGCGCCAGGAGGCAGCGGTGGAGGCCGGCGACAAGCTGCGCTTCCACGCTCTGGACGACGAGTTCCACCGCCTGATCTGCGAGTTGACCGATCTCTCATTCGCCTGGACGGTGATCAAGGAGCACAAGGCGCATATGGACCGGGTCCGCTATCTGAGCCTGGCCTTCGGAGCGCGCAGCGCGCTCGGACGACCACAAGGAGATCATGGCGGCGCTGCAGGCGCACGATCCGGCAAGGGCGGCCGAAGCCATGCGCGTGCACCTGTCGCGCATCCTTGCGATCATCGCCACGATCCGCAAGGAGCGGGACCAGTACTTCGCCCACGACGACAACTGAGCCGGCAGCGCCGGCCTTTCGGGCGGGGGCAAACCACTGATCTTCGCGGAGACTGGCGCACCCGGCGAGATTCGAACTCACGACCTCTGCCTTCGGAGGGCAGCGCTCTATCCAGCTGAGCTACGGGTGCACGCCTCAGTGGCCAAGGCCACAGCCAGGTTTGATAGCCCAACAGCGGCCTCATAACAACACGACCGCCGGTCCTGCGGCCACTGCGCCCTGCCGGGCGACGAAAAACCGCCGCCGCTGCCGCTTTGATGGGCAATCAGGCCTGCACCGACTTGACGCAGGCGATTTTCCCGAATCAAGGTAAGAGCTTGTGCCGCGGATGCGGTGCATACACGCGAGCGACGACCGCAGACTGTCGATCTCCAGGACGCGAACGAGGAGGCGCCCTTGCCGATAAGCCGTTCGGGGCCGCTTGCGCGGCGGATGTGGCCGGGCCTGATCGGCCTGGCGCTTGCCGTTGTCGTCAGTTCGCCGGCCTACGCCTCGGAAGGCGCCATGCCGGCGCTTGTCCACGACATCGGCATCGGCCTCCTGCTCTCCGGCGTGCTCGCCATCCTCTTTGCCCGCCTGCACCTGCCGGCGATCGCCGGCTACATCCTCGCCGGTGTCGTTGCCGGCCCGCTCGCTCTCGGCCTGGTCACCGACCCGGACAACATCAACACCATCTCCCAGCTCGGTTTCGTCCTCCTCCTCTTCATCATTGGCCTGGAAATGGACGTCGGTAAGATCATCAAGAGCGGCCGGACCATCATCCTGACCGGGTTGATGTCCTATCCGCTCATATCTCTCTTCGGCTTCCTCGTCGCCCAGCTGCTGCTGTTGATCGGTTTCGGCGGCATCATCGGCCATGGGCTCGGTGCCTTTTATGTCGGCATCGTCATCGGCGGCTCGTCCACCCTGATCGTCGTCAAGCTGTTCCAGGAGGCCTTCGAGCTCGACACCGTGCCCGGCCGCACCGCCCTCGGCCTGCTGGTCTTCGAGGACCTGTGGGCGATCGTCGTCATCATCCTGCAGCCCAGCCTGCACGCGCCGCACATCCTGCCGATCGTGGGTTCCTTCGTCGGCATCGGCCTGCTCGCCGTCTTTGCCGTTGTCGTCGCCCGCACCGTCATTCCGGTCGGCTTCCGCTGGATCGCCAAGGTGCCAGAGATCATCCTGGTCGGCGCTATCTGCTGGTGCTTCGCCATCGTCTTCGCCGGCGCCAGCTTCGACCTGGTCACCGAGAAGCTGTTCGGCGTCGAGCTCCATCTCAACGTCGAATCGGGCATGGGCGCGCTGATTGCCGGCGCCACCATCGCCAGCCATCCCTATTCCACCGAAATCGTCACCAAGGTCGGCGTGGTGAAGGATTTCTTCGTCACCCTGTTCTTCGTCGGTCTCGGACTCGGTATCCCCGCGCCGAGCGGCCCGGGCGTGCTGCTGCTCGCCGTCGCCATCGCCGTTGCGGCCATCGCCGCCCGCCAGCTCATCCTGTTTCCGTTGCTCTATTTCAACGGCCTCGACCAGCGCAACGCCGAGGTCACCGCCGCCCGCATCGCCCAGATCTCCGAATTCAGCCTGGTCATCGCCTTTCTCGGCACCGATCTCGGCCATCTGTCGAAGGACCTGTCGAGCGCCATCATCTTCGCCTTCGTGCTCACCGCGATCACCACCACGCCGCTCTACCGCTCCGCCTACAAAGTCCACAGCGCTCTGGCGCCGCTGCTGCGTGCTCTCGGCTTCAAGGACCCGCCGGCCGCCGCCGCCGAGGAGGAGGACGAGTACCGCCTTGCCATCCTCGGCTTCCACCGCATCGCCTCGTCGCTGCTCTACGACATCGCCCGCAACGACCCGGAGCTTGCCGCCAAGACCCTGGTGGTCGATTTCAACGTGTCCCTGCACGACCGCATCCGCGCCGTCGGGGCGCAGGTGAAATACGGCGACCTCGCCAACCCCGAGACGCTGCATCATGCCGGCGTCGACAAGGCCGAGGTGGTGGTGCTGACCGTGCCCGACGACCTGTTGCGCGGCACCGACAACCGCAAGCTGGTCGAGAACGTTCGGCGCATCAATCCGCAGGCGATCATCATCGCCAACGCGGTCTCCTTCCCCGATTGCCAGGCGATCTACGAGGCCGGCGCCAACTACGTCTTCCTGTCGCGTCTCGATACCGCCCGCGAACTCGGCAAGGCAGTCGGCGAGGCGCTGAACGGCAACCTGGCGCCCTACCGCACCAGCCGTGAGACGGAGGACGGCAGGCCGGCGACCCGCCAGGAAGTGCTGCGCTGAGGCAGGCGACGAGCGCGGGACCCCGGCCTGGGAAGCCAGGCCGCGAAGGATCACGGCATCAACTGCCCACCATTGACCTCGATCACCTGGCCGATGATGTAATCGGAGAGCGCGGCCGAGGCGAGGAACAGGTAGGCGCCGACGCAATCCTCGGCGATGCCGAAGCGGCCCTGCGGAATGGCAGCGGCCGCCTCCGGGGTCTTCTGTCCCGGCCCGGCATAGCGGTCCTGGAACGGTGTCAGGATGAACCCCGGAGACACCGCATTGACGCGGATATTGTCGCCGATCAGTTCCTTGGCCATGCCGCGCGTCATCGTAGAAACGAAGGCCTTGGCCGAGCCGTAGAGCCCGGCACCGGCGCTCCCGCCCACGCGCGCCGCGATCGACGTGGTGTTGATGATGAAGCCGCCGCCGGACTTCTTCAGCCACGGAATCGCGGCGCGGCTGGCCATCACCGCCGAGCGGGCGTTGAGGTCGAGGACCTTGTCGTAGTGCTCATCGGTCATATCGGCGTAGGGCACCCGGTCGACCATCGCCCCGGCATTATTGATGAGCCCATCGAGGCCGCCGAAATGGTTGGCCGATTCCGCCACGATGCGTGTGGTATTGGCGGTGACGGTGACGTCGCCGCGCACCAGGAAGACGTCGCCGCCGGCATCGGCGATGTCCTTGGCCACCACTTCCGCCGCATCGACGCTGGAATTGTAGTGCAGCGCCACCCGCGACCCCTGGCCGGCGAAGGCGCGCGCCAGCGCCGCGCCGATGCCGGTCGAGGCGCCGGTGATCAGCACGGCCTTGCCGGCGAGGTCGGGAATGATGAGGCGAGCGTCTGCGGACATGGCTTAGCGAAGTCCCGGCTGGAAGAGGATGGAGAAGGGTGATTTATGCGCCCGCCGATTCAGTTGGGCAACGCATGCCACAAGGCCTTGAGTTTTCCATGGAATCGGCGCAGAGGAATCGACAATCGAAGGCCACTCCCCGATACCTTGTCTCCATGATGGGCCTCAGGATTCGTGACGCCAGGCCTGCCGATCTTGCTGCCCTGCGCGAGATCGAGACCCGCTCCTTTGCCGCCGATCGGCTGTCGCCGCGGAGCTTGCGGCGTCTCATCGGTCGCCCCAGCGCCTGTCTTCGCGTGGCGGTCGCGGGCGGCGGCGAAATCGTCGGCTACCACCTCATTCTGACGCGCTCCGGATGCTCGGTCGCCCGGCTCTATTCGGTTGCCGTTGCCGCCGCCGCCCGCGGGCAAGGCGTCGGCGCCAGGTTGCTTGCCGATGCCGAGCGCCAGGCGCGGCAGTCGGGTGCTTCGCTTTTGCGCCTGGAGGTCCGTCCCGACAATCCCGGGGCGATCCGCCTTTACACACAGCACGGCTATGCGCCGATCGGCACCTACCCCAACTATTATGCTGACGGGGCCGATGCGCTCCGCTACCAGAGGACACTCGGCCGGACGGCGCGCCGCGCTGCCGGCCATGCAATACGAGACATAGCCAATGGCTGATTGGGTGATCCTGGTCGATACGCCGAAGGATTTTCCGAACGCCGACACGCCGCACAAGGTCATCACCACCCGCGATTACCTGGCGCGCGCCAACCTGTTCTCCGGCGCCCGGCCGAAGATCGTCAACCTGTCGCGCTCGTTCAGCTACCAGACGCGCGGCTACTACTGCTCGCTGCTCGCCGAGGCGCGCGGCCACCGCGTCATCCCCTCGGTCGAGACGATCACCGATCTTGGCGCCCGCCAGCTCTATGCCCAGGCGCTGCCCGAGCTCGACGATACGCTCGCCAAGGCGCTGGCCAGCGCCGCCGACAAGACCCTGCCGGGACGCATCCTCGCCTATTTCGGTGAGGTCGAGGACCACCGCTTCGACCGCTTCGGCCGGCTGCTCTTCGATTGGTTCCGCTGCCCGGTGATCGAGGTGACCATCGAAAGCACCGGCAACGGCCATGCCCGGCCGCAGATCCGCAGGCTGGCGCCGGTGCCGGTCACCAAGCTTTCCGCCACCGAACTCGCCTTCTTTCATGGCGCGCTCCACACCCACACCACCCGCCAGTGGCGCTCCAAGAAGGACCGCGCCACTCCGCGCTATTCCTTCGCCGTGCTCTACGACCCCAACGAGGTCATGCCGCCGTCGGACCGCTCGACGATCAAGCACTGGGCGCGCGTGGCGGAAAAGCTCGGCGTCGAGGTCGAGCCGATTACCCGCCGCGACCTGGCGCGGCTGGCCGAATATGACGCGCTGTTCATCCGCGAGACCACCTCGATCAACAACCACACCTACCGCTTTGCCCGCCGCGCCGTGCAGGAAGGCATGCCGGTCATCGACGATCCGGTATCGATGATCCGCTGCACGAACAAGATCTACCTGCACGAGCTGCTGACCGGCAACGGCTTGGCGGTGCCGCCCACCGTCATCGTCGGCGGCATGCACGACCTCGGCCGCGCCGCCGATACGCTCGGCTTCCCGATGGTGCTCAAGATCCCCGATTCATCCTTCTCGCGCGGCGTCAAGAAGGTCGCCAACCAGCAGGAGCTGGCGGCGCTCGCCAAGGAATGGTTCGAGGACACCGACATGCTGCTCGCCCAGGCCTTCATGCCGACCTCGTTCGACTGGCGCGTCGGCGTGCTTGGCGGCAAAGCGCTGTTTGTCAGCCAATACATGATGGCCAAGAACCACTGGCAGATCGTCCGCTACGGCGCCGACGGCAAGGGCGACGAAGGCACCTTCCACACGCCCTCGCTGAGCGAGGCGCCGCCCAACGTCGTCGACACGGGCCTGCGCGCCGCCAACCTGATCGGCGACGGTCTCTACGGCGTCGACCTCAAGGAGACGCCCGACGGCATCTTCGTGGTTGAGATCAACGACAATCCCAACATCGACCACGGCATCGAGGACAAAGCCGAGAAGGACCAGGTCTGGGTCGAGCTCACCCGCTGGTTCATCGACCGCATCGAACGCTGAGACGCGGGCCGCCGGCTTCCTTGATCGGCACCGATCGCGTAAACCAAGCGCCTTCCTTACGCGGCCAATCCCAAAGGAAACCATGCCAGCGGCAGACGCCGAACCGCCAACCGGCCATTGGGGGGCCTTTCGCCATCGCGGCTTTCTGCTGTTCTGGCTGTCGCGGCTGTTCGCCACCTTCGCCACCCAGATCCTCAGCGTGGCGGTCGGCTGGCAGATCTACGATCTGACCCGCAATCCCTTCGACCTCGGCCTCGTCGGCCTCGTCCAGTTCGCCCCTGCGCTGCTCCTGGTTCTGGTCACCGGCGCAGTGTCGGACCGCTACAATCGTCGCGGTATCGTGGCCGTGTGCCAGTTCGTCGAGGCCGCCTGCGGACTGGCCTTTCTCGTCCTCACCGTCACCGGAACGATCTCGCCCGCCTGGATCTTCTCAATCCTCGCCGTCTTCGGCGTCGCCCGCGCCTTCATGAACCCGGCCGCATCGTCGCTCATCCCCAATCTCGTCCCCGCGCAGGATCTGGCAAGCGCTATCGCGATGGCCTCGTCGGCCTGGCAGACCGCCATCATCGTCGGGCCGGTCGTCGGCGGCCTGCTTTATGGCCTGACGTCGGCGGCGCCCTATGCGACGACCGTCGCGCTCCTGGCCGTGGCCGGCGTGCTCGTGCTCCTAGTGCCTCGACCGCCGCAAAAGACGACTCCGGAGCCGGCGAACTGGTCGACGGTCATCGCCGGCTTCCGCTATGTCTGGCAGGAAAAGATCGTGCTCGGCGCGATCTCGCTTGACCTGTTCGCGGTCTTGCTCGGCGGCGCCACGGCGCTGCTACCTGCATATGCCCGCGATATCCTCCATACCGGGCCGTGGGGGCTCGGCCTCCTGCGTTCGGCGCCCGGCATCGGCGCCATCGCAGTGGCGCTCTACCTGGCCGTCCGCCCGGTGCGGGATCACGCCGGGGTGATCATGTTCGTCACCGTCGGCCTGTTCGGGGCCTTCACGCTGGTCTTCGGCGTCGCCACGGCCGTCTGGCTATCGGTTGCGGCGCTGGCGCTCGCCGGCGCCGCCGATATGGTCAGCGTCTATATCCGCGAGACGCTCATGCAGCTGTGGACGCCCGATGCCGTCCGCGGTCGGGTGAACGCCGTCAACGCCGTCTTCATCGGCGCCTCCAACGAACTCGGCGAATTCCGCGCCGGCAGCGTCGCGGCGCTCATCGGCGTGGTTCCCGCCGTGGTGGTCGGAGCCATCGGAACTGTTGCCGTCGCCGGCCTCTGGGCCTGGGCCTTCCCCATGCTGCGCCGGGCCCGCCGGCTCGACCGCCGCGGCTAGGTCTTGCGCGCCGAATTCCGGCAATTTCCGGAGGTGAAGTTTACTGGGTCTCAATCCTGACCATATAGGAAAGGCGCTGCAACGCTTCCTCCGAGGTCGGGTCAGAATGGCCGATTTCGTTCAGCCGGCGGCCCTCAGGCTTGCCGGCCTCAGCAAGACCTTCGAGCGCCCGGCGGTCGACGATCTCGACCTCACCGTGCGCGCCGGCGAATTCTATGCCCTGCTCGGACCGAACGGTGCCGGCAAGACCACGACGCTGCGCATGGTGGTCGGGCTGCTCGCCCCCGAAACCGGTTCCATCTTCGTTTTCGGTACCGATGCCCTGGCCGATCCCATCGCCGCCAAGCGGATGATGGCCTGGGTCTCCGACGAGCCGATGATCTACGACAAGCTGACGCCGCTCGAATATCTCGAATTCGTCGCCGGCCTGTGGGGCATCGATGCGGCCGAAGCCGAGCATAGCGCCCGCGAGTTGATCGACTGGCTCGGTCTTGGGCCCCATGCCGACGAGCGCTGCGAGGGGTTCTCGCGCGGCATGCGCCAGAAGGTGGCCCTGGCCGGCGCGCTGGTCCACGATCCGCGTCTGATCATCCTCGACGAGCCGCTGACCGGGCTCGATGCCGGCACTGCCCGCCAGGTGAAGGACGTGCTGCAGGCACGCGTGCGCGCCGGCGGCACGGTGATCATGACCACCCACATCCTCGAAGTGGCGGAGCGCATGGCCGAGCGCATCGGCGTGCTCGCCAATGGCCGGCTGATCGCCGAAGGCACCCTCGCCGAACTCAGCCTGCGCGCCGGCCGCGGCGGCAGCCTCGAGGACGTGTTCCTGACGCTGGTGGCGGAAAGCGCCGCGGCATGAGCCGCCCCGGATCGATTGCATGGCTTGCCGGACACGAACTGCGTCTGGCGTGGCGCGACTGGCTATCCATGGTGACCGCCGGCAAACGCCGCCGCCTGTCGACCGCCGTCGCGGTCCTGGTCTTCATCGGTCTGGCTCTGCACCTGCCCGCCTGGGCGATCGTCGCCCGCTTCGCCGAGGACGGCATAAACCCGGACAAGGCGTCGCTGGTCTCTGTGTCGCTGATCGTGCTGCTCTACATCTCGTTGCTGCTCAGCCAGGCGCTGGAATCGGTCACCCGTACCCTCTATTCCCGCGGCGACCTCGAGCTGGTGCTGTCGTCGCCGGTCAGCCCCCGCCGCCTGTTCTCGGTCAGGATCGCCGTCAACGCCGGCCTCATCGCTATGGTCGCCGTGGTCATCTCGACGCCCTTCGTCGATGTGCTCACGCTCGCCGGCGGCCCGCGCTGGCTGGCCGGCTTCGGCGTCGCCATCGGCCTCGGCGTCGCCGCAGCGGCGGTCGCCGTGGCGATCACCATCGGCCTCTTCCGCCTGCTCGGCGCCCGCCGCACCCGGCTGGTCGCCCAGGTCTTCGCGGCGCTGATCGGCGCCGGCTTTGCCATCGGCGTCCAGGTCTTCGCCATCATCTACTACGGCACCATGGTGCGGCCGGCGATGGTCATCGCCCAGAACCTGATCAACACGCTGCCGGGCATCGACAGCCCCCTGTGGTGGCCGGCGCGTGCCATCATGGGCGATTGGGCGGCGCTTGCCGGCGTTCTGGCGATCTGCTTCCTGATCCTGGCCGCCGCCATGGCGGTGTTTGCCCCGCGGTTGGGCGAGCATTCCATCGCCGCCACCGATCTTGCCCGGCCGAGGGGGCGCCACCACGCGCGCCGGAACCGGTTCGCGCTGCGCTCGCCCGCCAATGCGATGCGCCGCAAGGAATGGCTGCTGCTGCGGCGCGATCCCTGGCTCGCCTCGCAGACGCTTACCCAGCTCTTCTACCTAGTACCGCCGGCGCTGCTTCTGGTGCGCAACTTCGGCGACACCACTGGTGCATTGGTCGTCGTGGTCATGGTTCTGGTGACCGTGGCCGGTCAGCTCGGCGGCGCGCTTGCCTGGCTGGCCATCTCCGGCGAGGACGCGCCCGACCTGATGATGACGGCGCCGGTCGGGCCGCTGGCGATCACCCGCGCAAAGGTGGAAGCGGTGATGAGCGCCGTCCTCATGGTGCTTGCGCCGTTCCTGCTAGTCCTCGCCTGGCTGTCGCCGCACCATGCCATCGCGGCGGTGCTCGGCATCGTCGTCGCCGCCGCCTCGACCATCCGCATCCAGCTCTGGTTCCGCGCCCAGGCCAAGCGCTCGAACTTCCGCCGCCGCCACACCTCGTCGCGTATCGCCACCTTCGCCGAGGCGCTGATCTCCTTCTCGTGGGCCGCAGCGACGGGGCTGGCCGCCGCCGGTACGTTCACCCTCGCCGCGATCAGCGCTGCCACCGCGCTTCTCATCCTACTGGGGGCGCGCTCCGTCAGCCCGCGCAAGGCGCTCGCCTGACCCGATCCATGTGACGCGGGTCACTGCGCCCGTGGGCGTTCGCGGCTATCCGGTACCCATCCCGTACGGCCGTGGCTGGAGCAAGCCTCGCGACGCGCGGGATTTTCATTTCGGCGACATGGGGACCGGCTGTCCGCCGGTGAGGCGACGATGAGCGTTGAGACCAGTGACTTTGTCATCCGTCGGGCGCGGATGAGCGACCGCAACCATCTGCTGGCCATGCAGGCCAATTCGATGCGCACGCTCGCCACCCGTTGCTATTCGCGCGAGGAGGTAGAGGCGTTCATCACCTTTGTCGGTACAATGGACGACCAGCTCATCGGCGAGGGCACCTATTACGTCGTCGATGTCGGCGGCCGGCCGGTGGCCTCCGGCGGCTGGAGCCGCATGCGCGCCAACTATGTCAATGGCACCCCGCAGGATCTGTCGGCTGCCAAGATCCGCAGCGTCTTCGTGCATCACGACTGGGCGCGCCACGGCTTCGGGCGGCTGCTCATGAGCCGCGCCGAGCGGGAAGCCTTCGTCGCCGGCTTCGATCGCGTCGAGCTGAACGCGCTGCTTTCGGGCGTGCCCTTCTACCGTGCGCTCGGCTATCGCGACCTGAGGCCCATCGCGCTCGGCCTGCCGGACGGGATCACCTTCCGCGGCCTCGCCATGGGCAAGCCGCTGGGGGTCGAACTCCTCGCCTCCCGAACCAGTGATATGGTTGCCCCGCCCACGCCGGTCGGCAGTGCCGGCGCGTTCGGCATTTCCTATTGCTGCGCGGCCTGATGGAAAAGCGGGCGGCGGCCTGCCTCGTACGGCTGGTCGGCGCCGTCAGCGGCGCTGGTCGTCCTCGTCATCGACGACGGTGTATTCGGTCTCTATGTAGCCGGAGCGGTTGTGCTGCTGCTCTTCCCAGCGCTTCTGGGCCTCGTTCAGCACCTTCCTCAGCCGCCAGCGGCCGATGAACAGCGCAATTGCGGCAATCGGCAGGATGATCAGGGCTAGGCCGAAGAACAGGACAATCAGCGCGATCGCGGCGGCGAGTCCCAGTGCAAGCGCGAGCACCAGCCCGACCTGATTGCGCCAGCCGAGCCGCGAAAACTGCTGGAAGGATCGATAGTAGGCCATGCGCGCTATGTGGCGGTCGGGGCTGGCCGCTGCAAGATTAAATCGGCGTCATGCGGATGCTCGGCGGCCTCATCCCGCGGCAGCTGGAAGCTGGCGAAGCGGTCGAGCGCCGCCTCGATCTCCCTTTTGTGCCGGCGCGCCTGACCCCTGCCGACCCAGTGCCATGCCTGAATCAGAAGCTTGCCGGCCTGGCGGTCGGCCTTGAGATCGAGCGCCGCCACGATCTCGTCGCCGCAAAGCACCGGCAGGGTGAAATAGCCGAACTTGCGCTTGGCTTTCGGCAGATAGGCTTCGAACAGGTGCTCATAGCCGAAGAAAGCTGCCGTGCGCTTGCGCTGGATGACGAGCGGATCGAATGGCGAGAGGATATGGGTGAGGGCAGGCGGGGCAATCTCTGCCTCCAGCACCTCCGGCCGCGCCCAGTGCTCGCTGGCGGCACCGGCGAAGGTCACCGGCACCAGCCGTTTGGCGCGCACATCGCGATCGATCAGCGCCTTCACCGCCGCCCTGACACCCATCGCACCGAGGCCGACAGGGCCCAGACCGAGGATGCCTTGTGTCCGCAGTGCCCGCTCCAGCCGGTAGCGGGTGATTTCGGCGGCGCTTGCCGGCCGGGGCAGCCGTTCCCAACCGAAATGGCGCTCGGTGAGCTCGTAGGTCTTGAGCATGCCTTCGCGCCGGGAAATGACGAGCTCACCGCGGAAGAAGGCCGCCTGCAGCGCCCGCTTGGAGGGCTTGCGCGAGGCCCACGGGTGGTCCTTGTCAACCAGGACGTCGTCCTTGATGTCGGCGATCGTGAGCGCTCCTTCGGCGCGCACCCGGCGGACGACCTTGCGCACCTCCTTCAAGGGTACATCCGCGTACCAGTGGTCAGGCTCGTTCTGCTGGCGCTTCATCTCTCCGGCGAAGAAGCGGAAGTCAGCGGTCGCGATGTAGGCGAGCGCGTGTGTCCAATATTCGAACACCGTCTTCGCTTGCCGCTGCGCCTCTTCGAGGTCGGCGCGGCGGTAGGCCGGAATGCGGTTGTAGAGGATGTGGTGGTGGCTGCGCTCGATGACGTTGATCGTGTCGATCTGCACGTAGCCGAGATGGGCGACCGCCCGCGCCACCGCCTCCGGCCCGGTGCCGAAGGGCTCCGGCACATTCAGCCGCTGCGCGTCGATCCAGATGGCGCGCGCCTGGCTCGGCGAGATTTCGACCGGAGCGGGAGAAGCACGGCGGCGGCGGGGTTTCGGCTTGGCGGGCATTGGCGGACAGGGAATCGGGTCGAGGTTGGCGGAGTGCGGCGGAGTGTACCAGCCCATCGGGTCGACTCCATCGTGGGATCACCGCAGGATGAGTGTCGCAGCACATCCTGCTGACAGATTGGAGTCAGGAGCGATTCCGGTCCGGCGCGCGAGCCGGAGCAAGAGAGGGGCGACAGTCATGAACGTCTGCATCATCGGTGCGTCGGGCAAGCTCGGCCAGTACATGGTCCGGCACTGCCTCGACCGTGGCTACGAGGTCGTCGGCGTCTGCCGCGCCCAGAGCGTCGCCAAGCTCGACCGCTTCAAGGGCCGGATCACCGTTATGCCGGGCAGGTCGGACGACCGCGACCTCATCCGCCAGGCGGTCGCCGGCTGTGATGGCGTGCTCACCGTTCTCGTCCCCTGGGGCGTCCAGCACTACGCCTCGGGCACCGCCCAGGCAGTGCTCGACTTCGCCGAGCCAGGGGCGCGGCTCATCTTCTCCTGCGGCTGGCACATCAGCCGCGACGGCAAGGACGTCTATTCCTGGCAGATCAGACATCTCGTGCCCGTCGTCGCCTGGGTGGCGAAGCTCTTCCGCTTTGTCGATATCGACGATCAGGTCGAGGCGACGAACCGCATCTTCGCTAGCGATACGCGCTGGACGGTGGTGCGCGGCAGCGACCTCGAGGAAGGCGACAGCCAGGGCCTGCCGGTGTGGAGCCGCCATGTCGGCGACCCGGTGCTGGCGAGCAACCGCACCCGGCGCATCGACTTCGCCCTGTTCATGGTGGAGGCGCTCACCGACGATTCGCTGGTCCACGAGGCCCCGGCGATCGTCGGACGTGAGACGCAATCGGCGCTGGCGCATGGCGGAGGTACGTCATGAGGGCCGCCGTCAACACCCGCTACGGACCGCCGGACGTAATCCGCATCCTCGACGTGCCGAAACCGCAGCCGAAGGCGAACGAGGTCCTCGTCCGCGTCCATGCAACGACGGTCAACCGCACGGATTGCGGCATGCTGCGCGCCCACCCCTTCTTCGCCCGGGCGTTCACTGGCCTCGTCCGGCCGAAGCACACCATCCGCGGAATGGACTTCGCCGGCACCGTGGAGGCGGTCGGAACCGAGGTGACGTCGTTCCGGCCCGGCGACCGCGTCTTTGGCCTTGCGCCCGACGATTCCGGCGGACACGCGGATTATCTCGCAGTGTCCGAGACCGACGCGATCGCGACCATGCCCGCCGGCCTGGGCTTCGACGAAGCGGTCGTCTGCGAGGGTGCCTGGTATGCCGACACCTATCTGAAGCAGTTCGGCCTCAAGCCCGGCCACAGCATCCTGATCTACGGCGCCTCCGGCGCCATCGGCACGTCGGCGGTGCAACTGGCCAAGGCTTACGGCGCTGCGGTGACGGCGGTGGTTCCGACCCGCCATCTCGACCTCGCCCGCTCGCTCGGTGCCGATCGGGTCATCGACTACATGACGCAAGACTTCGCCGCGATCGGCGAGACCTTCGATTGCATCCTCGATGCCGTCGGCAAGACCACCTATGCCCACTGCAAGCCGCTGCTGAAGCCCGGCGCCATGTTCGCCGCCACCGATCTCGGGCGATGGGGCCAGAACGCCTTCCTGGCCCTCTGGTCGGCGATCACCCGCAGCCGGCGGGTCATCTTCCCGCTGCCGCAGAACCGCAAGACCTTCGTCGATTTCCTCAAGGCGCGCATGGAGGCCGGCGCATTCCACGCGGTCATCGACCGCACCTTTCCGCTGGAGGCGATCGCAGACGCCTATCGCTACGTGCTCTCCGAACAGAAGGCCGGGATCGTGGTAATCGCCGTCGCGAAGGACGCAGGCGGGAAGGGCTGACGCGCCAGCCTCAAACGTCCAGATTCGCCACGTTCAGCGCATTGGTCTGGATGAAGTCGCGGCGGGGCTCCACCTCGTCGCCCATCAACCGGCCGAAGAGGTCGTTGGCCTCGTCCGCTTCGCGGATCTTCACCTGCAAGAGCGTGCGCGCATTGGGGTCGAGCGTCGTCTGCCACAGCTGCTCGGCGTTCATCTCGCCCAGCCCCTTGTAGCGCTGCATGGTGAGGCCCTTGCGGCCGGCGGCGGTGACCGCATCGAACAGGTCGCGCGGCCCATGGATGATCGTCTCGTCGCCCTTTCGCACGAAGGTGGCGAAGGTACCGTAGATCGGCTGCAGACGCGGCGCAAAGGAATCGAGCTTGCGGGCGTCGGCCGAATCGAGCAGCGCCGGGTCGATGGTCGCCACGTCCTTGACGCCGCGCACCTCGCGCTCGAAGCGGAAGCCGGTCGACGGATCGAAGGTACCGCTCCAGCCGCGCTCGGTCTCCTCGGAGAGCGCGTCGAGCCGCCTGGCGACATAGGCGGCGGCCGCCTCCGCCTTTTCGGTCTCGGCCAGGATCGACTGGTTGAGCGCCCCGGCGATCGCCACCTGTTCGACGACGGAGCGGTTGTAGCGCGAGTGGATGGCGCTGAGCACGTTGACGAAATGGCGGGCGTCGCTGACGATCTCGGCGAGATCGCGGCCGGCGCGGTCGTCGCCGCGGCCGAGCTTCAGCACCGCTTCTTCCAGCCCCGTGCGGATCAGGTAGTCGGCCATCTCGCGCTCGTCCTTGATGTAGGTCTCGGACGAGCCGCGCTTGACCTTGTAGAGCGGCGGCTGCGCGATATAGACGTGGCCGCGCTCGATGAGCACGCGCATCTGCCGGTAGAGGAAGGTCAAGAGCAGCGTGCGGATATGGGCGCCGTCGACGTCGGCGTCCGTCATGATGATGATCTTGTGGTAGCGCAGCTTGTCGGGATCGAACTCGTCCGGCCCGATCGAGGTGCCGAGCGCAGTGATCAGCGTGCCGACCTGCTCCGACGAGATCATCTTGTCGAAGCGCGCCCGCTCGACGTTGAGGATCTTGCCCCTGAGCGGCAGCACTGCCTGATTCTCGCGGTTGCGCCCCTGCTTGGCCGAGCCGCCAGCCGAATCGCCCTCGACGATGAAGATCTCCGCCTTGGCCGGGTCGCGCTCCTGGCAGTCGGCGAGCTTGCCCGGCAGCGAGGCCATGTCGAGCGCCCCCTTGCGCCGGGTGAGTTCGCGCGCCTTGCGCGCCGCCTCGCGGGCGGCCGCCGCCTCGATCACCTTGCCGACGATCGCCTTGGCCTCCGCCGGGTGCTCCTCGAACCAGGTCGACAGGCCCTCATTGGTCAGCCCCTCGACCACCGGCCGCACCTCCGAAGAGACCAGTTTGTCCTTGGTCTGCGAGGAGAACTTCGGGTCGGGCACCTTGACCGAGAGAACCGCGGTCAGCCCCTCGCGGCAGTCGTCGCCGGTCAGCGACACCTTCTCCTTGCGGGTCATGCCGTCGGCGTAGCTGGTCACCTGGCGGGTCAGCGCACCGCGGAAGCCGGCCAGGTGCGTGCCGCCGTCGCGCTGCGGGATGTTGTTGGTGAAGCACAGAACGTCCTCGTGGTAGGAATCGTTCCACCACATGGCGAGCTCGACCGTGATGCCGTCGCGCTCAGCCTTCACGTAAATTGGCTGCGGGATGAGCGGGTGCTTGGCGCGGTCGAGGAAGCGCACGAAGGCTTCCAGCCCGCCCTCATACATCAAGGTCTCGCTCTTCGGCTCCACGCCGCGCTTGTCGGTGAGCACGATCCTGACGCCGGAATTGAGGAAGGCGAGTTCGCGCAGCCGGTGCTCGAGCGTCGCGTAGTCGAACTCGATGTGCGTGAACGTGTTTGGCGATGGCGTGAAGGTGATTTCGGTGCCGTTGCGCCCGTCCCAGTCGCCGGTGACGGCCAGCGGCGCATCGGGCACGCCGTCCGAGAAGCTCATCTCGTGGATCTTGCCCTTGTTCCAGACCTTCAGCTTGAGCTTCGCCGAAAGCGCGTTGACCACCGACACCCCGACACCATGCAGGCCGCCGGAGACCTTGTAGGAGTTCTGGTCGAATTTCCCGCCGGCATGGAGCTGGGTCATGATGACCTCGGCGGCGGACACGCCCTCGCCCTTGTGGATATCGGTGGGGATGCCGCGGCCGTTGTCCTTGACCGTCACCGAGCCGTCGGGGTTCAGCGTCACCGACACCTCGTCGGCATGGCCGGCGAGCGCCTCGTCGATCGAATTGTCGACGACCTCGTAGACCATGTGGTGCAGGCCGGAACCGTCGTCGGTGTCACCGATATACATGCCCGGCCGCTTGCGCACGGCGTCGAGGCCTTTCAGGACCTTGATCGATTCGGCGCCGTATTCGGCCACCGGCTTGACTTCGTTCATGCACGATTCCGTTCGCAGCGGGGCTCGGTAGCGAGCCGTTTGATGAGTCCGCGAGAAAGCTTGAAAGCGCCTTTCCGGGGGGCACCGGGAGGGCCTCAGAATCACATCGTTATATATAGCATGGCCCGGGCCGAATTTCGACCTTTCACCAGCAATTTAGGGTCATTTTGTGCGGTGCACAAACGGACCGGTTCCGCGGCTTTTGGAGCCATGTCGCGGGCGGGCCTGATATGCTATTGCGGGACACCGGATTCGGGCGTCCTCGGGAGGCCTTGCCTGCTCTTCCCGAACACTCATGCGGACGCCCGGCCGCCGCCTCCGAACGGAGCCCTGTTTGTTGCCGCTCGCCGAACATTTTATCGCCGTCTACGGGCCGCTGGTCGTCTTCCTCGGCACCCTCGTCGAGGGCGAGACCATCGCCATCATGGCGGGATTCCTCGCCCATCAGGGGGTCATCGACGGCCGCTTGGCGCTCGCCGCGGCCTTTCTCGGGGCGCTCGCCAGCGATCAGGTGCTCTTCCTGGTCGGCCGCCGTTTCGCCGACCATCCCATGGTCATGCGCCAGCGCAATCGGCCGCTCTTCGCCAAGGCGCTGGCCAGGGTCGAGGCCGGCGCCACGCTCTACATCCTGATCTTCCGCTTCCTCTATGGGCTGAGGACCGTGAGCCCGCTGGCCATCGGCGTCTCGAGCGTGTCGGGGAAGAAGTTCGCCATCCTCAACGCCATCGCCGCCTTCGTCTGGGCGGCGGTGATGATCGGCATCGGCTTCGCCTTCGGTCGCACCATCGAGGCGACGCTCGGCCACTTCCATCACGTCGCGCACATCCTCATCGCCATGATCGCGGTCGGCATCGTCTCCTTTGTCGGGCTCACCCTCTTCCACCGCCGCTTCATCAAGCAGCAGGAATGAGCGCTAGCGGGCGATGATGGCGGCGGCGGCGCCCGCCATGGCCGATCCGGCAATGCGGTCGAGAAGCTTGCGCCGTCCGGGCGTGCCGAGGAACGCGCGGGCGCGCCCGGCGAGAGCCGCATAGGCGCCGATGACCAGCGTCAGGACCACGGCGACGATGGCGATCATGGCGAGATATTCCGCCAGACCGACCGTGCGCAAATCAATCAGGGCGGGCAGCAAGGCGAGGTAGAAGACCATCACCTTGGGGTTGCCGAGGGTGATCGACAGGCCGGCGAGAAAGACCTGCAGGTGAGAGCCGCGCGGGCGCGCCGTCGCCTCATCTGCATGATGAGGCGTGCCCCGCCACAGGCGGATGGCGAGGTAGATGAGATAGGCCGCGCCCAGCCAGCGCACGACGAGGAACACCTCGCCGAAAGTGTTGGCCAGCGCCGCCAGGCCGCCGATCGCGGCGGAGATGTAGACGATGTCGCCGATGATCAGCCCGCCGATCATCGGCAGCGTGCGGCGGAAGCCCGTGCCGAGCGCCCGTGCCACCACCGCAGCCACGGCGGGGCCGGGGCTTGCCGCGGCGACGGTGAGCGCCGCCGCAAAGGTGATGAGATGGGCGATGTTCATGGGATTGGGCTTATCGCCGATTGTCACGCTAGGGAAGGGGCAACCCGGCCGTCGGCGACGGCAAGATGCTGCGCCCCTTTGCCGAATGGCGCGAAGACGGCGGCATCGGTGCCGGTCATGAAGGCCTGGCAGCCGAGGTCGTCGAGCACGGCGAAGAGCGCAGCGCGCCGCTCCGCGTCGAGATGGGCGGCGATCTCGTCGAGCAGTACCAGCGGCGTCTCGCCGGAAAGCCGTGTCGCCAAACGCGCCTGGGCTAGGACAAGTCCGATCAGCAGCGCCTTCTGCTCGCCCGTCGAGCAGATCTCGGCGGCCGCCTGCTTGGGTCGGTGGCGGACCCTGAGGTCCGACAGGTGCGGGCCGAAGAGCGTGCGTCCGGCCGCAGCGTCGCGCGGCCGGTCGCCGGCGAGGTCGGCGGCATAGATCTCCTCGACCGCGCTCGCCGGGTGGCCGTCGAGCAGGTGCTCCAGCGTGCCTTCCAGCGCGATCTCGGCGGCAGGGAAGGGCGCCGCCACGTCGCCTTCGGCGATGAGCGCCACGGTCAGGCCGGCCCATTCCCGCCGCGCCGCGGCGATGGCCACTCCAAGCTCTGCCATCTCGCGTTCGATGGCGTCCAGCCAACGGGAATCGGGCGCCGGTTCGCCGAGCAGGCGGTTGCGCCCGCGCATCGCCTTCTCGAAGGCGTTGACGCGCGTGCCGTGGCCACGATCGATGGCCAGCACCGCTCGGTCGAGGAAACGCCGGCGGTCCGACGCCGGCCCGGTGAACAGGCCGTCCATCGACGGCGTCAGCCAGACGATGCGCAGATGATCGAGCAGAGCGTCGGGCGAGCCGGCCGGCGCCCGGTTGACCCTGACCGAGCGGCGGTTCTCGGGCCCTTCGGGCGTCCTGGCGATGCCGGTTCCGAGTTCGACCGAACCGGCGGCGTTTTCCACGGTCGCCGCCACCGCCCAGGTGCCGTCGCCGGGTTCGCGGGCTACCTCATCGAGCTTTGCACGGCGCAGGCCGCGCCCCGGTGCCAGGAAGGACACGGCTTCGAGCAGGTTGGTCTTGCCGGCGCCGTTCGGCCCGGTGAGCACCACGGGACGGCCGTCGAGTGCCAGTGACAGGGAGGCATAGTTGCGAAAGCTCGCAAGCTTCAGTGCGGTCAGCGCGGCGCGGGCCGGGCTGGTAGTCGAGGATGCTGGCATCGCGCGTCTAGGCCGGAACCGGCGGGCCGGAACGGGGGCCGCTCTTGCAGGGAATCGCCATGCGGCCCATATTGGGCCTCCCATCAACAAACGAAAGGAGGTGATCCAGTGTCTCATTGTCATACGCCGCGTGCGGCGGACCGGACCTGGAATCTCGCCTCTTGCGAGGTTTGCGCCTCCTAGGCGTTTGAAGGTCTTGGGTCCGCGCCAATGCGGACCGACAATGGAAGGGCCGCCCCCAACGGGCGGCCCTTCGCATGTCTGCTTCTGCCGAAGGGGGAAGGAATCGCGCCGTTCGTTGTTGCGCGTCAAAGAAGGCCTGTGGGCCCGCGGCTACAGTCCCGCCCATGACCAGTCGAACGCACGCCGCACAGCCGCAGGACCAAACGCCGGTCTGCACCATCATGAAGCTGTGGCCGAAGACGATCCGCCTGTTTCTGGCGCGCGGCATGGCCTGCGTTGGCTGCCCGGTCGGCGGGCTGCACACGCTGGAAGAGGCCTGCGCCGCACACAAGGTCGCCCTTGACCCGCTGC
Organism: uncultured Alphaproteobacteria bacterium; assembly: GCA_963830215.1. Taxonomy (GTDB): domain Bacteria; phylum Pseudomonadota; class Alphaproteobacteria; order Rhizobiales; family Kaistiaceae; genus CAVSRC01. The sequence goes on from CAWHLM010000012.1 coordinate 52,424, forward strand.
TCGCCGAGATTACCGAGGTGGCTCGGACGACGAGGGCTCGCTTCCCTCAGCCAGGATAAACAGCCGGTGCGCGTCGTTGACCGTGACGCGCTTGCGGCCAAGCGTCACCAGCCCCTTCTGCTGCCAGCCGCTCATCACCCGGCTGACCGTGTGCAGGGTCGTGCCGGACATCTCGGCAATGTCCTCGCGCGTCACCGGAAAGTCGATGGTGATGCCATCCGGGGTCTTGCGGCCGGCCTGATTGACCAGCCTCAGGATGGCATGGGCGATGCGCCGCTCCACCGCCTCGGTGGATAGCTCGCGAATGCGGCTATGGGCGTCCTGCAGCCGCCGCCCGACCGTCTGCAGCGCCCCCATGGCGAAGGCCACGTTGCGCCCGATGAAACGCTCCCACAGGCTGGCCGGCCAGACCAGTGCGAGGCTTTCCACCACCGCGATCGCCGTCGCCGGATAGTCCGGCCGGTGCATCGCTTCGGCGATGCCGAACAGGTCGCCCGGATTGATATGGCGCACGACGATCTGCTGCCCGTCGGGTGAGGTCTGCTGCACCTTCAGCCGACCGGAGAGCAGCAGGAAGAACTCCTTGGCGATCGTGCCCTGGCGAAAGACGGCGGCACCTTCGGTCAGCCGCCGCGGGCGGGCGAGCGCCAGCACGGCATCGATGTCCTCGGCCGGAACGCCCTCAAATATCTCGAAATTGCTGACCAGCGATCGATCGATCGGCGCGGCCATGGGTCAAACCCTCGGCGACCGCCGAAGGCCGACGGACATTCTCGTCGGACTTTGTCGGTGCACAAAGAAGAAAGGAGCCGGCAGGCGCATGGTCCGCCCATAAAACACAGCGAAAGAGGATTTGGAACCATGATTACCCGTCGCCAGGCGCTGATCGGCACCACACTCACGGCGCTGGTCGCTGCCAGTCGGACCCCGGTCCTCGCCGCCGCCGCCACCGCGGACGTGGCCGGCCTCGAACACGTCAAGGTCGACCTGGTCAAGCCGCCGCTGGTCCACGCCCATGAGCAGGCGACCACCGCCGCGCCCAAGGTCATCGAATTCACCATGCATGTCGTCGAGAAGGAGATCGTCGTCGACGATTCCGGAACCAAGATGTGGTCGATGGCCTACAACGGCTGGCTGCCCGGCCCGCTGATGGTCGTCCACGAGGGCGACTACCTGCAGCTCACTCTGGTCAACCCCGCCGGCAACGAGATGCCGCACAACATCGACTTCCATGCGTCCACCGGCGCGCTCGGCGGCGGCGGGCTGACGCTGGTCTATCCCGGCCAGCAGGTGACGCTGCGCTTCAAGGCCTTCCGCCCCGGCGTGTTTGTCTATCACTGCGCGCCTCCCGGCATGATCCCGTGGCACGTGACCTCCGGCATGAACGGCGCCGTGATGGTGTTGCCGCGCGACGGCCTCAAGGACGGCAACGGCAAGCCGCTCACGTACGACAAGATATTCTATGTCGGCGAGAGCGACTTCTACGTCCCGCGTGACGAGAACGGGAACTTCAAGACCTACGACAGCCTCGGCGATTCCTACGCCGACACCACCGACGTGATGCGCGGCCTGATCCCCAGTCACGTCGTCTTCGAGGGCAAGGTCAATTCGCTGACCGGCGACAATGCGATGAAGGCGAATGTCGGCGAGACGGTGCTCATCATCCACTCCCAGGCCAACCGCGACACCCGTCCGCACCTCATCGGCGGCCACGGCGACTATGTCTGGAATCTCGGCAAGTTCACCAACCCGCCGCTGGAGGGGCTGGAGACGTGGTTCGTCCCCGGCGGCTCCGCCACCGCGGCCATGTACACCTTCCGCCAGCCGGGCATTTACGCCTACGTCAACCACAACCTGATCGAGGCGGCCGAGCTTGGCGCCACCGCCCACTTCAAGGTCGAGGGCAAGTGGAACGACGACCTGATGACCCAGGTCAGCGCCCCCGGCCCGATCGTCGCCAACTGAGCGATGCAACGGCGGTCCGCTCCGGCGACGGGGCGGACCGGCACGGGGTGATGCCATGTCTGAGCCCATCATGCCCTTCACCGTTGCCGGCCTGGTCGCGCTCAGCATCGCCGCCGGCCTGGCGCTGGTGCCGCGTCCGGCGCAAGACCCGACGGAACTGGTGGTTCTGCCGGCGGCAAGCTTCAACTATCGCGTCGCTGGCGAGTTCCTGCGTGACGGGCAGCCAGTGAACCCGCCACTGGTGTCGGTCAGCTTCGACCGGCCGGTCGCGATCATGAAGAACAACGTCAGTCGCGCCGATTACGAGCGCTGCGTCGCCGCGCATGCCTGCAAGCCAATCGACGCCGACCTGCAGGACGAATGCCGACAGGATCCCCGCCGTCGGCGTCAACTGGTACGACGCGGTCTCCTATGCCGCCTGGCTCAGCCGTGAGACGGGGCACCGCTATCGCCTGCCGACCGACAGCGAATGGGCGTATGCCGCCGCCAGCCTGTTCCACGACAACACCGTCGTCGACGACGGCGACGCTGGCAATCCGGCCAAGCGCTGGATTGCGATCTATGAGCAGACAGCAGCCTCCGAGCGGCGGGCGGTCGACAGCCGGCCGCAGCCGTTCGGCACCTTTGGGCTCAACGAGAATGGCCTTGCCGACGTTGCCGGCAATATCTGGGACTGGACATCGAGCTGTTTCGTCAGCCACTCCGCCAAAGGCGATGGAACGCAAACCAAACTGGAGACCTGCGGCGTGCGCATCGTCGAGGGCGCCCACCGCACCTACCTCACCGATTTCGTCCGCGATCCCAAGGGCGGGGCCTGCTCGGTCGGCACGCCGCCGAGCAATCTCGGCATTCGCCTGGTCCGTGACGACGGCGACGGCATTTTCGTGCGCCTCGCCGATATCCTCGGACGTCTCGTCGGCTGATCGCCGAGAAGCTGCTTGCAGCTTGTTCCCCGACAAAGAGCCGTCTCGCCGCTCTCACTAGCTTGTCGTCCGCAACAGCCAAGCAGGTATCCGGAGTGCATGACATGAACAGGAAATATGGCGTCGCGGCTGCCCTTGCGGTCGGACTTGTTCTCTTCGCCGGCGTCGCGGCCGCGGCCGAATTCGACGTGAAGATGCTCAACCGGGGCGCGGCCGGGCCCATGGTCTTCGAGCCCAACCTGGTCAGGATCGCCCCCGGCGACACGGTCCATTTCATTGCTGCCGACAAAGGGCACGATGCCTTGTCGGTTCCTGGCATGGTTCCCGATGGCGCCCAACCCTTCGAGGGAAAGCTCAGCCAGGACCTGAGCGTCACCTTCACGGTTCCCGGTGTCTATGGCTTCAAGTGCAAGCCGCACTACGCCATGGGCATGGTCGGCGTGGTCGTCGTCGGGGACCCGGTCAATCTCGACGCGGCCAAGACGGTGAAGCAAGTGGGTCGCGCGAAGACTGTGTTCGCAAAGCTACTGGACGAGGCGCGGTAGGTGCGCCGCTTCTAGCCGTGCGCCATGCGGTAGCTGGAATAGGCGCGGGCGAAGCGGTCCATGTAGTCGGCGGTGTAGGCCGCATAGTCGAAGTCGATGGTCGAATAGATCTCCGAGACCATGCTCCACATCACCTCGCGCATCAGCGAGGCGCATTTCATGGCGTCGAAGCTGGCGGTGAGCCGCCGGTCCGGCTGCCTGCCGTAATAGGTGTGCAGCAGCCACGCCTCCTGCTCGCGGTCGAAATTGCTGTTCGAGGCGAGGTTGGCCAGATCGAATAGCGGCGCATTGAAGCCGGCGTAATCCCAGTCGATTAGCCACAGGCGCTCGCCGTCGTCGATGAAGTTGCCGGGCAGGAGATCGTTGTGGGCGAAGACGAAGTCGACCGGCCCGACCGCAAGCTCCAGCCCGTCGGCGATGTCGGCAAGCTCGGCCAGCCGCGACTGGTAGCGACTGCCGGCCTCGTCCAGCGTGCGCACGTAATCGCGGATGGCGTGGAACACCCAGAAGGCGAGGATCGGACCACGGACATGGCGCGGCATCTCGCGATGCACGCGCTTGACCAGCGCGATCGCGCGCCCCAGCCGGGCGGGGTCGCGGATGTCCCCGGCCGTGCAGGTCATGCCCTCGATGAAGCGCATGATCATGACGCCCGGCTCGGCATGCACCAGTTCCGGCGAAATGCCGGCGGCATGCGCCGCGGCCGTCGCCGCGCGTTCGTTGAAGCGCAGGATATGATGCACGGCGATGTCGTCACCGACGCGCACGAAGTAGCTCGTGTCCCCGTCCACGACGCGATAGTTGATGTTGGTGATGCCGCCATGGACGCGCTCAGGCACAATCGGCCCCTGCCAGAAGGCGTGCGTCTTCACGCGTTCGAGCGCGCTTGTCTCGGTGGTCGGTCGGCTCATGCCGCGGTCATCGTAGGGGGAACGTGCATCGGATACCATTGAGCCGGCGAACTGCCGTGACACTACGCAACGCCCGGGCCGACCGCTGTGACCGGGGCCACACGCCCGGTGGAGTCGCCTCGCCCGGTCGCCTGTGCCAAGATCAATTGGTGCAGGGAGGGGTGGAAAAATGGCGCAAGAAGAACCGAAAATCCGCATCGAGACGCGCGAGGAGCTGATCTACCTGCTCGCCGAGGCCTCGGCCATCGAGCACAATCTGATGTGCTGCTACCTCTACGCCGCCTGGAGCCTCAAGCGCGGCGAGCGTGACGGCCTGACGGCGGTGCAGGCGGCGGCGGTCAAGCGCTGGCGCCGCGCGATCACCTCGGTCGCCATCGAAGAGATGACGCACCTGGCGCTGGCCAGCAACCTGATGGTGGCGATCGGCGCCGGGCCGCATCTGTCGCGGCCGAATTTCCCGGTCCCGGCCGGCTATCACCCGTCCGGCGTCGTGGTCGAACTTGCCGGCTTCTCGCGCGCCGTGCTCGATCACTTCATCTTTCTCGAGCGGCCGGAGGGCAAGGAGCTCCGCGACTCGTCCGAATTCGTTCACCCGGCCGATTATCACCGCACTATGCCCAAGGGCCGGCTGATGCCGAGCGCCCAGGACTACGGCACGGTCGGCCACCTCTATCGCGGCATCCGCCACGGCCTCGCCGTGCTCGCCCATCACATCGGCGAGGCCGCCCTGTTCTGCGGCGATCACGCGTCGCAGGTCGGTCCGGGCGACGCCGGCCTGCCGGGCCTCAGCGTCATCACCGACCTCAAGAGCGCCGAAGACGCGATCGAGACGATCATCGAGCAGGGCGAGGGCGCGCCCAGCCACAGCGAGGACAGCCACTACAGCCGCTTCCTCAAGGTGCGCGATGAATACGAGGCCTTCCTCGCCGCCGACCCGGAATTCGCGCCGGCCTTCCCGGTGGCGCACAACCCGACCATGCGGCCGCCGCTCGACAAGGCCAACCGCGTCCACGTCAACAGCCACGAGGCGGCGCCGGTCCTCGACCTTGCCAATTCGCTCTATGGCCACATGGTGCGCTGCCTGGTGCAGGCCTTCGGGCGCGGTGCCGAGGACGCCGAGGGCAAGCGCTTCTTCGTCGACATGGCCATCGACCTGATGGAGCAGCTGCCGGCGATCGGCTCCTACTTGGCCAGCCTGCCGGCCAACCACACCCATCCGGGCGTCAATGCCGGTATCACCTTCACCACGCTCCGCGACACCACGCGGCTGCCGCCGGGGTCGGCCGAAAAGCGCATGATGGCCGAGCGCGTGGCCGAGATCGCCAAGCATGCGCGCCACGTGTTCCCGGCCGGCCACGAGCTTGCCGGCGTGGCGGACACGCTCGACAAGCTCGTTGCGCGCTTCGCCGTCACCAACCTCAAGACCGTCGGTGCCGAGCATCCCCTGCCGCCGCCGCCACCGCCAGCCAAGGCCGACGACCAGCCGGCAAGCGGCGGCGCCTGCGAGGTCGCCCGCGGACGCCAAATCGACATCAGCTTCGACGGCGTGCGTTGCATCCACGCGCGCTTCTGCGTGCTCGGCGCGCCCACCGTGTTCAAGGCCAACACCCCCGGCGAATGGATTTTCCCCGATACGATGGAGACCGAGGCGCTGGTGCGCGTTGCGCAAAATTGCCCGTCCGGGGCCATCACCTACAGCCGCAAGGACGGCGGCCCGGCAGAAGCGCCGCCCCCGGTCAATCTCGTCCGGCTGCGCGAGAACGGCCCCTATGCCTTCCACGGGGCCCTCACGATCGACGGGGCCGGCGTCGGCTATCGTGCCACGCTCTGCCGCTGCGGCGCCTCGAAGAACAAGCCGTTCTGCGACGGCTCGCACAAGACGCTCCCGTTCACCGCGAGCGGCGAGCCGGCGACGCGCGAATCGGAGCCGCTGGCCGTCCGCGACGGACCGGTGGCGATCGCGCCTGAGACCGACGGACCGCTGCAGGTCTCTGGCAATCTGGAGATCGTCAGCGGGACCGGGCGCACCATCGACCGGCTGACGCGCGTGCGTCTCTGCCGCTGCGGCGGCTCGCGCAACAAGCCGTTCTGCGACAACACGCATCTGAGAATCGGCTTCAAATCCACCTGACGCGCGGGCCCGCTGGTGCTGCACCCGCCTCAGGCGGCGGGCGTCGCCCCGTCCCTGACCTTGCCGATATCGTGCAGCCGGTGGTGCAGGCTGACATCATCCAGATGCGGCAGATTGACGAAGATGCCGATGCGGGTCGCCAGCATGCGGTAGGCGTCGTCGAAGGCGAGCTGGATCTCGGCCGGCGTGCCCTTGGCGGCGGCAGGATCGGGAACGCCCCAATGCGCGGATACCGGGCGACCGGGCCAGATCGGACAGGCCTCGCCGGCGGCGTCGTCGCAGACCGTGAAGATGAAATCCATCTCCGGCGCGTCGGCACCTGCGAACTCGTCCCAGCTCTTCGAGCGGCATTGGCTGACGTCGTAGCCGAGATTGGCCAGCAGGCTGAGAGCGTGCGGATTGACCGTGCCGCCCGGATGGCTGCCGGCGGAATAGGCCTTGAAGCGGCCCTTGCCCTCGCGGTTGAGGATCGCCTCGGCCATGATCGAGCGGGCCGAATTGCCGGTGCAGATGAACAGAACATTGTAGGTCTTGTCGCTCACCGTGCGCCCCTCCGGCTGAGTGTGATCGGTGGGTTTTCGCCGCCGGCCATGACAGTGATGTGACAGCGACGCGCGGCGTCGCCGTAACGCGCCCGTGAGCGGTTCTTCACTCGGGCAAACGGAGTTTTGAGACGGATATTACTCAGATCAACTCGTATTGAATCGACAATCCTCGGTGCGTCACAAGATAACAGGCGCACAGATTCATGACGGCGGCCGAGTCCCACCCGGGCTGCGCCAGTCGACAAGGCGGAGGGAGGCCGGTCCTGCGACTCTTCCGCAAACCACCTGACGGATGACAATCATGTCCGAAGCGCAGTCCGAAAACGCCGCCACGGTGTCTCAGCCGACCGACGGCAGCGTGGTCTACCGGCACCGGGTCTCCACCCGCATCTGGCACTGGACCAACGCGCTGGTGCTGCTCGTCATGCTGATGAGCGGGTTGATGATCTTCAACGCCCACCCCCGCCTCTATTGGGGGCAATACGGCGCCAATCCGGACACACCGTGGCTGCAGATCGGCAGCGACGGCGCGCATGGCTATCTCAGGGTCGGCGGGCTCACTTTGGACACAACCGGCATCCTGGGTCGCTGGCAGGACCGGAACGGACAGGTGCGCGAGCGCGCGTTCCCCTACTGGGCGACGATTCCCTCCAGCTACAATCTCGCTCTGTCGCGCCTCTGGCACCTGACATTTGCCTGGTTCTTCGCCGGCGGCATCCTGCTCTACCTGGTGTGGAGCCTGGTCAACGGGCACCTGCGGCGCGACATCGCCCCCCGCCCGTCCGAGCTCGCGCCGCGCCACCTCCTCGACGAGGTCAAGCGTCATGCGACGCTGAACTTCCCCAAGGGCGAGGCGGCGCGCCACTACAACACCCTGCAGAAACTCTCCTATGTCGTGGTGCTCATCGTGCTGATCCCGCTGATGGTGCTCACCGGGCTGACCATGTCGCCAACGATGGACACCGCCTGGCCGTGGCTGCTCGAGCTGTTCGGCGGCCGCCAGTCCGCCCGCTCGATCCATTTCATCGTCGCCTTTCTGCTCGTCCTCTTCTTCCTGGTTCACATCCTGATGGTCCTTCTCGCCGGGCCGATCAACGAGCTCAGCTCGATGATCACCGGTCGCTACCGCCTGCCCAAGGAAAAGACATGACCGAGACGACACGGTTCACCCGCCGGCGCTTCCTCTCCTCGCTCGTCGTCGGCGGTTCGGCGGCGCTGCTCAGCGGCTGCGATGCGCTCAGCTACAATCCGACCTTCCGCAAGTTCCTCTCCACCGGCGAATGGCTGAGCTACCGCATCCAGCGCCTGCTTGCCGGCTCGGCGCTCGCCCCCGAATTCAGCGAAACCGAGATGTCCCCGGACTTCCGCACCAACGGCAATACCAGCGCGCGCAATCCGGAATGGCAGCGCCTGGCAGCGAGCGATTTCGTCGACTACCGGCTCGCAGTCGACGGATTGGTCGAGCAGCCGCAGTCGCTGTCGCTGGCCGAACTGAGGGCGATGCCGTCGCGCACGCAGATCACCCGGCACGACTGCGTCGAGGGCTGGAGCGCCATCGGCAAATGGACCGGCGTGCCGCTCTCTGCCGTGCTCGACCAGGCCAAGCTCTCCGACAAGGCGCGCTACATCGTCTTCCACTGCGCCGACGATTTCCAGGGGACCGCCTACTACGAGAGCATCGACTTGAACGACGCCTTCCATCCCCAGACCATCCTCGCCTACGACATGAACGGCCAGGTCCTGCCGATCGGCCACGGAGCGCCGCTGCGCCTGAGGGTCGAGCGCCAGCTGGGCTACAAGCAGGCCAAGTTCGTCATGCGCATCGAAGCCGTCGAGAGCTTGGAGACGATCGGCGGCGGTCGCGGCGGCTTCTGGGAGGATGTCGGCGACTACAACTGGTACGCCGGGATCTGATCGACCGGGCTCAGTAGCGCGTCGTCAGTTCGGTCAGCCAGGCGGGCGACGCCTGCACCAGCGCCGTCTCGATCCTGTGATCGAAGCCCGCCAGGATCGCCACGCCGAAGACGATGAGGACTGCGCCCAGCACCAGCTTGATGCTCTTTGCCGCCCCGGCGAGGCGGTCGCGCCAGGAGAGGATCGCGGCCCGCGACAGCGTGCCGATGAGGACGAGCGGAAGCGCGGCGCCGAGGCCGAAGGCGAGCATGACGAGCGCCACGGCGACGAGGTCGCGGCCCTGCGAGGCGAGCAGCGAGGCGGCGCCCAGCGTCGGGCCGACGCAGGGAATCCACACCGCGCCGAGCAACAGGCCAAGCGCGAATTGCCCACCGAGCCCGGCGGTGGAGAGGCCGCCGAAGCGCTGCTCGGTCCAGTTGCTCACTGGACCGGCCGCCGTTGCCAGCCGCGTCTGGAAGCCGGGGACCACCAGCACCGCGCCGACGGCGACGAAGAGAATGGCCGCCACGAAGCGGAAGAAATCCGAATCGAGCCCGATGGAGAAGCCGATCGTCGCCACGAACAGACCGATGACGGTGAAGGACAGCGCCAGCCCGGCGGAGAGCGCCAGCGGCCCGAAGCGGTGCTCGGCCGCGGCCCCGGCGAAGACCAGCGGCAGCAGCGGCAACACGCAGGGCGACAGGACCGACAGAACCCCCGCGATCAAGGCAAGGCCTGCGGTTGCGAACATCGGCGGCGAGGTCCGCCGGCCTCAGACGGCCTTGGCGAGCAGCGCTTCGATGGCCGCCTCGCTGGTCTGCCACGACGAGCGGCCGACTTCCGCGCCGCCCTTGTAGGCGATCAATGTTGAGCGCTGCTGCACGCCGAAGGAGCGCATGATGTCCTTCTGGGTGTCGTAATCGACCTCGAACACGGTGAAGCCGGCAAATTTCGGCATGGCGAAGAGCTTGTCGAGCACAATGTGCTGCTGCTTGCAGGTGATGCACCAGGTTGCCGAGACATCGACCAGAACCGGTTGGCCGGTCTTCAGCGCTGCCTCGAAGGCGGATCGGTTGAAGGGCACGCGCTCGGCGGCGAGAGCGGCGTGCGGCAGGGCAGCCTGGGCGGCGATGGCAAGGGTGCCGGCCAGCAGGCCAAGCGCGGTCCGTCGGGTGATCATCATGCGAAGGTCCCGTAGGGCTGTTTTCGGTGCCTCCAATCTAGGGACGATTTCGCTCAACGGCATTCACGATCAAGCAGTTAGCGATCACAAGCACGTGGTCGCGAAAAGGGCGGCGCCGGCGGTGCGCCGCCCTTTCTTCGAGAGGCGGGAGGGGACTAGTCGTCCATTCCTTCGCCCATCTCGCCATGCTCGCCGCGCAAGCCGTGATCCGAATCGTCGCCGATCGCGATCTTCTTGATGTTGACGCCCTTCAGCGGTTCGGCCTTCTCGGCCACCGCCGACGTGCCGTTCGCCTTGAGGAACAGGTCGTCGCCAGTCGCCTTGGTCGGCTGGGCGGCGAAGGCAGTGGCGCCGACCGCGGTCAGCGCGGTAACGGTGACGATGGCGATGAGGGTCTTGTGCATAGGTCTTCTCCTTGGTTGGTGCCGGGGAGGTCGCCCGGATCGCCCCCTTCTAGGAGAGAGGCCCTGACGGCGGACCGAGCGCGCCCGTCAGCCGTCTGACAGCTTTCGCATGCCACATCCGCGACCATGGGCGACACACCGAACCTTGAGGCTCTGCCGGCAAGTGAGGTGCCGGATGACCAGAGCGCCGCGATCCCGGTGTGGGATCCGTTCGTCCGCCTGTTCCACTGGTCGCTGGTCGGAGCAATCGGCGTGGCGCTGGCCACCAGCCTGGCGCTGCCACCGACCTGGGTGACGCTCCACATCATCTCCGGGACGGCAGCCGTGGTCCTGGTCGCAGCGCGGATCGTATGGGGCCTTTTCGGTCCGACCTACGCCCGCTTCGCCAGCTTCGTGCGCGGGCCAGCAATGTTGATCGCGCACCTTCGGCACCTGCGCGCAGGCGAGGCCGAGCATCACGTCGGCCACAATCCGCTCGGCGGTGCGATGATCGTGACATTGATCGTCGCGGTCCTCATCCTCGGCCTTACGGGAACGATTGCACTGGGTGGGGTCTTCAAATCGGGCCCGACTGCCTTTCTCACCAGCTTCGCGGTGGGTAATGCCGCGCGTGAACTTCACCAACTCATCGCTTTCGGTTTGATCGGCCTCATCGGCCTCCATCTCGGCGGCGTCGCATTCGAGAGCCTGCGCGGCAGGCAGAACCTCGCAGCCGCCATGGTTCACGGCCGCAAGCGCGAACGCGCCGGCGCGCTCGCCGAACCACCGCGCGTCGCCCGCCCGCTTCTCGCCGCGGCCGTCGTGTCCCTTGTCTTTCTTGCGTCGGGTGCCGCTGTCGTCTCCCTCTCCCAACGCCCCGCCTTCGGCGTGCCGAAGGCACCGCTCGACCCGGCCTATGTCAGCGAATGCGGCGACTGCCACGCGCCCTATCACCCCAGCCTCGCGCCGGCAGCCGTGTGGGTTGCGATCATGGACCATCTCGACCAGCACTTCGGCGAGGATGCGTCGCTGGAGCCGGACAAGATCGCTGGCATCCGCGCCTATCTCGTCGCCAACGCCGCCGAGACCGTCGATACCAAGCCGGCCCACCTGTTCAGCCGCCGCGACCCCGCCGATCCGCTCAGGATCACCGCGACGCCGTGGTGGCAGCGGATTCATTCCGGCATTCCAGATCGCGTTTTCGCCGCCAGGGCCGTCGGCTCGCGCGCCAACTGCAGCGCCTGCCATCAGGACGCGGCCACCGGCCTGTTCAACCCCGCCGAGATCGCCATACCGAAGGACGCCCAGCTATGACCCATCGCCTGAGCCTCGCCATCCTCGCCGTTGCCACCATCGGCCTTGCCGGCATCGCCTTCGCCGGCGCCGGCCAGCAGGCCGTGCTCGATCAGTACGCGGCCCTTGCCAAAGCTGCCGATCCGTCCTTCGCCGGATTCTCGGCCGATCGCGGCAAGGCCTTCTTCCTGGCGACGAACAGCCATAGCGCCGATACGCCGTCATGCTCGAGCTGCCACACCACCGACCCGCACAATGCCGGTCAGACCACCGTCGGTCAGTCGATCAAGCCGATGGCGGTGTCGGTGACGCCCGACCGTTTCACCGACATGGCCAAGACCGAGAAATGGTTCCGGCGCAACTGCAATACGGTCCTCGGGCGCGACTGCACACCGCAGGAAAAAGGCGACTTCATTGCCTTCATGAACAGCCAATAGGGAAGTCAGCATGAAGACTCACGCCATCGCAGGGCTCGCCATCATTGCTGTGACGGCCATAGCCATGGACTATGCCGTGTCGCCGGGTAGCGGCGAGGCGGCGCCGGCCACGGCCCAGACGACCGCCCAGCCCACGCCGACGCCGGCCGCGACACCGCCGACGCCTGAGGAGACGTTCAACACCGAGTGTGGCGCCTGCCACATGGCCTTTCCGGCCGCGTTCCTGCCGGCCCGGTCGTGGCAGGCGATCACGGGCGACCTCGCCAATCACTTTGGCGAGGACGCCTCGCTCGATCCCGACACGACCAAGGTCATCACCGACTATCTCGTCGCCAACGCCGCCGATTCGCCATTTGGCAATCCGCGCATTCTCGCCGGAATTGCCAAGACGGATACGCCGCTGCGCATCACCGAAACGCCGTGGTGGATTCGCCGGCATCGCGAAGTTTCGCCAGCGCGATTCCTGCAACCGAACGTCAAGTCGAAGTCGAATTGCCTCGCCTGCCACAGCAACGGCAATTACGGCGACGACTGAGCTTCGGCCTCGTCATAGGCGTGGCGGCCGCCGGTGACATCCTCAATCAGACACGCGCCGTCTTCACGGCTGACATAGTTCGGACCGACCGGCACCTTGCCGGCGCCGCCGGGGATGTCGAGCACGTAGGTCGGCTGGCAGAGGCCGGAGAGACGCCCGCGCAGCGCCTTCATCAGCGCCTGTCCTTCGACAATCGTCGTGCGCAAGTGGCCGATGCCCGGCGCCAGGTCGCCGTGGTGCAGATAGTAGGGCTTGACGCCCGCCTCGACGAAGCCACGCATGAGGGCGGCCAGCGTCTCGGCATCGTCGTTTATGCCCTTGAGCAGCACCGTCTGGCTAACCAGCGACAGGCCGGCCCCGGCGAGGCGCCTGAACGCGGCGCGCGCTTGCGGCGTCAGCTCGCGCGGATGGTTGGCATGGATGGCGAGCCACGCCGTCTTGCCGGAGGCGATGAGCGCCGCGGCGAGTTCGTCGGTCACCCGCTCCGGCGCCACCACCGGCACGCGGCTGTGGAAGCGCACGACCTTCACATGGGCGATGCCGGCGAGCGCCTGCATCACGGCCTTCAGCCGCCTGGGCGCGGCGATCAGCGGGTCGCCGCCGGAAAGGATCACCTCCCAGATCTCGGCGTGGTCGCGAACATAGGCGAGCGCCGCGTCGATGGCCTCCGGCGACAGCATCCCCGACCCGGCCTGGCCCACCGTCTCGCGGCGGAAGCAGAAGCGGCAATAGACCGGACACACCGACACCAGCTTGAGCAGCACCCGGTCGGGATAGCGACGGATGAGCCCTTCGCTCACCTGGTGGGCGTCGTCGCCGATCGGGTCGGCGCGCTCCTCCGGTGTGGTCACCAGTTCGGCCGCGTCGGGCACGAACTGGCGGGCGATCGGGTCGGCAGGGTCTTGCCGGTCGATGAGCTCGGCCATGGCCGGCGCGATCGCCACCGCATAGCGTGCCGCGACCGCCTCCAGTTCATCGCGCTTCTCCGCGGGCGCGAGACCGGCGGCAACGAGATCGGCGACGGAGCGCAAGGTGCTCGCCCGGAGTGGGAGGTTGTTAGCCGTGCCGTGCTCGATCGGCTTCATGTCATTCATCTGTCGTCCCCGCGCCGGCAACCGGCGTCCATTGCACCTGGTCGATGGAACTGGCACCGGTCGCCAGCATCACCAGCCGGTCGAGTCCGAGCGCCACGCCGCTGGCCTCCGGCATGTGCTCGAGCGCGGCGAGAAAATCCTCGTCGAGCGGATAGCGCTCGCCATGGATGCGCTCCTTCTCGTCCATGTCGGCGGCAAAGCGCCGGCGCTGCTCGGCAGCGTCCGTCAATTCGGCAAAGCCGTTGGCGAGTTCAACGCCGCAGGCATAGAGCTCGAAGCGTTCAGCGAAGCGCGGGTCCTCCGGCTTCGCCCGCGCCAGCGCCGCCTCGGAAATCGGGTATTCGCAGAGCAGCGTCGCCCGACCGATGCCGAGCTTGGGCTCAACCTTCTCCACCAGAACGCGACTGAACATGTCCGACCATGTGTCGTCGGCGGCGATGCGGACGCCGCGGCTGGCGGCCGCCGCGGCGAAAGCGGCGCGGTCGCTCAAGACACCGACAAGCTCGATGCCGGCATGGATCAGGAAGGCCTCGGCGACGGTCAGCCGCTCGGGTTCGGCGAAGGGATCGGCCGTCAGTCCGCGCCAGGTCAGCGTCTTCACGCCCGCAGCCCGCGCGGCTTCGGCCAGCAGCACCGCACAGTCGGCCATGATCGCCTCATAGGGTTCGCCGGCGCGATACCATTCGACCATGGTGAACTCCGGTGCATGCAGGGGCCCAAGTTCGCGGTTGCGGAAGACACGGGCGAAATCGACGATTCGCTCCTCGCCGGCCGCCAGCAGCTTCTTCAGCGCGAATTCCGGCGAAGTGTGCAGGTAGCGCGTCGCCTTGACGCCGTCCGGGCCGATCATTTCGGTGGCGAATCCATGCAGATGGGTCTCGTTTCCCGGCGACACCTGCAGGATCGCCGCCTCGGTCTCGACGAAGCCTTGCGCCGCGAACCAGGCATGAAGCGCCGCCGTGATGCGGTTGCGGGCAATCAGGAACGGCCGCCGATCACGGTGGCGTCCACGGTCCCAGAAATGGGAGGAATCAGTCACGGTGCGCTCCCTTCTCCCCCCTTGCGGGGGAGAATAGCGGAGCCCGATTTTCGCCGAAGGCGGAAATCGCTGGCGCAGCTAAGAGGGGGGTCTGGGCACTGCCTCGCCAACACCCCCCTCTTGGCTCCGCTAACGTCTCGCTTCCGCGAGCCGTAAGCTTCGCCGTTCTCCCCCTCAAGGGGGGAGATGGGGCCGTGCCGTGGCCCCGGTCCAGCGCTCTTGCTCTGTTTTGCATCAATCCTCTGGCAGTCCCCGGCAAAATCGCTAAGGTGCGCGCCGAATTGGCGGCAAGCGCCGCCGGAGCCATAATCGAGGGTGCCTTGAAAGTCATCGCCAGTCAGGTCCGCAAGGGCAATGTCGTCGAGGTCGACGGCCAGCTCTATGTCGTGCTCACCGCCGAGAACTTCCATCCCGGCAAGGGCACGCCCACCACCCAGATCGACATGCGCCGCATTTCCGACGGCGTGAAGGTGTCGCAACGCTACAAGACCACCGAGCAGGTCGAGCGCGCCTTTGTCGAGGACCACGACTACCAGTATCTGTTCGAGGACGGCGACGGCTTCACCTTCATGAACGGCGAGAACTACGAGCAGATCCACGTCTCCAAGGACATCGTCGGCGACCTGGCGCCCTATCTGCAGGAGAACATGACGGTGCGCCTCTCGATCTACGAGGGCAACCCAATCGCCATCGAACTGCCCCAGCGCGTGACGCTGGAAGTGGTCGAGACCGACCCCGCGATGAAGGGCCAGACGGCCGCATCGTCCTACAAGCCGGCGCTCCTCTCGAACGGCGTCAAGACCAACGTGCCGCCGCACATCGCGGTCGGCACCCGCATCGTGGTGATGACCGCCGACGGCTCCTACGTCGAGCGCGCCAAGGACTGATGCTCCGCGCCTCTTGGCGCACCGCACCGCGCCCGGGACACGAACGTCGAGCGCCATGCCATTACCCCTCTCCATTCGCCTCTAGTTCGCTTCGCTCTCAAGAGGCGAAGCCCTCCCCCGCAAGGGTGGAGGGGGAACAAGGCCCGAGTCGGGCGCATCACCAGCACCGCCTCAGTTTTGGGGTCCTCTCCCCCCTTGCGGGGGAGAGACAGAGCGGGGGGTACGGGCACGCGCTCCTCATCCGCCCGGGACACGATCTCTCGTTCCCGCGCGCCAGAAGCACCGGGTCATGAACATTTCTGCCCCTATCGCGCGCTTCTGGCATGCGGACGCCTCTGCGGCGCTCCTCGCCTCTTGTGGCGAGGGGGTGGCGGGCGCCCGGCGAATGCCGTGCGGTTACTCCGCAAGAACATGGGGGCGCTCACCGAGCGCCCGCCGCGGCGATTTTTCCGTCTCCCGGCGAGCTCTACGCCCCGCTTTCCTCGATCCCCGTCGGGCCTCTTTGCGCGATCCCGGTCGGGCTTACACAGCCCTCCTCGGTCTCTTGCGGCCCTCCACGGTCTCTCGGTCGCAGGGTTCAGGCCCTGAGGGCGGCCGGTCGTAGTGCCGACGGTCCCGCCGGGAACGCCCCGAGTGCCGGACTGCGAATCCGGAGCGCGGGGGCACCGCTCCCCGCCCCACGCACAGAACGCCTCTAGAGCGCGCCCCTTCGCGGGCGGGGATGTCGATCAATATGGGGGCGGTTCGGGCACCGGGGATAACTTTCTTTTCGACGGCGGGGCTTCGGCGCTTGTCACCCCTCAGGTTGCCTGGCCGGTGACCTGGCTCAGCCAGGTGCGCAAGGTTGCGCTATCCATGGCGCCGGCGCGCTGGGCGATCGGCCGGCCCTTGCGGAAGACCATCAGGGTCGGGATGCCCTGGATGCGGTAGCGGTTGGCGATGTTCGGCTCGCTCTCCGTATCCACCTTGAGAAAGCGGATATCCGGCTCCATCTCGGCCGCCACCCGCGCGAAGATCGGCGCCATCATCCGGCAGGGCGCGCACCACTCGGCCCAGAAGTCGACCACCACCGGCACGTCGTTGCGGGCGATGTGCTTGGCGAAATTGGCCGTGGTCGCCGCCTCGGGATGGCCGGAAAACAGCGGTTCGTGGCAGACGCCGCATTTGGCGTCGGCGGCAGGCTTGGCCGCCGGCAGGCGGTTCACGGCGGCGCAATGGGGACAGACGATGTGGCGGATGGATTCTGCGGGCATGGTCGGCTCCTGATGAGCGCCGGGAACGCGCCGGCGAACATATCGTAATTTTGCGATATGTGGGGTGTGTATCCGAATCCTGCCAGAGCCGTCCTTGACCGGCCTCAAACCGCCGCGAGCTTGTCCACCTCCGCCATCTCCTCCGCCGTGAGCTTCCAGCCGACCGCGGCGGCGTTGGCCTCGACCTGCTCAGGCCTGGTCGCGCCGGTGATGATCGAGGCCACCAGCTTCTTGCCGGCGAGCCAGCTCATGGCGAGTTCCAGCAGTGTGTGGCCGCGCGCCTCGGCGAAGGCGGCGAGCTTCTCGATCGTCTCCCAGTGCGGCTTGACGAAGCGGCTCTCCTCGGTGAGCCGGGTGCCGGAGGGAAAGGCCCTGTCCTTGCGGTACTTGCCCGACAACGCCCCGCCCGACAGCGGGAAATAGGGCACCAGGCTGAGGCCCAGCCTCTCCATGGCCGGGAAGAGCCCGCTCTCATGCGTGCGATGGAGCAGGCTGTATTCGTCCTGGCAGGCGACGAAGCCCGTCGCGCCCACCGCCTTGGCCGACGCGGCGGCGGCGCCGAGCTGGCCCGCATCGAAATTCGAGGCGGCGACGGTGCCGACCTTGCCGGACTTGATGAGCTCCTCCAGCGCGCGGAAGGTTTCCTCCATCGGCGTCGACGGGTCGGGTTCGTGCATCCACAGGATGTCGATCGTATCGGTCTTCAGCCGGGCGAGGCTGGATTCGACCGCGCTGAGCACATAGGCACGGCTGCCGCGGTGCTCCTCGTGGTTGCCGGCCATCAGCTTGCCGAACTTGGTGGCAAGCGTCACTTCCTTGCGGCGCTCGCCCAGCACCTGCCCGATGATCGTCTCCGAGCCGCCGCTGTTGCCATAGATGTCGGCGGTGTCGAAATGGGTGACGCCGAGATCCAGCGCCCTGTGGATGACCTTGCGCGACGCCTCGAGATCGAGGCGGCCGCCGAACTGGTTGGTGCCGAGGCCGACCAGCGAAACTGCGAGGCCGGACGGCCCGAGCTTGCGGGTTTCCATGGAACGTTCCTTGTGACGTTTGTGCGGGCAGTGAGCAGGGGCGTGGGGCACGCGCGCAATGCCGCGACCCACACGCCAAACAATGCCTGCTGCGGCACGCGCCGGCAAGCCGCGGCAATAGCGTGATTGACGGGCGTGACCCAGACGCGGGATCATCGGGCAAACAGGGAGGACATCCATGCTTTTCGGAATTGACCCGATCCTCGGACCGGAATTGCTGCACGCCCTGCGTGCCATGGGCCACGGCGACGAACTGGTCATCGTCGACGCCAATTTCCCCTCGACCAGCAAGTCCAACCGGCTCGTCCGCCTCGATGGGCTGGACGCCGTCCGCGTTCTCGACGCCGTTCTGTCGCTGATGCCGCTCGACGATTTCGTCGACTGCGCCGCCTTCACCATGGAGCCGGTCGATGATCCGAAGTCGGTGCCGGAGGTCGTCCGCCTGTTCCGCGGGGTCGTCAAGAAGCGCGCACCCGGCTTCAAGACCGGCACGATCGAGCGCTTTGCCTTCTACGAGCGGGCCGAGAAGACCTTCATCACCATCGCCAGCGGCGAGCGCCGGCTCTACGGCAACATCATCCTGAAGAAGGGCATCATCCGGCCGGAAGCCGGCTAGGCGCGAACCCCGCGCGAAATGTTGATCAAGGGAGGATGCCTGTGACGCTGGTCAGCGAAGACACCGAATATTTCGATCGCCGCTTCCGCGCCATGACCCAGGGCTCGGCGCAGAAGGAGGTGCTGTTCGACAAGTGCCGCTGGGCGGAAGGGCCGGTGTGGTTCGCCGACGCCGCCATGCTGCTGTGGAGCGATATCCCCAACAACCGCATGCTGCGCTGGACCTGGGACGGCACGGTCGATGTCTTCCGCCGCGATTCCAACTACTCCAACGGCAATACGCGCGACCGCGAGGGCCGGCTGGTGACCTGCGAGCACGGCGGCCGCCGCGTCACCCGCACCGAACCTGACGGCACCATCACCGTCATCGCCGACAACCACCGTGGCAAGCGCCTCAACTCGCCCAACGACGTGGTGGTGAAGTCGGACGGCTCGATCTGGTTCACGGATCCCAATTACGGGATCATGAGCGACTATGAAGGCCACAAGGCCGAGATGGAGCAGGACGGCTGCCACGTCTATCGCGTCGATCCCGCGAGCGGCGAGGTGAAGGTTGTCGCCGACGACTTCAGGATGCCGAACGGCCTCGCGTTCTCGCCCGACGAGACGATCCTCTACGTCGCCGATTCCGGCCGCAGCCACGACCCGGACTTCCCCATGCACATCCGCGCCTTCAAGGTCGGTGCCGACGGCGGCCTGTCGGATGGCGAGGTCTTCTGCGAGACCGGCATCGGCTTTCCCGACGGTTTCCGGCTAGATACCGACGGCAATGTGTGGACCAGCGCCGGCCCTTCGGTCGAGGTCTATGCGCCCTCGGGCGACATGCTTGGTCGGCTCAATTTTCCGCAGAGCGTTGCCAATGTCGTCTTCGGCGGGCCGAAGCGGAACCGGCTCTTCGTCTGCTGCACGTTCGCGCTCTATTCGGTCTACGTTTCGGCGACCGGGGTCCAGCGGCCCTAGAGCCGGGAAAAGCCTCAGTTGGCGCCGTCTTGCGGCCGGCAGGCCGCCAGGATGCCGTCCCAGCGGCGGCGCTGCGCGTCGGTGAGGTTTGCCGTCGATCGCACGCTCATCAGGTCGGTGCCGGCAAGATTGGTGAACATGCAGCCACAAAAGGTGTTGCAGGTGGTGTCGTCGCGCCCCTGCAGGTGGCAGGCCTGAATGCATTGATCCATGAAGTTGCGCCTGAGCGCCGTTTCGTTCTGGGAGACGAACGGGCTCGCCGCCCACAAGATCCCGTAGAGGATCGGCTGGTGGATCAGGTAGAGGACGAGGCTCCAGCGACCGGCCCAGACCGCCGCCTTGCCGAAAAGGTTCGCCGGACGCCAGCGCGTGAACGGTGAATCGAGGAAGTCGGCGACGAACAGCCGGCCGATGAGGATGCCGATGAGCACCACGCCGAACCACGGGAAGATCGGCACGTAGTCGACCGTCGACGGCGGGGTGGCCGACAGCCCGACCCACCACAGCGGCGGCCAGTCGAAGAGGGGGCTGCTGTAGAGGTAGGGAAGGGCGATCACCGCCGCCGCCGCCGGCGCCACCACCCAGGCCGGCAGCCACAGGAACGGCAGCGCCAGGACGCTCGCCACCGCGATCTCATGCAGTATGCCGAAGAAGATGAAGACGTCCGGCTCGACCCACCAGGTCACCAGGCTGACCAGGAGGGCGCCGCCGGCGATCAGCCCCAGGCGGCGGAGATAGGGCTGGATCCTGAGGCCGTTGCGGGTGGCCAGTACGAGACCGACGCCGACCAGCAGGAGAAAGGTGCTGGCAATCGACCGGGCGAAGACGATCCAGACGGGATCGCGGACGACATTGACCGGGATCAGGCTGCGGCTGCTGAGGTCGAAGGCGGCGTGGTAAACGACCATCGCCGCGATGGCCAACCCGCGGGCGGCGTCGATCGCCGCGATGCGGCGGCCGCGGTCCTCTGCGGGGGGCGCGATGGCCACGGTCGGCTGGTTTCCTTTGTCGAAGCGGATGGCGGCGCCATCCTGCCGTTAGTCGCCTCCCCAGGCAACAGCGGCGGTTCGGGTGGCGCCGAGGACGGTGGACAGGGTGCGACAAGGCCTGTATTGACCCGGCGTGGCGCCCTGGCGGGAGGCTTCCCGTGTGCCCGCCGGGGCGCTACGGTCGCGTTGCAAATGGTCCGGCGCGGCGGCAATATCCGGCGCGCTGCCTCCAGATGATGAGCGACCAGCTCCGGTTCCGGTTGCCGCACGGAGCCGGGGGGTGGCGACGTGCGGTCCACTAGGGGAATGCCAGAATCATGTCTTCGACCTTCGACACTGTCGCCCAGGTCATCCACGAGACCAGCGAAATTCCGCTGTCGGAGATCTCGCCGGACGCGCACGCCATCGACGATCTGGGCATCGACAGCCTCGACTTTCTCGACATCGTCTTCGCCCTCGACAAGAAGTTCGGCATCAAGATCCCTCTCGAGGCCTGGACCAAGGAGGTCAACGCCGGCAACGCCTCCGTCGAGGACTATTTCATCCTCAAGAACCTGGCGGCGCGCATCGACGAACTCGTCGCCCAGAAATCGGCCTGACGGCCCCGCCGGCTGATGCGACTCGAATATTTCGACCTGATCGACCGCGTTGAAAAGCTGGACGTCGAGACTCTGACCGTTCGCGCGGTCGGCACCCTGCCTGAGACCAGCCCTGTGTTCGACGGTCACTTCCCGCGCTTTCCGGTTCTCCCCGGCGTCATGATGCTGGAATTCATGAACCACGCCGCCGGCTACCTGCTGCTCCGCCGGCAGAGCATGGAGAAGTTCATCTTTCTGGGCGGCATCAAGCGCGCCAAGTTCCGCCGCTTCGTCGTGCCCGGCGACAAGATGATCGTCGATGCCAAGGTCACCCACGAGGGGTCCGGCTACTTCATCGCCGAGACCTCGGTGAAAGTCAGGGACGAAGTGGCCGCCGATGCGGAGGTCGTTATGATCGCGACCGACTGGCCGAGCGAAGTGCTCCGCGAGGAATTCCATCGTCACATCCCCCTCATTCCGGTAGACGACGCGCTGAGCGCGTGATGGGTGGAGCGGATGGCGCGTGAAGTCTGGATCACTGGCATCGGCCTGACCTCGAGTCTCGGCGAGGGCCTCGACGCCCATTGGCAGGCGATGGTCGAGGCGGAGCGCCCGAAGCCGGTCGTCGACCGCACCTTCGTGCCGCCCTACTCCATCCACCCGATGGTGCCGCTCGACCTCGACAAGCAGATCCCCAAGCGCGCCGACCAGCGCCAGATGGAAACCTGGCAGCGGCTGGGCGTCTACAGCGCGGGCCTCGCTTTGCAGGACGCCGGCATCGCCGGCAATCTCGACATTCTGAGCCACACCCATGCGGTGGTCGCCGCCGACGGTGGCGCCCGCGACGAGGAGGTCGACGACAGCATCCTCAAGGGCCTCGAACAGGCGGCGGACGCGGCCTCCTATCTCAACCAGCGGCTCTCCAACGATCTCCGCCCGACCCTGTTCCTGGCGCAGCTTCCCAACCTGCTCGCAGGCAACATTTCCATCGTTCACAAGCTCACCGGCTCCTCGCGCACCTTCATGGGCGAGGAGATCGCCGGCGTCAGCGCGGCGGAAGTGGCCTGGCGGCGCATCCGCGCTGGCCAGGGCGACATCTTCCTCGTCGGCGGCACCAGCCAGGCCGACCGCAAGGACACGGTGCTCAACTGCGCATTGGGCGGCGTCCTGTGGGCCGGTGACCCGGTCTCGGTCTGGGCCCGGCAGGAGAAGGGCGGCGGCTCGATCTTCGGTTCGGCCGGCGGCTTCATCGTGCTCGAAGCGCGCGAGCATGCCGAGGCGCGCGGTGCCGAGCCCTACGCCCGGCTGGCCGACATCCGCACCGACCAGACCCGCCGCCACCCCGGCGACGTCGCCGCCGCCGCGACCCGCCAGTTCGATGCCATGCTGCCCACGGGCAGCCCGCCGGTCGCCGTTCTTTCTGGCGCCACCGGCGTTGCCGCGCAGACGCAAGAGGAGCGTGCCGTCCTCGAGCGATTGATCGCCGCCGGTCGGGTCGATACCGTGCGGGCCACGAGCACGCTCATCGGCACGATTGCCGGCGCCACTTTCCCGGCCATGGCCGGCTTGGCCGCGCTCGCGCTCAAGCGCGGGCGTTTCTTCCCGCAGGCCGACGAAAGCGGCTTCGAGCGCCCGGCCGCGCGCCAGCCGCAGCGCATTGCCGTCACCACCATGGGCATCTGGCGCGGCGAGGGCATGGGCCTCATCGAGGCGGTCAACTGACGGAGGGGTGAAATGGGTGAGACCCGGGATCATCGTGGACGCCCCGTCGTCGCCGTGACCGGCTACGGCATGATTTCCTCGCTCGGCCAGGGCGTCGCCGAGTTCCTGGGCGGGGCTCACCGCCGGCCGCTCCGGCGTCAGGAGCATCTCGCGCTTTCAAACCGACAACATGCGCACCCGAATCGCCGGCGCCATCGACTATCTCTGGCAGGACGGCGATACCGCCATGGACATCACCATGCGCGCCGGCATCCTGGCGGCGGAGGAAGCCATCGCCGATGCCGCGATCGGCGCCAAGGGCGATTTTCCCGGACCGCTCTATGCGGCCCTGCCGCCGGCCGAGATGGAGTGGCCCTATCGCCGCCGCATCTTCCGCGAGGCGCCACCCGCCGGCAGCACCGCCTATGACCGCATGATCGCCGCGGCCCGCCAACACAACGACGACGACGGCTTTCACCACACCCTGCTCGGCTTCATCGCCGAGGGCATCGCCGAGACGATCGGCTCGAAGGGCGCGCCGATCTCGCTGACCACCGCCTGCGCCTCCGGCGCCACCGCCATCCAGCTCGGCGTCGAGGCGATCCGCCGCGGCGACGGCGATGCCGCCATCTCGCTCGGCGCCGACTGCTCGGTGAACCCCGAGATGATGATCCGATTCGGCCTCTTGTCGGCGCTCTCCGGCACCAACGAGCCGCCGGAGGGCGTGTCGCGGCCGTTTTCCAAGGACCGCGACGGCTTCGTCATTGCCGAGGGCGCCGCCGCGCTGGTGCTGGAGAACTACGACCACGCCGTGGCGCGCGGCGCCAGGATCCACGCCGTCATTCGCGGCATCGGCGAGAAGGCCGACGACTTCCACCGCACGCGTTCGCGGCCGGACGGCTCAGCGATCATCGGCGCCATCCGCACCACCATCGAGGATGCCGGCGTTGGGCCGGAGGCGATCGACTACGTCAACGCCCACGGCACCTCGACCCCCGAGAACGACAAGATGGAGGCGATGTCGCTGGAGGCGGTCATCGGCGAGCGCATGAAGCGCGTTCCGATCAGCTCCAACAAGTCGATGATCGGCCACACGCTCACCGCCGCCGGCGCCATCGAGGCGATCTTCTCGATCAAGACCATCGAGGCGGGCGTGCTGCCGCCGACGATCAACTATCAAGTGCCCGACCCGGAGATCGCCTTCGACGTGGTGCCCAATGTGGCGCGCGAAGCGCAGGTCGGCATGGTGCTGTCCAACTCCTTCGGCTTCGGCGGCCAGAACGCGTGCCTTCTGATCGGCGCCGAGCCGGGCTGATCACTGCACCATGTTGTTCCGCGTAGAACCCCACCCACCATGCTTCGCCTGCGGCTTCGCATGGTCCCCCCTCCCTGGAACGGGGAGGGATGGGTGGCTCCCGAACGCTCAGGCTTTCGGAATTGTTCCGGGCGCGCCGCGGGTTCCAATCCCTCCCCGGAACTGGGAGGGGGGACCGGCCGCAGGCCGGTGGGTGGGGGCAGCCGTCTGATGCGTTCCCTCCAGCTTCTCGACAACCGGACGCTTGCTACCGTCGACATGGAGCCGCCGCCGGCGCCGGCCGCGGGCGAGGTGCAGGTCAGGATCGGCGCCGTGGCGCTCAACCACATCGACGTCTGGGGCTGGCGCGGCATGGCCTTTGCCAAGCGCAAGCTGCCGATCGTGGTGGGCGCCGAGGCCGCCGGCGAGATCGTCAGCGTCGGAGCCGGCGTCGATCACCTGAAACCGGGTGAGATCGTCGCCCTGTTCGGCGCCGAGACCTGTGGCACCTGCCCGGCCTGCCGGGCGGGGCGCGACAATTTCTGCGTTAATGTCGCCGGCATCCGTGGATTCCACGTCGATGGCCTCGCCCGCGAGCGGCTCAACGTCGCCGCCCGTCTAGTGGTTCCGGCGCCCGCCGGCGTCGATGTCGTCATGGCCGCCTGTGCACCGATCACCTACGGCACCGTCGAGCACATGCTGTTCGACAACGCCCATCTCGAGGCCGGCCAGATGATCCTCATCCAGGCCGGCGGCAGCGGCATCGGCACCGCCGCCATCCAGCTCGCCAAGGCGGTCGGCGCCACAGTCATCACCACGGTCGGCAACGACGACAAGGCGGAGAAGGCGAGGGCGCTCGGCGCCGACCACGTCATCAACTACCGCGAAGAGCGCTTCGAGAGCGTGGTACGCAAGCTCACCAACAAGCAAGGCGTCGACGTCGTCTTCGAGCATGTCGGGCCGGACACCTTCGCCCGCTCGATGTTCTCCATGAAGCGCGGCGGCGTGCTGGTCACCTGCGGCTCGACCACAGGCGTCTCCGCCGAGATCAACCTCTTCCAGCTCTATCAGCGGCAGCTGCGCCTTATCGGCAGCTTCGGCTGCAATTTGCGCAACCTTGCCACGGTGCTCGACAAGATGGCGGCCGGCATCGCGAGGCCCATCATCGACACAGTGATCGGACTCGACGAAATCGACGCGGCGCTCGCCCGCCTCGAATCGCGCAACGTGTTCGGCAAGATCATCGTAACGCTTTGACCACTCCCGAGACCGCACCCGAACAGAAGAGCCCGCGGCTCAAACGGGCGAAGCGCTTTCGCGGCGGCACCCGGTTCCAGCGCTTCCTGCGCTCCGAAGGCGTCGAGCGCTTCGTCGCCTTCGTCGCCCGCCACCTCATCCGCTTCGTGCGCCTTATCGGCCGCCGCCGGGCGACGACGATGGTGCGGTTCCTGGTCCGCCTCATCGGCCCGCTGCTGCCGGAGCACAGGACCGCGGCCAACAACATCGCCATGGCCTTTCCGGAGAAATCGGAGGCGGAGCGCGCGGCGATCCTCAGAGGCTGCTGGGAGAACTTCGCCTCGGTCGCCGTCGAGTTCCTGTTCCTCGAAGAGATGACCGCGCCCTTCGATCCGGCGAGGCCCGACGAGGGGCCGATCACGGTCACTGGCATCAACCAGTTCGTAGCGCTGCGTGACGACGGCAGGACCGCCGTCATCTTCACTGCCCACCTTGCCAACTGGGAGGTGCTCGCCGTCATCGCCACCAAGTTCGGCCTCAGGACCGTGCTACCCTATCGCGCCCCGTCCAACACCCACTTTGCCGAGGACGTGCTCGGCGAGCGCGAAGCGCTGATGGGCATGCTGGTACCCAACAGCCGCGGCGCCGCCTTCGAGATCGCCACCGCCATGGAGGCCGGCGCCCATCTCGGCATGCTGGTCGATCAGCGCCTGGTCAGCGGCCTGCGCGTGCCCTTCTTCGGCCATCCCGCACCCACCAATCCGCTGGCCGCCCGCTTCGCCCGCCAGTTCGACTGCCCGGTGCATGGCGCCCGCGCCATCCGGCTCGCCGGCGGTCGCCTGCATCTGGAGCTGACGCCGGAAGTCGAGATGCCGCGCGATGCCGATGGTCTGATCGACATTGCGGCCGCGACCGCCAAGATCACGTCCGTGATCGAGGGCTGGGTGCGCGAGCACCCCGAGCAATGGCTGTGGCTGCACGACCGCTGGCAGTTCCCTAAGCGCCGGTAGGGAGCCGTCGGCTCTTCCCTCGGTGCGCCTGATGTGCCACTTTTGTTCTCATGCTGACCGACCTCTCCGCCGTCGTTCCGCCCGCAGACGGGCGCCAATCCGCCCACGCCGCCGCCGTCTGCCGCGGTGTCGGCAGGCTGCTGCGCCAGCGTGGTTTCGCCATGGTGACCGAGTTGCCTTTGGCGACCGGCCGCCGTGCCGATGTCGTCGGCCTCGGCCCGGACGGCGAACTGTGGATCGTCGAGATCAAGTCCTCGGTTGAAGATTTTCGCGCCGACAATAAATGGCCGGACTACCGGCTGTCCTGCGACCGGCTGTTCTTCGCCAGCCACGCGGGCGTGCCGCTCGACCTTTTTCCCGAGGATGCCGGCTTGATTCTGGCCGATAAATTCGGTGCCGAAATGATCCGCGAAGCGCCGCAACATCGCCTGGCCGGCGCCACCCGCAAGGCGATGCTCGTCCGCTTCGCCCAGGCTGCGGCTTTGCGGCTGCACGGCTTGGTCGACCCGCAAGCCGTCGTCGCCGGCGCGATCGGGTGAGGCGTCCGATGGCGCAAGGACACTGGGACCAGCGCTACGCCTCGGAGGAGTACCATTACGGCACCGAGCCGAATGCCTTCCTGGTAAGCCAGGCCCATCGCATCGCTCCCGGTGCCCATGTTCTCGCCGTTGCCGATGGCGAGGGGCGGAACGGTGTCTGGCTGGCCGGGCAGGGCGCGCTCGTCCATTCGATTGACGGCTCGGTGGTGGCCGTCGCCAAGGCAAGGCGGCTGGCGGAAAGCCGCGGCGTCACGCTCGAAATCGAGCACGCCGACGTCTTCCAGTGGACCTGGCCGGAGGCCGCCTACGACGCGGTGGTGGCGATCTTCGTGCAGTTCGTCGATCCGGAGGACCGTCCGGAGTTCTTCCGCAACATGACAGCGGCGCTGAAGCCGGGCGGCGTGCTGCTGCTCGAAGGCTATGGCACTGGCCAGCTCGCCTACGGCACCGGCGGCCCGCGCTCCGCGCCGCAGCTCTACACCGCGGACCTGCTCGCCGCCGCCTTTGCCGACATGCAGATCGACGTCCTGCGTGCCTACGACGCGGTTGTCGAAGAGGGGCCGGCGCACTCCGGCATGTCGTCGCTCGTCGATCTCGTCGCCATCAAGCGCTAGCTCTAGCTCAGCCGCTCGCTGAGGTGCGCCGCGACGCGGAGCGCATTGGCGACGATGGTCAGCGTCGGGTTCACCGCCGAGGATGAGACAAAGAAGCTGGCGTCGACGGCATAGAGATTGTCGAACTCGTGCGCTTTGCAGAATGGGTCGAGCACCGAGGTCTTGGGATCGGTGCCGAAGCGCAGCGTGCCGCACTGATGCGCCGTGCCGACGATCGGAATGAGCTCGTCGACCGCGAAATGATGGCCGGCGAGCACATGATGGTGCGAGACGAAACCGTCCAGACCTTGCGTGAGCTTGTGGACCAGCCGGTTGTGCGCGGTCATGTCGCCGAATGTGTAGTCGAGGTGGATGCGCCCATGCGCATCGACCGTGACGCGATTGTCCGGATTGGGCAGGTCCTCCGACAGGACCAGGAAGGCGACCATGCGGCTGGCCACCGCATTGGAGAGAAAGTCGGGCACCAGCGACGGCGGCAGCCAGTCGGCGACCTGACCCTCGATGGTCTGGCCGCTCATGTATTCCAGCATCTGGATCTGGCCCATCGGCCAGGGAAAGCCGTCCTCGCCGAAATAGAAGTCGTTGACACACAGCGTCTTGGGGAAGTCGGAGCCGAAGTGTCCGAGCGACAGGGCGATGACCGCCGAAGAGGCGTGGAACATGTAGTGCCGCCCGACCATGCCGGAGCCATTGGCGAGGCCGTCCGGATGGGCCGCGTTGGCGGAGCCGAGCCACAGCGCCGCCGAGTTGGTCGCTCCTGCCGAGGTCACGATGATGTCGCCTGCGATGCGTTCCTCGCCGGCAACCCCGTCGGTCACGACGGCCGTGGCCCGCTTGCCGGCAGCATCGGTTTCGATGCGGATGGCGCGGCGTCCGGTCATAAGCTGGACATTGTCGTGGGCGAGCGCCTTGGACAGCACCGCGGTGCGCGCATCCACCTTGGCGAGCACCTTGCAAGGGAAGCCACCGCAGGTCCTGCAGCGGATGCAGGGTGCGGCGGCGGGATCGGCGTCGTTGCGGCGGATGCCGAGCGGCAGCGGCGAAGGATGCCAGCCAAGCGAACGGAAATGTGCCTCGAGAGCCGCCACGCTGGGATCGTTGGTGAGCGGCGGAAACGGGAAGGGCGGGTCGTCCGGCTGATCTTGAGGGTCGACGTGGCGTTGGCCGTGCACTTCCCACAGCGCCTCGGCCTCTGCGTACCAGGGCGCAATCTCGGCATAGCTCACCGGCCAGGCCGGCGAGAGTCCGCCATGATACTGGATGCCGTCGAAATCGCGCTTCTTCATGCGCATCAGCGCCGCGCCGTAGAAGGACGTGTTGCCGCCCGCCCAGTAATGGGTGTGCGGATTGAAGGCCCGACCGTTCTTGTCGATCCAGGTATCGCGAGCCTGATACTTGGCGTCGACGAAGACGGCCTTGGGCGACCAGTTGTCTTCCTCGATCGGCAGCAGCGCGCCGCGTTCGATGATGAGGATCGACTTGCCCGTTTGGGCGAGCGCGTGGGCGAGCGTTCCGCCGCCCGCGCCCGAGCCGATGATGATCACGTCATATGAGCGCGCCAAACGTCGTTCCCCTATGCCACGCGCTTGCCGACCCAGCGGATGAGGCCATCCGGCGCGATCTTCATCCCCAGCGCTGCCAGGCTGTTGTGCCAGCCCGGAATGACGACCAGGCGGCCGTGAAGGTTGCCGTCGATGGCCGCGCGGGCGACCGCCTCCGACGACTGGCTGAACAGGTCCGAGAGTCCGCCTGCCTTCGCCTCGATGTTGTTCGCCTGCCTGAATTCGCTTGCCGTCGTGCCGGGGAGCACGCTGGTGCAGACGATGCCGTGCCGGCGCACTTCGGCGTCGAGCGAGAGCATGAACTTGTGCACGAAGGATTTGGCGGCCGGATAGACGGTGTGGCCGGGGCCGCCTTGCGACAGGGCCACGATCGAGGAAATCGTGATAATGCGCCCCGAGCGCCGGGCGATCATGTCGGGGAGCACAGCGTGGGTGAGGCCCGCCACCGCCATGACGAGCGTCATGAGCGCGTCGCGCTGGCGCTCCCAGGGCGCTTCCGCGAACGGTCCCCGGATCGACAGGCCGGCATTGTTCACCAGCAGATCGACCGGCCGCCCGTCGAGCGCCGCCATGACCGGCCGATGCGCGTCGGGCAAAGACAGGTCGGCGGCGATGGGAATCGCCGCGCCACCGTGGCGCGCGCTGAGTTCTCGCGCGAGCGCCGCCAGGCGCTCCTCGCGCCGCGCCACCAGCGCGACGTCATAGCCGCGCTCGGCCAGAAGCCGCGCCAGCGCCGCGCCGATGCCGGACGACGCTCCGGTGACGAGCGCGAGTTGCTCAGCCATCAGGTGAAACCGCCTCTGTCACATCTCTCGCCCTTCTCCGATGCTACACGATCCGCCGGTCCCGTCCCATGCTTGTGCCCATGCGCTGGCGAGGGCGCATCCGGTAAAGATTCGCCTGCGCCGAAACGTTCAATTTGACGTTCAATGTAATCTAACGCTCTTCAACACTTTTACGGTGATTTACCGCGGCGCGGGTTACGGTCCTGTCTGGCAAAGCGATTGGCCATTCCCCGGTCGATGCCGTCGCGATCGAATCGAGCAAGCATGCACAGTCCCAGAGTGAGATCAGTCGGCCGTGGCCTCATCGCCATGGGGATGATCGCACTGCCGCTCGTGGGCTGCAGTTCCACCGGCATGAACACTTTCGGCGCGTTCGGCCAGGGGCCGCCGCAGGTCGACAGCGTGCCGAACGTAGCAAGCTACGACGCCGCCCATGCGCTGATCGACGCCAGGGCGCATTTCCTGATCAACGATTTCGGTTATTCCGCCGCGCTCTACAAGCGCTATGTCGAACTGACGCCGAACGATCCCGAAGGCTATGTCGGGCTTGCCGCATCCTATGATCGCCTGCGGCGCTTCGACCTCGCCGACCGCGCCTACGCGTCCCTGTTCAGGCTGACCGGCGGGACGGTGCAGTACTACAACAATCTCGGCTATTCGCAGATGCTGCGTGGCAACACGGCGGCGGCGCTGGCCAACCTGCGCAAGGCTAACCAGCTCGATCCGAAGAATGTGACTGTCGCAAACAATCTGAGAATGCTCGCCAATTCCGCGAAACAGAGCGGGTTGTCGCGGCTTCAGGGCTGACGCCTGTCCGAATCGCCGTCCTACCAGCCACCACCACCACCACCGCCGCCGCCGCCGCCCGAGCCGCCGCCGCCGGAGAAGCCGGATGAGGAGGACGAGGGCGCAGGAATCGAGCTGGCGAAAGAGCTTTCGGCCGACGACACGGCCGACGAGATGGAGTGCGCGAAACTGGTGCCGGCCCAGCCACTGCCGCCGTGCCAGGCTGGGCTGTAGCCGGTCGCCATGTCCTGGCCCGGATTGGCGCGGGCGAATGCCGTAGCGAACGCCTCCGACCAGGGTTTCTCGGCGTTGAGCGCCACCGCATAGGGCAGGATCGCCTCGAACTGGGTGGCGTTGAGGTCCGGCGCGCCGGCGAGATTGAGCCGGTCGGTCTCGGCGGTGCGGATATAGAGCTCGAGCCCTTCGATCTGGTCCATGACCTTGCGCCCGGCCGCCGTCGGCGCACGCAGGAGATGGAAGAACAGGCCGTTCATCACCGCGAAGCCGCCGACCAGCGCCAGCGGGAAGCCGTTGTTGACGAGGACGTCGAGGATGGTCCAGCCAAAGCCGGTCGGCAACGAACGGGCCGCCGCGCCGAACACCGACGCGAAGTTGATGCCGACGATGGCGATGACCGCGATGGCAAAGCCGGCGGTGAAGATCGACCTGACGCTGCGCGAGGCGGTGAATGCGCGCACGATCGGGACAATGAACGCACCGAGCCACACGCCGACGAAGATCGTGCCGAACAGGAGCCCGATCGCGCTTTGTCCCAGGCCCCCCCAGACAAGCACGGCAGCGATCGACGCTACCGTCAGCGCAACGCCGATGATGGAATAGCCGAGGTTGCGCCGGAAGAAGCGGTTGCGGTTCTCGTTTTCGACGCTCGCCTTGAAGGCGGTAAACTCGGTCTGCAGGCTCTTGCCGCTGTCCTTGTTGATGGTCACGGCGCCGCCCTTGTCCTCCACCCATTTGAGCAGCGAGTTCTCGCCCGGGGGCAGCTTCTCCTGCGGCCGCGCCTGCTTGGTTCTGGTGAGGACGATGTCGCCGCTGGAATCGTCGAAGACGATGAGGCCCTTGACCGCAAGCGACAGGGCGGCGGCGGTGAACTTGCGCCAGCCGCCCTTCCAGCCGTAGTCGCGGATATAGCCGGCGAGCGTCGGCGAAATGCCAGCTGGGGCATGGAACAGCGGGATGATCGTCCCCTTCGGCGGGTCGCGGCCGACCGCGTGCCAGGCAAGCAGATAGAAGATCAGCACGCCGACGAGGCCGGCGCCGCCGAACACCAGATGCCGGTTGTCGAGGAACCAGTAAAAGAACGCCTGCCCGCCGCTCGGCGGCTGAACCAGCCCCTTGGGGATCTCCAGCACGACCGACAGCCCTGCGCCCGGATCGAGCGTTGCTGTGGTTGCCACCTGGAGCCGGTTATCCGAGGTGACCGTGCCGTCGTAGGCTTTGCCGCGCTCGCCGTAGCGGCCGGTATAGGCCGTCCAGCGCGTCGGTGGCTGATGATCCGGCAGCGTGAACAGCGCCGTCGTCTTGAGGATCGGGAACGCCCAGTCGTTGCCGGTCACGTTCCAGAACAGTTCCGTGTGATCCGGGAAGAAGCGGATCTGGCGGCCCGTCTGGTAGTGGATGCGGTAGGTGTAGGTGGCGGGCGCGAGCACGACGTTGCCGTCGCCGATATAGATTCGGATGCCGTCCTGGTTGCTCGCCTTGTGCCAGGGCTCCGGCTTGCCGTTGCGGGTGATCGCCTCAATCGTGAAGCTGACCCTGTGGCTCTGGCCGTTGGCGTCGGTGAAGGTCAGCGGAAAGTCGCGGTAGATCCCGTGGCTGATCTTGTCGCCTTCGGCGACGGCGGTGATCGTCTCGACCACGTCGAGGACGCCGTCCGGCTGCACGACCACGTCCGAGGCGTAGCTGTTGATGGTTTCCTCTGCCAGCGCCGGGCCTGAGAAAAGGCCGGCGAGCAGAACAAGCGCGAGCGCCAGCCGCCTCACGACGTCGCCCCCTTGAAGGCAACCTCGGGCACCGCCCGGTCGGCATCGTCGATCTCGAAGAAATCCCGCTGGTGAAAGCCGAGCGCGCCGGCGACGAGATTGCTCGGGAACGACTGGACCAGCACGTTCAGATTGCGCGTGGCGCCGTTGTAATAGCGGCGTGCCATCTGGAGATCGTCCTCGATCGTCGCCAGTTGCTTCTGCAGGTCGAGGAAGTTGTCGCTCGCCTTGAGGTCGGGATAGGCCTCGGCCAGTGCAATCAGCTTGCCGATCGCCGCGGTGAGCTGGCCTTCGGCTGCCGCGCGGGCGGCGACGTCGCCTTGCGGCACGTTGCCCGCCGCGGCCCTCAGCGCCGTCGCCTGTTCGAGCACGGTGCGTTCGTGAGCGGCATAGCCCTGCACGGTGCTGACCAGATTGGGCACCAGATCGGCGCGGCGCTTCAGCTGCACGTCGATGCCGCTCCAGCCCTCCGCCGCCATCTGCCGCGACCTGACCAGCTGATTGAACAGGACACCGCCGTAGATGACCACGGCCGCGACGATGGCAAGCACGATCCAGGTTGTCATCGCCCGTTTCCCCCGAGACGCGCCGAACGGCCGGACTTGGCCGGCCGGCGAAGCAGGGGATGATAATGGATTCGGCCGCGGGCTTCGAGCACGCGCTCTAGGTTGGGGGCGGGGGGGTCGCCGGCTGCGCCGATGGCGGCTGCTGAGGCGCTGCGGTCAAGCCCTGGGTCTCCGGTGGAATGACCGATCCGTTCTTGCCGAGACCGGTCGTGTCATACATCGACCAGTCCCATGGATTGATCGTTTCCCGCTCCAAATTCGCCCTGACCGCGTCGCCGGCGCGATAGCTGATCCGGTCGGTGCGCTGGAGATAGTCGTAGCTGGCGCAGCCGCCCACGAGCGACGCCATCAGGATCAGCGCGGCTGTGCCGATCAGCGCCCGTCGCGCGCTCATCCGCCGGCTCCCGATCCGAGATTGATGATATAGCCGAACGGTCCCGACACTCCGGTGCCGGCCTGGAAGTCCTGGATCACCTTGGGCGTGACCTCCAGCTTGCCGTGGGCAAAGAAGTCCACATCGTTGGCGGGCAGGGTGCCGTCGAGGGGCGTCGCCGCGACCTGGCCCGGCGTGTCCGGCCGCACCAGCCGCGGCGTGACGATGACCACGAGTTCGGTCTCGTTCTTCTGGTAGCCGGACGATTTGAACAGCGAGCCGAGGACCGGGATGTTGCCGACCCAGGGCAGCTGGTTCTGATTGAGCTTGACGTCGTTCTGCAGGAGGCCGGCGACCGAGAAGCTTTGCCCGTCCCTGAGCTCGACCGTGGCGTCGAGATTGCGCGTCGTGAAGATCGGGTCGCCGGCATCGCTGTAGCCGTTGAGGCCGCTGACCTCGGGGGTCAGATGAATCTGGATTCGGCTGTCGTCGAGCACCGCCGGCGTGAAGATCAGCCTGACGCCGAAGTCCTTGTAGGTGACCGTGGCGTTGCCGTTCTTGTCGGCGATGCGCACCGGAATCTGACCGCCGGCCAGGAAGCTCGCCTTGACGCCGGTGAGCGTCGTCAGGTTCGGTTCGGCGAGCGTGCGCACGAGGCCCCTTTCCTCCAGTGCGTTGATGGTCGCGGTGAGGCTGATGCCGCTGAGACCGGAGAGCACGGTTGCCGCAAACGACGCAAATGAGGCGGCGCCCGCGGCCGGGTCCTTCTGTCCGCCGTTTATCGACGCCTTGAGGGCGCCGCTCGTTCCGCTCCACTCGATGCCGAGCTTGCGGGCGGCATCGCGCTGGGCCTCGAGAATGCGCACTTCGAGATTGACCTGCTGGCCGCCGGTGAGGGTCATTGTATTGATCACCGGCGCGGTGCCGTATTGCTGGACGATCTCGAGCACCTTCTGCATCGAGTAGTCGTCGGGAACCGTTCCCGACAGCCGCACGCGGCCGTTGACGGTGCCCACTTTGACGCGCGATTGCGGCACGGCGGCGCGGATGGAGCGCGAGATATCGGCGGTGTCGGCGCCCACTTCGACGGCGAGCAGCCCGACCGGGCTGCCGTCGGCCGCGTAGAGGTTGATGGTCGTGATGCCCATCCCCTTGCCGACGAGGTAGAGCGACCTGTCGGTGATCAGCTGGGCGTCGGCGATGGTGGGATCGGCGGCGACGACCTTGCTCATCGCTTGCGACACGGTGACGGTCAATGCCTGCGACACCGGCAGCCTGACGCGGAGCACCGACGTGGTCGCCAGATCATAGTTGAGATCCTGGGCCATCGCCGGTCCCCCGAGAACCATCAGGAAGACCGACAGGAGCACGGCCGCGGCCGTCTGCAATCGGCAGCCGCCGTGCCGCAGGAATCGCTGGAGGCGGGTCAATGGGGGACTGGCAGTCATCGGGCTTCCACTTGCATTGGGTGGTGTTGGGTGGCGCATCACTTCAGCCAGAAAGGGCTCGACATGCGGATCGCCTGATTGGCGCTGTCTTGCGCCTTCGCGGTCTTGCCGGTGTCGGAGGTGTCGATCGGCCGCAGCAGCAGCGAGAGCTTGCCCACCGCCTGAGCGCTGACCGCGAGGTCGGCACCGGCCGGGTCGAGTGCGAGCGTGGCGATCGCCTGACCGGCGAAGGTGTTGCCGCGTTGTTCGTCAGGGGCCGGGCCGACGGTGCCCGGGTTGACGACCTTGGCGTTGATCGCCAGCACGAGCACGTTGCGCAGGATCGTCTCGGAATGTGGGCCGCTGTTCGCGATCCCGCCCGTCGCCGAACGGGTCAACACGACGTCGACGCGATCGTTTGGACTGATGAAGCCACCCGACGCGGATTCGGCGTTGATCACGACCGATACGCCGCGCATGCCCTTGTCGAGAGCAGCGGACAGAAACCCGCCGGCGCCCTGCGCCAGCTTCTGCCTGCGAATGGGGTCGCCGGGGAGGAACTCGGAGCGCGCCAGCCAGCCGGTCATGTCGGTCATTGCGCCGGGGGTCGCGGCCGCCGTGATGAAGTCGGACTGGAGCGCCTGCTCGGGCCACGCAACCCATGCCAGCGAGCCCGCCGAAAGGCGCTCGCCGGCCACGATGTGACTTTTGGCGACCAGGATCTGCGTGCTTGCCGCCGCCGTGGCGGCGGCAGCGATGGGTGCTTCGTGATGCCCGGCCTGACTCGCAATGTAGGCGGCGATACCGCCGGCGATCACGGCGATGCCCAGCACGAAGATGCGTGATCTCTTGAGGCGGAACCGGAAACGGTCGCCGGCGCGATTGCCGCGGTCGGCGGCAACTGTCCACCCGACATTGTCGCGCAGGCCGGTCGAGGCCCGACGGTCGGCGTTTGGCCGGCGCTCGACCGAACGGATGGCGGTGGCCACCGTATCCGCGCCCGGCTCGTCCAGCCGTATTCGCGGATGCCGCCGCCGTTCGATCCCGTCGGCGCGCGCCTCGGCCGTGGCCGGCTGACCGGCCGCAGCGTCCTTGGCACCGCCGGGGTCGGCGGATCGCGGTCGGCTGGACGACTGGCTACTCACTGGTGGTTAACCCTGTAGGGACCCGCCCCAAAGCGAACTGCGGGCTTCCGCACCCTACGGCGCAAGGCTTACTGCCCGGTTCAGAAATCGGTAACAGCTTGATCGATCGCCTAAACGGCATGTTTGCAATGATCGCGCGCTGACCGGAAATGGCAGCCTATTTGGCATGCCGCCGGGACACCCCAGGAAGGTCTCGCCGGCGCCCCGGATGGTGCCCGCAGGGAGCCCCTGCTGCCGCGGCAGGGCCTGGCCCGCGGCGGTGTGACAAGGACGAAAATGGCGGCAGCGCGCGCACTGCGATAGCATTTGCCGCTGAAGACGCGTCAACAAGGCACTCACCCGGCGATTCAAAAGGAAGGCCCACGTGAAGAAGATCCTGAACGAGCCCGACAGCTATGTTGATGAGATGCTCGACGGCCTGGTTGCCGCCCATCCGGAAATCTATGCGCGCCCTGAACCGCGGGTAATCGCCCGGGCGGGCGGGGTCATCGCCGGCAAGGTCGGCATCGTCACCGCCGGCGGGTCCGGACATCTGCCGGTGTTCACCGGCTATGTCGGCAAAGGGCTGCTCGATGCCGCAGCGATAGGCAACGTCTTTGCGTCGCCCTCGGCCGAGCAGATGGCCGCCGCCATGCGGCACGCCCACGGCGGTGCCGGCGTCCTGCGCCTCTACGGCAATTACGGCGGCGACGTCATGAATTTCGACATGGCCGGCGAAATGGTCGACATCGAGGACAACATCCGCTCGACCACCGTGCTCGCCGCCGACGACATCGCCTCGGCGCCGCCGGACGAGGCCGAGAAACGCCGCGGCGTCGCCGGCATGGTCTACGCCTTCAAGACCGCCGGCGCGCTCGCCGAGGAGATGGCCGATCTCGATGCGGTCACCGCGATCGCCCAGAAAACCGCTGAATTCCTGCCGCTCGATCGGCATCGCGCTCACCCCGTGCACCGTGCCGCAGGCGGGCCATCCGACCTTCGAGATCGGCGACGACGAGATGGAAATGGGCATGGGCATCCACGGCGAGCCGGGCATCTGGCGCGACAAGCTGAGGCCGGCCGACGAGATCACCGACGAGATGATGGACAGAATCTTCGCCGACCTTGATCCGTCGCAAGGCGACCGTTGGTCGGTGCTGGTCAATTCGCTGGGCGCGACCCCGCTCGAGGAACTCTACATCATGTACCGGCGGGCGGCGCGGCGCCTCGCCGATCGCGGTGTGACCATCGTCATGCCGCTGGTCGGCCGCTACGCCACCTCGATGGAAATGACGGGAGCGTCGATCACCGTCTGC
The DNA here is from genome assembly GCA_963830215.1 of uncultured Alphaproteobacteria bacterium. Classification (GTDB taxonomy): domain Bacteria; phylum Pseudomonadota; class Alphaproteobacteria; order Rhizobiales; family Kaistiaceae; genus CAVSRC01. The sequence continues at coordinate 89,947 of CAWHLM010000012.1, forward strand.
CGGCTCGATGGCGAGATCGAGCGCCTGCTCAAGGCGCCATGCCATTGCGCCTTCTGGACGGTGAACTGACGAAGGCCACCATGGGTTTCACTGTTGCTGATCTGAAAGCCGCCGCCGCGGCCGTTGCCGATGTGGCGGTTGCCGCCCGCGACGCATTGAACGCCCAGGACGGCAAGCTCGGTGACGGCGATCTCGGCATCACCGTCGCCAACGGCTTTACCGCCATCGCCGAGGACGCGGCCAGCTTCGGCGACGACCTCGGTCAGGCGTTGCTTGGCTGCGCCAAGTCATTCCAGCGCGTCTCCTCGTCCTCGTTCGGGACGCTGGTTGCGACCGCCTTCATGAGCGCCGCCAAGGCGACCAAGGGGCGCAGCGAGGCGGACTGGTCCGAGGTATCGGGTATCGTCGCTGCGGCGCGTGATGCGATGCTGGCCCGTGGCCGCGGCGAGCTCGGCGCCAAGAGCGTGCTCGACAGTCTCGACGCGATTGCCAGGGCGACGGAGGGGCTCTCCGATCCGGCGGCCATCCTCGCCGCCGCCGATCATGCCGCCGGCGCCGCACTCGACGCCTTCCGCGACAAGCCGAACCGGCTCGGCCGCGCCCGCATGTTCGGCGACAGAAGCATCGGCATCGACGATCCGGGCATGCTGGCGGTGCGTCGCCTGCTCGATGGCCTCAACCACAGGAGGTGAGGGTCCACGGCACAGGGACGCATTGACAATGTCTGGCCTTTCTGTCGGAACGATGGGCGTCCGCCGTACCCGTCGCACGAGCGTTGTGGCGGCGGTATCAGGATCTCATCAAGCCATGAATCAAAAAATCCTCGACAAGAAACTCAGCCATATCAAGGACGGGAGCTACACCTCCGCCGACTTCATCATCGCCGACGCCAAGGACGCCGATATCGGCTTCGGGGCGGCGGTAGCCGGACCCGACCGAGCGCATCCGGGCCGCTTCGGCACGCGCGCCGTGTACCTCGAGAGAATACGGACGATGACTAGATCCGAGCTGGTCGACATCATGCTGATGTCGGCCTCGACAGCCGAACGGCTGTCGGAGGAAGGTCTGTTCGAGAACTCCCCGGTCACGCCGGCCATCCGCCTCAACGACACGACCGACATCTGGTCGGCGCGCGGCGGGCGCTACAAGGAGGAGCCGTCGCGCCATCACCGCACGGCCCGCATCGACCAGGCGCGTGAGATTACCGATCTCGGCCTCTATTCGATCACCTTCTCCAACGAGGTCGACATCGACGCCATCAATGCCGAGGCCTATTCGGCTTTCCGCGCGGAGGCGGCCGAGCACGGGATGCGGCACTTCCTGGAGGTGTTCAACCCGGCCTTCGACATCCACCTCACCAATGAGGGCGACATGGGCGCCTTCGTCAACGACAACATCGTGCGCACGCTTGCCGGCGTGATGAGCGCCGATCGGCCGAAGTTCCTGAAGCTCCAGTACAACGGCGCCCGCGCCATGGAGGAGCTCGCCTCCTTCGATCCGGGGCATCTGATCCCGGGCGTCATGGGCGGGGCGAGGGGCACCACGCGCGATACCTTGGAGCTCGTCGCGCAGGCCGAAAAACACGGTGCGCGTGTCGCCCTCTTCGGCCGCAAACTCAACCTCGCCGAGGATTCGATCGCCCTCGCCACGCTCATGCGCGCGGTGGTCGAAGGGCAGATCAAGCCGGACGATGCGGTGCGCGCCTATCACGACGGCCTGGCGAAGAAGAAGCTCACGCCAGACCGGACGCTGACCGATGACATGGTGATCACCGAACCGGCGCTGAAGGGCTGACACCAGCGACCAGGCGCGGGGCGACGCGCATGTCCGATGGCTTCGAACCGCCCTTCCTGATCGGCGTCGACGTCGGCACGCAATCGGTGCGCGCGCTGGCCTTCGATGCGTTCGGCAATCAGGTCGCGCAGGCACGCCGGCCGACGCCGGCCTCGCAGATTGCTCCGGATCGTCTCGAATACGATCCGGAGGCTCTGTTCACCGCCGTTACCGAGTGCCTGGGCGAAGTCGGGCGCACACTGGCCGGTCGGCCCGTGGCGGGGATCGCGGTCGCCAGCATCGGCGAGAGCTGCGTGCTGGTCGACGAGGCGGGCCAGCCGCTGGCCCCCTCGATCGTCTGGCACGACACGCGCACCATGGCGGAAGCGCAGACCCTGCGGGACACGGTGGGGGTCGAACGGGTGTTCGAGATCAGCGGCCTGCAACTCGACCACATCTTCACGCTCTGCAAGCTGATGTGGATGCGGACGCATTGGCCGGATGCCATGCGGCGCACGCGCCAGGTGCTGATGATCGCCGACTGGATCGCCTTCCGCCTGTCTGGCGTGGCGGCGACCGACTTCACGCTTGCCTCGCGCACGCTCTATCTCGATCTCCGCCGTCGCCGATGGTCGGACGAGCTTCTCGGCCTGGCCGGATTCGACAGCACGGTGCTGCCGCCGTTGACGGCGAGCGGTACGGCGCTCGGACCCGTCCGCCCCGAGGTACTGGCCGTGACCGGCATTGCCGGCGCGCCTGTGGTCGGCGTCGGCGCCCACGACCACGTCTGCGGCGCCATGGCCGTGGGCCTCGCCCAGCAGGGAACGATGGTCAACAGCATCGGCACCGCCGAGGCGTTGCTGCTGGCCACCGCTGAGCCGTCGTTCGACCCGATGCTGCCGAAGGTGAACCTGTTTCAGGGAGCCTTCGAGGCCCACCAGTCGCTCTACTACCTCGGCGCCAGCGTCGCCTATTCAGGCAGTGCCATCGAGTGGCTGCGCGGTGTGGTCGGCCACCCGCCGCACGAAGCCCTGATCGCGGAAGGGGAAAGCGTCGCGCCCGGCAGCGAGGGTGTTCTCTTCCTTCCGCACATGGTCGGGGCGACCTCGTCCGATCCCGAGCACCCGGTGCGTGGCGCCTTCATCGGGCTGACCGACAACACCACACGCGGGACGCTCTATCGCGCCGTTCTCGAAGGCCTTGCGATGCGCGCGGCTTTCATCCTCGACAAGATCGCCGGCCTCGGCGGAGTCCCCGCGCCCGACCGCATCAGGCTTATCAGCGGCGGCGCGCGCAACCCGCTCCTGGTCGCCATCAAGGCAGGCGCCTACGGGCGGCCGGTGACCGTGGTCGATGCGTCGGAGGCGACCGCGCTCGGCGCTGCCCTGCTCGGCGGCGTTGCGGCCGGACTGTGGCCGGATCTTGAGGTGGCGTTGGCTGCGCTCAATCGCCGCGAACACTCCGTCGAGCCGGACGAGAATCTCGTCGGGCTTTATCGAGACGTACGACGATCGGCGTTTGACCGGCTTCAATCGGTCTTGTGGCCGGTCGACTCGGAATTGGTGAAGATAGCCGAAAGGTCGACACCGCCCGATTCCTAGGCTGCGGATGACACCGGCAGCCACTGCCGGCGCCATCTCGTTGCCGCCGCTCTCTGCATTCTCTCGCGCTCCGACCGTGCGCTGGCCGAAGAATTTCACTAGGCGGAATCGCGGAAGATCAGGGTTCCGTCGAGCAGAATATCTTCGCGTGGAAGCTCCCCGCCATTCTCCAGGTCGATCAGGGTCTTGGCCGCCCGCTCCCCAATTCCGCGGATGTTCTGCCCCGATGTCGTGAGCGAGGGCGAGGCGAAAGCGCCAAAGCGCTGACCGTCGTGCGAGCCGACGCGCAGAGTGTTGCCCGGCCCGGCTCCGACGCTGATTCCCAGCCGCTTTGCTGCCGCCAACAATCCGAACGCAACCCGATCGTTCGAGCAGAGGATGGTATCGACGCCAACCAGCCTTTCGGAAGGCAGACTGAGGAACCGCTCGAAGCCGTAGCGTTCGTAATCGTCGCCGACTTGTCCGTCCTCGGGATTGAGGATACGCGGCTCGTGACCGAGTTCGCGCATGCGTTCGCAGTAGGCCTCGCACCGTTCCAGTATGTTGGCGTTCACCGCCGGCATGGTGAATAGCGCCGGCGGCGAACCGGAGCGGCACAGATAATCCACCATGAGTGCGATACTGGTTCGATTGTTGGTGCCGACATAGGGCACCCCGTCACGCAGGCGCGAGTCCATGAAGAGGATCGGCACTTGCTTCATCGCATGCTCAACCGCGGCGATGTCGGAGCGGAATCCGAGGGGAGCCATCGCGATTCCCGCAACGTCCATCGCCATCAATCGGGAAAGTGCCCGCCGCTCCAAAGCACTGTCGTTGTGGGAACACTGCAGCACGGTCAGATAGCCGCGGTCCTCGGCATAGAGCTCAACCGTGCTGACCAGTTCGCCGAAGAACGGATCGATGATCGACGGCACGATGATGCCGATGGCCCGGGGCGAGCGGCGCGTGAGATTGGAGGCGAAGAAGTTCGGGCTGTAGCCGTAACGGCGGATGCCCTCCTCGATCAGCTTGCGCGTGCGCGGGCGCACCGAATCGGGATCGGCGAAAAAGCGCGACACGGTCGGACGCGATAGTCCGATCAGTCGAGCGAAATCCTGCATGGTGTGAACGGCGTCAGTGCCCATCGGTGGGAATGCTGATTGGTGCGACGGCCTGCTACCGCCGCACTATAGTAGGCGAAGTTTGCACGCGAGCGCAACTTTGTAGCTTGACACGTGTCTCGCGTGAAAAGTACTGTTACGCGTGTAAAGAAGTGAGCTGCCAACGAGCAGTTCGGGGAGGAAGAATTCGAATGCGCTCGCTAGCCCGCGTGCTTCTGGGGCCAGGGCTGTCGGCATCGACGACGATCGACAGCATCGGAACCGCCGAAGCGCCTTCTGCGCTCAATTGCCGCGAACATCGGATCGGGCCGATCGAAGACCTGTCGGATTTTGCCAAATTGCGCGACGACCCGCCGTCTACCGATAGCGATCGATCTTGTGGTCGATTGATGGCGAACTGATGAGGATTGTCGAGCAGGCAACGCGGCCTAAAATCTAGCATAGGGTGGCGTCGGCAGCCCACCGCCGGTGTTATCCGTTCGAACAAAAACGGTAGGCAAAAGGAGGAAGACAATGGAACGCAGAAACTTTCTGACTCTCCTGGGTGCGACCGCGGGCGCAGCGACACTGGGTGTTCGCCCGACGTTGGCGGCCGACAAGAAATTCAACATCACCCTTGTCCCTGGCCTCACCACCGACGCCTTCTACATCACCATGCATCGTGGCGCGGACGCGGCCGCCAAGGCATTGGGCGTCAATCTCGGCTTCCAGGGCGCCTCGGAATGGAACGTGACGCTGCAGGTGCCGGTGCTCGATGCCGTCATCGCCCGCAAGCCGGACGCGATCCTGATTGCCCCGACCGACAAGGTCCAGCTGGTGCAGCCGTTGAAGAAGGCTTTCGACGCCGGCATTTCGGTGATCACCGTCGACACCTTTATCGGCAATGGCGTCTATCAGACCGGCGCCGGCGATGCCGACTTCCCACTGTCCTACGTGGCATCCGACAACGTTCTCGGCGGTCGCATGGCCGCGCGGGCGCTGGCCAAGGCGATCGACGACAAGGGCAAGGTCTACGTTTCCAACGTGAAGCCCGGCGTTTCGACCACCGATCAGCGTGAAGAGGGCTTCAAGGACGAGATGAAGTCCCATTCCAACATCGAAGTCCTCGAGACCCAGTTCAATGACGACGACGCCAACAAGGCGGCTTCGCAGGTGCAGGCCGTGCTGGCCCGCAATCCCGATCTCGCCGGCATCTTCGGCGCCAACCTGTTCTCCGCCAGCGGCTCGGCCAATGGCGTCAAGCAGGCCGGCAAGGTGGGCGCGATCAAGATCGCGGCGTTCGATGCTCCGACCTCGGTGGTCCAGGAGCTGAAGGACGGCACCTTCACCGTCGTCATCGCGCAGCATCCGGCCGAGATCGGCTATTTCGGCGTGGTGTGTGCCTATGCGCACCTCACCAAGCAGTCGATTCCGACAGCGATCGGCACCGGCTTCACGGTGATGACCAAGGAAAACATCGACGATCCGGAAGTGAAGAAGTTCCTGTACACGTCGTAGTCATCAGTCCGATTCAGCCGGACGGCGCATCAAGCGGGCCGCCGATCGTCGCGGTCGGCGGCCCCAATGTGATGCGCCTGATATTGGTCGATCATGACGTCCATATCCGCACCTGCTCCCCAGCGGCCGCGCAGCACTCTCGAGCGCGTCGCCGATCTCCGCGCGTGGCTGTTCCTGGCCCTGCTGCTCATCTTCTTCGAAGCCTGGGCACGGATGGCCTATGGCGTGACCTTCGTCGCCAACCCTTACAACCTTCAGTCGATCGCCGTTTTCACGACGGCGCCGCTGCTGCTCGCCCTCGGTGAGACCTTCGTGATCATTTCCGCCGGCATCGACCTTTCGGTCGGTTTCACCATGGGCCTGGCGGCAGTGGTTGCGGCCCACGCGGCCAATATCGCCGCTGGGGTGTTCGGTGTGCCGCCGGTGCTCGCCATGCTGATCGCCATCGTCCTCGGTGTGGCCGTGTCGTTCATACCGGGCTGGGTCAACGGCTGGCTGGTGGCGCGTCTTGGCGTCCCGCCGTTCATCGGCACACTCGGCATGTACGGTGTCGCCCGCGGCGCTGCATATCTGATCGCCGGCGGAACCACCGTTCCGGTGCACAACGATGTCTACGCCTGGCTCGGCAATGGCCAGATCATCGGTGTGCCGGTGGTGGTGATCGTCACCGCGATCGTTGCACTGGGGATGCACTACGTTCTGTCGCAGACCCGCTTCGGCCAGCACACCTACGCCGTCGGTGCTAACCGCGATGCGGTCATCCGCTCGGGCATCGATGTCGGGCGGCTGACGACCTGGATCTACATCCTCTCGGCTCTGTGCGCCGGCCTCGCCGGTGTACTCTATACTGGCCGGTTCCTGGCCGGCGCGGCACAGGCCGGCGAACCGCTGCTGCTCGATTCGATCGCCGCAGTGGTCATCGGCGGCGCCAGCCTGTTCGGCGGTTCCGGCACGGTCGCCGGCACGGTCGCCGGGTCGCTGGTCATCGCGGTGATCCAGTACGGTCTGGTCTTCATCGATGTCGAACCGTTCTGGCAGTTCGTCGCCGTCGGCGTGGTGATCATCATTTCCGTGCTGGTCGATCAGAAGTCAGCGCCGGCTGTTGGGAGGCCACCGCGATGAGTGAGTCCGGCCACCTGCTTTCGGTGCGCTCGATCACCAAGAACTTCGGCGCTGTTGAAGCCTTGAAAGGCGTCTCCTTCGACCTCGACCTTGGCGAAGTGCTGGCGCTTGCCGGCGACAACGGCGCCGGCAAGTCGGTGCTGATCAAGAGCATCTCCGGCGTCCACCACCCGGATTCCGGCGAGATCGTCTTCGACGGAAAGCGCGTCTCCTTCACCAGCCCGCATGAGGCGCGGGCGCTCGGCATCGAGACGATCTACCAGGACCTGGCGCTGGCCGACAATCTCTCCATCGGCGCCAACATCTTCCTCGGCCGCGAGCCGAGGACCAAGGCTTTCGGGTTCCTCCCCATCCTCGACCGCAAGGCGATGGCGCAGGCGGCGCAGGAGACAATGGGTCTTCTCGATTTCCATACCAGTCGGCTGGACGCGCCGGTGGCCGCCTTCTCCGGCGGCCAGCGCCAGGCCGTTGCCATCGGTCGGGCGATCTACTGGAATGCCAAGCTGCTGATCATGGACGAGCCCACCGCCGCGCTCGGCGTTCCCGAACAGCGCCGGGTGCTCAACCTCGTCCGCTCGCTCAAGGAGCAGGGCAAGGCGGTCATCTTCATCTCGCACAATCTCCAGGACATCTTCGCGGTTGCCGACCGCATCGTCGTCATGCGTCACGGCATCAAGGCCGGGGAGCGGCGGCCGCAGGAGACCAACAGCGACGAGATCGTCCGCCTGATGGTCGGCGGTTGACGCACATGCCTCTGAAGCCTCCCGCCCATGTGCGGAAGTGGGTTACGCTGACCGGTCACCGCACGTGGCTGCTCGCCCGCGCCAACGATCTCATCGATTTCTTCGAAGGCGCGAGCATCGATCCTGCCGGCGGCTTCCGTGATCTCGACGACCAGCGCCGGCCGCTCACCGGTGTTGCGGATGTGCCCTATTCCCGCCAGGTGCAGGCGACGAGCCGCATGGTTCACTGCTTCGCCATGGCCCATCTGATGGGCCGGCCGGGCGCCGACGCGATGGTCGACCATGGCATGGACTTCCTGTGGAACGGGCATCGCGACCGGCAGAACGGCGGCTACTTCTGGGCCATGGGCGACGACGGCCCCATCGACGACAGCAAGCAGGCCTACGGCCATGCCTTCGTGCTGCTGGCGGCCTCGAGCGCCAAGGCTGCGGGACACCCTGAAGCCGATCGCCTGCTCGCCGATGTGACCGCGGTCATCAACGAGCGCTTCTGGGAGGAGCAGTACGGCGCCGTGGCCGAGGAATTCACCCGTGACTGGCAGGCGAAGAGCACCTATCGCGGCCAGAACGCCAACATGCATCTCACCGAGGCCCTCATGGAGGCCTTTGAGGTGACCGGCGATCGCTCCTATCTCGACAAGGCCGAGCGCATCGCCGATCGCCTCATCCGCCGGGCGGCGGCCGCCAACGGCTGGCGGCTGCCGGAGCATTTCACCCGAGACTGGCAACCGGACGCCGATTATGTCGGCGATCCCATGTTCCACCCGCCCGGCACCACGCCCGGCCATTCGCTCGAATGGTCGCGCCTGATCCTGCAGCTGTGGGAGCTCGACGGGCGCCGCCACGGCTGGATGCCGGAAGCGGCGCGCGCGCTGTTTGGCAAGGCGCTGGCCGACGGCTGGGATCCCACGACCGGCGGGGTTTACTACACGCTCGACAATGACGGGCGGCCGCTGGTCCGCGAACGCTACTGGTGGCCGTGCACGGAAGGCATCGGCGCTGCGGCCTTCCTCAACGCGATCGAAGGCGCGCCGCTCTACGAGGAATGGTACCGCCGCATCTGGGACTGGTGCGCCACGCACCTCATCGATCACGCCAATGGAACGTGGCGGCCGCAACTGAATGACGCCCTGGTTCCAACGTCCGGGCCGTTCTTCGGTCGCACCGACATCTACCACGCGCTGCAGGCCTGCCTGATCCCGCTGTTCCCGACCAGCGGCAGCGTCGTCCACGGCCTGGCGACCGGTTCGCCGTGACGAACGCGGCCGGGCCCGCGGACTGAGCGACTGGCCAGTTCAGACGTTGCCTAGGGGGACGATGGTCAAGCCGGCGTCGCGCATCAGGGTCGCATCGAGATCGACCGGGTCGATGGTGTAGCTCCGAGCGGCGCCGTCGCGGGTGAGCAGGATTGTGGTGGCAAACCGTCGCCAGCCCAGAGTGTTCATGCCGCCGATCTGCTCTTCGTCGGTGGTCACGTCATAGTCGCCGGGCGGCTGCGCATCGTCGATTCCGCCGAGGCGGAAGGGCTGGGTGAACCGCACGGTCTTGACGGTAGTCCGGATCGTCATCAAGCCGCCGCCGGCGAGAACTGATCGCCGGTGAGGTTGTAGAAGCTGCGGTGTTGGCCGGGCGCGTAGACCTTGGCCGCGACTGCGAAGATACGCTCCCGCGCGGAATCGAAGGCATCCAGGATTGCAGCCTCCGTGTTCTTGGTCTTCGGATAGAGAATGAAGATTGCACCCTCATCGAGGAAGAACGGAACTTCCAGCGCGCTGTCGTGGCCCCAGAAACGGATGCGGCGGCGATCCGGATCGTAGCTCCGGCTGGGATTTGGAAACCCGAGGCTCATGGTCGATCTCCTGTCGAAGAGTTTTTCCCTAGTAATAATTAGGTAGTATTTCAGAATAACATTGCAAGGCGTATTTATTTCCTGATGTCCTTATTTCGTGTGCGGCCTCTGGTAAATAAATCTAAAGAATTATGGCCATGTCATTGACATTGGCGGAGCGCGCCCCCACCTACCACACGGACTTGGCACTCTTCACCCGAGAGTGCCAACAGGCACGCCTCGGGGCGATCCAGCGCCGGGCAGTCGCTTTCCGAAAGGGAAAAACCCTCATGAAGTTCCGTCCGCTCCACGACCGCGTCGTCGTGCGCCGCATCGACCCCGAGGCGAAATCCGCCGGGGGCATCATCATTCCGGACACCGCCAGAGAAAAACCGCAGGAAGGCGAGATCATCGCCGTGGGCCCGGGTGCCCGCGACGAAGCCGGCAAACTCGTGCCGCTCGACGTCAAGGCCGGCGACCGCATCCTCTTCGGCAAGTGGTCCGGCACCGAAGTCAAGATCGACGGCGAGGACCTCCTCATCATGAAGGAATCCGACGTCATGGGCGTGGTCGAAGGCAGGACCGCCAGCCGCAAGGCGGCGTAAGGCCCGGCACTCCAATCAACGTCCCTCGCCACTTTCAAGGAAGGAATATCTCATGGCCGCCAAAGACGTAAAATTCTCCACCGATGCGCGCGACAAGATGCTGCGCGGCGTCGATATCCTCGCCAATGCGGTCAAGGTGACGCTCGGTCCCAAGGGCCGCAACGTCATCCTCGACAAGAGCTATGGCGCTCCCCGCATTACCAAGGATGGCGTCACCGTCGCCAAGGAAATCGAGCTTGAGGACAAGTTCGAGAACATGGGCGCCCAGATGGTGCGCGAGGTCGCCTCCAAGACCAACGAAATTTCCGGCGACGGCACCACGACTGCCACGGTCCTCGCCCAGGCCATCGTCCGCGAAGGGGCCAAGTCGGTCGCCGCCGGCATGAATCCGATGGATCTCAAGCGCGGCATCGACATGGCCGTCACCGAGGCGGTGGCGGAGCTGAAGCGCCGCTCGAAGAAGATCAAGACCTCGGAAGAGATCGCCCAGGTCGGCGCGATCGCCGCCAATGGCGACACGATGATCGGCGAGAAGATCGCCGAGGCCATGCAGAAGGTCGGCAACGAGGGCGTTATCACGGTCGAGGAATCCAAGGCCCTCGAATTCGAGCTGGAGACCGTCGAAGGCATGCAGTTCGACCGCGGCTACCTGTCGCCGTACTTCATCACCAATGCCGAGAAGATGATCGCGGATCTGGACGAGCCCTACATCCTCCTGCACGAGAAGAAGCTCTCCAACCTGCAGGCGATGCTGCCGCTCCTCGAAGCGGTCGTGCAGGCGGCCAAGCCGCTCCTCATCATCTCCGAGGACGTCGAGGGCGAGGCGCTGGCGACGCTGGTCGTCAACAAGCTGCGCGGTGGCCTCAAGGTCGCGGCGGTCAAGGCGCCGGGCTTCGGCGACCGCCGCAAGGCCATGCTGGAGGACATCGCCGTCCTCACCGGTGGCCAGGTCATATCCGAAGAGCTTGGCATCAAGCTTGAGAACGTCACGCTCGCCATGCTCGGCCGCGCCAAGAAGGTGACCATCTCCAAGGAGAACACGACGATCGTCGACGGCGCCGGCAAGAAGAAGGAGATCGAAGGCCGCATCGGCCAGATCAAGGCGCAGGTCGAGGAGACCACCTCAGACTACGACAAGGAAAAGCTGCAGGAGCGGCTGGCCAAGCTCGCCGGCGGCGTCGCCATCATTCGCGTTGGCGGTGCCACCGAGGTCGAGGTCAAGGAGAAGAAGGACCGCGTCGACGACGCCCTCAACGCCACCCGCGCGGCGGTCGAGGAAGGCATTGTTCCGGGCGGCGGCGTCGCACTCTTGCGCACCAAGAAGGCGGTGAGCAAGCTCTCCTCCGACAACGCCGACGTCGAGGCCGGCATCAAGATCGTGCTGCGTGCGCTTGAGCAGCCGATCCGCCAGATCGCCGAGAATGCCGGTGTCGAAGGCTCCATCGTCGTCAGCCGGGTCATGGAATCGAAATCCGAGACGTACGGATTTGACGCCCAGGGCGAGACTTACGTGGACATGGTTGTCGCCGGCATCATCGATCCGACCAAGGTCATGCGCACGGCTCTGCAACACGCTGCGTCGGTTGCCGGCCTCCTCATCACCACCGAGGCCATGGTCGCCGAGCACCCGAAGGGTGAGGCGGCGCCTGCAATGCCTGCCGGCGGCATGGGCGGAATGGGCGGCATGGACTTCTAGGGAAGTCCACATACAGAATATGGAAAGGCCACCCCTCGGGGTGGCCTTTCTCTTTTTGCGGGCGCGCCTCGATTGGCGACGATGTCCTGCAGCATAAGTAGTAGCCAGTTGAGAATTAGAATTACATAATCAACAAACTAAAGCATCCTGAGCGTATGGGGCGGCATTTGCGACGGGGGGTATAGATGGGTGACAGGATCATAGTGATTAACGGCGAAAGGGGCTGGCTGAATCTCGGCAGCCTCCTCGCCTTCATTGTCGTGGCGCTGGTATTCGCGGCCTACGCACTCATCCCGGTCGTCGTCACAGTGGCGCTGATGACGCTTCTGTTCTGGCTTGTGTTGCCGCGCCTGCCCGGCGTGCCGGCGGTCCACCCGGTGCAGGCGCTGCTCATGAGCCTGTTGGTCATCGTCGCCTATGTCATACCGACGGTCATCCTGCGCGTCTTCGTCCAGCCGCTCGGGCTCGGGCTCATGCTGTACAATCCCGACTCGTTCGGGTTGAACCCCCTGACCCAGCGTCTTCTCTGGATGAACGGACAGCTTCTGCTGACCTGGCCGCAGGAAATCCTGTTCCATGTCCGAAACATCGGACATCCGGGTGCGTTTGTGGTCCTGCTGAGCGAAATCCCGGGTATCCTTGTGGCGGGCCTGGCCTTGAAGCTGGGCATCGAAGATGGTTTCAAGGGAGCGGCCGGCTATGCGCTCGCCTGCGGCGCTGCCGCCGGCGCCCTGCTCCTGGTCACCTGGATCGGCATGACGTTGGAAGTCATGATCGTCCCCAGGGTGGTGGGCGAGGGCTTCCACTTGATAAACGACTGGATGTGAGCGCGCCCGCGGCGGAGGAAGCATCAGCCCTGGCGCAGCTTCTCGATTGTCGCCAGGCGGTCGCGGACCTTCGGCCCCAGCTCGCGCGCCAGTGCCGCCAGGATCGCCTCGACGATCAGGACCAGCCCGCCTGAGGAATCCCAGATCGACGGCGCCGCGACGTGCGCGGGCAGGACGTGTGCTGCCACGCGCGAGATCGGCGACAGCCACTGGTCCGTGATCAGCACGATCGTGGCGCCGCGTCCGATGGCCGTTTCGGCGAAGGCGGCGAGGTCGGTCGAGTAGCGGCGGATGTCGAAGAGCACGACCGTGTCGCGCTTGCCGACATCGAGGAGTTGATCGAGCCAGCTGGCTCGTCCGCCGGTGATGCGGCGCACGTTCGGCCTGAGCACGCGCAGATGGGCGACGAAGTAGCCGGCCAACGGATCGGTGAAGCGCCCGCCCAGGATATGTGCCGGACGGTTGGTGTCGGCGAGCAGCCTCACCACGGCCTCGAACTCGCCACGCGCCACATTGGCGGCCGTCTCGCGGATGTTGGCGATGGCCACCTCGGCGAAACGGCCGAGGCGGTCGTTGCCGAGCTGCGCGTCGCCGCCCTTCATCAGCGGTGTGGCCAGCCGTTCGGTGAGTTCGGCGCGCAGCGCCTTCTGGAAGCTGCCGTAGCTCGCAAAGCCGAGCTTGCTCACCATGCGCAGCACGGTCGGTGCACTGACGCCGGCCGCCTCGCCAAGTCCTGCCACGGTGTCCAGTCCCGCCATCGGGAAGTCGGCCAGCAGGCGGTGCGCCGCCCGCCGTTCGTTGGGCGTGAACGCCCCGAGATCACGGCGAATCCGTTCGGCGAGAGACGCCTGCGTATGTCCAGCCGTGGCCGATTCTTGCCTTTTTGCCATTGCCCACGGTCCGATGCTGTCGTTTCAGTTTGATGTTAGTTGGAATTCTTGTAACGTATATTTCAGGAGCCGCTGCCGCGCGAGTCGCGGGCGAAGGGGGACGGGATGGACGCGCTGATCGGTCCCGATGAAGGGCCGGTGGTGGACATGCGCGAGGGCGATGGTCCTTTCGTCGTCGCCTGCGAGCACGCCTCCAAACGTCTGCCGCGCGCGCTCGGCAGCCTGGGCCTCTCGCCATCCGACCTTGAGCGTCACATCGCATGGGACCCGGGAGCGGCCGATGTCGCCGACGGCCTCGCCGCGCGGCTCGGCGGCGATCTCCTGAAGCAGCGTTTCTCGCGCCTTGCCATCGATTGCAACCGCTCCCCCGAGCTCCCCGACGCCATCGCCACGCTCTCCGAGGACACGACGATCCCCGGCAACCTCGGGCTCTCCGCCGAGGCGCGCGCCGACCGTGTCGCCGCGTTCTGGGCGCCGTTTCATGCCGCGCTCGAAAAGCTGCTCGACCGGCGCCGCAGCGAGCGGCGGCCGACGGCCCTGGTCACCGTTCACAGCTTCACGCCGGTCTATCGCGGGATAGCACGGCCCTGGCACATCGGGATCATCTCGACCGACGAGCGCAGCCTGGCGGACGCCATGCTTGCCGTGCTTCGTCGCGACCGCACCCTCGCGGTCGGCGACAACCAGCCGTACTCGGCCAGGGACAACGTCGATTACACGATCCGTCGGCACGGCCGCGACCGCGGCCTGCCGCATGTGATGATCGAAATCCGCAACGATCTCCTTCGCACCGCGAAGGACGTTGCCGGGTGGATCGAACTGCTGACCGGCGCGCTGCTCGATTGCGCAGCCTCATTGGAACTCGTGCCGGCAAGGGTGCAGCGCAGGCGCGACAATTAGCGTCCGCGAAGTGGGGAGGTTCCGCCTTCCCGCTGATGGTCGGCGGCCCGGATTATGCAACGGGACGCCGGGGGTAGCATCGTTGGAATTCATATTGGAGGTCAAAGAAAGACAGGGGGTGCGACATGGCTGAAATGAAGAAACATGAAGGCGGCGTTTCCTATCACATACCCGGCGTCGAGTATTTCGAGAAGCGCGTCCTCAAGCGCCACGCAGGCGTCTTCTCGCTGTGGGCGCTCGGCGTCGGCGCGGTCATCTCGGGCGACTTCTCGGGATGGAACCTCGGCTTCGCCGTCGGCGGCTGGGGCGGCATGTTCATCGGCACGGTCATCATCTCGATCATGTATCTCGGCCTGACCTACTCGATCGCCGAGATGAGCCCGGCCCTGCCGCACACCGGCGGCGCCTACTCGTTCGCGCGCACGGCCTTCGGGCCGTGGGGCGGGTTCATCACCGGCATTGCCGAGAACATCGAATACGTGCTCACCCCGGCGGTGGTCGTCTACTTCATCGGCACCTACATGACCGGCATCACCGGCACGCCGGATGCCTGGCAGCCGCTGTGGTGGTTCATCGGCTACGTCATCTTCGTCGGGCTCAACGTCCGCGGCGTTGCCCTGTCCTTCGCGGTGACCGTGATCGTCACGCTGATCGCCATCGCCATCCTGGTCTTCTTCTTCCTCAGTGCGCTCTTCTCGGGCGAGTTCGACTTCATGAAGTGGGCCATGAACGTCGGCGTCGACGCCAGCGGAGCGGGCGTGGCGCTGCCGGACGGTCACGGGCCGTTCCTGCCCTTCGGCGGCTACGGCATCCTGGCTTCGATGCCCTTCGCCGTCTGGCTGTTCCTGGCGATCGAGCAGCTGCCGCTGGCCTCGGAGGAATCGGTCGATCCCAAGCGCGACATGCCGAAGGGCATCATGCTCGGCATGTTCACACTGATCGGCCTGGGTTTCCTGATTCTCATCATCAACCCGTCGATCCCGGACGGATCGTTCGCCTACGGCACGTCAGGCCAGCCGATCCTCGATGGCTTCGCCTTCATCTACGGCAGCGGCTGGGCCAAGATCCTTGCCCTGTTCGCCGTTGCCGGGCTGGTGGCGAGCTTCCATGCCATCATCTTCGCCTTCGGGCGGCAGATCTATTCGCTGTCGCGCGCCGGCTATTTCCCGCACTTCCTGTCGGTCACCCATGGTGACCACAAGACGCCCAACACGGCACTGCTCGCGGGAGCCGTGGTCGGCTTCGTGGTGATGCTGGTGGTGTGGATCACCCAGGGCGGCGAGGCGGCCGGCACGGTCATCGGCAGCGTGCTGCTCAACATGGCGGTGTTCGGCGCCATGTTCTCCTACCTGCTGCAGGCGCTGACCTTCCTGCAGCTGCGCCGGCGCTTCCCGCACATCGACCGGCCCTACAAGAGCCCGTTCGGTGTCGTCGGTGCGTCACTGACAGCGATCATCGCGGTGGTGACCATCTACTTCCAGCTCACCGATCCGCTCTACCGCACCGGCATCATCGGCGTGGCAATCTGGTACATCATTGCCATCGTCTACTTCGCCGTTTACGGCCGCAAGACGCTGGTGTACTCGCCGGAGGAGGAGTTCGCGGTGAAGCATCGCGAAGGCGCCGCATCGATGTAGCCGGTCGCGTCTTCAACTGATGACAAGACGGCCGGCCCGCGCCACGACGAGCGCGGGCCGGCCGAGGGTTCGTAAGGGGAGCTTGGCCAGATGGCGGGCATGTTGACGTTCAAGGAATTGCAGGCGGCAGCCAGTGCGGGCGAGATTGACACCGTCATCATCGCGTTTCCGGACATGCAGGGCCGCCTCATCGGCAAGCGCATGCAGGTCGAGTACTTCATCAATACCGCCCATGAGGAGACCCACGGCTGCGACTATCTGCTGGCCAACGACATCGACATGGAGCCGGTGCCCGGCTACGCAGCGGCCAACTGGGAAAAGGGCTACGGCGATTTCGTCATGAAGCCCGACATGGCGACGCTACGCCGCCTGCCGTGGCTGCCGGGAACCGCGCTGGTCATCGCCGACATCCTCGACCATCACCACCACGAGGACCTGCCGCATTCGCCGCGGGCGATCCTCAAGAAGCAGATTGCGCGGCTCAAGGCGGAGAAGATGAGCGCCTTCTTCGCCTCCGAGCTCGAATTCTATCTGTTCGACGAGACCTACGACAGCGCCGCCGACAAACGCTATCACGACCTCAAGACCGCCGGGCGCTACATCGAGGACTATCACATCCTCCAGACCACCAAGGAGGAGGGGGTGATGCGGGCGATCCGCAACGGATTGCACGAGGCCGGCATCCCGGTCGAGAACTCCAAGGGCGAGTGGGGGCCAGGCCAGGAAGAGATCAACGTGCGCTACGCCGACGCGCTCACCATGGCGGACCGCCACGTCATCCTCAAGAACGGCATCAAGGAGATCGCGCTCATCAATGGCAAGGCGGTCACCTTCATGGCCAAATGGCGCTACGATCTCGCCGGCTCCTCGTCGCACATCCACAATTCGCTGTGGGATCTTGCCGGCAAGAAGCCGCTGTTCGCCGATGAGAAGGCCGAGCACGGCATGTCTGATCTCATGCGCCACTACATCGCCGGTCAGCTCGCCTACGCCCGCGAGATCACCTGGTTCCTGGCGCCCTACGTCAATTCCTACAAGCGCTTCCAGGCCGGCACCTTCGCGCCGACCAAGGCGATCTGGTCGATCGACAACCGCACCGCCGGCTTCCGCCTGTGCGGGCCGCACACCAAGTCGCTGAGGATCGAATGCCGCATTGGCGGCTCCGACCTTAACCCTTACCTTGCCTTCGCCGCCCTCATCGCGGCAGGTCTTGCCGGCATCGACCAGAAGCTGGAGCTGGAGGCGCCCTATGTTGGCGATGCCTATCTCGGCAAGCGGCTTGCGCGAGGTGCCCAAGACGCTGCGCGAGGCGACGGCGCTGATGACGAAGTCGAAGATGCTGCGTGCGGCTTTCGGCGACGACGTCATCGACCACTACGTGCACACCGCCGAGTGGGAGCAGTTCGAATACGACCGGCGCATCACCGACTGGGAACTGATGCGCGGGTTCGAGAGATACTAGGATGATTCGCCGCACGCCCCGCCGGCTGAAGCGGAGGCAGGCGCGGCCGTAGAGTCGAGTGCCGCCAAATGAACGCCACCTTCAAGATCATCTCTCCGGTTGACAACTCGGTCTATGCCGAGCGGCCGCTGGCCGACGACAACGCCATCATGGCCACGCTCGAGCGCGCCCGCGCCGCGCAGAAGACATGGCGGTCGGTGCCGCTCGCGGACCGGCTTGCCATCGCCACCGCCTTCGTCGATGCGATGGTGGCCGACAAGGCGCGCGTCGCCGAACTGCTCGCCTGGCAGATGGGCCGGCCAATCAGCCAGGGCCCCAACGAAATGCGCGGCTTCAACGAGCGCGCCCGTTTCATGATCGCGGTCGCGCCGGAGGTCCTGGCCGATATTCAGGGGCCGCCGCTCTCCGGCTTCGGGCATTTCGTCCGCCGCGAGCCACTCGGCGTCGTCCTCAACCTGCCGGCCTGGAACTACCCCTACATGACGGCGCTCAACGCGGTTCTGCCGGCGCTGATTGCCGGCAACACCGTGGTCATGAAGCAATCCAGCCAGACAGCGCTGGTCGCCGAGCATTTCGCCGAAATGTTCGCCAAGGCGAATCTGCCCAAGGACGTCTTCCAGATCCTCACCATGTCACATGATGCGACGGCCAGGGCCATCGCTTCGGGCTTCGTCGATCAGGTCGGCTTCACTGGCTCGACCGAAGGCGGGCGCAAGATCATGGCGGCGGTGGCGGCGGCGCACAATTTCCCAGCGACCTGCCTGGAGCTCGGCGGCAAGGATCCGGCCTATGTCCGACCCGACGTCAACATGAGCTTCGCGATCGAAAACGTCGTCGATGCCGGCTACTTCAACAGCGGCCAGGGGTGCTGCGCGCTGGAGCGCATCTACGTCCACGCCAAGGTCTACGACGATTTCGTTGCCGGCATGAAGGCGGCCATCGAGGGCTACCGGCTCGGCTCGCCGATTGACCCCGACACCAATCTCGGCCCGATGGTCCGCGCCTCCGCGGCCGATGCGGTTCGCGCCCAGGTCGACGAGGCGGTCCGCCAGGGCGCGAAACCCCTGATCGACACCAAACGTTTCACCGCCGACAAGCGGGGCACGCCCTACCTCGCGCCGCAGCTCCTGACTGGGGTCGACCACTCCATGCGCATCATGCGCGACGAGACCTTCGGCCCCGCGCACGGAGTCATGAAGGTCAACTCGGACGAGGAGGCGATCGCGCTGATGAACAATTCGCCCTATGGCCTGACCGCCGCGATCTGGACCGAAGACGTCGAGGCCGCGATGAGCATCGGCGACCGCATCGAGACCGGGACGGTCTACATGAACCGTGCCGATTATCTCGATCCGGCGCTGGCCTGGGTTGGCGTCAAGCAGTCCGGCCGCGGCGCCACGCTGTCGCGCGTCGGCTACGAACACCTGACCCGGCCGAAGAGCTTCCATCTGAGGACCAGGACCGGCTAGCAGGCGGGGCGCGCCATGAGCCGCCGGCCGCTGCATCCTCCATTCCCCACGGAGCCATCATGATCGATCAATACCCGTCGCTGCGCGCCAACTGGTCCTACCCGACCGCCGTCCGCTTCGGGCCCGGCCGTATCGTCGAGCTGCCTGAGGCGCTGAAGGCTGCCGGCATCGCCAGGCCGCTGCTGGTCACCGATCCGGGCCTCGTCGATCTGCCGATCGTGGCGACGGCACTGGAGATCCTGAAGCAGGCGAAGGTCCCCGTCGCGGTCTTCTCCAAGGTCGACGGCAATCCGACGCTGAAGAACCTCGAGGATGGCATTGCCGCCTACAAGGCCGGCAGCCATGACGGCGTCATCGCCTTCGGCGGCGGCTCGGCCATGGATATCGGCAAGCTCATCGCCTTCATGTCCGGCCAGACGCGCTCGGTCTTCGATTTCGAGGACCGCGAGGACTGGTGGACGCGCGCCAACGCCGGCGGCATTGCGCCGATCGTCGCCGTGCCCACCACCGCCGGCACCGGCTCCGAGGTCGGCCGCGCCGCGGTCGTCACCGATCCCAGCGATCACACCAAGAAGATCATCTTCCACCCGCTGATGCTGGCGAAGGTGGTGATCTCCGATCCGGAACTCACCATCGGCCTGCCGCCCAAGATCACGGCGTGGACCGGCATGGACGCGCTGTCGCACTGCCTGGAATCCTACTGCAGCCCCTTCTTCCATCCGCTTGGCGAGGGGATCGCTCTGGAAGGCATGCGGCTCACCAAGGAGTGGCTGCCGGTCGCCGTGCGCGACGGCAAGAACATCGAGGCGCGCGCCTTCATGCTGGCCGCCTCCTCGATGGGTGCGGTGGCCTTCCAGAAGGGCCTCGGCGCCATGCACTCGATGAGCCACCCGTGCTCGAGCCTGCGCGGCACCCAGCACGGCCTCACCAACGCCGTCGTCATGCCCTATGTGCTCGCCCACAACGCCCCGGCCATCGGCGAACGACTGGCTGCGCTGGCCCGCTATCTCGATCTGCCCAAGGCGGGCACCGAAGGGGTTATCGAATGGGTGCTGAAGCTGCGCCAGGAGATCGGCATCCCGCACACCCTGAAGGAGATCGGCGTCGACGAGGACATGATTGCCGAGGCCGCGCCCATGGCGGAGCACGATCCCTCCACCGGCGGCAACCCACGGCCGGTGACGGCGCGTGACTACGAGGTGCTCTACCTGAAGGCGATCCGCGGCCAGATGTGAGGGGCGGCGAGTCCGGGGCTGGCCCTGGGCTGGGGCGCGGCGCAATGGAGACGGTCGTCCGTCCGGCACCAGTTGCCGGCTGCACTGCGCCTGTGCGATCTCTTGGATCGGTCCCTGCGGGCGTGCCCCGCACAACGGCGTGAACATCATGGGCTTCCAGCGGATATTGATCGACGGCAAGTGGACTGAGGCGGCCGGCGGCGACGCGTTCATCGATTTCGGACCCTCCGACGGCAAGGAGATCGCGCGGCTCGCGCGCGGCGGGCGCGAGGACATCGACCGCGCGGTCAAGGCCGCGCGCCGCGCCTTCGAGGGCGTGTGGGGCCGCACGGCGGCGGTCGATCGCGGCCGGCTGTTGTCAAGGCTCGGCGGCCTGATCCTCGACCATTTCGACGAGCTTGCCGAGATCGAAGCCAGGGACACCGGCAAGCCGATGAAGCAGGCGAAGGACGACATTACCGCCTGCGCTCGCTACTTCGAGTTCTACGGCGGCGCCGCCGACAAGATCCACGGCGACACCATCCCCTTCCTCACCGGCTATCAGGTGATGATCCTGCGCGAGCCGCGCGGGGTGACCGGCCACATCATCCCGTGGAACTATCCGGCGCAGATGTTCGGGCGCACCATCGGCGGAACGCTGGCCGCCGGCAACGCCGCGGTGATGAAGCCGGCGGAGGAGGCCTGCCTGTCGGTGCTGAGACTGGCCGATCTGGCGCTCGAGGCCGGCATTCCGCCGGGCGTCGTCAATGTCGTCACCGGTCTTGGCGAGGAAGCCGGCGCGGCGCTCGCCGCCCATCCCGACATCGACCTCATCTCGTTCACCGGCTCGCCGGAGGTGGGCACCCTGGTGAGCCAGGCGGCGGCGGTGCATCACGTGCCCTGCACGCTGGAGCTTGGCGGCAAGAGCCCGCAGATCGTCTTTGCCGACGCCGACCTGGAGAAGGCGGCGCAGGTGATCACCAACGCCATCGTGCAGAATGCCGGGCAGACCTGCTCAGCCGGCAGCCGCGTCCTGGTGCAGCGGTCGATCTACGACGGCTTCATGGCGCGGCTGGCCGAGCGCTTCGGCAAGCTGACGGTGGGGCCGCACGATCTCGACCTCGATTGCGGGCCGCTGATCACGGCCAAGCAGAAGCAGCGGGTTGAAGGCTTTCTGCAGAGCGCGCTGAGCGACCACCTCACGGCAGTTGCTACCGGAACGATCGACGCCCGGGCGCCGGACTCCGGCTATTACGTGCCGCCCACGCTCTATACGCTGGTACCGGAGGAGAACCCGCTGGCGCAGCAGGAGGTGTTCGGCCCGGTGCTGGCGGCGATCCCCTTCGACGACGAGGCCGACGCCATCCGCATTGCCAACGGCACCGAATACGGGCTGGTCTCCGGCATCTGGACGGAGAACGGGGCGCGCCAGATGCGCATGGCCAAGGGCGTGCGCACCGGCCAGGTGTTCATCAACGGCTATGGCGCCGGCGGCGGCATCGAGCTGCCCTTCGGCGGCTTCCGCCGCTCCGGCCACGGCCGCGAGAAGGGCATGGAGGCGCTGCGCGAGTTCACCGTCGCCAAGACCGTCGTCTTCAACCACGGCTGAGGCGGCGGCGCGGTCGCTGCGGTTCGCCCCGACGCGACGTCCGGGCGTAGCGAAGATGTTCTCGACACGGGCTCCGCGCACATGGGCGGCGTCTTGGCGGCTTGCGGACCGGTTGGTGCATTCAGGACCGAGATCAGTAGGCCCCGGTCACCAGGTTGCTGGGCTCTCCCCTCACGAAGTTTTCGAGGTTGTCGATCAGCTGGTCGGCCAGCGCCTGCTGTGCCTCGTCGGAGGCCCAGGCAATGTGCGGCGTGACGATCACATTGGGGCGCCTGGCGATGCGCATGAGCGGGTTGTCCGCGGCCGGCGGTTCACTGGTGGCGACATCGAAGGCAGCCCCGCTGATCAAGCCCTGATCGAGGGCGGCCTCAAGGTCGCCCTCGACGACAAGGCCGCCGCGCGCGGTGTTGATGATGAGCGGCCGGCGCTTCATCTGTCTGAATTCCGCAAGCCCGATCATTCCCGCGGTTTCGGGCAGCAGCGGGCTGTGCAGGGTAATGATGTCACTGGTCTCCAGCACTTCCTCCCAAGGCGTGTAGAGCGGCCCGAGGCCGCTCTTGCCCTTGTGCGCGGCAAACATCGGGATCATCGCGAACGCCTTGGCGATCTCCGCCACCCGCTGGCCGAGGACGCCTTCACCGATGATGCCGAGGCGCGCGCCGGCGAGATTGTGAATGGGGTGGTTGAAGAAGCAGAACTGCCGGGACTTCTGCCATTCCTCGGCGATGACATCCGCCCGGTAGGGGATGATCGAGCGGCTGAGCGCCAGCATCAGTGCGAAGGTGTGCTCGGGTACGGTGGCCAACGCATAGCCGCGGATGTTGCTGACGGCGACGCCATGCTGCCGGCAATAGGCCTTGTCGACGCAATCCGTGCCGGTCGCTGCGACGGCGATCAGCTTCAGCTCGGGCAGAGTGTCCATGACCTCGGCCGTGATCCTGACCTTGTTGGTGATGGCGATCGTGGCGCCAACCAGGCGCTCGGCGACCTCTTCCGACGCGGTCCGCTGGTGCTCCACGAGGGTGTGCTGGAAGGCCGGCGGTCGCAGCCGGATCTGCGGCGCGATGGTTCCGCGATCGAGAAATACGATGTGCTGCATGCTTCCCTCCCATGGCGCGCGGCTCACTGACGGTGTGGGCAGCGAAGGAGCTTCCTGCCTCGCTTCATCAAGGAACGTTGCCGGCGAGCGTCAGGCATCCGGCCGGGTGCTTCCCGTTCAGGCCCCCGATCGACGCATTATCCGCCACGACACCGCCGGCGACCACAGGTTTGCAATCGGGGGGACGGCCGGTGAGCGATCTCGCGCTACGGCGAACGTGCGGCAAGATCACGAGGTGCGTTCGAGCAAGACCGGGAACACAATACCGGCACGCCGCATTGCGTGAGGTGTGGTATGACCGCGAGCAAAGCCAGCCTGGCCTCTGGCATTTTCCTCGACTGGGCCCGACCATCCGTCATTCTCGGACTGGTGACGCTTGGCGCTCATCTTGTCGCCAACGGCAACTACGACTTCTTCCGCGATGAACTCTATTTCATCGTCTGTGGACAGCACCCGGCCTGGGGCTATGTCGATCAGCCACCACTCGTGCCTCTGCTTGCCGCCGGGTCATACGCGCTCGGTGGCGGTGCCCTGCTGGCGTTCCGGCTGTTGCCAGCGCTGGTGCTCGCGACAACGGTCGCGTTGACGGCGGAGTTCACGCGTATCATCGGTGGCGGACGCTTCGCCCAATGGCTGGCCGGCCTCTGCGCCCTGCTTGCCCCTGTCTTCCTCATCGAGGGCGTGCTGTTCTCCACCGACACCTTCCAGGCACTGACCTGGTTCGGGCTCGCCTGGGTTCTGGTGCGCCTGGAGCAGACGGGGGACGAGCGCCTCTGGCTCATCTTCGGCCTGATCACGGGCTTCAGCCTCGAAACCAAATATGCGATCGCCTTCTTTATCGTGGCACTGGCGATCGGGCTGCTCGCCACGCCGCAACGCAAGTCGCTGCTGCGGCCCTGGGTCTACCTCGGCGCAATCGTCGCCGCGGTGATGGTGCTGCCCAATGTGCTGTGGCAGCAGGCCCATGGCTGGCCGTTCCTCGAACTGGGGCGGGCCGCCGTGAACGGCAAGAACGCGGTCCTGTCGCCGTTCGACTATTTCGCGCAGCAAGTTCTCCAGGTCGGTCCCCTCGGCATGATCGTGGTGCTGTGCGGCCTCTATGCCGGCGTCGTCCGCCCGAGGCTCCTGACGGCACGCGCCCTGACGATCGCGTGGCTTGTCCTGTTCGTGATTTTCGTTACCCAGCACGGCAAGCCCTATTATCTGGCGCCGATCTATCCGGCACTGCTGGCCTTCGGCGCGCAGCGGGTCGAGCAATGGCCGGGCAAGGCGGTCGCGCGCGGTGCCGCGCTGGCCGGCGTCGTCGTGCTGGGAGTCCTGATGGCACCGCTTGCCTTGCCGATCCTTCCGGTCGACACGCTCATCCGCTACCTGCAGATGGCCGGCGGGCCGACACCCGCCACCGGCGAGCGCCTGGAGACCGGCGCGCTGCCGCAATATTTCGCAGACATGTTCGGCTGGCGCGACATGGCGGCGAAGGTCGCGGCGGTCTATCGGTCCCTGCCGGCCGAGGATCAGACACGCGCGGTGTTCTTCGGCAACAACTACGGCGAGGCCGCCGCGATCGACATCTATGGACGCAGCCTCGGCCTGCCGCCGGCGATCAGCGGCCACAACAACTATTATCTCTGGGGCCCGCGCGGCCATGACGGCAGCGTGATCATCATCATCGGCGGAAGCGCCGGCCAATATGCCGAGATGTTCCGCTCGTCCCGGGTGGCTGGCCGGATCGACGCGCCCTATGCGATGCCCTACGAGACCAACCAGCCGATCTTTGTGCTCTCCGGGATCAAGGCGCCGCTCGAGAGCTCGTGGCCGCGGGTCAAGCACTACGAATGAATGGCGGTCGTTGAAGTCCTATGGAGGACAAGACAGTCTTCGGCCGGTGGAGCGCGAGCCGCAAGCACCGCGGCGCCCGCCGAGACCCGGCGCGCCGTTCCTTTTCTTCCTTCCAGGCTGAAAGCTGGTTGAAAGCTTCGCCGGCTAGCTTCGTCATCGCGCCGCCCGAAATCCAAGAGGCATGAGACCTCGAAGGGCGTCGTGAACGAGGATGAGGAACGCCTGAATGACATCACGTCAGAGGCGGCTTCGGGTATTCAATGCCCCGGCCGCAACGCTCCTTCATATTCGCGCGACGGCTGGCCGGCTTCCCCTGGGGTCCGGTGAGGGGAACGCCTGATGCCGCCCGCGGATGGGATCGGCGGCATCGAGCTGACGAACGTCACCAAGCGCTTCGTGACGCCGACCAGTACGGTGATGACAGCCCTTCGCGATGTCGATCTGACGGTCGCGCCGGGGCAGTTCTGCGCGATCGTCGGACCGACGGGATGCGGCAAATCCACGACCTTGACCCTGGCGGCCGGCCTCGATCGTCCAAGCGCCGGCACCGTGCGCGTCAACGGCAAGGCGGTTGACGGCATCACCAAGGGCGCCAGTTTCGTTTTCCAGACCGATGCGCTGCTGCCCTGGAAGCCCGTGGCGGCCAACGTCGCACTGGGTCCCATGTTTCGCGGCGTCGCCAAGAAGGAGGCGATGGCCAAGGCTCGCGAATGGCTGAAGACCGTCGGGCTTACCGGTTTCGAAGACCACTATCCCCACCAGCTCTCGGGCGGTATGCGCAAGCGCGTCAGCCTTGCCGCGGCGCTCATCAATGAGCCGACCATCCTGCTGATGGACGAGCCCTTCTCTGCGCTGGATGTGCAGACGCGGGCGATCATGTCCAACGAACTGCTGGCGCTCTGGGAACAGAGCGAGCCGTCGGTGATGTTCGTTACCCACGACCTGGAGGAGGCGATCGCGCTCGCCGACAAGGTGGTCGTGATGACTGCCGGGCCGGGCACGGTGAAGGCCGTCTATGACATCGATCTCCCGCGGCCCCGCGGCGCCGTCCAAGAGATCCGGTTCACCCCTCGCTTTCTGGAACTGCACCATCAGATCTGGGAGACGCTGCGCGACGAAGTCCAGCGCGCCTATTCGCGCACAGCCGCGGCAGGAGCAGCGGCATGACGGCTCAAGCCGAAGCGGGGTCTGACGCCATGACCATCGAGCCGATTGTGGCTTCTGCCACGGACGAACAATCGATCGCCGAGGGCGCCCGACATCGTGCGCGCCGTCGCAAGCAATTGGTGTTGGCAGGCCAGATCGCGGCCTTCGTGCTGGTCGTCGGCAGTTGGCAGTTGTTCAGCGACCTGAACATCATCGACCCCTTCTTCTTCGGCTCGCCGCTGGGCATCGTCCTGCGTCTGGCCGATTGGGCGGTGAACGGCACCGCCTATGGCTCGCTCTGGCTGCAGATCGGGGTGACGCTCGAGGAGTCCCTGCTCGGCTTCGTCTTCGGCGTCGGCAGCGGCATCGTCTTCGGCGTGCTGCTCGGCGAGATCCGTTACCTGGCAGATGTCTTTGGGCCCTACATCAAGATCGTGAATGCCCTGCCGCGTATCGTGCTCGGCTCGATTTTCACCATCTGGCTGGGCCTCGGCCTGTCTTCCAAGGTGCTGTTGGCTGCGGTGCTGGTGTTCTTCGTCGTCTTCTTCAACGCCTTCCAGGGCGTGCGCAGCGTCGATCGCAACCTCGTCGCCAATGCACGCATCCTTGGCGCCTCGCGCTGGCAGGTCGTGCAGCACGTCGTCTTTCCGTCTGCGCTGACTTGGATCATCGCCAGCCTGCACGTGGCGCTGGGCTTTTCCATCATCGGCGCCATCGTCGGCGAGTTCCTCGGCTCCCAGCGCGGCCTGGGTCTGGTGATCGCCACTGCACAGAACACCTTCGACGCCAACGGCGTCTTCGGCGCCATGCTGGTGATCGGCGTGCTGGCGCTTAGCGCCGAGGCGGTCATGACCATGATCGAGAAACGGCTGCTCGCCTGGCAGCCGGCGTCGACCTCTCAGAAGGATATCGCGGGCATCTGACCGCGAAGCGATCGGGCGGCATCAAGAAGGGGGAGCTCGACCAGGGCTTCCATAAGTGGAGGAAGGAGCAATGAGCATGCGTACGCTGACATACAGGCTCACCTGTGCTGTGGCCGTCGTGGTCATGGGTGGGTGTCTCTCCGGAGCGGCCGTCGCCGCCGATATGCCGACGTTCAAGTTGATGGTCGGCGGCATCGACAAGCAGATCTATCTGGAATACCAGCTCGCCCAAAGCCTGGGCTTCTTCAAGAAGTATGGCGTCAACGTCGAGCTGAGCACGGAACAGGCCGGCGGCGTCGGCGCCGAGGACGCGATGGTTTCCGGTCAGGTCGATGCGGCTGGCGCCTGGTACGTCCACACCATCGACTTCCAGCAGAAGGGCAAGGACGTCATCAACCTCATCCAGCTCGCGGTGGCCCCGGGTGAGCGGATCATGTGCGCCAAGGGTTCGAACGTGAAGTCGCCCGCGGACTGGAAGGGCAAGTCGGTCGGCGTGACCGACATCGGCTCGGGTACCGACGATCTGGTGAGCTATGTCTCCACCCGCGCCGGCCTGACGTCCAAGGACTACTCCAAGATCGCGGCCGGCGCCGGCCAGACCATGATCGCTGCGCTGAAATTCGGCAAGGCGGTCTGCGGCATCACCAGCCAGCCGACCGTGAACGCGATCGAGAAGCTCGGCGTGGGCTACTCCGCCATCGACCTATCGACCGGGGCCGGCGTACAGAAGTGGCTCGGCGGCGACTATCCGGCAGCAGGCGTGCTGGTCCGTGCCGAGTGGCTAAAGACGCATCAGAAGGTCGCCCAGAGCGTGGTCGACGCGATGGTCGCCACGCTGGACTGGATGAAAAAGCATGACGCTGCCGCCGTTGCCGACAAGCTGCCAAAGGACTTCGTCAGCAACCCGCTGACCTCGAAAGCGGAATATGTCGCCGCGCTGAAGGCGGACTGGGGCCAGTTCAACCTGGACGGCCTCGGCATCATGCCCAAGAGCGGCCCGCAGACCGTCTTCGATATCCAGAAGGCCGCCGGCAAGATCACCGGCAAGGTGGATCTCGCCAAGACCTACACCAACGAGTACGTGCTCAACGCCAAGAAGCTGGAAGGCATCATGTAGCGGAGCCGGCAAACGGTGCGGTTCTGAC
The DNA here is from genome assembly GCA_963830215.1 of uncultured Alphaproteobacteria bacterium. GTDB lineage: Bacteria > Pseudomonadota > Alphaproteobacteria > Rhizobiales > Kaistiaceae > CAVSRC01. Next base: position 118,072 of record CAWHLM010000012.1, read on the forward strand.
GCGCCGGAAGCGGTCTGGTTTGGGGGAAGGCGGCCTGCGGGTCGCCTTTTCCTTGTTTCGCAGGGCCTTGCCCCGGCGACGACACGGCGTCGCCAGACCCCACGCACTTCTGTATGATTTGCCAGCAAGGCCCGCCAATGACCGCTGGCAGGAGACTGGCGGCAGGGGAGGAGTGGAGGTCTGCCGTGGCATTGCGCTTCGCAACGCCGGCTGTTGCCGCTATCGTTGGTGTGTTGTCCTTGGCGCCCGTGCACGCCGAGGACGTATCGATCATGATCGGCGGCATCGAAAAGCAGATCTATCTTCCGGCCATGCTCACCGAAAGGCTGGGCTATTTCGCCGCCGAGGGCCTCAACGTCACTCTGCTCAGCGAGCCGGCGGGCGTCGAGGCGGCCGACGAGATGCTGGCCGGCGCGGTGCAGGGCGTGATCGGCTTCTACGACCACACCATCGACCTCCAGGCGCTGGGCAAATACACCGAATCGGTCGTCCAGATGAGCCGCGTGCCCGGCGAGGTCGAGATCGTCTCGACGGCACACCCCGACATTCGAACGGTCGCGGATTTCAAAGGCAAGCGCATCGGCGTGACCGGCCTCGGCTCCTCGACCGATTTCCTGACCGAGTACCTTTTGCTCAAGGCGGGGGTGAAGACGAGCGAGGTGACGCCGATTCCGGTCGGTGCCGGCGACACACTGATCGCCGCCATGCAGCACGACCAGATCCAGGCGGCGATGACCACCGAACCGACAGTCTCTCGTCTGCTCAAGACCGGAGAGGCGCGGATCCTGATTGACATGCGCGACGACGCCGGCACGATCGCGGCCCTTGGCGGCATCTATCCGGCCGCCTGCCTGTACATGGAAACGGCATGGGTCGACACCCACAAGGAGACCGTCCAGAAGCTGGCGAACGCCTTCGTCCGTACGATGCACTTCATCCACGCGCATAGTGCGGAAGAGATCGCAGCTCTCATGCCCTCCGACTTCTACGTTGGCGACCGGGCCATGTACGTTGATGCGCTTGCGAGCGGCAAGGCGATGTTCACCGAAGACGGCCGCATGCCGGAGGGCGGGCCGGAAAACGTCTTGGCGGTGCTCTCCCGGATCAAATCGCGTGTCCACGACAAGCCGATTGATCTCGCCGGGACCTATACGACCGAGTTCGTCGACGCGGCCAACGCCCGGCAGTAGGTGCTATGCGTCGGTGATGGCACGCTGCGGTGGTCGGTCGTGCGCTTCCGCCAGCGGCAAGGTAACAAGGACGCAGAAGCCCTTGCCGGCTGAAGGAGCGGCGAGTTCGACGGAACCGTCGAACATCTGAGCGATTTCCGCGACGATCGAAAGCCCGAGGCCACTGCCGCTGGCCTGTGCATTGTGTCCACGCCGGAAGCGCTCGAACAGCCCGGGCACTTCCGCTTCTGCCACGCCGGCGCCGTCGTCGTCCACGGTGAGTACTGCGGCGTTCGAATTCCTGCCAACGGAGACCGTCGTCGTCGCGCCCGCACCGGCATACTGGATGGCATTGTCGATCAGGTTGTTGACCATTTCACGCGCGAGTATTGAGGTAGCCTTGACCTGGCACGCGTCTTCGGTCTGCAGCACCAGCTCGATGCCGTGATCCAGCGCCCGTGGCGCCGCGTCGCTCACTGCCTCGCGCGCGATTGCCGCCAGATCGACCAACTCGCTTTGCAGAGCCGCGCGGTCATGATCCACCCGGCCGAGCGTCAGAAGCTGGTTCGTCAAGCGCGACATCGCGGTCAGGTTCTCATCAACGCCGGTCAGTGCCGAGCTGCCCTCGGCCGCGTCATGAGTGCGTCGCGCCACCCCGACTTGCGTCTTCATGATGGTCAGCGGCGTGCGCAACTGATGCGCCGCGTGGTCGAGGAACCGTCTCTGGCGGTCGAGATGCTGTCTCAGCCGCTCCATGTGGCTGTTCAGGGCATCGACAAGTGGGCGAATCTCCGATTGCACGGACAGGGCGTCGAACGGCTCGAAGCGGTCGGCCTGCCGTCCCATGACCGCGGATCGCAGGCGCAACAGTGGACGAAGCTCGCGATTGATCCCGATCCAGATAGCCAATGCGGCAGCCAGTACCAGCGCGGCCTGCTCGGCGAATCCGCGCAGCCACAAGGCGCGGAACAGCTCGTACCGCGCTTTCTGGGTTTCGCCGACGATGACGGAGACCGCAACGATGCCCATTGGCGTGACCACCGGCTGAAGTTGAATAACCGCTCGCATCGCCTCCGTTCGAAACATCGTCTCGTAGAAGAGCGATTCGAACTCCGCCGGCAAGGCCGTCGGCGGCGACAGGCCCGGGAAGCCGGCAATCAGATCGTGCGTCGGTCCGACAACCGCGTAGGCCACTTCGTCATGGCTGTCCGATGCGAACAGTTCGAGCGCGGCAGGGGGTATGACGACACCGATCTGCCCGTCGCGGTATTGCAGCTGCTCGGCGATAATCCGCGCGGATGCCGCCAAGTTGCGATCCATCACCTGCGTGGCCTGCCTGAGCGCGCTGCCGTAGGAGAGCCACACGCTCGCCGCCAGAATGGCGACGACGGGCACCACCAGCCACGCCATCAGATTGAGGCGCAGACTGCCGCGGCTGCGAGCCGGCGCGCTCAAGATGGATCGAGCCTCAGCAGGTATCCCAGCCCGCGCAGCGTTGCGATCGAGACGCCGGAATTCTCGAGCTTCTTGCGCAGCCGGTGGATCTGAACCTCGATGGCGCTGAGATTGACGTCATCGCCGAAACCATAGGTGCGTTCCAGCAGCATCTCCTTGCTGACCGTCGCGCCGGCTCGCCTGAGCAGGGTTTCAAGCAAGGCGTGTTCGCGCGGCGAAAGGTGGAGATCGGTCCCGTTGACGGCGAACAGACGCGTGTTCTGATCAAAAGACAGGGAACCGAAGCGCAATTCCGACTTCACCGTGGTGTTCGAGCGCCGGAGGAGAGCGCGCAGGCGCGCATCCAGTTCCTCCACCTCAAACGGCTTGGTCAGGTAGTCATCGGCTCCCGCATCGAGACCCTCGACGCGGCTCTGCAGGGCATCCTTGGCTGTCAGGATAAGGATTGGTGTCGACAAGCCCTCGGCGCGCACATGGCGGACCACGTCGATGCCGCTCATCTTCGGCAGGGCCAGGTCGACAATCATGAGATCGTAAGTCTTCAGGTCCGTACCGAACGCCGCGGTCTCGCCGTCGTGCACACAGTCAACAACATGATTGCTGCCGCGCAGGAGCTTGGCGAGCCAGTCGGCCAGGGTCGTGTTGTCCTCAACGATCAGGAGTTGCATTGATCGGCAGCGTTGGTTCAACTGTAACCGATACTGTACTAGCTCCGCGGATTGGTAACCATCGCCGTCCAGTGGAACACGGTGAAACGGCCTTACGCGGCCTCTTTGCCTGCGCAGATTGCACGTCGGCACCGAACGGCAGAGCGCTGCTCCATCCATAGCGCTTCTGGGGCCGCTATCGGTCTGCCGTCCAGCAAGCCCGCGCTGTTCGCCGGCGTGCCGACTCAGCGGCCGGCTAACTTCCGGCACACGCCGAGCGCACGGGCCACTGAAGAATATTCCCTCATCCCCATACGCCGATAGAAGGCAATTGCCCGCTGATTCTGCGCGCCGACGAACAGTTGCAAGCCGGGCGAGCCCTTTGCGGCAAGAGCGTCGAAGGCTCTGACGCTTGACCAGGCCAGCCCATTGTTCCCGAATCGCAGCTTCCTGGATTGGTTCCTGGATTAGCCGCCTGTCTCACAAACCGGGACCAGCTCTCAGCCCTCATTGGCGCACCGCGCTTACAGCAAGTCGTCAATCGAGCCAAGGTTCAGGGTCAGATCCTCGCCCACCAGATCGAAGACCACCTTGAGCTCCTCCATGCGCGTCTCGAGTGCAATCAGGGTCTGCCCCAGACGCTCGATCTCATCGTCGCTGAGCGTACCGTTTTCGACGCGCCGCACGGCTTGCTTCTCGATGACCTGACGCAGCAATTCGACGACGGTCAGCACCAGACGCGCCAGACCGCGCTCGACCTTCTGCGGATCGATGGTGATGCGCCGCGGCTCCGCCGGGCGATCGTTGCTGAACACCTCCGCCAGGCGCTCGAGCCCGGCTTCTTCCTCCGGGGCATAGAGCACCTTGGCGCCATTCGACCGCGCAAGGTCAGTGGAGATAGCCATGATTGTCCTCCCCGTTCGCTGTCTCGCCGGCCTGGGCACTGACGAAGGAATAGGGCGGCCACGGACCGGTACAAAGCAGCGCCAGCTTGGGATGCGCCTTGGCAAGCCGGCAAACGGCCTGCCGAAATGTCTCGGTCGCATCCTGCGGCATCAGAAACGCCGCCGCGATCCAGTCGCGATCGGCCGTCTCGGCGTCGAAACGGCTGGCCGTCGCCAGACGCTTGAGAATGGCGTGCAGCGCGCGCGCCGTGTCCATGGCGGCCGCATGTCGCCTCTGGCGATCCTGCGCCTCGGCCAACTTCGTCATGAGATAGACGGTGCCAGAAGGTGCGATTGGCCCTTTGGGCGCCGCGCTCATGTCCTCCGCACCAACGGCGAGCGGCACAAAACGGACGCCGATCTCGACCTGGCCCTGCATGCGGCCGATATCCTCGGTGAACTGCCTGCAGTCTCGGCGTAGCATGTCGGTGACGGCGCGTGCCGACGGCAGCATCGTGCCGTAGCGCACCGGCAGAACCGTGCGACCCTCCATCAGCGCCTCGAGTACCGCCTCATAGCGCCACAGCGCATCGGCGCTGGCCGGTGGCGGCTCGCCGTCATGGCTGCTGATCACGGCGCCTATATCTTGCCAGATGATGAGGGCGAGCGCCGCATCGTCGAGACCCAATTGCGCCGGCAGCGGCATCTCCGGCCGGTCGATGATTGCATAGAGATATGTGGTCATGGCCCGAGCCTTGCGGCCTGGCGACTTCTGGCAATCGAATCCTCGCGCAGCCCTTCCAGCGTATCGACCGAGGCGACCAGCAGCTTCAGCCCGACATAGACCAGATCGACGCCTGCGACCGAAATCGTCGCATCGCCCCACACCACGACGCCCTTGGTCAGCGCCCGATCGAGCAGTTCCGCCAGGGCAAGATCGTTTCTATCGCTCGGGCGCGGCGCCATCGACGGCCTCCTCCTCATCGCACGACACGAAATGATAGGCCGGCCATGGCCCGGTCAGCTCAGGCACGAAGCCCTCGGCGGCAAGCTCGCCTTTGAGCCGCGCCAACGCCCGCTTGAAGACGCCGGTCGCGTCCTTGGCGACGAGATAGGCGGCATTTATCGCCAGTGCCGTGCCCCCACCATTGTCGACCGGCACCCGCACTTGAACCTGCACCGCATCGCGCGCCGCAGCAGCAAGCAGCTCATGGCAGCGCGCGACGACTTCTGCGGTATAGGCGCTTCCCTGTTCTTCGACGGCGCTGTCGTAGCGCTTGCGCAAGAAGAACTGGGTGCCCGCGCCGGCACGCGTCAGCGTCTCGCGCATGCTGCGGATCGCCGGCACAGCGTCCTCGACGCGGCGGCGTAGCGCTGGCAGATCGCAATAGAGCTTCACCCCCCATTCGGCAGCATCCTCGATGCGGGCGATCGCCTGTTCGAAGCGGGCACGCTGGCGGGTGAGAATCCCAGGCACGTCTGCCACATCGGGGCAGGTCGTGCCGAAGCGGAAGGGTACCAGAGCAAAACGCGTGCAAAGGTCTTTCAGCACCGTGTCATGCGCCACGACCCGGGCCCGCAGCCAATCGGCATCGGCCGACGCCGCCCGTAGTGCGTCGACGCTGAACTGGTCGGCCGGGACCGTGCTGACGAGGGCCGCCAGATCGCCGCGCGGCACCAGTCGGACGGCGGCTTCGGGGATGATCCCCTGGAGGCAGAGCGACGAGGACCTGGTGCCGGGCGCGACGCGGACGACGCCGTAAAGATAGACGACGCTGTCCTTGGCATCAGCCTTACGGGCTGGCGCCGCGGTCACGGCCGCCGCTCCGCCGACGAGGCCGCCAGCTCCTGGCGGCGCACCGCCACCACGACGGCGCTTTCGACCGTGCCGCGGTCGAACCGGTATCCGCTGTCGGCCTGGCGCCCGCCATTCGCGGCAGGCAATGCCTCGGCATAGGCCATTAACGTCTTGTAGGCGTCGATAAGCCTTGCTGCTTGCCGCTTGTCGACCGGCGTCGCGGCCGAGACATCGGGGTGGCTCTGGCGGATCAGCCGGCGATACGCCGCCTTGATTTCGATGAGCTTCGCTTTGTCGCCGAGGCGGAGCGTCCGGCGGGCGTGATCGACGATTTCATAGGATTGCAGCGTCACCTCGACCGTCGCGAAGCTGCTGGGCGGCAGCGGGCCGACAGAGCGGAAATTGAGCCGGCCGTGGAATTCCTCGTCGAGCTCCGCAAGCAGACGGTCAAACGCCTCGCTGGCCCGCTCCGGCAGCAACAGCGCCACGTTGGTCACCATGCGGTCATCCATCAACGCGTTCTCGACCATATCGGCGGCAATCGGCCGGAGGGCCGCCACGATGCGGCTTCGACAGGCTTCACGCCTACGGTCGATCGACTCCTTGACGAGCTTCCCCAACGCGATTCTCGCATCGTTGGCCGCATCGGCCGGCTGCGCGGCGACGGCGGCCTTGAGCCGGATGACGGCGTCCTCGGCGGCGATTTCGCCCATGACCTCCTCCAGACTCCACGACACGATCAGCTCGATCTGAACATGCTCGGAGAGTTCGGCGAGGCGTGGCGCCAGCACGGCTTCGCCGCGCACCAACAGGCTGGCAACGGTCGCCTCGTCCGGCAAGATCGTCCCGAACTTGACCGGCAGCGTCGGCCCGCTACGCATGACCGCTTCCACGACGCGCTGATGGGCGAGGAGATGGCGAACCGCCTCTTCGCGAGGCAGGTCGTGGAAATCGAGAGGTGGCGCCGCGCCGACGACCGCGGCAAGCCTGTTCCCGCGGATCGTGGCGACCTGCGGTTCGGTGGGCGACAGGCCGGCGACCTCGAATGGTCT